>CAZCNF010000006.1:0-55220 GCA_964500135.1 uncultured Porphyrobacter sp.
GAGCTGCATCAGGCCCGGAGCGGCAGCCGGACCAACCGGCCTATTCCCACTCGATCGTTCCCGGCGGCTTCGAGGTATAGTCGTAGACGACGCGGTTGATGCCCTGCACCTCGTTGACGATGCGTGTCGCGCAGCCGGTGAGGAAGGCCGCGTCGAACGGATAGACGTCGGCCGTCATGCCGTCAGTGCTGGTCACCGCGCGCAGGCCGCAGACGCTGTCATAAGTGCGGTAATCGCCCATCACGCCGACGGTCTTGACCGGCAGCAGCACGGCAAAGGCCTGCCAGATCGCGTCATAGAGCCCGGCCTTGCGGATCTCGTCGAGATAGATCGCATCGGCCTTGCGCAGGATATCGCAGCGCTCCTTGGTGACTTCGCCGGGGATGCGGATGGCAAGGCCCGGGCCGGGGAAAGGATGGCGCCCGACAAAGACCTCGGGCAAGCCAAGTTCGCGGCCCAAGGCGCGCACTTCGTCCTTGAACAGTTCGCGCAGCGGTTCGACCAGCTGCATGTTCATCCGTTCGGGCAGCCCGCCGACATTGTGATGGCTCTTGATCGTGACGCTTGGCCCGCCGGTGAAGCTGACGCTCTCGATCACGTCCGGATAAAGCGTGCCCTGCGCCAGGAAATCAGCCCCGCCGATCTTGTTCGCTTCGGCTTCGAACACGTCGATGAAGGTCTTGCCGATGAACTTGCGCTTGGCTTCGGGATCGGTGACCCCGGCCAGCCCGCCGAGGAACAGCTCTTCCGCATCGACATGCACCAGCGGGATGTTGAAGTGGTCACGGAACAGCGTGACGACCTGTTCGGCCTCATTCATCCGCATCAGGCCATGGTCGACGAAGACGCAGGTCAGCTGGTCGCCGATCGCTTCGTGGATCAGCACGGCGGCAACCGCGCTGTCGACCCCGCCTGACAGGCCGCAGATCACGCGCCCGCTGCCGACCTGCGCGCGGATTTCCTCGATCTTGGTCTTGCGGAATTCGGCCATGGTCCAGTCACCTGCCAGGCCGCAGACATGGCGCACGAAATTGGCGATGAGCTTGCCGCCGTCGGGCGTGTGGACCACTTCGGGGTGGAACTGAGTGCCGTAGAACTTGCGTCGCTCGTCCGCGATCACCGCAAAGGGTGCGCCATCGCTGACCGCGACGATCTCGAAACCCGGGGCAAACTTCGTCACCTTGTCGCCGTGGCTCATCCAGACCTGGTGGCGCTCGCCGACCTGCCACAGTCCATCGAACAATGCGCAATCCCGGGTGACGGTGAGATAGGCCCGGCCGAATTCGCCACCTTCGCCGGTCTCATGCCCGGGGCGGACTTCGCCCCCCAGCTGATGGCTCATCACCTGCTGGCCGTAGCAGATGCCAAGGATCGGTAGACCCGCCTCGAACAACAACTCGGGCGCGCGCGGCGAGCCGTCGTCGGGCACGCTGGCGGGCGAGCCCGACAGGATGATCCCCTTGGGCTTCAGGCGGTGGAAGGCCGCTTCCGCCATGGTGAAGGGTGCGATCTCGGAATAGACCCCCGCTTCGCGCACGCGGCGCGCGATCAGTTGGGTGACCTGGCTGCCGAAGTCGACGATGAGGATGGAATCGGACGGCTGTATGGACATGGCGAGCCGCTAATGCAGTGGCCCGCCGCTGTCCATAAGCATGCCGCCGTGAGGCGAGCGCTCTAGTCGAAAATCTCCGACAGCCAGTGCTTTTGCTTCTTGTAATAGGGCCGGCCGCCATAATGCGGCGCCGGCGCATGATGTTGCGGCGGATAGGGGGCCTGCGGCGCGGTGGCCGGCGGTGCGGGCGCGGCTGCCGGTGCGCTGCGCTCGATGATCTTGTCGAGCTCGCCGCGATCCAGCCAGACGCCGCGGCATTGGGGGCAGTAATCGATCTCGATTCCTTGCCGGTCGCTCATCGCCAGCGGCACACGGCACACCGGGCAAGACATAGCGGCAACTTGTTCGGGTGAACGCATCGGGTTTCCTCTCAGTCAATCCCCCTCAAGGCTTCAACTGGTGCCTCGGCACGCGAGTTCAAGAGCCCCGGCACAGGCAGTCTCGTGGTTTGCAATAATGACAACCACCGTCGCATTCTTCGCAACTGCAACATCGGGAACGCTGCATCGCAGCATGAGTTTCAAGCTGCAACCCGCCCGCACGATGCGCGCGGAACCACCTGCACGGAGTTCTCTTATGTTTACCCTTATCGCCGCAGCAACGGCCGCTCTCGCCCTTTCGACCGCCGCTCCGGCTGCCGCTGGCACCGAAGTGGTGCAAATCCGTATCGCCCATGGCGATCTCGACCTCGCCACCGCAGCGGGCCGCAACGAACTCGAGCTCCGCATCAAACGTGTCACCCGCAAGGCTTGCGAAGTGGCCGACCCGCTCTACCGCGCCACGCCCAAGATCGATCGCGCCTGCATCAAGGAAGCGCGCAGCGCCGCACTGGCCCAGCTTGCCACCGTTCCCGCCCGCCAGATGGCGATGGGCGCGGAATAAGCGCGAAGCCCCGTATACGGGCTTTCCAGGATCGGCCTCCGCCCCAGTGGCGGGGGCCGTTTTCGCATATGCAACAAGGATTTGGCGACATGTTGCACAATTCGCAACATATTTGCGTCTTTTCTCATTTGTATTCAACGCGGCGCAACATTATTTCCCGCTCACAACAGCGGCGAGGCACCTCTCTCCCTCCTTGCCGCTGATGACAGCCAGGCCGGATCTCCCCCTCGATCCCTCCTGGCAGCCCGGTCGTCGGCACCACCCCTCTCCCCCCAAAAGGTGCCGCGGGATCGCATATGCGACTGCCTGTGGCAGTGGCCAAAGCCACGCCAGGCAGGACCCGGAACGACCCGAGCAGCGAGCGAGGCGCGGTCGCCACCAGCCCCCCAACCCGGTGGCCGCGCCTCTCTCGCGACAATCCGCAGCTGCGGTAAAACTGCGGCAGCCAAGAACGAAAAGAAAGGACCAGAACATGCGCATCATCGTCGAAAAGCTGTTCTCGCTGATTGCAGCCGTGACCCTGAGTGGTTTGATCTTCAACGCCACCGTCGTCTGAGGCTCGCTTCACGCGGAGCAAATGGAAGAGGGGGCGCAGCTCCCAAGCATGGCGGAAAGTTCCGCCGGCACGGCGCAGCGCCCCACTTCCCGTTCATCTCACATCGATTGCGCCAGACGCGACGCTTCGGCTCAGAACCGCTCTCCGCGCGCGGCCACCCATTCCCGCAGCTCGGTCTTGAGCAGCTTGCCAATATGGCTGCGCGGCATTTCCGCGATCGCGTAGAGCGCAGCCAGCCGCTGCGTCTTGCCGAGGCGCGCATTGACCGCGTCGCGGATTGATTCCGCATCGCGCGCGCCCGCCGCCAGCCTGACGAAACCGACCGGCGTTTCGCCCCAGCGTTCCGACGGCACCCCCACCACGGCCGCCTCCAGCACATCGGCTTCCCTGTCGAGCTCGGCTTCAAGGTCGCTCGGATAGATATTGAAGCCGCCCGAGATGATCATGTCCTTGGCACGGCCGACCAGTTCGACGAACCCGTCTTCGTCGACCCGTCCGATATCGCCCATGCGCTGCCACACATCCCCTGTTTCGGGGTCGATCCAATAGCCCTCGCGCGTCTTCCCGGGCTGGTTCTGGTAACCGCTCATCATGGTCTGCGAACGGCCCACGAGATTGCCCGCCGTCCCCGGTGGAACCGGCCGGTCGTCATCGTCGAGCACCCTGAGTTCGCTGCCCGGCGCGGGCCGGCCGACCGTGTGCAGCTTGTCCGGGAATTCGTGGCAAGCGAGCAGGCACACCACCCCGCCTTCGGTCATCGAGTAGATCTCGATCAATGCGCCCGGCATGCGGCGCAGCACCTCGGCCTTCAGCTCGGCCGAAAAGGGCGCCGAGGTGCAGTATTTGAGCGCCAGCGCCGACAGGTCGAAATCGGCAAAGCGCGGTTCCGCCATCAGCCGCTGGTATTGCACCGGGACCAGCATGGTCACCGTCACCGCGTGATCCTGCGCCCGCTGCAGCCATTCCAGCGTATTGAACTTGCCCATGATGTTGACCGTCCCGCCAGCCAGCAGCACCGGCAGGAACGCCACCATCGTGGTGTTTGAATAGAGCGGGGTCGATGCCAGCGAACGCACCGGCAGCCCCGCCGCAAGATAGCTCGAGGCGGTGCTGGCGAACTGGCGCCAGCGCATCAGGTGCGAATGGACGATCCCTTTGGGGATGCCGGTCGTGCCGCTCGAATAGATGATGTTGAAGGGATCCTTGGCGCCCGGTTTGAACGCGCGTGCGCGTGTGCCCGCTGGCGCCATCCAGCGATCAAGGTCCTCCAGCGCAACATGGTCGAGTTCGGGGAGGAAATCCGCGCCCAACTCGGCGCGCTTCGCCGCATCGATGAACAGGTGCCGCGCCCCGCTGTCGCGCGCCATGCCTTCGAGCTGCTCGCGACTGGCGCTGGTGGTCAGCGGCGCAGCCACGCCGCCTGCGCGCACCGCGGCCAGGAACACCAGCGCATAATTGACCGTGGACGTGCCGAGGATCGCGACCGATTGGCCTTGGGCAAGCCCGGTGTCGACCATGCGCGCGGCCAGCCGTTCGACCCGGTCATGCAACTCGGCCCAGTTGAGTTCGCCGCTTTCGTCGCGCAGCGCGATCTTGCCGGGTTGGATGTCGGCCCATCGGTCGAGAATGGCCGAGAAATTCCCGAACTCGGCCTGCACCTGCTCCAGCATGATCCCTCGCGCTCTCCCTTGCCTGTTGCACGGCGGGGCGCATCTAGGCAGTGTCGCGTTCCAAAGCCAAGCGCCAAAATGGGATAGGACGACGACCCCGACCATGCCGAAACTGAAGACCGCCCTGCTGCCGCTGATGTTTGCCGCCTTCGCCATGCCGCTCGGCGCGCAAGAGGCGGAAGCGCCGCAGCGCGTCCTGGCCGTGTTTGCCCATCCGGACGACGAACTGGTGGTTGCCCCCGCGCTCGCGGCCCTCGCGCGGCAGGGGGCAGAAGTCACCATCGTTTTCGCCACGGTCGGCGACCAGGGGGCCGGCGTGACCAATCTGCCGCTTGGCGCGGAACTCGGCGAGCTGCGCCGGGGGGAAGCACAATGTTCCGCCGATGCCCTCGGCGTACAGGCTGATTTCTTCGTGGGCATCGGCGACGGGACCATGGCGCGCACGCCGCAGGCGGAGCGCTCGCCAGCGCAGGTCTTTGCCGTGCAATTCGCGCTCGGTTATCTGGCTGACCCTCCCGACCTCATCCTCACCTGGGGGCCGGACGGGGGCTATGGCCATGCCGACCACCGGATGGTGAGCGCACTTGCCACGCAAGCGGTGCAGGCGATGCCCGCGGCCGAACGTCCCAAGCTGCTGTATGTCGGCATCCCGGCGGGCAGCTTGCCGCCGGTGCCGCAGCTGCAGGGCTGGGCGGTGACCGATCCGGCGCTGTTGACCGAAAGCATTGCCTACAACCCCGCCGATCTCGACGCCGCCAGGGCCGCCGCTGCGTGCCATGCTTCCCAGTTTGACGAGGCCACCCGCGCCGGGATCATGCCGCTGTTCGATGCCTCGATCTGGCAGGGCACGGTGCATTTTCGCAAGGCTTTCTGAACGCACGACCGGCATCGTGGAAAACCGCCCGCAGCGGTCCCGAATTGCTTGGGATTCGCCCCCCTCGCGCCTATATGATCGGCATGTCCGAAAACACCGAAAACACCCCTGAAAAGTCAGTCCAGACCGGCGAATACGGCGCGGACTCGATCAAGGTCCTCAAGGGCCTTGATGCGGTGCGCAAACGCCCCGGCATGTATATCGGCGACACCGATGACGGCAGCGGGCTGCACCACATGGTGTTCGAGGTGTCGGACAATGCGATCGACGAGGCGCTGGCCGGCCATTGCGACCTGGTCTTGATCGAACTGAACCCCGACGGATCGGTTTCAGTGGAAGACAATGGCCGCGGCATTCCGACCGACATCCACCAGGAAGAAGGCGTCTCGGCCGCCGAAGTGATCATGACCCAGCTCCACGCGGGCGGGAAGTTCGAGAACACCAGCGAGGATAACGCCTACAAGGTCTCGGGCGGACTTCACGGCGTGGGTGTCTCGGTCGTCAATGCGCTCAGCGAGTGGCTGGAGCTGACAATCTGGCGCGACGGCAAGGAACACTGGATGCGCTTTCGCGGCGGCGACGCCGAAGCGCCGCTGAAAGTTGTTGGAGACGCTCCTCCGGGCAAGAAGGGCACCCGGGTAACCTTTAAGGCCTCGACCGAGACCTTCAAGAATGTCACCGAATTCGATTTCGACAAGCTCGAGCATCGCTACCGCGAACTGGCCTTCCTCAATTCGGGCGTGCGCATTCTGCTGCGCGACAGCCGCCACGAGGACACCCGCGAGCATGACCTGTTCTACGAAGGCGGGATCGCTGCCTTTGTCCGCTGGCTCGACCGCAACAAGCAGCCACTGATCGGCGCGCCGATTTCGGTCAGCGCCGAGAAGGACGGGATCGGGATCGACGTCGCGCTGCAGTGGAACGACAGCTACTACGAAAACGTGCTGTGCTTCACCAACAACATCCCGCAGCGCGACGGGGGCACCCATCTCGCCGCGTTCCGCGCCGCGCTGACCCGCACGATCAACAATTACGCAACCGCCTCGGGCCTGATGAAGAAGGAAAAGGTCAGCCTGTCGGGCGAGGACATGCGCGAGGGGCTCACCGCGATCGTCTCGGTCAAGCTGCCCGATCCCAAGTTTGGCAGCCAGACCAAGGACAAGCTGGTGTCGTCCGAAGTGCGCCAGCCGCTCGAAAGCCTGATGGGCGAGAAGATGAGCGAATGGCTGGAGGAAAATCCGGCCGATGCGCGCGCGATCATCCAGAAGATCATCGATGCCGCCGCCGCCCGCGAAGCCGCGCGCAAGGCCCGCGAAATGAGCCGCAAGGGCGCGATGAGCATCGCCAGCCTGCCCGGCAAGCTGGCCGATTGCCAGGAGCGCGACCCGGCCAAGAGCGAACTGTTCCTGGTCGAAGGGGATTCGGCCGGCGGCAGCGCCAAGCAGGGCCGCGACCGCAAGACCCAGGCGATCCTGCCGCTGAAGGGCAAGATCCTCAATGTCGAGCGCGCCCGGTTCGACCGGATCATCAGTTCGAAGGAAGTCGGCACGCTGATCCAGGCCATGGGCACCGGCCTGCGCGACGAGTTCAACCTCGAGAAGCTGCGCTATCACAAGATCGTGATCATGACCGACGCCGATGTCGACGGCGCGCATATCCGCACCTTGCTGCTGACGTTTTTCCACCGCCAGATGCCCGAGATCATCAAGGCCGGGCACCTGTTCATCGCCCAGCCCCCGCTCTACAAGGTCTCGAAAGGCCGCAGCGAAGTCTATCTGAAGGACCAGGCCGCGCTTGACCGCTACCTGGTCGAAGCCGGCCTGCAGGGCCGGGTGCTCGAGACCATCGCCGGTGCCCGATCGGGCGAGGATCTGCGGGCGCTGGTCGACCACGCCCTGCGGCTGCGCAACCTGCTGGGCTTCATTCCGCGCAAATACGACCCGGCGATCATTGAACAGATGGCGCTGTCGGGCGCGCTCGATCCGGTGCTCGATCCGCAGACCAGGGCGCAGGCCCTGCAACTGGCGGCAGAACGGATGCAGCTGGGCGATCCCGAAGCGCGCTGGTCGGCCCGGATCGGCACCGATGGCGTGGTGCGGTTCGAACGGCTGTGGCGCGGCGTCACCGATGTGCACGAGATCGAGGCCAAGTTCCTGACCAGTGCCGAAGCGCACAAGCTGCACGCGCTGGCAGGCAGCCAGGCCGAGCCCTATGCCCGGCCAGCCCGCCTGGTGAAGACCGGGGCCGAACCTGACCTCGTGCAGGACGACGAAGGCGAGGCCGACGATCTGCCCGCCGCGGCCAGCGGCGAGGCGATCTCGCGACCGACCGAATTGCTCGACGCGGTGCTGGCCGCCGGGCGCAAGGGGCTGTCGATCGCGCGTTACAAGGGCCTTGGGGAAATGAATGCCGAGCAGCTGTGGGAGACCACGCTCGACCCCGAAAACCGCGCCTTGCTGCAGGTCAAGGTCGAAGACGCGGACGTTACCGACGAAATCTTCACCCGCTTGATGGGCGATGTGGTGGAGCCGCGCCGCGAGTTCATCCAGGACAACGCGCTCAACGTGGCCAATCTCGATGTCTGATTCCCACGTGCCCACGGCCCGAGGAGGATGCTAGCCCATGAAGCCAGACCTGGTGCGTGACGGTTACGAGCATCTCGGTTTCGTGTTGTTGCTTGGCCTCCTCACCGCAGGCGTGGTGTTCGTGGTCTGGCCCTTTGCCACTTCGGTGCTGTGGGCCGCGCTTGCGGCGATCATGTTCCAGCCGCTCTATCGCTGGTTCTTCGTCCGGTTGAAGGGCCGGCCCAATCGCGCGGCGGTGGCGACCCTGCTGTTCATCACTTTCGCCGTGCTCTTGCCCGCGCTGTTCATCGGCGGACTGATCGTCGAACAGGCCGCCAATGTGGTGATCGCGTTCCAGGAAGGCGATCTCGACGTCGCCGCCTGGTTCACTCAGATCCTCGACGCGCTGCCGCTCAAGCTGCGTGCCCAGCTCGACACGCTGGGCTGGACCGACTTTGGCGAACTGCAGGCCCGTGCGCAGGCGCTCTTGACGCAAAGCGCCGGCATGATCGCGCAGCAGGCGGTGGCGATCGGCGGCGGATTGTTCAGCTTCGTCCTGTCGTTTCTGCTGGGGCTCTACGTGGCCTATTTCCTGCTGCGGGACGGGCGCTCGATATCCCAGGCGATCCTGCGCGGGCTGCCACTTGAATATGATATCGCGCAGCAATTGGCAGATCGCTTCGTCTCGATCGTACGCGCCACGATCAAGGGATCGGGCGTGGTGGGCCTGGTCCAGGGCGGGCTGGGCGCGATCACCTTCTGGATCGTGGGGATCGAGGCGGCGCTGCTGCTGGGCCTGCTGATGGCGATCTTCTCGCTCCTGCCGGCGGTCGGCACCGGGATCGTCTGGGTTCCCGCAGCGATCTATCTGCTGGCGACCGGATCGACCTGGGAAGGCATCTTCGTGACTGTTTCGGGGCTGGCGGTGATCGGCATGGCAGACAATCTGTTGCGCCCGATCCTGGTCGGCCGCGATACCGGCATCCCGGACTGGATCATCCTCATCACCACGCTGGGCGGGATCGCGACGATGGGGCTGTCGGGCGTGGTGCTGGGCCCGCTGCTGGCCGGATTGTTCCTCGCCAGCTGGTCGATCGCGCAGGATTACCTGCTGCACCACAAGACCGCCGAAAGCCAAGAAGGCGAGGCCTGAGCGGGCGATCATGAGGCGCGTGGCCCCCGGTTCGCAGGCAGAGCAGGTCGGCCGGCTGTTCCTGGCCGCGGTGCTGGTGGTCTTCGCCCCGCACCTGCCCTTCGGCAACTTCCTGATCTATCCCTTCATGATCCTGGGGACCTGGTTCCACGAGATGGGCCACGGGTTGACCGCGCTGGCACTGGGGCACGAGTTCGACCGGTTGCTGATCTTCGCCGACGGCTCGGGCATCGCCGAAAGCCGCACGCCGGCCGACATCTCGCCCCTGGCGCGCGCAGCAATCGCCGCCGGCGGACCGATCGGGCCCAGCCTGGCTGGTGCGCTGCTGATCCTCGCGAGCGGGCGGCGACGCTGGTGGCGGCCGGCGCTGGCGCTGCTGGCAGGCGCGATTGCCCTGTCGACCCTGATCTGGGTGCGCAGCGCGACCGGATGGATCGTCCTCCCGTTGATCGCCGCCGGGCTTGCAGCCACCGCATGGAAGGCCCGCGACACGCTGGTGCGTTTCCTGCTGCAGTTCCTCGGCATGCTGGCCGGCCTCAGCATGTTCCTGTCATGGGACTACCTGTTCATGGAAAGTGCGGTGGTCGGGGGCCAGCTGATCCTGTCGGACACAGGCGCGATCGCGGCCAGCCTGCTCCTGCCGCACTGGGTCTGGGCCCTGCTGCTGACCGGATTTGCCGCGCTGTCGATCGGCGGCAGCCTCAAGCTGGCGCTGGCGCAGTCTGCCCGGGAACCACCACTCCTGCGCTGAACCCGGCAGCGGCTGTCTTGAGTTTGCCGCACGCGCACGCCATGGAACGGGCCATGTTCCGCTTCGTCTCAATCCTCGCCGCACTGGCTCTTGCCGCTTGCACCGCAACTCCGCCGCCGGCGCCGATATCCGCCAAGCAGCCGCACAGCCTGCGGGTGATCGGGCTCAACGACTTTCACGGCAATCTCGAGCCCCTGCCTCGCCCGGTGCGCGTGGTCGAGGCCGATGGCAGCGAGCGGCGCGTCACGGCAGGCGGCGCAGCCTGGCTGGTCAGCGCGGTGCGCGAAACGCGCCAGGGTGCCAGGCATTCGCTGACGATCGCAGCCGGGGACTTGATCGGCGCCAGCCCGCTGGTTTCCAGCTATTTCCTCGACGAGCCGGCGATCGGCGCAATGAACCGCATCGGGCTCGACATCAACGCGGTCGGCAATCACGAGTTCGACCGGGGCTGGCGCGAACTCAAGCGCATCCAGGACGGCGGCTGCGAGAAGTTCACCGTGCGCGAGCCCTGCGCGGTCGAAAATCCCTATCCCGGCGCTGATTTCCAGTTCCTCGCCGCCAATGTGATCATGCCCGATGGCAGCACGCTGTTCCCCGCCCATACGATCCGCCGCTTCGGCGAAGGTGACGACAGCTTCGCGGTTGGGGTGATCGGGCTGACTCTCAAGAACACGCCGATGCTCGTGACCCCGGAGGGGGTGGCCGGGCTGACATTTACGGCAGAGGCCGAAGCGATCAACCGCGCGGTTGCGGAACTGGCCAACCAGCGGGTCGAAGCGATCATCGTGGCGATTCACGAGGGCCTCTACACCGAGGCCGGTTACAATGACAAAAGCTGCGACGGCGTGTCCGGCCCCCTGCTGCAGATTCTGAAAGGCGTGGACCCGCGCGTCGACCTGGTCATCTCGGGCCACACGCACTGGGCCTATGTCTGCGATTTTACCGACATCGACTCTGCCCGCCGCTTTACCGTGACCAGCGCCGGTTATGGTGGCTCGATGCTGACCGCGATCGATCTCGTGATCGATCCCGCAACCGGCGATGCTGATGTGGTGCGCGCGGACAATCGGGTGGTCGAGCACGGCAACGCGACCAACGCCGGCGCGGGCCTTCAACCCGATCCCGAGGTCGCGGCCTATGTCGCCCGCCATGTCGAGGCCGCACGCAGTGCATCGGCGCGCCCGGTCGGGCGGATCAGCGGTGATGCCCATGGCCCGGGCCCGGCGACCGAGGAGACGAGCCTCGGCAATGCCATCGCCGATGCGCAACTCTGGGCGACGCGCAACGCCGGGGCGCAAATCGCGCTCATGAACAATTCCGGGATCCGCGGAGGGATCGCGCCCGCTGCCGACGGCACGATAACCTATGGCGACATCTTTACCGTGCAGCCCTTTGCCAACCAGCTGGTCACGCGCAGTTTCTCCGGGGCGCGGCTGCTGGCCCTGCTCGAACAACAGTTCGATGATGTGGGCTTCGTCCAGACCTTCAGCGTGTCCGAGGGCTTCGCGTTCAGCTACGATCTCAACCGCGCCGTGGGCAGTCGCCTGGTATCCGCCGGCCTCAATGGCCAACCGATCGATCCGGCCCAGGTCTATCGCGTCACGATGAACAGCTTCCTCGCGTCGGGCGGGGACAGCTTCACCCTGTTCACCGAGGGCACCGACAGCGTTGTCGGGCCGCTCGATCTCGAAGCGATGGAAGGGTGGCTGGCGGCCGCCGAGGTTCGTGCGCTCCCCCCGACCGGGCGGGTTACCGACCTCACCAACCGCTAGATCCGCCAGCCGATCATTGCGCGAGACGGAGCGTGTTGAGCCCCCGCGCGCCGCCGTCTTCGGCGGACAGGCCGACGAAAATCGTGTCGATGATCCGCGCCAGCTTTTCCTCGCTTAGCCGCTCGTCGATATAGATCAGCGATTCGGGCATGGTGTAGCTGGTCACCATCTGGTTGATCAGCGAGAGCGACTGGTCGATGCCCAGGCCAGGGAAGAACCCGTCGGCCTGTGCCTGGGCGATCAGTTCGCACAGGTAATGATCGGCCAGGTCGACGAAGCTGCGCACTCGTTCGAACCGTGCCGCGCCCGCTTCGCACATCATCGCAAAGGCCACCGGGTCACTGCGATAGCGCTCGCGATTGACCCGGAACCGCCGGACGAAAAACTCATACATCTTGCGATTGGGCGGCAGGTCGCTGCCGACCACTTCCTCCATGATCGCGACATGCGGTTCGAACCACAGTTCGACGATCGCTTCGAACAGATCGTCATCGCTGTCGAACAGTTCGTCGAGCTTGCGGCGCGAGATGCGGCCCGACGCCGCAAGATCGGCCAGGTGGATTTCCTCGCCACGCTCCGCGAACATTTCCTGCACCAGCTGCGCTGCCCGGCGCCGTTCGATCTGTCGCGTTTCGGGGGCCATCATTGCCCGCTACCTCCCGGTGGAACCGCCGCCTATTTAGGCGATTTGGCCGGACGCTTAAACCGCAAGCCGAAAATTTTTTTGCATTGCAACAGATTGTGCCGGCCGCACCCTGCCAAACCGTTACCTTGGCGGGCGCGGGAAAAAGGCCGAGGTGCGCCGCTTGTATTCGGCGTAGCGATCGCCCTTGGTCCGATCCATCCCGCGCTCGAGCAGCGCCACTCCCGACCATTTGGTGAGCGTGAAGCTCAGGAACAGCGGGCCGGGCAGCGTGAACAGCGCATATTGCCAGCCAGCCGCTGCGCAGACCAGCCAGATTCCCCACCAGGCAGCGAAGTCACCGAAGTAATTGGGATGCCGGGTATAGCGCCACAGCCCGCGGTCGAGCACCTGCCCGTGGTTGGCCGGATCGGCCTTGAATCGTGCGAGCTGCCAGTCGCCGACCCATTCGAAGTAGATCCCGACGAGATACAGCGCAACGCCCAGCCACGCCAGCGGGGTGATCGGCGCAGGCGCGGGCGAGGCGAGAATGCCGACCTGCGCCGGGCTCGACACCAGGAACAACAGCACAGCCTGCATCAGCCACACCTTGGTCAGCGCAGCCAGGGCGAAATGGCCGGCCTCGCGATCCTTCTTGAGGATCAGCTTGTAGCGCTTGTCTTCGCCTTCGCGCAGCCAGCGGCGGAGCAGGTAGATCCCAAGGCGGAAGCCCCAGGCGGCGGTCATCAACATGATCAGCGTTGCCAGCGCCCCGGGTGTCCCGCCCGGCACATGCAGCCAGCTGGCGATCGCGAGCACGCCCATGCCGGCGCCCCAGAAGGCATCGATGAACGAGACATCGTCGATCCTGACCGATACCAGCCACAGCGCCAGCACCATCACAACCAGCAGCGCCGCGTTCAGAACCAGTGCGTCAAGCATGGGACTTCTCCTCGATGATACCCAGCGCCTGGGCTTCCAGCACTTTGTAGCGATCGAAATCGGGCAGTTTTGAGCGCATGAAGCGTGCGATCTTCAGCAGGTCCTCGCCATAATTGCCGCTGGGCCAGATCGGCGGCCCGAACCCCAGGACATTGCGCGCATTGCACACCCAGGCCGGCACGATCGGCACATTGGCGGCCTGCGCGATGTGATAGAAGCCCGATTTCCAGCTGCCATCGGTCGTGCGCGTGCCCTCGGCCGCGATCACCAGCGCCAGGCGCTCGCGCCGCGCGAACTCGTCAGCGACCTGTTCGACATAATTGGCCCGCTTGGTGCGGTCGATCGGGATCCCGCCCATGTCGAACATGAAATTGCGCATGATGCCTTTGAACAGCGTGTGCTTGCCCATGAAGCTGGGCTCGACCCCCTCTTCGGCGGTCGCACCGATGAAGAACACGAAATCCCAGTTGGAGGTATGCGGCGCGCCGGCGATCACGAATTTGGGCAGGTCAGGCAAACGCCCGTCGATAGTCCAGCCCTTCCAGCGATACAGCAGCATGATGATGCGACGGACTAGGCGCGACAGCAGCGAGCGCTTCCGGCTTGGCTTTGGCGACGACAATCTCTTCTCCCCTGGCGCAAATGCCTAGCAGTTACGCAGCGGAATGCGAGAGGGTTTCAGCCAATCGTGTGCGGGGCCATGGCGAGGCCTGCTTCCCGCTCGTTGGACACGCCGAGGGCGGGATGGCCGCGAGGGAGCAGGTTCAGCGCCCGGGAAACGATGTCACGCGCAGCCTGCCCGGATTCATCGATTGCCTGCCGGGGGGAAATCCGGATCGTCGAGATTCCGGCACGCGCAAGCCATTCCTCACGCGCCGGATCGGCCTCGGCCTGCTCGAGCTCGACCGCAAGACGCGCATCGCGGCAGTAGAAGTCATGCATGTAGCGGCCGGTGGCGCGCTGGCGGGTGAACCTCAGCCCGCCAGGCCTGGCGCGCAACTCGCGCCACAGCAACGCTTCGGGAAGATAGCTCTCGACCGCCACATAGTGCGCGTCACTTTCCTCCGCCTCGCCCGTTGCCCGCACGTGTTCCTCGTCCGAATCGCCGATTTTGCGATGTTTGGTTTGCATGCAGCGCGGCGGCGGGCAAGCAAACCCGCCGGTTGTCACATTCGGAAGACACCAAAGGCCGGGCGCTCGGCGATCGGCGCTTCGAGCGTGGCAGCAAAGGCGAGCCCCAGCACGTCGCGGGTCTGCGCTGGATCGATCACGCCATCGTCCCACAGCCGGGCCGTGGCGTAATAGGGGTTGCCCTCATCTTCGTATTTCTGGCGGATCGGCGCCTTGAAGGCTTCGGCCTCCTCCGGCGTCCAGCTTTCCGCATCGCGGTGGACGGTCGCAAGCACGCTCGCGGCCTGTTCGCCCCCCATCACCGAAATCCGGGCATTGGGCCAGGTGAACAGGAAGCGCGGCTGATAGGCCCGCCCGCACATGCCGTAATTGCCTGCGCCGAAGCTGCCGCCGATCACCACGGTCACCTTGGGGACGGTGGCGGTGGCAACCGCCGTCACCAGCTTGGCGCCGTGCTTCGCGATGCCTTCGGCCTCGTACTTGCCGCCTACCATGAAGCCCGAGATGTTCTGCAGGAACAGCAGCGGGATGCGCCGCTGGCAGGCCAGTTCGATGAAATGCGCGCCCTTCTGCGCGCTTTCGGAAAACAGCACGCCATTGTTGGCGAGGATCGCCACCGGCATGCCCCAGATATGCGCGAAGCCGCACACCAGCGTGCTGCCATAATGCTGCTTGAACTCGTGGAACTCGCTGCCATCGACGATCCGCGCGATCACTTCATGCACGTCATAGGGCGCACGCACATCCTCGGGGATCAAGGCATAAAGATCTTCGGCGTCATACTTCGGCGGGCGCGGGTCGCGCAGTTGCACATCCGCCGCTGCACCGGTGTTGGCACCGAGGTGGCTGACGATGTCGCGCACGATGGTGAGCGCATGCTCGTCATTCTCGGCGAGGTGGTCGACCACGCCCGACTTGCGCGCATGCAGGTCCCCGCCGCCCAGGTCCTCGGCGCTGATCTCCTCGCCGGTTGCGGCCTTGACCAGCGGCGGACCGGCGAGGAAGATCGTGCCCTGCTCGCGCACGATCACCGTCTCGTCGGACATCGCGGGCACATAGGCACCGCCCGCGGTGCAGCTGCCCATCACGCAGGCAATCTGCGAGACGCCCAGCGCCGACATGTTCGCCTGGTTGAAGAAGATCCGCCCGAAATGATCGCGATCCGGGAACACTTCGGCCTGATGCGGCAGGTTGGCTCCGCCGCTGTCGACCAGATAGATGCAGGGCAGGCGGTTCTCGGCGGCGATCTCCTGCGCGCGCAGGTGCTTCTTCACCGTCATAGGGTAATAGGTGCCGCCCTTCACCGTGGCATCGTTGCACACGATCATCACCTGCCGGCCGCTCACCCGCCCGATCCCGGCGATCATCGAGGCGCCGTTGACGTCGCCTTCGTACATGCCGTTGGCGGCCAGCTGGCCGATCTCGAGGAAGGGCGAACCCGGATCGAGCAGCCGCTCCACCCGCTCGCGCGGCAGCAGCTTGCCGCGGCTGACATGGCGCTCTCGGTGCTTTTCAGGACCCCCCAGTGCCGCTTCTGCCACGCGGACGCGCAGTTCCTGCGCCAGCGCCTGGTTGTGCGCAAAGCGGGCCTTGGCCTCGGGCGCTTCCCGGTCGAGCTTGCTGGCAAGGGTAGGCGCGCTCATGGCACCAACCCCGCAGGCGGCGTGTAATGCACTTGCGCGCCCGGCCCCAGCGGCAGGTCGAACGCAACCCAGCACACCGTCATGGTGATCCCCGCCGCCATGAAGCACAGCGCATAGGGCAGCATCAACGCCAGCAGCGACCCCACGCCCCAATCCCTGTCCCACCGCCGCGCGAAGGACAGGATCAGCGGGAAATAGCTCATCAGCGGGGTCATGATATTGGTGTAGCTGTCACCCATGCGATAGGCCGCGGTGGTCATTTCGGGGCTGATGCCGAGCAGCATGAACATCGGCACCACCACCGGCGCCAGCGCGCTCCACTTGGCGCTGGCTGAACCGATGAACAGGTCGAGCACCGAGGACAGCAGCAGCACGCTGACCAGCAGGAACGGCGCGCTGCGCCCCAGTTCCTTGAGCAGGATGGCCCCGTCTATCGCAATGATCGGCCCGAGCCGCGACCAGTTGAACATGGCCACGAAATGCGCGGCGAAGAACACGAACACGATGTAGGGCGCCATCGCGCGGATGCCGTCCTGCATCATGGCCAGCGCATCGTTGCTCGACTTGACCGAGCCGGTCCCGATGCCGAAGGCGATCCCGGTGGTGACGAACAGCACGAAGAAACCGGCGATCAGCGCGGAATAGAGCGGCTGTAATTGTGCCGTCCCCTGCGCGCTCTCGTCGATCAGCGGCGTGTAGCCAGGTGCCAGTGCGAGCGCGGCGAACCCGCCCACGACCGCGATCGTCGCCAGCCCCGCCAGGCGCAGGCCGCGCCGTTCGGCTGCGGTGAGTTCCGACTTGGCCAGTTCGGCGCGCAGTTCCTCGTCGGGCTCCTTGCCCCAGGGGCCTAGGCGCGGCTCTATGATCCGGTCGGTCACGAACCAGATGATCGGGGTGAAGACGACCACGATCGAAAGGATGAACCACCAGTTGCCAACCGGGTTCATGTTCCAGCCCGGCTCGACGATCCGCGCCGCTTCCTGGGTAAAGCCGAACAGCAGCACGTCGATCTGGCCCGGCGTGATGTTCCCCGCATAGCCGCCCGAAACGGCGGCGAACGAAGCAGCAAGGCCGACCAGCGGATGCCGGCCGACCGCCGCATAGAGGATCGCGGCCAGCGGGATGAACACGACATAGGCCGCGTCCGAAGCATGATGCGAGACCATGCCGATGATCGCCACCAGCGGAGTCATCACCGCGCGCGGGGCATTGCGCAGCGAACCGCGGATCAGCGCCGAGAACAGCCCGGACTTCTCTGCCACCGCCGCTCCCAGCACGATCACCAGCACCAGACCCAGCGGCGCGAAGCCGGCCATGGTCCTGGGCATCTCGGTCAGCAGCCGGGCCAGGTTCTCCTCGCTGAACAGGCTGGTGGCGCGATAGGTCAGCACCCCGTTTTCGAGCTCGCCCCACTGGGGCGCTTCCTCGCCGCTATAGGGCAGCGAGGCCTGCCAGCCGAGCCAGGCGCCGATCTGCGACAGGATCATCAGGAACACGATCAGATAAACGAAGATCATGATCGGGTCGGGCAGCTTGTTCCCCAGCCGCTCGATCGCATCTAGGAAGCCGCGCTGCGGTGCCGAAGGGGCGTGCTCCTGTCGCTCGCTCATCCGGCAGCTCCGATCAGTTCGCGGCCGATCAGCATGCGGCGGATCTCGTTGGTGCCGGCACCGATATCGAGCAGCTTGGCGTCGCGCAGATAGCGCTCGACCGGCCAGTCCTTGGTATAGCCCGCCCCGCCCAGCGCTTGCACGCTTTCGGCGGCCACCCTGAAGGCGTTCTCGCTCGCCAGCAGGATCGCCCCGGCCGCATCGAAGCGCGTCGTCTGCCCCGCATCGCAGGCCTTGGCGACCGCATAGGTATAGGCGCGGGCCGATTGCAGCGCGACATACATGTCGGCCACCTTGGCCTGCATCAGCTGGAAGGCGCCAATCGGCTTGCCGAACTGCTTGCGCTCGCGGACGTAGGGGATCACGCAGTCAAGGCAGGCCTGCATGATGCCAAGCTGTAGCCCGGCAAGCACCACCCGCTCGTAATCCAGCCCGCTCATCAGCACGCCCACGCCGCCATTGACCGGGCCCATCACGTTCTCTTCGGGCACTTCGCAATCGTCGAACACCAGTTCGGCGGTGGGGCTGCCGCGCATGCCCATCTTGTCGATCTTCTGCCCGATCGAGAAGCCGGGCATGTCCTTCTCGATCAGGAAAGCGGTGATCCCGCGCGATCCGGCATGGCCGTCGGTCTTGGCATAGACCACCAGCGTGTCGGCATAGGTGGCATTGGTGATCCAGAACTTGGTACCATTGAGGACATAGCCGCCCTGCACCTGTTCGGCCTTGAGCTTCATCGACACGACATCGGAGCCGGCGCTGGCCTCGCTCATCGCCAGGCTGCCGACATGCTCGCCACTGATCAGGCCAGGCAGGTATTTCGCCTTTTGTTCGTCATTGCCCCAGCGGCGGATCTGGTTGACGCACAGGTTTGAATGCGCGCCATAGGACAGGCCCACGCTGGCCGAGGCACGGCTGACTTCCTCGACCGCGATGACGTGTTCGAGGTAGCCGAGGCCAAGCCCGCCCCACTCCTCCTCAACCGTGATGCCATGCAGGCCTAGCTCGCCCATCGGCACCCACAGCTCGCGCGGGAACCAGTCCTCGCGATCGGCCCTCTCGGCCAGCGGCGCAATCTGCTCGTCGGCGAACCGGCTCACGCTCTCGCGGATCATCTCGGCGCTTTCGCCAAGCTGGAAATCGAATTGGGGGGTCGCCCGCATCTGCTTGTGTCTCCTTGGTTCCTGCCCATAACAGCGCCAGCGCACGGCGCAAACCGGTTGCATGTGCAATCACCCGGCAACGGCCCTGTCATGGGCCGGCCATCATCCCGAGTTTGTGCCGCCATGCGAATGCTGTATGGCATTCCCGAAAGGACTCGCGCATGAAACTCGCGGCGATGTCTAGCTGGCCCCAGGGGCGTCTTCCCGCACAGCGTTTCTGCGACGAGCACGAGCGGCTGCGGGTGGTCGCCAGCTTCGGGGCGGACGGGTTGCAAGACGATCCCGCTCTCGCCGAAATGGCTGCCTTTGCTGCCCGGCTCTGCTCCGCCCCGATCGCGCTGGTCAGTGTGGTGGAAGACGACCGCCAGCGATTTCTCGCGCGTGCCGGACTGGACGCAAGCGAGAGCGCGCGTTCGGCCAGCTTTTGCGCGCATGCCATGCATGGCGATGCCCTGATGATCGTGCACAATGCGGCCGAGCACCCGCAGTTCCGCGACAATCCGCTGGTGACCGGCGCCCCGCACATCCGCTTCTATGCCGGCGTGCCGCTGGTCAGCCGCGAGGGTGCCCCGCTGGGGGCCTTGTGCGTGATCGACGCCAAGGCGCGCCCGTTCGGGCTGTCCGCACTGCAGCACCAGGGCCTGCAGGTCCTCGCCCAGGCGGCCATCACTCGGCTTGAAGCCCACCGCAGTCGAAACGAGGCGGACCGCGCGCAGGCTCATGGCCGCACCGCATTCCGCACCATTCTCGACAGCCTGCCCGATATTGCCTGGTCGGCCGACCCTGACGGCACGATCACCTATGCCAACGAACGGTGGGCCGAGTTCACCGGCCTGGCCGAAGGGCAAATGGACTTCGAAACCGTCAAGAACGCCTTCCACCCGGATGACCTCGACCAATGGCGCCGCAACTGGCTCGCCGCGCTCGACCGAGGGGAGCCCTATGAAGCCGAGTATCGCCTGCGCCGTGCCGAGGGCAGTTACCGCTGGGTGCTGACCCGTGCCTTGCCGGTGCACGATGCCGAGGGTCGCATCGAGAGCTGGTTCGGCTCGATCACCGACATTGACGATGGCCACCGCTTGTCGGAACGCCGTGACCTGGTCGCGCGCGAACTGGCGCACCGGATCAAGAACATCTTCGCGGTGATCAGCGGGTTGGTGGCGCTGCGCTCGCGTGGCAACCCGGCGCTCAAGCAGTTTGCCGCCGATGTGACCGGGTCGATCCACGCGCTGGCCCGAGCGCAGGATTTCGTGCGGGCTCCGGGCAGCAACCGCGAAGAGGATTTGCCCACCCTGCTGCGCGCCCTGATGGAGCCTTACAACGAGGCAGGCTCCGGCAGGGTCACCGTCAGCGGGGAAGGCGTGCAGTTCGGGCCCCGCGCCACCACGCCGCTGGCACTGCTGTTCCACGAACTGGCCACCAATGCCGCCAAATATGGCGCGCTCTCGAGCGATCAGGGCGAAGTGCGGATCGAACTGGAACAGGATCATGCCGATGTGCGCATTGTTTGGCGCGAGACGGGCGGGCCGACGATTGCCGTTTCTCCGTCACAGACGGGCTTCGGTTCGCGGTTGATCGAATCGGTGGTCAAGTCGCAGCTCGGCGGGCGGATCGAGCAGAGCTGGCCCGAAGCCGGGCTAGCGCTGTCCATCACCTTGCCGCGCGAGGCGCTGTTGCAGTGACGCTTGGCGGGGCTGCCATCCGCGCCTAAGGGTGGCGCGATGGACGAGGCCGCCTTGCCGATGATCGCCTGCGAAGCGGTGACGCGCCGTTTCGGTGATGTCGTCGCAGTCGACGGGATAACGCTGGCGATCGCCGAGCGCAGCTTCGTGGCGCTGGTGGGGGCTTCGGGATCGGGCAAGTCGACCTTGCTGCGCCTGGTCAACGCACTCGACCGCCCGACCAGCGGGCGCGTGCGGATGCAGGGCGATGACGTGGCTGGGCTCGACCCGCCCACGCATCGGCGGCGGATCGGCTATGTGTTCCAGTCGATCGGCCTGTTCCCGCATATGAGCGTGGCCGAGAACATCGCCATCGGACCGCGCCTGGTGGGCGAGCGATTGTCGGCTGGCCGGATTGGCGAATTGCTGGAACTGGTTGAGCTCGACCCCGCGATGGCGAAGCGCGCGCCGCACGAACTTTCCGGCGGCCAGCGCCAACGTGTGGGCGTGGCGCGGGCGCTGGCGACCAGCCCGCGGCTGGTGCTGATGGACGAACCTTTTGGCGCGCTCGATCCGATCACTCGCGCGGCGCTCGGATCGAGCGTTCGCGCGCTGCACGACCGCCTTGGGCTGACCACCGTGATGGTCACGCATGACATGGCCGAGGCGCTGCTGCTGGCCGACCGTGTGCTGGTGATGGAAGGCGGACGGATCGTCGCCGACGAAACGCCCGCTGCGCTGCTGGGCGGGGCGGGCGGCGCTGCGGCGCAAAGCCTGGTGGCAGTGCCGCGCGCGCAGGTCGAGCGGCTCTCGGCCCTCGAGCGCAGTGGCAGCGCGCGATGAATACCTTCGCCGCCTCGCTGATCGAACTTGTGCCGCAGCTGGCCGCGCATGTCCTGCTGTCGGCGGCGGCCCTGGCACTGGGGATCGCGGTCGCGCTGCCCTTGGCGGTGTGGGCGAGCCGCTCGGCCGCAGTGGCGCGGTTCGCGCTCGGCTTTGCCAGCCTGGTCCAGACAGTGCCTGCACTGGCGCTGCTGGCACTGTTCTTCCCGATCCTCCTCAGCTTGCGCGCAGTATTTGGCGATGGCTTGCCGACGCTCGGCTTCCTGCCCGCGCTGCTGGCGCTGGGCCTCTATGCCCTGCTGCCGATACTGCGCAACAGCGTGACGGCGCAGGCCAATCTGGAGCCCGGCGTGCTCGAAGCGGCCGATGCGGTGGGGATGACCGCGTGGCAGAAATTGCGCCTGGTCGAAGCACCGCTGGCTGCGCCGTTTGTTATGGCCGGGATCCGCACTGCCGCTGTTTGGACGATCGGGGCGGCGACGCTGGCCACCACGATCGGCCAGCCCAGCCTGGGCGATCCGATCTTTGCAGGCCTGCAGACCCAGAACTGGGCACTGGTGCTGGCCGGTTGCCTGGCTGCAGCGGCGTTGGCGCTGGTCGCAGATGCCTTGCTGAGCCTGGTCGAACGCGGCCTGCGCGAGCGGCGGCGCGGGCTCGCGCTGGGCGCGCTGCTGGCTGTGCTGGCGGGTGTGGGCATCGCCTTTGCAGCCCAGTTCGGTGGCGCCGAGCGAGACCGGATCCTGATCGGCGCCAAGGGCTTTTCCGAGCAATACATCCTCGCCCGGCTGATCGGGCAGCGGCTCGAAACCGCGGGCTATGCTGTCGAGTATCGCGACGGGCTGGGCTCGGCAGTTGCCCATGGCGCGCTGGCGAGCGGCGAGATCGACCTGCTGGTCGACTACACCGGCACGATCTGGACCAACCAGATGAAGCGCGCCGACAATCCCGCTCGCGAGACCATGCTGGCCGAAATCGAGCAATGGGAAGCCGCCACCAGCGGTACCAGAGTGCTGGGCCGGCTCGGATTCGAGAATGCCTATGCCTTTGCCATGCGCGAGGATCGCGCCGAAGCGCTGGGTGTGGCGAGCATCGCCGATCTCGCCCACGCTGCCCCGCGCCTGGCAGTGGGCGGCGACCCGGAGTTTTTCGAACGGCCCGAATGGGCCGCTGTCCGCGACGCCTATGGCCTGTCGTTCCGGCGACAACGCAATTTCTCGCCCACCTTCATGTACAATGCCCTGCAATCGGGCGAGGCCGACGTCATCGGGGCTTATACCTCCGACGGCCGGATTGCGGCTGACCGGCTGCGGGTGCTGGATGATCCGCTGCGCGCCTTTCCCAATTACGACGCGATTCTGCTGGTCAGCCCAAGGCGCCGCGAAGACGAAGCCATGCTTGCGCGGCTGCGCCCCTTGATCGGCGCCATCGACGTCGCAGCGATGCGCGAAGCCAATTACGCGGTCGATCGCAGCACCGGCAAACTGAGCCCGGACGAAGCCGCCCGCCAGCTGGCCAGGCGGCTGGGGCTCTAGGCCGAAAAGCCGGGCGCCGCGTTCGGCCAGCCGGCTCCGGCCAGCCCCATGACCTTGAACAGCAGCCCCATCTGGTCCTCGGCGATCAGCCGGTCGCGTTGGCGCGCGATCACCGAAGCCTTGTCCGGAGCGCGCCGCTGCAGCGCTTCGGTGCGCGTCTCGATGCCAAGTGCACGCAACCAGTCGCCCTGCATTTCGACCCCCAGCAGGCTTGCGCCTTGCCGCTGGGCAACCTTGCCCAGCATCTCGAAGTCGACATGGGCGGTGATGTCGGCCTCGCCCGGGGCGGCGAAGACATCGACCTTCTTGTGCGCGCGGATCGCCTGGAGCGTTGATCCGGCGCGCAATTCGCGCGCGCCATAATCGATCACCAGCGCTGCCCCGCCCTGCGCCACCAGCCGGTCGGCCAGTTCGGACATGATTGCGGCAGCTGCCGGGCTGGTCTCGATCATCGTGCCCTGGCGCGCGGTGCGCCAGCTGTCGGGCACGATCGCGTCCATCGGCTTGTCGCCCGCCACGAACACGAAACGCTCACCATCCAGCCCGACCATCCGCTCGTGCCAGCCCTGCGCGGAACGGATCAACTGGTGGATCGGTAGCGCATCGAAGAACTCGTTCGCCACCACCAGCACCGGCCCATCATCGGGCAGGGTGGTGATGTCGTCATGATGCACCACCCCGCGCACGGCCTTGCGCTGAAGCTGCCGAAGCTTGGCGGAGCCTTCGACGAAATGGACCTGCGGTTCGAGCCCGTAGCGCGCGGCGGTGCGCAGGGCATCGCTGGCCAACGTGCCACGGCCCGGGCCGAGTTCGACGAAGTAAACCGGATCGGGCCGCCCGGCCCGCACCCACATATCCGCCAACCACAGCCCGATCAGTTCGCCGAACATCTGGCTAACTTCGGGCGCAGTGATGAAATCGCCCTCTTCGCCAAGCGGATTGCCACTGGTGTAGTAGCGCGCATTGCTCTCGCCCATGTATTGGGCAAGGCTGATCGGCCCGGTCTCGCGGATCAACCTTCGGAACGTGTCCGCCAGGTTGGCTGGCGGGTTGTCGTTCATGCTTTGGCCGGCTTCCCCCCGGCGCTGCCGATCGGCGCGCGACTGAGCGCGTAGAGCGTTACAATCAATCCAAGCAGAATCAGCGGTATGGTGAGCCATTGCCCCATCGATAGTCCGGTTGTCGCAGCGAATTCAGCCAGATGTGCATCGGGTTCGCGGAAAAATTCGTTAACAAAGCGCGCAAGGCCCATGCCAAGCGTAAAAATCCCGACCAGCAGTCCCGGCCGGTAGCGTGCCCCGGTCTTCCAGAACAGCGGGATCAGCACAATCAGGAGGACCAGGCCCTCAAGCCCCGCCTGGTACAGCTGGCTGGGATGGCGAGCCTGCGCATCGGCGGCCGGGAACACCATCGCCCAGGGCACATCGCTAGGTCGCCCCCAGAGCTCGCCATTGATGAAATTGGCCAGGCGGCCGAGCAGCATGCCCATCGGCACATTGACCGCGACATAATCGGCCACGCGCAAGAACTCGAGCTTGCCGCGCAACGAGACCCACAGCATCGCCGCCAGCACGCCCAGCAGGCCGCCATGAAAGCTCATCCCGCCGTCCCACAGCCGCAAGAGTTCCCAGCTGACCAGCCCTTCGCCGCCAAAGCCGGTGAACAGCTCAGGCCGGTAGAACGTGGCATAGCCCAGCCGCCCGCCCACAATCACCCCCAGGGTGCAATAGAAAAACAGGTCATCGACATGGCGCTGCGCCATCGGGGCACCGGGTGCCTTGATCATTTTCAAGAGATGCCAATAGGCAAACAGAATCCCGCCGAGATAGGCCAGCGAATAGTATCGCAGGGTGAAGAAACCGAGGTCGATCCCCGGCGAAAGGCCCAGGTTTTCCCAGTAGATCGGCTCGGCGCCGCTGCTGGCGGCGATCCCCGAGGCGGCGAGTAGTGACAGCACCAAGCGAACCTCTATATACAAGGGGCCTGCCCGTCCGGCACGCCGTTCGGACGGGCTTTTGGCACAGCCGGGGATTGGGGGAAAGCCTGTTCGCGGGGCAAGGCACCGCAGGCAGGTGCGGGACACGTCCACGGGGACAACTCGGGACTTTGAGGAGAGAATGCTACAATGCCGACCCAGCTCGACATCACTCTCGATGCGATCATGGACAAGCTGGTTGCGCCGGGGGCGCCAGCCGAAACGACTCCGGTTGCGCGCAACGGGGTGGACATGCCCATGCTGAAGAACGCACCGCCCAGCCTGGTGCATTACTTCGCCCACTTCTGCG
The DNA here is from genome assembly GCA_964500135.1 of uncultured Porphyrobacter sp. Taxonomy (GTDB): domain Bacteria; phylum Pseudomonadota; class Alphaproteobacteria; order Sphingomonadales; family Sphingomonadaceae; genus Erythrobacter. The sequence goes on from CAZCNF010000006.1 coordinate 25,267, forward strand.
CCCAGCATGGCGATGCGCCCTTCCTGATCGACGGCGACATCCGGCTGAGCTTTGCCGAAGCCTGGGATGCCGCGCGCCACGTCGCGGCCGGGCTGATCGGCGACCATGGCGTGGCCCGCGGCGACCGGGTCGGCATTGCCGCGCGCAATTCCGCCAACTGGATCATCGCCTACATGGGTATCATCGCAGCCGGTGGCTGCGCCACGCTGCTCAACGGCTTTTCGAGCGGAGAGGAACTCGCCGACCAGATCGAACTGGTGGGATGTCGGCTGCTGCTAGCCGATGCGCAGCGCGCGCAACGGCTCGACGGGCTGGCGCATGGCGCCCGGATCGTGCTGTTCGGTCATGACGGGCCGCCTTCGAACGGCCTTGGCGAAGCCTGGGGCGACCCGGCAACGGCGGCATTTCCCGAACTTGGCCCGGATGATCTGGCGACGATCCTTTATACGTCGGGCTCGACCGGCAAGTCGAAGGGGGCCTGGTCCGACCATCGCGGGGTCGTCCATGGCGCGCTCAGCTATGCGATGCAGTCGCTGATGGCGTTCACCTATCTCGATGCCGGCGGCAAGGCCCCGACCAGCCAGGCCTGCGCGCTGGTGGCGGTGCCGCTGTTCCATGTCACCGGCGAAGTGCCGGTGTTCCTGCAAAGCTTCGCGCTGGGCCGCAAGCTGGTGTTGATGCCGCGCTGGGATGCGGGGGAAGCCCTGCGGCTGATGGAACAGGAAAAGGTCAGCTATTTCGCGGGCGTGCCGCTGATGAGCTACGAGATCGCGACCCATCCCGACCGCGCGAAATACGACATCAGTTCGTGCACCGGCTTTGCCGCTGGCGGTGCCCCGCGTCCGGTTGATCATGTCGGCAAGATCAAGGAAGCCTTCCCCGACGGGTTCCCGCTGATGGGTTACGGCCTGACCGAAACCAACGGCGTTGGCTGCGCGAACTTCAACGAGAACTACCTCGCCAAGCCGTCCAGCACCGGCAAGCCAAGCCGCCCGCTGGTCGATCTCGCGATCCTCGACGATGACGGGAACAAGCTGCCACAAGGGCAGATCGGCGAAATCTCGATCCGTTCGGTCTGCAACTTCATGGGCTATTGGGACAATGAGGACGCCACCCGCGCCGCCTTCACGTCCGACATGTATTTCCGCACCGGCGACCTCGGCCGGGTCGACGAGGACGGCTATGTCTATATCGTCGACCGCAAGAAGGACATCATCATCCGCGGCGGCGAGAACATCACCTGCATCGAGGTCGAAGAGGCGATCTATGCGCATGATTCGATCGCCGAATGCTCGGTCTTCGGCATCCCCGACGAGCGCATGGGCGAAGTGCCGGCCGCAGTGTTCTACACCAAGCCGGGCCAGGCGCTGAGCCCAGGTGAGCTGCGCGAGTTCCTGCTGGCGCACATCGCTCCGTTCAAGGTGCCGCTGCCCGAACACATCTGGGTATCCGGGCAGGCCTTGCCACGGCTCGGCACACAGAAGATCGACAAGCGCACTGTCCGCAAGCTGTTTGCCGGCGAACTGATCGCGGCCTAGAGTCGGGGCCAGTGAATTCGCCGCAGATCCCGAACCAGCGCGCGATCATCGACCGGCGCGCGCTGGCCGATGCGATCGACGCACTGGTGCAGGAGCATGGGCCGCAAGCACGCGCGAAGGTGGTTGCGCTGCTGCGGTCCGCACTTGACGGCGGGCGGGCCGAAATCGCGCGGCGCCTGGCAGACAAGCCTTCGGCCGGGCACGAATGTGCCGGAGCACAATCCTTCCTGATCGACCAGCTGGTGCGGGTGGTGCACGATCATGTCACCGCGCATGTCTATCCCGCCGCCAATCGCAGCAGCGCCGAGCGGTTGGCCATGCTGGCGGTGGGGGGATATGGCCGGGCCGAGATGGCGCCGCACTCGGATGTCGATATCGCCTTCCTCACCCCTACCCGCCGCGCCCCGTGGTGCGAGCAGGTGATCGAGGCGATGCTCTATTACCTGTGGGACCTGGGGCTGAAGGTGGGCCATTCGAGCCGCACGGTCGATGACACCATGCGGATGGCGCGCGACGATCTGACGATCCGCACCGCGCTGCTCGAAAGCCGCTTCGTCTGGGGCGACCGGGGGCTCTATGACGAAGCCAGCCGGCGCTTCTGGTCGGAAGTGGCTAAGGGCACCGAACGGCAGTTTCTCACCCAGAAGCTTGAAGAGCGCAATGCCCGGCACAAGCGCATGGGCGACAGCCGCTATGTCGTGGAACCCAACGTCAAGGACGGCAAGGGCGGATTGCGCGACCTGCAGACGCTTTACTGGATCGGCAAGTACATCCATCGGGTCCGCAGCGCGGCCGAACTGGTGGATGTCGGCCTGCTGACCCGCGCCGAATACCGCAGCTTCCGCCGCGCCGAGGGCTTCCTGCTGGCGGTGCGGTGCCACATGCACATCATCACCGGGCGCGCCGAAGACCGGCTGACCTTCGATCTCCAGCGCGAAGTGGCCGCGCGGATGAACTTCGCCGATCGGCCTGGCAAGAGCGCGGTCGAGCGCTTCATGCAGTTCTATTTCCTCCAGGCCAAGCGCGTCGGCAGCCTGACCGGCGTGTTCCTGTCGCACCTCGATGACGAATTCGCCGGCAAGCGCGCGCGCAGCGGCTTCTTCGCCGGCTGGGCGCAAAAGTCGCGTACGATCAGGGGCTATCGCGTCTTTGCCGGCAAGATTGCCGCGCCGTCGGACGACTGGTTCCGCAAGGATCCGGTGCGGCTGATCGAGATCTTCCAGTTGGCCGAGGCCAATAGCCTCGAGATCCACCCCGAAACCATGCGGATCGCCGATCGCGACAGCGCGCTGATCAAGGCCGCCGTGCGCACGGATGAGCGCGCCAATGCGCTGTTCCTCGAATTGCTGGCCGGTCGCAACGATCCCGAAATGGTGCTGCGCTGGATGAACGAGGCCGGTGTGTTTGGTCGGTTCGTGCCCGATTTCGGCCGGGTCAATGCCCAGATGCAGTTCGACATGTACCACCATTACACGGTGGACGAACACACGATCCGCGCCATCGGCCTCTTGAACCGCATCGAGAAGGGCGAACTGGTGGCCGATCATCCGCGGTCCTCGCGCTTGATCCACCGCGTCAATTCACGCCGGGCGCTCTATGTCGCGGTGCTGCTGCACGATATCGCCAAGGGCCGCGGCGGCGACCATTCGGTGCTCGGCGCCGAAGTGGCGCAGGAACTGTGCCCGCGCTTCGGGCTGGACGCCAACGAGACCGACCTTGTCGCCTGGCTGGTGCGCCAGCACCTGCTGATGAGCGCGACCGCGTTCAAGCGCGACCTGACCGATCCCAAGACGATCGAGGATTTCGTGGGCCAGGTGCAAAGCCTCGAGCGGCTACGCAATCTGATGATCCTGACTGCCGTCGATATCCGCGCGGTCGGCCCCGGCACCTGGAACAGCTGGAAGGGCCAGCTGCTGGGCGAACTCTACGACGCGGCGCAGGAACGGTTGCGGCTTGGACACATGCGGCACGGGCGGGAACAGCGGATCGCGGCCAAGCGCGAAGCGGTCGAGGCCAGGCTCGCCGGCCTGGCACAGCTAGTCGAGCAGGCGGGCCGGCAGCTCGACGATTCCTATTGGATCGCGGAGAACGAAGAGGTCATCGCGCGCAATCTGCAGCAGCTCCACACCACCCGCGAAGCGGGCGAACAGCTGTCGATCAGCTGCGAGTTCGACGAAGCCCGCGGCGCCACACTGGTCACGGTGATCGCGGCCGACCATCCCGGCCTGTTCTACCGCATCGCAGGCGGAATCGCGCTGGCCGGTGCCAACATCATCGACGCGCGCATCCACACCGCGCGGAGCGGGTGGGCGGTCGACAACTTCCTGGTGCAGGATCCCCATGGCAAGCCATTCCGCGAAGGGGCCCAGATCGAGCGGCTGAAGAAGTCGATCGGCGATGCCTTGGCCAACCGGATCGAACTGGTCCCCAAGCTGGCGGCCCGACCGCTGGCGCACAATCGCGCTGGCGCGTTCGATGTCGCACCCCGGGTGACCTTCGACAACAATGCCTCGAACCGTTTCACCGTGATCGAGGTCAATGCGCGCGACCGGCCCGCGCTGCTCAATCGCCTGGCGCGGGCGTTGTTCGAAAGCAACCTCGTCGTGCAGTCGGCGCACATCACCGCCTATGGCGAGCGAGCCGCCGATACCTTCTATGTAACAGACCTGACAGGGCACAAGATCGACGGTAATGCGCGGCTGCGCGAGATCGAAGCGAGGCTGCTCGAGGCGGCCAGCGATGTGCGGCAAAGCCAGCTCGAGAAGGTGTGACGCAATCCGTTCCCGTCGTTGGTTGCATTTCAATATTGTGACGCTAAGGGCGGTGGCCGGATTTAGAGGAGACCCCCCGTGACTAATTGTTTTGCTTCGCTTTCCACCCTTGCGTTGCTTGGCGCCGGCATGGCCCTAGCTCCCGAGGCGGCGATTGCGCAGGACGCAGCGGACACCGCCGCGCAAGAGGATCAAAGCGCGCTTGAAGCGCTCAATGTCATCGTCGTGACCGGCACCAAGACCCAGAATGCCGAGAACGTGCAGGACGTGCCACTGGCCGTGACGGCGTTCAACGCCAGCAGCCTCGAAGCGCTCAAGGTCCGCGACGTGCAGTCGCTCACCTACAGTGCACCCAATGTCAGCCTCGACCAGGTCGGCACCAGCCGCGGCACCGCGAACTTCTCGATCCGCGGGCTCGGCATCAACTCGTCGATCCCCTCGATCGACCCCACCGTGGGCGTGTTCGTCGATGGCGTGTACCTCGGCTTCAACGGCGGCGTGGTGTTCGACCTGTTCGACATCGACAGCGTCGAGATCCTGCGCGGCCCGCAGGGCGTGCTGTTCGGCCGCAACGTCACCGGCGGCGCGGTGCTGATCAACACCGGCAACCCGACCGACTATTTCAGCGGCAAGTTCCGCGCGGCGGTGGACGGCCCGTTCGCCGATGGCGGCCGTGGCGGTGCCAACTACACCGTTTCGGGCGTGGTTTCGGGCCCGATCGTGGAAGACACGCTGCTGTTCAAGCTGGGCGCCTACTACAATGAGGACGAAGGCTATTTCACCAATCTGTTCGACGGATCGAACCATGGTGCAGCCGAAACCAAGATTTTGCGCGGCGCGCTTGAGGGTCGCTTCGGCGACCTGATGCTGCGCGGCAAGCTCGACTATTTCACCAGCGAAGGCGACGGGCCGAGCGGGCAGAACCGCGGCCGGTTCGATCGCGACAGCTTCGATTTCTCGATCAACAACCCCGGCAGCTACGACAACGAGATCTGGACTGGCTCGCTGACCGCCGAATGGGACATCGGCCCGGGCACGCTGACCAACATCTTTGGCTATCGCAGCTATTCGGCCACCACCGACGGCGATATCGACGCGACACCGCTGACGCTGTTCCACTCCAGCACCGAGACCGAGCAGGAGCAGTATTCGAACGAGTTGCGCTATGCCGTGTCGACCGATGCCTTCGATCTCACCTTCGGCGGCTTCTGGTTCGACCAGTCGATCGCCTACACCGAAGTGCGTGTGCTGCCGCCGGTTACGGCGCTGACCTTCTACGGCGGCGGCGCGCAGGATCACGAGGTGCTGGGTGCGTTTGCCAACGGCCAGTTCAACCTCACGGACGCCCTGTCAGTCATCGCCGGGATCCGCTGGAGCCGCGAGGAAAAGGACGCCGGCGTCACCTATGTGCGTCCGCGCCTTACCGCTTGCTCGGTGGTTCAGGGCACCTGCCCCACCACCGGCACCAACCCGGTTCCTTTCACCACCGGCACCGAGAATAACGGATTCGAAGACAGGAAGAGCTGGAGCAACTGGTCGCCCAAGCTGGGCCTGCAATACGAGTTCGCCGATGGCCAGCTCTATGCCCACTGGACGCGCGGCTATCGTTCGGGCGGCTACAACTTCCGTATCACCAACGCGCAGGTGTTCGAGAATGTGGTGGTGCCGGCAACCGACGACAATTTCTACTTCGACGAAGAGAAGGTCGACAATTACGAGATCGGCGGCAAGTTCCAGACTGCCGACGGCAGCTTCACGCTGAATGCCGCGGCCTATATCACCAAGGTCGCCAACATGCAGCGCGAAGTGAACCAGAGTTCGCCCACCGCAGGTGTGTCGCAGTTCATCCTCAACACCGCCGATGCCACGATCAACGGGGTTGAGGCCGAAGCGCGCATGCGGCTGTCGCCGAGCTTCATGATCACCGCCAACATGGGCGTGATCGATGCAGACTACGACAAGATCCTGTTCGACATTTCGGGTGACGGCCTGGTCAGCGATGCCGATGTTGCGCTGAAGCTGCCGCGCGTGCCCGATGTGACCTAGGGTGTGGGCCTGATCCACGAGCTGGACCTGGGATCGAGCGAGATCCTGACCCGGATCAACTACCAGTATCGTGACGAGTTCGCCTATACCGACAGCAACTTCGGCTGGATCCAGGATGCGAGCAATCTTGACGCCAACATCACTTGGAACACCCCGGTCGATGGTTTGAGCCTCTCGATCTATGGCAAGAACCTGTTCGACGAAGTGCAGGCCGGTGGCGACACCCAGGTTCCGTTTGGCGGGGCACTGTCGGATGGCAACAACCGCCCCTTCGACCCGCGCCCGGCAGCCGGCACCTTCTCGCCGCTGAGCAAGGGCCGCCAGATCGGTGCGGAAGTCAGCTTCAGCTTCTGATCGGCGCGATCAGCCCAGGCAAACGGGAAGGGCGCTCCGATCGGGGCGCCCTTTTCCTTTGCGGCGAGGAAGAATTAAATGCGGTCGCCGAACAGAGCCGTGCCCACGCGCACATGCGTGGCGCCCAGCATCACGGCAGTCTCGAAATCCCCGCTCATGCCCATGCTGAGGCCGTCCAGCCCGTTCTCTGCCGCCAGTTTCGCCAGCAGGGCAAAGAAGGGGGCGGGCTCGATCTCGGCCGGGGGAACGCACATCAGCCCGGCAACCGGAATGCCGGCTGCGCGCGCCTCGGCCAGCAAGGCCGGCACATCCGCGATGGCGCAGCCGCCCTTCTGCTTCTCCTCGCCCACATTGACCTGGATGAAGCAGGGCACGCGCTTGCCAACCTTGTCCATGGCCTTGGCCAGTGCCTTGAGCAGGCTTGGCCGGTCGAGCGAGTGGATACAGTCGAACAGCGCCACCGCGTCGTCCGCCTTGTTCGACTGCAACTGGCCGACCAGGTGCAGCTCGATATCGGCATAGCGCTCGCGCAGTGCCGGCCATTTGCCCTGCGCTTCCTGCACCCGGTTCTCGCCGAATACGCGGTGACCCTGATCAAGCAGGGGCATGATCGCTGCGGCGGGCTTGGTCTTGCTGACCGCAATCAGCGTGATCTCGTCGGGCGAACGGCGTGCCGGCCGGCAGGCGCGCGCGATGCGGGCCTGCACTTCCTTCAGCGGGGTATCTGCCTTTTCCATCGGGCCGCGCTATAGCGGTTGCATGACGCAAGGCCAGACCCTCCCTGCTCTGTGGCTGCTTTCGGACCGGCGCAACGACGCCGGGCTGAACGACGCGCTGGCCCGGTTGCCGCGCGGTTCGGGTTTCGTGTATCGCCATTACCATCTCGCGGACAACGTGCGCCGCCAGCGGTTCGGAGAGCTGGCCGCCCTCGCCAGGCAGCGCGATCACCTGGTCATTCTGTCCGGCACTGCAGAACAGGCGGAGCAATGGCTGGCTGACGGCCTTTACGGACCGGCTGACCGGCTCGGCCAGCCTGGCGGCCGGCTGCGCCTGGCTACAGCGCACAGCGGGGATGAGTTGCAGGCCGCGATCGAGGCCCGGGCCGATGGGGTGTTCCTGTCTCCGGTTTTTCCCACCGCTTCGCATCCGGGCGCGCCAGTGCTCGGCGCGATGGGGTTCCATATGCTGGCGCAGCAATCGACCATTCCCGTCATCGCACTGGGCGGGATGGATGCACGCCGGGCAGAGGAACTGGGCTGGCCGCGATGGGGCGCGATCGACGGCCTCTCCTGAGGCCCCCGCAGCGCAGACTCGCTCCGTCGCACAGGCCTTGACGCGGGACTCGCCAAGGATTCATGGTGTGTTCCAGCAGGAGGGCGCCCGATGGCGACAAAGGCTATGACCACCAAGACCAGCCGCGCGGTCGCCGATTGGCGCGCCGCCTTTCGGCGCTCATTGCGCCGGGCTGCCCAGATGGCGGGCGCGGGCATGCTGTTCGCGCTGATGCTGTTCCTGGCGCTCGCCATGGCCAGCTACACCCAGACCGACCCCTCGGGTTCGACTGCCGCATCGGGCGAGGATGTGCGCAACTGGATGGGCGCAGCCGGTGCCTGGGCGGCCGACAAGGTGCTGGGCATCTTCGGCGTGACCTCGGTGCTGCTGCTACCCCTGCTCTATATCGGTGCGCGCAAGCTGTGGCGGGATGTGGAGCGCGACGATGCACCCGATACCACCCGCCGCTGGCTCCCGCTGGGCCTGCTGCTGCTGGCGATGGTCCTGCTGTCGAGCGTGCTGGCGCTGACCTTCGAGGGTCCGATCTCCACGCTGCCGGCGCAGGCCGGCGGGATCGCCGGATTGCTGGGCGCCGCCGCGATCGAAGCGGTAGCGGCGAGATTTGGCGAGAACGCAGCGGGCTGGGTGACGCTGGGCCTTGCCACGGCAAGCCTTGCCGGGGGGATCGCGCTTGTCACGCGGGTGTTCGCGATCGACTGGCGCAGCCTCCTGACCCTGCCCGATTTTGTGCGCGAGCGGCTGCCGCTGCGCCGGCAGCGCCTGATCGCGGGCGAGGACCCGGCTCCCGGGCTGGTGCACGAGCGCACGCCGCGTCGTGCGCGCGCGGAACCTGACGCCCGGCCCGAACCCACCCAGCGGCGCGCGCCGGAGATCAGCGATCCGTCTGCCCCGCCCAAGCCAGCCATGGTGCTGCCGAAGGCTAAGCAGCGCGACATGTTCGCCAGCTTTGAGCTGCCCAGCCTCGATCTGCTCGCCGATGCGCCGAAGAATGCCGCCCCCAAGCTCGACAAGCTCGCGCTTGAGCGCAACGCGCGGCTGCTTGAGAACGTGCTCGACGACTTCAACGTCAAGGGCGAGATCACGGCCGTGCGCACCGGGCCGGTGGTCACCATGTACGAACTCGAGCCCGCCCCCGGCATCAAGGCCAGCCGCGTCGTGGGCCTCGCCGAAGACATTGCGCGCAACATGAGCGCGATCTCGGCACGCGTCTCGCCGATCCCGGGGCGCACGGTAATGGGCATCGAACTGCCCAATGCCGATCGCCAGACCGTGTCGTTCAAGGAACTGGCGGCCTGCGCGGCCTTTGCCGAGTCCAAGGGCAATCTGCCGATCATCCTGGGCAAGGACATCGCGGGCGAGCCGATTGTGGCCGATCTCGCGGCGATGCCGCACCTGCTGGTGGCTGGCACCACCGGTTCGGGCAAATCGGTCGGGCTCAACACGATCCTGCTGTCGCTGCTGTACCGATTTACCCCGGCCGAATGCCGCCTGATCCTGATCGACCCCAAGGTGCTCGAACTCAAGACCTATGACGACATCCCGCACCTGCTGTCACCGGTGGTGACCGAACCGGCCAAATCGGTGCGCGCGCTCAAATGGGCGGTCGAGGAAATGGAGCGGCGCTATCGCCAGATGTCGTCGATCAATTCGCGCAACATCAACTCCTTCAACGAGAAGGTGAGCAGCGCCGCGGCCAAGGGCAAGCCGCTGGGACGGCGGGTGCAGACCGGGTTCGATCCCGAAACCGGCGAGGAACTGTTCGAGGAAGAGCAGCTCGATTACGAGCCACTGCCGCTGATCGTGCTGATCGTCGACGAACTGGCCGATCTTATGGTGACGGTGGGCAAGGAGATCGAAGTGCTGATCCAGCGCTTGAGCCAGAAGTCGCGCGCAGCCGGCATCCACCTGATCATGGCGACGCAGCGCCCCTCGGTCGATGTTATCACAGGCGTGATCAAGGCCAACCTGCCCACCCGGATCAGCTTCAAGGTGACCAGCCGGATCGACAGCCGCACCATCCTGGGCGAGCAGGGCGCCGAGCAGCTGCTGGGCAAGGGCGACATGCTGTACAAGCCCAACACTGGGGCACTGATCCGTGTGCATGGACCCTTTGTCGGTGATGACGAGGTCGAGCGGGTGGCCGATTTCTGGCGGGCGCAGGGCAAGCCGGATTATGTCGATGCCGTGACCGAGGAGCCGGAAGACGGCTATTCGCCGTTCGAAGACGAATTCACGGCCTCGGACAATCCCGAAGAACGCAAATATCGCCAGGCGTGCCAGATCGTGATCGAGAACCAGAAGGCTTCAGGCTCCTGGCTGCAGCGCCAGATGGGCGTGGGCTATAATACCGCCGCCAAATGGATTGAGCGGATGGAAGCAGATGGCCTGGTCGGCCCGGCCAACCATGTCGGGCGGCGCGAGATCTACCGTGACCGGGACGGCAACCCGCTTTGAACCCGGTGCATTATTACTGTTGCAACATTGTCACGAACTGTAAGGATCAGTGTTTTCCTGCGTAATATTCTTCGCCAAGCGGGTGCGGTTCGGTAATTTCGCGCGTTGAGGGGCCAGATGGGTCCAACAACAAGGGGAAACCGACAATGTCGTCACGTTTCGTATTCCGTTCGAGTTGCGCAATTGCTGCTCTGACAATCGCCGGCTTGAGTGCGCCGGTCCTCGCACAGGAAAATCCGGGGCAGACCGGGGCTGAGACCGATGAGGCCGAAGAGATCGTCGTGATCGGCACCCGCCGGACCGACCGCTCGGTGACCGATTCAGCCTCGCCGATCGATGTGATCGGGGCAACCGAGCTGGGGGCGCAACCGTCGGTGAACATGCTCGACACGGTGCGCAATCTGGTGCCGTCGTTCTTTGTGCCGCAAAACACGATTTCGGACGCCTCGACCTTCGTGCGCCCGCCTTCGCTGCGTGGCCTCGGCGCTGACCAGATCCTGGTGATGATCAACGGCAAGCGCTACAACCGCGCAGCGCTGGTGCAGGTCTATTCGGGCGCAGACACCGCCCTGTCCTATGGCTCGCAAGGCGCCGACATTTCGAATATCCCGGCCATTTCGGTCAAGAACCTGCAGATCCTGCGCGACGGCGCGACAGCGCAATATGGTTCGGACGCGATCGGCGGCGTGATCAACTACCAGATCCGCGACGATGCCGGGTTCGAACTGCAGGGCCTGTGGGGCCAGACCTACGAGAACGACGGCGACCGCAAGCAGATCGGCGGCTATGCCGGCTTCAACATTGCCGATGCGGGCTTCATCTCGATTTCGGGCGAATGGTATGAAGACGATGGCACCAGCCGCGGTGCGACCCGCCCCACCGCCGTCAATTTCGCCACGCTCAATCCCTCGCTGGTTGACACCATCCCGAACTATCCGGGGCCGGCGCAGATCTGGGGCTCGTCGCCCGGTGACGGCTTCAAGATGTTTGCCAATGCGAAATACGACTTCTCGGATGCCGCACAGCTCTATTTGACGGTCAACTACGCGGAAAGCGACGCCAACCAGAGCTTCAACTATCGCCCTTCGGTCACGGCCACCGGGCTGGTGGTGGATGACGGTTCGGGCACACCCGCCACGCGCACGAACAGCCGCAATGGTTCATTCAACACGATCTACCTGACGGCCTGCCCGTCCGGCAACGCCACCTGTCCGTCGGGCGGCTTCGTGCTCGACAGCAACACCTTCAGCTTCGCCTCGATCTATCCGGGTGGCTTCACGCCACGCTTCATCGGCGAGGTCGAACAGCGTTACGGCACCGCCGGCCTCAAGGGCGAACTTGGCGGCGGGCTGACCTATGACCTGTCGGCCACGCTGGCGCGCAACTCGCTGTCGCTCTCGATGACCGATTCGCTCAGCGCATCGTTCGGCCCGCAAAGCCAGACGGAGTTTTTCTTCGGCGAGCTGATTCAGCGCGAGCAGGTCTACAACCTCGATCTGACCTATCCGCTGGAAGTCGGCTTCGCGAGCCCGATCACGCTCTCGGCCGGCGCGGAATACCGCCGCGAGGAATATGAGAAGACCGTCGGTGACACGCAGTCCTACGCGGCCGGCCCCTACGCCACCCAGCCGCTCTACAACCTGGTTTCGCCGGGCGTTTACGAGCCGGTCTTGAACGTCAACGGGGTTTGCCCGCGGTTCAATTCCAACCTCCCGGGAACCGCCATCTGCACCGCGACCCAGTCGCCTGCAGCCAGCGGCTATGGCGGGGTGAGCCCGGCCTTTGCGGGTGCGTCAAGCCAGGATAGCTATGGCGCGTATTTCGGCGCCGAAGCGGATATTACCGACGCGCTGGCCATGGGCGTGGCTGGCCGCTACGAGGACTACAGCACGTTTGGCGGCGCCTTCGTCTGGAAGGCCAATGCGCTGCTCGAACTGTCGGACGTGGTGTCGGTTCGGGCCACGCTGGGCACCGGCTTCCACGCCCCTTCGCCGGGCCAGAACAACACCCAGATCGTGACCACCAACTTCCGCAGCGGCAACCAGGTCCAGACCGGCACCTATCCGGTGACCAGTTCGATTGCGCAGTTCTACGGCGCTGAATCGCTGCGGCCCGAGAAGTCGAAGAACTACGGCGCGGGCTTCATCCTGAAGCCCACCGACAACTTCACCCTGACGGTCGATGGCTACATTATCGATGTGCGCAACCGCATCGGCATTTCGCAGACCTTCACCGTGACCGATGCCGATCTGGCAGCGCTTCCGGCGCTGGCGATCGTCGGGGTCGGGGGTGACGTGAACTACTTCACCAACGGGTTCGACACCTCGACCAAGGGGATCGATGCAGTCGCCAGCTATCGCACCGATCTTGCCGGCAGTCCGCTCAGCCTGACGATGGCCTACAGCTACAACAAGAGCAAGGTGACCGACTTCAACCCCTCGGTGATCAGCGCGGCACAGCGCTTCAACATCGCCAACCTGCCGCCGAAGCATCGCCTCAACACTTCGGCCAACTGGCAGATCGGCGACTTCCAGCTGAACGGCCGCGTGAACTACTTCAGCTCATGGGCGAACCAGCTCGAGTATCCGGGGCAGCGGTTCGGCGCCAAGGCGACGGTCGACCTCGACGCGAGCTACACCTTCATGGAGTACTTCACGCTCACGGTTGGCGCGAACAACCTGTTCGACACCTACCCCGACCGGATTGCCGCATCGACCACCAACCCGATCTACGCCCTGACCGATAGCCTGGCCGACGGCCAGATCTATCCGCGTTCGGGCGGCCCGTTCGGGATCAACGGCGGGTTCTACTACGCACGGCTGCGGATCAAGTACTGAGCCAGGGCATCACCGCCTGAAAGCCAAGGACGGCCGGGGTTCTGCCCCGGCCGTTTCGCTTTGGTGGCCATCCGGCCCCAACGAAAAACGCCGCCCCGTCGGGAAGACGGAGCGGCGTCCTTCGCTGAAGCATCAATCGGGAGAGGAGATTACTTCAACTGGTCTGCGGTGAGCAGGACGTATTCGGTCGCCGCCTTCTCGGCCTTGGCACGCTCCGCATCGGGCGAAGGCACGAAGCCGATCTTCGACAGCGCGCCACCAGGACCCCAGCTCTTCACCCATTCCTGCAGGAACTGGTCGAGGCCGGGGATGGCGCGGCGATGCGCCGCCTTGACGTAGACGAACAGCGGCCGCGCGCCCGGATAGGCGAAGCTGGCGATGTTGTCATAGGTCGGCGCGACCCCGTTCATAGACAGGCCCTGCACCTTGTCGAGGTTTTCTTCCATGTAGGAGTAGCCGAAAACGCCCACGGCGCGCGGGTTGTTCTCGATCTTCTGCACGATCAGGTTGTCCTGTTCGCCCTGGTCGACATAGGCGCCGTCCGAACGCACTTCGGTGCAGATCTGGTCGTACTTGTCTTCGTCGGTGTCCTTCAGCGCGGCCATCGCCGGATCGGCCTTGCAGCCGGCTTCGAGCACCAGTTCCTTCAGCGCGTCGCGCGTGCCCGAAGTCGAGGGCGGGCCATAGACCAGGATCGGCTCGGCCGGCAGCGAGGGATCGACATCGGCCCAGGTCTTGGCGGTCTGTTCCTTGCCATAGGGCTTCGCAGCCAGCGCCTTGTAGACGATTTCCGGCGAAAGGTTCATCGAGATGCCGCCCTTTGCCGAAGCAAAGGCGATCCCGTCCAGGCCGACCTGCAGTTCGACGATGTCGGTCACGCCGTTCTTCTGGCAATCCTCGAACTCGCTCAGTTTCATGCGGCGCGAGGCATTGGCCATGTCCGGTGTGTCAGCGCCCACACCCGAGCAGAACAGCTTGATCCCGCCACCGGTGCCGGTCGATTCGATCAGCGGCGACTTGAAGTCGGGGTTCGCACGGGCGAAGCTTTCCGCCACGGTCTTGGCAAAGGGGAACACGGTTGACGAACCGACCGCACGGATCGAATCGCGCGTGCCCGACGATCCGCCGCTTTCGCCACAAGCGGAAAGCGCGAGAGCGGAAAGCGCGAGAAGGCACGTGGTCTTGAAATGACGCATGGGAATATCCTTGATTTGGCTCCCGTGAGGGATCGTGCCGCACTAGGCCCGATCCATGACAGGAATGTGACAAAGAGGGGCTGCCCGGCGCCAGCGGCGCCGGGCAGACGGAACATCAGAAATCGATCTGGGCGCGCAGGCCGAACGCATCGACCGAGTAATCGCGATCGCCCCCGGCTGCCGCGTAAACGGCATCGGAATAATCGAGCTTGGCAAAGTTCGCGAGCAGCATGGTGTAGTCGGTCGGTTTCCAGGCCAGCGCGATGTAATATCCGTCTTGCGTCCCGCCCAGGATCCCGGCGTCGCTGAGGTCAAGCCGGTCATAGCGCAGGTTGAGCTGGAGCGATCCCATGCCGCCCTTGCCCACCGGATTGGCCGGCTTGGTGCGATCGAAGATCCCGTCCTTGTAGCCGCGGGTATCGCCCTTGGTGAAGAAATAGCCGACTTCGGCATAGCCGCCGAAGAAGGTTGGATCGGCCAGCGCGCCGGGGCGCGCAACCTTTTGCCAGTAACCTTCGGCAGCGGCATGGAAGGGGCCCGAGATGAATGCCGCTTCGAGGCCATAGGCGGTTTCGCTGTCGGCGGCGAGATTGCCGGTGTTGATGAAACGTTCGTCGGTGAAGGCGACCAGCGGCCGCTGGCGATAGCGCACCGTGCTGCCGTCTTCATAGCTGCGGTGATGCAACGATCCGCCGAGATGCAGCTGCGCATCGCCCAGCTTGGGCATGTAGACGGCGCGGCCGTCGACGCTCCAGTTCTGGTTCGAGAGGCGGTCCATGTTGTCGCTGAACACACCGCCCTGCAGCAGCACGTCGCCCTTGGCATATTTCACGCCCAGGCCAACCTTGCGGATGAAGCCGAAGGCGTCGGTGAATGCGGCGCGCTCGATGAAGGAGGTGTGGAGGCTGCTGGTCAGCTCTTCGAGCGACTGGAAGTTGTTGAACTGGCCGACACTGACTTCAAGATCGCCCGCTTCATAGGAAATGTAGGCGTCGGTCACCGCCACTTCGCTGTTGGCGAAATCGACTTCGGCCTTGTAGCCGAAACCGCCCGGCATGGTGCCCTGGATACCCAGGCGCGCGCGCCGCACATTGGTGCCCCAGCCATCCTCGCGCCCGGTGGCTTCGGGCGCGTTGACGAAACCGGTGTCATACTGAAGCCGGCCGCGCGGCTTGAAGCTCCAGCCGCCATCGGCCTTGATCTCGGGCGCTCCCTTGAACGAGATGGTTGGCGCCTTGGCTGCCTTTTCGGCCGCAGCACTGGCCGAGGCTGCGGCCTGCGATGCGGTGGCGGCTTGCGCCGAGGCGGCCTCGGCCTTGGCGTCCGCTTCGGCCAGTTCGGCTTCGAGCGCGTCGATACGCTGCGCCATCGCGGCCATCGCGGCGCGCATTTCGGCCAGTTCCCTGGCCATCGCCTCGCTGTCCTGCGCCATCGCGGGTTGCGCGAAGCACAGTG
Source organism: uncultured Porphyrobacter sp. (assembly GCA_964500135.1). GTDB lineage: Bacteria > Pseudomonadota > Alphaproteobacteria > Sphingomonadales > Sphingomonadaceae > Erythrobacter. The sequence continues at coordinate 41,211 of CAZCNF010000006.1, forward strand.
CGCCGGCCGTGGCCGAAAGAAGCATGGGTCTGAGCATTTGTGAAATTCCTGTTGCTGAACTCCGACCGCACTATGTCAATCAAATGACAGTTTTGAGACAGCGCCTAACTGCCCGGAATCGCTCATTATCCCCGTCAAGGCCTGGCCGCTGCCTGTGCGCGTCCCGGCCTGGGCGGTTCGAACGGAACGATTTTACACGTCTCCCTGTCCCCCCCGGAACGGCGCAAGGACTTCCGGCCGCACCCGCACCAGCCGCTGCGTCCCGCGGTCGAGCATGGCCCAGGTGGTGCGGGCCGACACGATCACCCTGCCCCCCGCATTGCGGAAATCCACCCGCCGGTCTGACTTGGCGCCTTGTGCTGGGCCGTCGATCCAGGTCTCGCCCGTCACGCTTTCGCCGACGCCGATATTGGCGCGGTAATCGATCTCGTGCCGGATCACGACCCAGAAGTATTGCGCCCGGTCTTCGGGTCGCGCCGCCGCGTCCCAATGCGCGGTGGCGATATCCTGCACCCAGCCGACCCACACGGTGTTGTTGACATGGCCGAGCTCGTCGATGTGCTCGGGCAATGCCGTGAACGCGCGGGAGAATCGGGCGCTCACTCCTTGGTCATTCCCATCTGCCACAGAATGAAGGCGAATTCCTCGGCCGTCTCATAGAGCGAGTTCCAGCGCCCCGACTTGCCGCCGTGCCCTGCGCCCATATTGGTCTTCAGCAGCAGCTCGTTAGTATCGGTCTTCACGTCGCGCAGCTTGGCGACCCATTTGGCCGGTTCCCAATAGGTCACGCGCGGATCGTTGAGCCCGGCAGTGACCAGCAGCGGCGGATAGGCCTGCGGCTTCACCTGGTCATAGGGCGAATAGCTGAGCATGTAGGCGAAGGCTTCCTTGTCGGTGATCGGGTTGCCCCATTCCTGCCATTCGCCCGGAGTTAGCGGCAGGCTGTCGTCGAGCATGGTGTTGATGACATCGACGAACGGCACATGCGCCACCACCGCGCCCCACAGATCGGGCGCCTGGTTGACCACTGCGCCCATCAGCTCGCCGCCGGCCGAGCCGCCTGACGCGGTGATCTTGCCCTCTGCAGTATAGCCCCTGGCCGCCAGCCCCTGCGCCGCATCGACGAAATCGTTGAAAGTGTTGCGCCGCTCGAACAGCTTGCCCTGGAGGTACCAGCGCCGGCCCAGGTCGTCGCCGCCGCGGATATGCGCAATGGCATAGGCGAAGCCGCGATCGACCAGGCTCAATCGCGTGGTCGAAAAGCCCGGCGGCACGGCATAGCCATAGGCGCCATAGGCATAGAGATGCAGCGGGCCGCCGGGCTTGCGGTCCTTGCGCATCACCACGCTGACCGGCACCTTGGTCCCGTCGCGCGCTTCGATCATCACCCGTTCGGTGGTGTAGAGCGAGGCATCATAGCCGCTCGGAATCTCCTGCTGCTTGAGCAGTTCAAGCTTCCCGCCCTGCAGGTGGTAGTCATAGACCGAATCCGGCGTGACCATGCTTTCATAGACCAGGCGCAGCTTGGTGACGTCGTATTCCGGGTTGTTGCTGAGCCCGGCGGTATAGCTCGCCTCGGGGAAGGCGATCGGCTTGGCCTTGGTCGGCTGCGAGTAGCTGCGGATCTGGATCTGGTCGAGGCCGTCGAGCCGGCCCTCGGTGACGAAGAAGTCCTTGAACAGCTCGAAACCGGTCAGATAGAAATCGTCTGATCCGGCAATGACCGTCTGCCACTCGCCCGGCTTGTCGAGGCTGGCCCTGGCAAGCCGGAAGTTGATGTGTTCGTCATTGGTCCAGACCCACAACTCGCCGTCGCGCACGTCGACCGCGTATTCGACGCCTTTCTGTCGCGCTCTGACCAGTATCTGCTCGCCTGTGGGCTCGTCGGCGCGTACCAGCCGCACCTCGCTGGTCTCGTTGTCACCCGTCGCGATGATCAGCCAGTCTTCCTGCGCGCTGAGGCCCGCCCCCACACCGAAACTCTGGTCCTCTTCCTTGTAAAGCGTGACATCGGTTTCGATCGGGGTGCCAATCACGTGAAGCTTGGCTTCGAGCGTGCGCCATTCCTCGGTCGATGGGCCATAGACCAGCGCGGTATCGTTCGCGACCCAGGTCAGGCCGCCGCGCAGGTTGGTCAGCTCGTCGGGTAGCAGTTTGCCGGTTTCAAGGTCCTTGATCCGCGCCGTGTAGCGCTCTGCGCCCGTCGTGTCGGTTGAATAGGCAAGGTAGCGACCGTTCTTGCTGATCGATGCAGCGCCCAGTCGGAAATACTCCAGCCCTTCGGCCAGCTTGTTCTCGTCAAGGATCAGCTGGGCTTCGCCGCCAGCCGCGGGCTTGCGGTAATGCTTGCGATACTGCGCGCCCTGCTCGAACTCGGACCAGTAGATCCACTCCCCGTCTTTCTGCGGTACGGTGCTGTCGGCTTCCTTGATCCGCGCCTTCATCTCTTCGAACAGGGCGTCGGTCAGCGCCTGCCGCGGCGCCATGCGCGCTTCGAACCACGCGTTTTCGGCCTTGAGGTAATCAAGCACATCGGGATCATCGACCGTGGGATAGGACGGGTCGCGCAGCCAGTTGTAGGGATCCTCGATCGTAATGCCATGGTGAGTGAAGCTGTGCGCGCGCTTCTCGGCAACCGGCGGGGCGACCGGCGCCACTGATTTTTGGGCAGTGGTCACTGTTTCATTATCCTCGTTGGCGGGCGCCGCCACAGCGGCATAGGACGAAAGGGCGAGGCAGACGGCGACAGCCGTCGATGCAAGACTTCTGCTCAGCACTTGGCGGACATCCCTGGTTGCAACCCGGCGCGGCTGGAAACCCGCGCGGTGGAGGTCTATGTGGGGATCATTTAGAGGACTGCACGCTTCCCGCAAGCGCCAAGCGCAGCCAATTCAGGATCGATGACATGTTGATGCAAACCCACGAAGCCCGCCTTGCCGCGCTGCGCCAGGAACTCAAATCGCGGGGGCTCGACGGCTTTGTCGTGCCGATTTCCGACGAGCATATGAGCGAATATGTCGGCGCCTATGCCCAGCGCCTGCAGTGGCTTACGGGCTTCGGCGGCTCGGCTGGCAGCGCTGCAGTGCTGCTGGCCAAGGCGGCGATCTTTGTCGATGGGCGTTACACCGTCCAGGTGCGCGAGCAGGTCGACGAGAAACTGTTCGAATACCGCTCCGTCCCCAAGGAAACGATGGGCGCTTGGCTGGCGGAAAATGCCGGGCGCGGCGCGCGGATCGGGTATGACCCCTGGCTGCACAGCCGCCAATGGGTGAGCGTGACACAGCAGCACCTGAACGGGGCAGAGGTGCAGTTGGTGGCGGTAGACACCAACCCGATCGATGCCGTGTGGCAGGACCAGCCCGAACCCTCGACTGCCGTCGCCATCATCCATGACGACGGGCTGGCCGGGCGCAGTTCGTCCGACAAGCGCGCGGAGTTGGCGGACTGGCTCAAAGCCTCGGGCCACGATGCGGCGGTCGTCTCGGCGCTCGATTCGGTGGCGTGGCTGCTCAACATCCGCGGCGCAGATGTGTCGCACACGCCGGTGGCGCTCAGCTATGTCGTCGCCCACGCCGATGGCACGGCGGAGTTGTTCATCGCGCCAGAGAAGGTGACGCCCGAACTGGTGCAGCACCTCGGCAATGCGGTGATGATCCGCCCGCGCGAGAGTTTTGCCGGCGCGCTGGGCGCGTTCGCGGGCAAGCGCGTGGCGGTCGATCCCGACTTTGGTGTGGCTGCGATCGCGCAGCTGCTCGAATCCGGCGGCGCCAGGATCAGCCTGGTGCGTGACCCCACGATCCTGCCGCGCGCGATCAAGAACAGGGTCGAACAGCAGGGCCAGCGCGACGCGCAGGCACGCGACGGTGCGGCCGTGGCACGCTTCCTGCGCTGGATCGAGGAGAATGCGCCCTCGGGCGAGGTCGACGAACTGGCTGCCGCGGGCCAGCTCAGGGCATTTCGCGAGGCGCTGGGCAACCTCAGGGATCTGTCGTTCGACACGATCTCGGCGGCCGGGCCCCATGCCGCCCTGCCGCACTACAAGGTGGACGAGGACAGCAACATCCCGATCCCGCCTTCAAGCATCTACCTGGTCGATTCGGGCGGGCAGTATCCCGCCGGCACCACCGACATCACCCGCACCGTGTGGGTTGGGCCGGGCATGCCCAGCGCCGAGATGAAAGACCGCTACACCCGCGTGCTCAAGGGACATATCCAGATCGCCCGCGCGGTCTTCCCGCAAGGCACAAGTGGTGGCCAGATCGATGCCTTTGCCCGGCAATATCTGTGGGAAGCCGGGGTCGATTACGCCCACGGCACCGGGCATGGCGTCGGCAGTTTCCTGTCGGTGCACGAAGGCCCGCAGCGGATCGCCAAGCCTTCGGGCGGGCAAGCCGGCACCGGGCAGGAACTTTTCGCGGGCATGATCCTGTCGAACGAGCCGGGCTACTACAAGCAGGGCCATTTCGGCATCCGGATCGAGAACCTCGTCCTTGTCGAGAAACGCGAGATCGACGGCGCCGAAGGCGACTATCTCGGCTTCGAGACGCTGACCTACGTACCGATCGACCGCACGCTGGTCGAAAAGGCGCTGCTCACCGATGCCGAGATCGGCTGGTGGAACGACTATCATGCGCGGGTTCACGCGATTCTGGCGCCCCAGCTCGAAGGCGACGACCTGGCCTGGCTCGAGCGGAACTGCGCGCCGCTGTAAATGCAATCGCACTGGCTTCGCACTTGTGCACCCCCACATGTTCACGTAATGTTCTGACATTGCGAGTCGCGGTCGGCGCGGCCCGGACGGGAGAAGACAGATGATCGGATATGTGACGCTGGGCACCAACGATTTGGCGCGGGCGGCAAAGTTCTACGACGCGATTGCGGCCGAAATGGGCGTGGGCCGGATGATGGATTTCGACAGCTTCATCGCCTGGGGCACCTGGGGCGGCGGGGCCGGAATTGCGGCCACCAAGCCGTTTGACGGGAAGGCGGCGACCGTGGGCAATGGCACCATGGTGGCGATCGAAGCGAAGGATGCCGCGCAGGTCCACCGGCTGTATGACATCGCGATGGCGCATGGCGGCAGCGACGAAGGCGCACCCGGCCCGCGCGGCGAGGCCGATGCACACGGCAAAGTGTTCTATGCCGGCTATTTCCGCGACCCCGATGGCAACAAGCTCAATGCCTTCTGCATGGCCGATGCCTGACCGGCTGTCGCACGGGTGAACGGCGCGCGCTGCGCGTTACAAAGTGCGACAATTTCGCGCAGATCCGGCATATTCCTGCGACACGGCGCGCCTAGAACGGCAGGGTGAGTTGCGCAGATTGGCGGGCCTCCATCCGTCCTCCCCCCTCGGGGTGGATGGCTCGCCTGGCGCAACTCCTCTGACAAATTGCAGGAGCCAAGATGATGCGTAGACTGACCCTCACCCTTTCCGCCGCCGCGCTGGCACTCGGCAGTGCCGCCATCGCCCACGCCGACCATCACGGTGGCGGGCCGCACCGCCCTGACCCCGATGCCAATGGCGATGGCGTGGTATCCAAGGCCGAACATAGCGCCCAGGCGGCACAGATGTTTGCCCGGATGGACGCCAATGGCGATGGCGTGCTCGACCAGTCCGACCGCGAGGCCCGCCAGGACGAGCGTTTCGCCAAGGCCGACACCGACGGCAACGGACAGCTCAGCCGCGAAGAGATCAAGGCCGCACAGGAGCAACGCGCCGCCAAAATGCGCGAGCGCAAGGGCGCCATGGCCGAGCGTGGCGGAGACCGCAGGGGCCACGAGGTGCGCGGAATGGGCGGCAAGGGTGGCCGCGGCATGATGATGCTGCGCGCGGCGGACACCAATGGCGACAAGACCATCACCCGCGCCGAGTTCGACGCGGCCGCCGCCAAGCGCTTTGCCCAGGCCGACACGGACGGTTCGGGCGGCATCACCGCCGAAGAGCGCAAGGCTGCACGCGAAGCCATGCGCGAACGGATGCAGGAACGCCGCGGCGCCAGGCAGCCGGGCTGAGCCAGCCGACACTTCGGGTTGAGCGGCAGCAGCGACTGCGCCAAGGTGCAAGGCATGTCTCACGACGCACCCATCAGGCTGCTGCTGGTCGATGACGAACCGACCCTGCGCGAACCCCTGGCCGAGTATCTCGCCAGCCAGGGGTTTGCCGTGCGCCAGGCCGAAAGCGCTGCCCTGGCGCGCAGCGAGATTGCCCGCGAACTGCCCGATCTGGTGCTGCTCGACATCATGATGCCGGGCGAGGACGGGCTTTCGCTGACCCGCCACCTGGTCGAGACGCGGCGAGTGCCGGTGATCCTGCTGACCGCGCGCGGCGAAGCGATGGACCGCATCCTCGGACTCGAAATGGGTGCCGACGATTACATCGTCAAACCGTTCGAACCGCGCGAACTGGTTGCGCGGATCCGCTCGGTCCTGCGCCGCGCCGCCAGGGCTGCAGCAGAGGGCGCCGACGATGATTGGCACTATCTGTTCGAAGGCTGGCGGCTTGATCCGCTCAAGCGCCGCCTGACCGATCCGCAGGGTATCTTGGTGCCGCTTTCCACCGCCGAGTTCCGCATGCTGGTGGCCTTCCTCGACCATCCCCGTGCGGTGCTGGACCGTGACCGCCTGCTCGACATGGTGCAGGGCCGCGAGGCGCATCTGTTCGACCGCGCGGTCGACAACCAGATCAGCCGGCTGCGGCGCAAGATCGAGCCCGAACGAGGCGCGCCGCAACTGATCCTGACGGTGCGCGGCGGCGGCTATCGCTTCGCTGCCGATGTCACGCGAGCCCCGGCGGCGGACTGATGGCACGCCTCGTCCCTCGCAGCCTGCTGGGCCAGGTCATGCTGATCCTCGCGCTGGGGCTGCTGGTCGGACAGGCGATTTCAGGCGTGTTGCTGCTGCGCGCAGCAGAGCAGCGGCGCGACACTGCGGTGGTCAACCAGCTGGCGCTGCGGATCGTGACCGCCGACGAGCGGGGTGCCATGCGCCGGGCCATGCGCGATGCCCGCCGGGCAGAGCGCGGCCTGCCGCCGATGCCAGCGATGCGGCCAGGTGCCGGCGGAATCGAAGCCGCCGTCTCCTCGCCGCTTTTGCCGGGCGAGCGGCGCGCCCCCCGCTATGAAGCGGCGCTGCGCGAGGTGCTGGCCGAACAAGGCATCGCCCCCCGCAGCATAGTGATCACCACCAGGCTGGCGGGCGAGGATCCGCTGGTAATCGCCCGCCCGCGACTGCAGCAACGGATCGACCCCGATGGCTGGCGCGAACGCCGCATCGCAGTGGCCGGGATCGAGCGCCAGGATGGCAGTGGCTGGATCGTGGTGCGCCAGCCTCTGCCCCCGCGCGGCCAGCGCGTGATCGGCACGATCGTGTTCCAGACGCTGGTGATCTTCGCCGTGCTGTTCGCTCTGCTCGCCTTCGCCTTGCGCCGGATGACCCGCCCGCTGGCCGAACTGACCGCGCGGCTGGGCGACGAGGCCCACCGGCCCGGTGAAGCGCCACTGGTGGAAGAGCGCGGACCGGCCGACATGCGCGCACTGATTGCAGCCTATAATGCCATGGAAACCCGGATCGCCGCGCTGCTCGATGAGAAGGACGTGATGCTGGGCGCGATCGGACACGATCTCAAGACGCCGCTGGCAGCGCTAAGGGTGCGGATCGAAAGCGTGCCGGACGAGGTCCAGCGCCAGCGCATGGCGCAGGGGATCGAGGACATCACGCGCACGCTTGACGATATCCTTGAACTGGCGCGGGTCGGCAAATCGGCCGAGGCGCCAGAACGCACTGATCTGGCCGCGCTGGTCGGCGCGGTGGTAGGCGAATACGAGGACATGGGCCAGCCGGTCGAACTGGGCGAGGCGCCGAAGATGGCTCTGGCGCTGCGCCCGACACAGCTGCGCCGGGCGCTGCGCAACCTGATCGACAACGCGCTGCGCTATGGCGGGTACGCCAGGGTCGAGATTGTCAGCGAGAAGGATGCTACCATCATTCGCATCGACGATGGCGGGCCGGGCATTCCGCCGAGCCAGATTGCCGCCATGATGGAGCCCTTCTCGCGGGGCGAAGCCAGCCGCAACCGCGCCACGGGCGGTGCCGGACTCGGCCTCACGCTGGCGCGCGCGATTGCGCAACAACACGGCGGAGACCTGGTCCTCGCCAACCGGCCCGAGGGCGGGCTGCGAGCGGAGATGCGGCTGCCGCGCTAGCGACCGTTCACCGCATCAGGCTGCCGAGGATGTTGCGGACGAAGGCGGTTGCGCCGGTGCGCAGCGGATCGGCGCTCGACTTCTTGCCGAGCACGGCAGCGACCGCGATCGACGCGATCGAACCCGCAGCGGCGCGGGCCGCACCCTTCCCCGCCGTTTCCCAGACCGAGGCGGATTTGCGCGGCTGCTTGCGCACTTCTTCCTCGCCCTTTTCCGCGACTTCCTGCGCCGTGGCCGCGGCATCGGCTGCCTTTTGCGCCAGCACGTCCTCGGCGCTGGCCCGGTCGACCGCCTGGTCGTACTTGCCATCGAGCGGGCTGACCGACTGGATGATCGCGCGCTCCTTGGGCGTCAGCGGCCCCAGGCGGCTGCGCGGCGGCTTTACCAGCGTGCGCTGCACCACGGTGGGCGCGCCATCGCCATCGAGCGTTGAGACCAGCGCTTCGCCCACCTTGAGCTCGGTGATCGCGGCAGCAACATCGAGATCGGGATTGATCCGGAAGGTTTCGGCCGCAGCCTTGATCGCGCGCTGGTCACGCGGGGTAAAGGCGCGCAAGGCGTGCTGCACCCGGTTGCCGAGCTGCCCGGCCACTTCCTCGGGGATGTCGATCGGGTTCTGAGTCACGAAGTAGACGCCGACGCCCTTGGACCGGATCAGCCGCACGACCTGCTCGATCTTGTCCTGCAGCGCCTTGGGCGCATCGTCGAACAGGAGGTGCGCCTCGTCGAAGAAGAACACCAGTTTCGGCTTCTCGGGGTCGCCCACTTCGGGCAACGCCTCGAACAGTTCCGCGAGCAGCCACAGGAGGAAGGTGGCATAGAGCTTGGGGCTGCGCATCAGCCGGTCGGCGGCCAGCACATTGACATAGCCGCGCCCCAGTTCGTCCAGCTTGAGAAAATCGCCAATCTCGAGCGCCGGTTCGCCGAAGAACCGGTCCGCGCCCTGTGCCTCAAAGCTCAGCAGCTGGCGCTGGATAGTGCCCACGGTGGGCTTGGCGACATTGCCATAGGTCCCTGACAGTTCGGCTGCGTTCTCCGCGGCCCAGGCCAGCACCGCCTGGAGATCGCCGAAATCGAGCAGCAGCAACCCGTTCTCGTCGGCATGGCGGAACACGATCTGGAGCACGCCTTCCTGCGTCTCGTTGAGATCGAGCAGCCGGCTGAGCAGCAAGGGGCCCATCTCCGATACGGTGGTCCGGATCGGGTGCCCCTGCTCGCCATAGAGATCCCAGAACACCACCGGATTGTCGGAATAGGCATAGTCATCCATGCCCAGTTCCCTGGCGCGCGATTCCAGCTTGTCGGCATGCTTGAAGGTGGGTGAGCCAGGCATGGCGATGCCGGCGAGGTCACCCTTCACGTCAGCTACGAACACCGGCACGCCTTCGGCCGAGAAGCTTTCCGCCAAGCCCTGCAGCGTCACCGTCTTGCCGGTGCCGGTGGCGCCCGCGATCAACCCGTGGCGATTGGCCCGCGAAAGGTCGAGGAACTGCTTCTCGCCATTGGCGGCGAGCCCGATGAAAATGCTGCCCATAGTGGTTGCCTGGCGCCTCTTGTCCCGCAGATTGCAGGACGGTTGTGGCGCAGCGGCTGCGGCATGGTCAAGTACTCGACTTGTCGGCGTGATCGGCTAATGCGGAGGGCATGGGCCAAGCTGCTCCCTTCATCCTGCTCGACGATGCCCGCGCCGATGGCGCCGCGCCCGCGCATCTTTACCTGAACCCCGGCCAGGTCTTCGTTGCGCAACGCGGCGAAGAGGTTGCCGAGGTGCTGGCGCGGGCGGATGCGGCGCGGCGCGAAACCGGCGGATCGCTGGCGGGCTACATTGCCTATGAGGCCGGCCTGGCGCTCGAGCCGAAGCTTGCGCCGCTGGCCGATGCACGTTCCGGTGCGGCTGGCCCGCTGGTCTGGCTGGGCCTGTTCGACCGGTTCGAGGAGATCCCGGCCGCCGAGGTGCCTGGCTGGCTTGCCGCGCGGGCCGAGGGCGAGGGCTCGCTCGGCCCGATGGAGCCGCAGCTATCGACCGGCGGCTACGCCGCGGCGTTCGACCGGCTGCAGCAGGCCATTCGCGCCGGCGACATCTACCAGGTTAACCTGACCTATCAGCTGGCCGGCTCCTATCGCGGCGATCCCGTGGCGCTCTACGCCGCGCTGCGTCCGGTGGCCCAAGCCGGATACGGCGGGCTGGTGTTCGACGGGTCGCACTGGCTGCTTAGTCTTTCGCCCGAACTGTTCGTCTCGCTCAAGGAGGCAGAGGCGAAGGTCAAGCCGATGAAGGGCACCCGCCCACGCGCGGCCGATCCGGCGATCGACCGCGCCCTGCGCGAAGAACTGGCCGCATCGGACAAGGACCAGGCCGAAAACCTGATGATCGTCGATCTGATGCGCAACGACCTTTCGCGCGTCGCCGAACCCGGCAGCGTGACGGTCGACGCGCCCTTCACGATCGAAAGCTACCCCACCGTGCACCAGATGGTTTCGACCATCCGGGCCAGGCTCCAGCCGGGCAAGGGTCCGCTTGACCTGATCCGCGCGATCTTTCCTTGCGGCTCGATCACCGGGGCGCCCAAGATCCGCGCGATGGAACTGATCGACACCGCCGAACGCGATGCACGCGGCCCCTATTGCGGCGCGATCGGGCGGATCGATGCCGCTGGCAATGCCGCCTTCAACGTGGCGATCCGCACCTTGCGGCTGACCCCGGAAGAGAACAATCGCGGGCGGGCTGTGATGGGGGTCGGCGCCGCCATCGTGGCCGATAGCGACATGATGGCCGAACGCCGCGAATCCGAGGTCAAGGCAGGGTTCCTGCGCCGCGCCACGCCCGATCACCGCGCTGCCGACTGCGACCTGATCGAGACCATGCTGTTCGATCCCGACAGCGGCATCGACCTGCTGGAGCTACATCTCGAACGGATCAAGGCCTCGGCGGCCGAGCTCGGCTTCTCGTTCGACCGCCATGCGGCGCGCAACCAGATCCAGGCGCTGTGCTTTACTCTGGGCGCGCGCAGCAAGGTGCGCCTGCTGGCCTCGCGGCGCGGCGCGCTGGCGCTGGAAGCCGCCCCGGCACCGGAAGCGCCAGGCCAGCCGCTCAGCTGTATCGCGCTGCCGCTGCCGGTCGACCCGGGCGACTGGCGCCTGCGCCATAAGACCAGCGATCGCGGATTTTACGCGGAAGCGCTGGCTGCAGCACGCAGCGAAGGCGCTGACGAGGCCTTGCTGGTCCACCCCGATGGGCTGGTGACCGAAGGCAGTTTTACCAGCCTGTTCGTGGAGCGTGAGGGCGTGTTGCTGACCCCGCCGCTGCGGCTGGGCCTGCTCCCCGGCGTGCTGCGCCGTTCACTGATCGAGGCCGGCAAGGCGTGCGAGGCCGAGCTGACGCTCGGCGATCTCGCGCATGGATTTTGGCTGGGCAATGCCGTGCGCGGCCTGGTCAAGGCGCGGCTGCTGCCATGATCGATATCCTCTATGAAGACGGGGAAGCGCTGGTGATCGACAAGCCGGGCGGGCTGCCGATCGAGCGGCCGCGCAAGGGCGGCCCGTCGCTGGAGGATCACCTCGGCCGCTTGCGGCTCGGCTTCCAGCGCGCGCCGGTGCCGGTCCACCGGCTCGATACCGACACCAGTGGCTGCCTGCTGCTGGCGCGCAACCCCAAGGCGCTGGCGCGCTTTTCGCGGGCTTTCGAAGAACGCGCGGTGGCGAAAACCTATCTCGGCCTCGTGGCGGGCGAGCTGGCCGAAGCCGAAGGCCGCATCGAACTGGCGCTGGCCAAGATCAGTTCGGCCGAAAAGGGCTGGCGCATGATCCCGGCCAGGAAAGGCAAGCCGTCGATCACCGATTGGCGGCGGCTGTGGGTCGGCGAAGGGATCTCTCTGGTCCAGTTTCGCCCGGTGACAGGCCGTACCCACCAGATTCGCGTGCACGCGGCATCCGGCCTCGGTTTCGCGCTGGTGGGCGATCCGGTCTATGGCACGCCCGACGCGCGGTGCCGCCGCACCATGCTGCATGCCTCCAGCATCATCGTACAGCGCGGCGCCAAGCCGCCGATCACAGCAACCAGCCTTATGCCGGCCGATTTCGCCGCCTTCGGCATCGCACCGATGGAACAGTGGGCGATCCCGGCCTGATCGAGCGCGCGCTGGCGCTGGTCGAGGAAAGCTTTCTCGCAGGGAGCGGGCCGGGCGGGCAGAACGCCAACAAGGTCGCGACCGAGGTACAACTGCGCGTCAACGTGTTCAAACTGCGCCTTACGCCCGAAGTGTTCGCGCGGCTGCGCCAGCTGGCGGGCAGCAAGCTGACGACGGCGGGCGACCTGCTGGTCACGTCGAAGGAACATCGCACGCAGGACGCGAATCGCACCGCAGCCCGGGCCAAGCTGGCGGATTTGCTGGAAGACGCGCAGCGCCAGCCGAAGAAGCGCGCGAAGAGCCGGGTCAACCGGGTGGGCAAGGTGGAACGGCTCAAGTCCAAGAAAGCGCGCGGCACCGTGAAGGCCAATCGCGGCAAGGTGACCCGCAGCGACTGGTGAGCACGAGGGCCAGGCCCCATTGACCACATGGCCGTGGCTTGACTTTTTCCGGTGAATCGGCAAATGCGCGCCGCGTAGAGGGCGGCGCTGCGCGCGCCGCCTGTTGTTTTTTGGCCCTAGCGGCCGCATTCGATCTTAGGAACACGCCATGGCGAAGCCCGCAACCGTCAAGATTCGGCTGGTCTCGACCGCAGACACCGGCTTCTTCTACGTCACGAAGAAGAACCCGCGCAACACCACCGAAAAGATGAGCTTCCGCAAGTATGACCCGGTTGTGCGCAAGCACGTCGAGTTCAAGGAAGCCAAGATCAAGTGATCCGGCACGAGCACCGGGTTTGCCCGGTGTTCTTGGCGGGGTTCATTGACGGTCAATGCCCGGCAGCCGAAAAGCGCGGCATGACCAAGATCAGACAACCCATCGCATCACGGCCGCTGCGCACCGCGCTGGCGGCCGTTTTGCTTGCCGCCATGCCCGCATCCGCGCTGCTTGCGCCGCCGCAACCGGTGGCGGCGGCACAGGGTGACCTGGGCCGCGCGGTGGCTGCACTGCGCGGCATTTCCACGCTGAAAGCCGATTTCACCCAGACCGACCGGCTGGGCCAGGTCGCGCGCGGCGTGATGACCTTGAAGCAGGGCGGCAAGATCCGGTTCGAATACGAAAAGGGCATCCCGCTGCTGGTGGTGTCGAACGGGCGCTCGCTCTATCTTGTCGACTACGAGGTGCGCCAGGTGCAGCGCTGGCCGATCCGCAATTCGCCGCTGGGCGCCCTGCTCGACCCGACCCGCGATGTCAGCCGCTTCGGCAAACTGGTGCCAACCGGCAATCCCGATGTGATCAGCATCGAGGTGCGCGACCCCAAGCGGCCCGAATTCGGCATGATCACCATGATCTTCGTGCGCGACGCCGGCGCGCCGGGCGGGCTCGAGCTCGCCAGCTGGGTGGCGCTCGACGCGCAGAATCAGCGCACCACGGTGCGGCTGCGCAACCACCGCTATGGAGTCGCGGTGGCCGACAGCGCTTTCAGCTTCAAGGACCCGCGCTCGTCGTCTCGTCGCCCGGGGTGAACGCTTCGACCCCTTGCGGTTGTAGGAATGCGACAAAATTCGTGGCGCCATTCATTTACGTGAAAGCCGAAAGGCAGTAGATTGCTTCAACAAGGCGAGCGAAGGCGGGTTTCCCCCCTGTTGCCCCAACCTTCTCAAAGGCCGCCTTGTAAAAGCGTGACGAACGCTCAAAGGAACCCTCGTGCCAATGCCCCCGGCACGAGGGTTTTCCTTTG
>CAZCNF010000006.1:55320-93882 GCA_964500135.1 uncultured Porphyrobacter sp.
CGAACGCTCAAAGGAACCCTCGTGCCAATGCCCCCGGCACGAGGGTTTTCCTTTGGCGATTGCATCTCATGCAAACACGCTATCGAAGGCGTTGATAGCCGATAAGAGCACCTGCCCCTGCCATTGCGGTGATTGCTGCGGCAAGCACGCCCCAAACGATAAGCACGATCATGCTGACACCCCACCCAGTGAATGAAAGCGCCCACTCGCGCCGATCACGAGGCCAAATCAACTTGGCTTCTCCGGCTGGCGCGGCGCCACCTTGCGTAACCATACTTCCCAGGGGTCTCCATCCGCGCCATGCTCTCGGGCGAGTTCAATGAACATGTCAGCTTGCATTTTTTCGCCGCTATCGTTTTCTGCATCCGGAATATCGGCGTACGACTCAAAGTCTAGAGGCAACTGACGCGCAGGTTCTTGAAAAGGACTGTAGGCAATTCCTTACCTTTGGATGCGGGTCACTCCGTCCAGCCCAGCGCCTTGACGATGATGTCGTAGATCAGGCTCTGCTCGATCACGCCGCGCACGCGGTTGGCGCCCGGGCCCTGGCCGTATAACGCAACGTCCTCCCCCGCATGGGTTTCGCTGCCCAGCGGAATGGTCGCCTGCTGGCGCGCCTTGACCCCCGTTTCGGGGATCGGCCGTTCGGCCTTGCCGGCGATCGAGCCCGGCCCGTTGCCATAACCCAGCGTGGTGTAGGGCTTGCCGTCCTCGGCCAGCGCCGGGCCGTCGCCACCGCCCGCGCCTTCCCCGCCCACGGGTGCATGGACCAGCCCCAGGATGTCGTTGCCGCGCCGGGGATAGCCCGCGATGGTGAACACATGGCTGTGGTCGGCAGTGACCAGGATCAGCGTTTCGGCAGGATCGGTATGCTCGACCGCATATTGGATCGCGCGGGCGAACTCGACCCCTTCTTCCAGCGCATAGCCCGCCTGCCCGGCATGATGGCCGTGGTCGATCCGGCCCGATTCGACCATCAGGTAATACCCTTCCGGATCGCGCTTGAGCCGCGTGATCGCCTGCGCGGTCATCTCGGTCAGCGTCGGCTCGGTCGATTGCGCCGAACGGTCAACCGTGTAGGTCATGTGGCTGGGCGAAAAGAGCCCCAGCACCGGCTTTTCGATCGGCGCGGCGGCCAGCTCAGCGGCGGTTTCGACATAAGACCCGCCCGTTCGCGCGGCCCATTCGCCGGGTAGGTCCGCACTGGGATCAAGCCGCCTGCCACCCTTGGCCTTGCCAAAGAAGCCGGCCTTGCCCCCGCCCAGCGCAAGATCGAACGGCTTGGCAACCAGTTGTGCCGCGATATCCGGGCAGCCTTGCGCGCGCGCATCGGCCGGCATTGCCGAATCGGCCTCCCAGTCGCGATCGGGGCTGCGGGCATAGACGCTGGCCGGGGTGGCATGGGTGATCCGCGCGGTCGAGACGATGCCCAGCGCCAGCCCGCGCTCCTTCGCCTGTTCGCCCAGCAGCGGCAGCGGATGCTGGAGCGAGGCGGCGCAATCGCCATGCGGGCTTTCGGGGCCAACCCCCAGCATCCCGATCCGCGTCTTCTGGCCCGAGTGGATCGCGGTGGCCGTGCCCGCGCTGTCGGGCACCTGCGCATTGGTGTTGTAGGTCTTGACCAGAGCGACATGCTCGAACCGTTCGAACGGCAGGACATATTCCTCGCCGCTCTGCCCCTGCTTCTGCCCGGCATAGATGCGCATCGCGGTGACAGTCGAAACGCCCATGCCGTCGCCGATGAACAGGATCACGTTCTTCGCCCTGGGCTGGGCCGGCCCGGCGCTCGAGGCGCTGGCGACCGCTCCGCTGGAAGTGCTGCCCGCACCGCAGGCAGCGAGCGGCAGCGCCGCCAGGGCGACAAGCAGGGACATGTTGCGCATCACAGTCATCGGGTCTTTCTCCTCAGCCGCACCCGCTATCGCGCCCGAACATGACAGGGAAGCGAAACCTGCGGACTGGACCAGCGCGAGAGCGCCCCCTAAGTGCTCGGCTATGATTTCGATCGCGACCTGGAACATCAATTCGGTGCGGCTGCGGCTGCCCATCGTCGAGCGCCTGCTCAAGGAGGAGGCGCCCGATGTGCTGTGCCTGCAGGAGATCAAGTGCCAGGCGCACCAGTTTCCGGCCGAGGAGCTGGCCGCGCTCGGCTATGTCCACCAGGCGGTGCATGGCCAGAAGGGCTATCACGGCGTGGCGACCGTCAGCCGCATCCCGCTCCGCGAGCTTGCCCGGCACGATTGGCAGGACAATGGCGAAGCGCGGCATGTCGGGGTCGAACTGCTGGGCCCGGGGCAGGGCATGGTGGTCGAGAATGTCTATGTGCCCGCCGGCGGCGACGAGCCCGACCGCACGATCAACTCGAAATTCGGCCAGAAACTCGACTTCCTCGAGCGCATGACCCGCTGGGCCGAACGGGTCGACCGGCCCACCTTGATCGTCGGCGATTTCAACATCGCGCCGCTCGCAAGCGACGTGTGGAACCACAAGCAACTGCTGAAGGTGGTCAGCCACACGCCGATCGAGGTCGAGACGCTGCAGCGGTTCAAGGACGCGCACGGCTGGACCGATATCGGGCGCGAATTCGTGCCGGATCCGCAGCGCTACTACAGCTGGTGGAGCTATCGCGCGGCGGACTGGAAGGCCAATGATCGCGGGCGAAGGCTCGATCACATGTGGGCCAGCCCACAGCTGGCCAGCCAGGCGAGCAGCCACCGCCTGCGCGAGGATGCGCGCGACTGGGACAAGCCGTCGGACCATGTGCCGCTGATCACGGAGTTCAATCT
This sequence comes from uncultured Porphyrobacter sp., assembly GCA_964500135.1. Lineage (GTDB taxonomy): Bacteria > Pseudomonadota > Alphaproteobacteria > Sphingomonadales > Sphingomonadaceae > Erythrobacter. The sequence continues at coordinate 58,107 of CAZCNF010000006.1, forward strand.
CTGACCGCGCCGCCGCCCTCACCGTCGCGGCGCGTGGCCCAGGCAGTCGACGCGCTGCGCCATGGCTGGCCGCTGGCCTTTGCCGGGGGGCCGGTGCTGCTGCCGGCCGAGACCGCAATCGCCAGCGGCGCCAGCTCGCAGCTGATGCTGATTTCGGCCGCGCGCGCCGCCACGCTCAAGCTTGCCAACCAGCGCGAGGCCGCCGTGCCGCACGCACCCGTGCTGATCCGCGGCGGCGAGGCCTTCACGCTCGGCGAAGCGCGGGCCGTGGCCGACCCGGCACTCGATCTCGCCTGCCCGCTCAAGGGGCCTTACCGGGCCGAACCACTGGAGTGGCGCGAGATCGCGACGACAGCGCTCGAACTGGCGCGGATCGCCGGGATCCTGCCCGCCTTCCTGGTCGATCCGGCCGCGGCCGGAGAAGCGGTTCCGGTCGAAGCTGGCGACCTCGCACATTGGGCCGACCGGGCGCAGCTCACCATCGCCACCCGCGCGCGCTTGCCGATCACAGCCTGCGACAGCGCCGAGATCGTCGCTTTCCGCAGCGTCGACGACACGCGCGAGCATGTCGCATTGATCATCGGGACGCAGCGCGGCGATGCAGTGCCGCTGGTGCGGCTTCACTCGGAATGCCTCACAGGCGATATCCTGGGCAGCCTCAAATGCGACTGCGGGCCGCAGCTCGATGCGGCACTGGCGGCGATGGCCGATGAAGCGGCGCGGGGCGGCTGGGGCGCGCTGCTGTATCTGCGCCAGGAAGGGCGCGGGATCGGGCTGGTCAACAAGCTGCGCGCCTATCGCCTGCAGGATCAGGGCTTCGACACGGTCGAGGCAAACCAGCGGCTTGGCCTGCCTGACGAAGCGCGCGATTTTGCCACCGCCGCGCGCATGCTCGAGCTGCTTGGCGCAGGCCAGGTGCGGTTGATGACCAACAATCCCGGGAAAGTGGCCGCACTCGAGGCTGCCGGCATCGCGGTGACCGAACGGGTGCCGCACCAGTTGCCCGAAAACCCGCACAATGCGCGCTATCTTGCCACCAAGCGCGACCGCTCGGGCCACCTGCTCGAATAGGTGGGCGAATTTGCAGCCTTCGCCCGTGATTTGGGCTTGGCGCAGCAACCGTTCGCCCGCTATGCCGATGCCTCTGCTCGCGCCCGCGCGCGGGCAATTGTTCATGGAGACACAGAGATGAAGAAGTTCGCCTATGTCGTTCTGGCCGCTGCCGGTTCGCTGGCGCTGGCCGCCTGCGGCGGCGCCGACGATGCCTCGATCGAAGCCGAAGCCGACACCGTCGAAATGCCCGCCGATGCCGCGCTGGAAGACGTGACGGCAACCCCGGCTGCGGATCCGGCTGCCAATACCGACGAAACCGCCGCGACCGAGCAGACCACCGAAGAAGCGGCCGATGCCGCCGCTGACGTGGCGGCGGCGGCCGAAGCAGCGGCTGGCGCGGCGGCGGAAACCACCGAGTAATCCTGCCGCGCGCCACGCGCTGGCGGCAGAGCGGGCGGACGGATTGCCGGGGGGCGATTCGTCCGCTTTCGCTTTCCGGCGCGGGCGCTATGAGTGCGGCCCGTGCCTGCCACATTCGGCAGGCGACAGCCAGGCTGGCCGCTTCGCATAGCGGCCGTGCAAGAGCCATGTGATACAGCTGGGCATCAGCGAGAGGACACCAGATCGATGCAGCAGACCGGTATGGATCCAGAAACCTTCGAACAGTTCCTGGACCAGCTTGAGCGGTATGTCCGCGAGCGGCTGATCCCGGCCGAGAAGGACGTGATCGAGCACGACCGCATCCCCGACGATATCGTCCGCGAAATGAAGGAGATGGGCCTGTTCGGCCTGACCGTGCCCGAGGCATATGGTGGCGCCGGCCTCAACACCTCGCAATATGCCCGCACCGTGAAGTGCATGGCCTATGCCGCGCCGGCCTTCCGTTCGATCTTCTCGATCAATGTCGGCATGTTCAATTCGGCCATCAAGAATGGTGGTACCGAAGCGCAAAAGGCCGAATGGTGGCCACGCATCGCCGCGGGAGAGATCGCCTGCTTCGGCCTGACCGAACCGGGATCGGGCAGCGACAGCGCCGCGATGCAGACCAGCGCCCGGCCCGACCCGGCCGGCAATGGCTGGATCCTCAACGGCACCAAACGCTACATCACCAATGCCCCGCACGCGCAGGTGGGCCTGATAATGGCGCGCACCGAAAGGGAGAATCTGCCCAAGAACGCGCATGTATCAGCTTTCCTCGTGCCGATGGACGCACCGGGCGTGACCGTGGGCAGCCCCGACAAGAAGATGGGTCAATCGGGCAGCCACATCGCCGACATCATCCTTGAGGACGTGCATGTGCCGGGCGAGGCGCTGCTGGGCGGAGAAACCGGCAAGGGCTTCGTCTTTGCGATGAAAAGCCTCGACAATGGTCGCATTTCGGTGGGTGCGGCCAGCTGCGGCTATGCCCGGCGCGCGCTCGACAGCGCGCTGCGCTATGCCAACGAACGCAAGGCGTTCGGCGAACCGATCGCCAATTTCCAGCTGATCCAGCAGATGCTGGCCGAAAGCGAGACCGAGATCTACGCGGCCGAATGCATGATGGCCGACGTCACCGCGCGCGCCGATGCAGGCGAGAACATCCTGCGCAAGGCCGCCGCCTTCAAGGTTTTCGCCAGCGAGATGTGCGGCCGGGTGGTTGACCGGGTGGTGCAGATTTACGGCGGAGCGGGCTATCTCGCCGAATACGATGCCGAGCGCTTCTTCCGCGATGCCCGGATCTACCGCATCTACGAAGGCACCACGCAGATCCTGCAGCTCCAGATCGCCAAGCACATGCTGCGCGACTGGGCAGCCGAGCACGGCTGAGGCGCGCCCGATGTACCAGTTGCTGTCGGGCCTTTCGATCATCGAGGTGTCGAGTTTCGTCGCCTCGCCCACCGCCGGGCTCTATTGCGCGCAGATGGGCGCCGAGGTGATACGGGTCGACCACAAGGCCGGCGGGCTTGATTACAACCGCTACATGCTGACCCGCGAGGGTCGCTCGCTCAGCTGGGAGAACCTCAACCGCGCCAAGAAATCGGTCGCGCTCGACCTGCAATCGGGCGAGGGCCGCGAACTGCTGGTCGAACTGGCCGCGAAGATCGGGCAATGCATTACCAACCTGCCTGAACGCAGCTTCCTCAGCCACGCCGCCATGGCGGCGCGGCGCAGCGACATGGTGAGCGTGCGGATCATGGGCTGGCACGACGGGCGCCAGGCGATGGATTTCACGGTCAATGCCGCCAGCGGCTATCCGCTGATGTGCGGCCCGGAAGACTGGGATCCGCAGACCGCGCCTCCGGTCAACCAGGTCCTGCCTGCCTGGGATTTCATAACTGGCGCCTATTGCGCCTTCGCTCTGCTTGCCGCGCTGCGCCACCGCGATGCGACCGGCGAAGGCAGCGAAGTGCGGGTGCCGCTGGGCGATGTCGCGATCGGCACCATGGCCAATTCGGGCGCCATGGCGGAAATGCTCTATCGCGGCAGCGACCGCGAACGGCTGGGCAATGCGATCTGGGGGGCATTCGGGCGCGATTTCCGCAGTCGCGACGGCAAGCGCTTCATGGTTGCGGCGCTGACTCCCAAGCAATGGAGCGGGCTCGTTACCGCGTTCGGGATCGAAGCCGGAATCGCCGCGCTGGAGGCCGAGCTGGGCGTGCGCTTTGCCGATGGTGACACGCCGCGTTTTGCCCATCGCCAGCGGCTGTTCGCGCTGTTCCAGCAGGCCGCCGACCGGCTTGACTATGCCGAACTGGAGGCCCGGATGGCGCGCGAGGGCTGCACCTTCGAGCGCTATCGCACCATGCACGAGGCTGCCACCGACCCGGTGCTGATCGACCGCAACCCGCTGTTCGGCCCGTCGCCCGCCAACCCATCGGGCTTTGCCTATCCCGCCACGCGCAGCTTCGCGCACATGCCCGAGAAGCAAGCGGGCGACCCGGCGCCAGCCCCGTATCTGGGCGAACACAGCGAAGCGGTGCTGGCTGACAAGCTGGGGCTATCGTCCGGCGCGATCGGCCGGCTGATCGATGCCGGGATCGTGGCCCGGTCAGACAAGGAGCACGCATGAGCAAGAGACGCGCAGCGATCGTATCGCCGCTCCGCACCCCGGTGGGCAAATTCGGCGGCGCCCTGGCGTCGCTCAATGCCGGTCAACTTGGCGCGGTGATCCTGAAGGCGCTGGTCGAGCGTAGCGGCATCGATCCGGCACGGGTCGACGACGTGGTGTTCAGTCAGGGCTATGGCAGCGGCGAGGCACCCGCCATCGGCCACTGGAGCTGGCTTGCCGCCGGGCTGCCGATCGAAGTGCCCGGCTTCCAGCTCGATCGTCGCTGCGGCTCGGGCGTCCAGGCCGTCGCCACCGCCGCGATGATGGTGGAAACCGGGATGGCGGACGTGGTGGTCGCGGGCGGTTGCGAAAGCATGTCGAATGTCGAGCATTACACCACCGACCTGCGTGGCGGGGTGCGGATGGGCGACATGGTGCTGCATGACCGGCTGACGCGCGGCCGGCTGATGAGCCAGCCGATCGAGCGCTTCGGCGTGATCACGGGGATGATCGAGACCGCCGAGAACCTGGCCAAGGATTACGCCATCACGCGCGAGGAGGCCGACGCCTTCGCCGTGCGCAGTCACCGCAATGCGGCGCAGGCATGGGCCGAACGCAAGTTCGACGCGCATCTGGTCCCGGTCGAATTGCCGCAGCGCAAAGGCGATCCGGTGGTTTTCGACCATGACGAAGGCTACCGCGCCGATGCCTCGATGGAGTCCTTGGGCAGCCTGCGCGCGATCGATCTGAAGCGCGACCCCGCAGCGATCGTCACGGCCGGCAATGCCAGCCAGCAGAACGATGCGGCCGCGGCCTGCCTGGTCGTGGCCGAAGACAAGCTGGCCGAATTAGGCCTCGAACCGAGCCTGTGGTTCCACGGCTGGGCTGCGGCGGGCTGCGACCCGGCGCGCATGGGGATCGGGCCGGTCCCCGCGGTTGAACGGCTGTTTGCGCGCAGCGGCATGGGCTGGGACGATATCGGCCTGGTCGAGCTCAACGAGGCTTTCGCGCCGCAAGTGCTGGCCGTGCTCAAGGGCTGGGGCTGGTCGGCCGGCGACAGCCGCATGGACATGCTCAACGTCAATGGCTCGGGCATTTCGCTGGGCCATCCTATCGGGGCCACCGGCGGACGCATCCTGGCCGATATGGCCGCCGAAATGCACCGGCGCGGCGTGCGCTACGGCCTTGAAACCATGTGCATCGGCGGGGGCCAGGGGATCGCCGCAATCTTCGAGCGTGCAGCCTGATGTCCGAACCGGTGGGGGGAGCCTGGGACAATTGGCTGGGGCGCGAGGCACAGGCGGCCGACCAGCTCGATCCGGCGCTGGCGCGGCGCTGGCTCGCCACGTTCGATCTGCCGGCCCCGCACGACGATGTGATGCCGCAAGGCATACACTTCTGCCTGTGCACGCCCGAGGCGCCGCAGGCCGCGCTGGGCGTGGACGGACATCCGTTACGCGACGATAGCCCATCCAGCTTCTTCCCGCCGATACCGCTGCCGCGGCGGATGTGGGCCGCGAGCGACATCCAGTTCCTGCAGCCGCTAAGGATGGGGCAGCCAATCGTGCGACTCAGCCGCATCGTGTCGATCGCGGAGAAAGACGGTTCGAGCGGCAAGCTTGGCTTCGTCGAGGTCGAACACGTTACCCTGGCAGGTGGGGACGAGGCGGTGCGCGAGACGCAGACGCTGGTCTATCGCGATGCGGTGCCTCCCGAAGCGCCGCTCAGCCCGCCCGCGCCAGGCGAAGGCCGCTTCGATCCTTCGGCCTGGGATGTCGGGCGCACCATAGCGCCCGATCCGCGACTGCTGTTCCGGTTCTCGGCGCTGACCTTCAACACCCACCGGATCCATTACGACCTGCCCTATGCGCGTGACATCGAGCGCTATCGCGGCCTCTTGGTCCATGGCCCGCTGATGGCGAGCCTGCTGCTGCAAATGGCAGAGGCCGAATTGGGCAGTAACACCGTGCGGCGGTTCAGCTTCCGCGCAGTGAGCCCGGCCATTGCCGACGAGCCGCTGCATCTTGCCCTGCGCAAAGGCGAAGATGGCTTCGAACTCGGCACATTCGCTTCCGATGGCCGCCAGGTCGTGAAGGCCAGCGCCGCAGTCTAATCCGCGCCCGGCGCCGGGTAACTGGCCAGCGGCTGGAGCACCCCGTAGCTTTCCTCAAGCGGTGCGTGGCCCAATTCGGGGAATTCGAGCGGCGGCAGTTCGACATGCGTGTCGGGCAGGCGATCGAGCAGGTCGCGGATCAGCGTGAGCCGCCCCAGCCGCTGGTCGTTGAAATCGACCAGCGTCCACGGTGCCCATGGCGTGTGAGTCGCTTGCAGCATGGCCTCCCGCGCTTCGGTATAGGCCTCGTACTTCTCGCGCGCTGCAAGATCGATCGGTGAAAGCTTCCAGCGCTTGAGCGGGTCCTCCAGCCGCTCCTTGAGCCGCGCTTCCTGTTCGGCCTGGTCCGCGCCCAGCCAGTATTTGAACAGCAGGATCCCGTCCTCGACCAGCTGGCGCTCGAACACCGGCACCTGCCGGAGGAAGGCCTCGACCTGCTGCGGCGTGGCATAGCCCATCACCCGCTCGACCCCGGCCCGGTTGTACCAGCTGCGGTCGAACAGCACGATTTCGCCCGCGCTGGGCAGATGCGCGACATAGCGCTGGAAATACCACTGGGTCGCTTCGGCCTCTGTCGGCTTCGACAGCGCAACCACGCGGCACTGGCGCGGGTTGAGCTGTTCGCGCACTGCCGCGATCGCGCCACCCTTGCCCGCCGTGTCGCGCCCTTCGAACAGCACCACGATGCGCGCGCCGGTAGCTTTGGCCCAGCGCGCCATGCCAACCAGCTCCGCCTCCAGCGGTTCGAGCAGATCTTCGTATTGCTTGCGTTTGAGCGTCTCCAAGCGCACCTCCCGATTTGCGCCGCACGACGGGGCGTGATATAGTTGCATTTGAAACTATGGCCACGATCGCACAACCGCAGCAAGATTTCTCGATCCTGCCCGAAATGTCGGCGGATGTCTTCACCGCACCGCTGAAGAAGCCCGCGCATGTGGGCGAGGACTGGCTCGAACCCGCTCAGGCCCGCTACAGTGCCGATGAGCACGCGATCTGGGACGATCTGTTCGCGCGGCAGATGGAGGTGCTGCCCGGCCGCGCGGCCAGCGCATTCCTGCAGGGGCTCGACAAGCTCGATCTCGGGCGCGGCGGCGTGCCCGAGTTCGGCAAGCTATCCGAAGAACTGGGTGCGCTGACGGGTTGGAGCGTGGTGCCGGTGCCGATGCTGATCCCCGATCACGTGTTCTTCTGGCATCTGGCCAACCGGCGCTTTCCGGCGGGCAACTTCATCCGCACCCGCGAGACATTCGACTACATCCAGGAACCCGACGTGTTCCATGATGTGTTCGGCCATGTCCCGATGCTGACCGATCCGGTGTTCGCCGATTACATGCAAGAATACGGGCGCGCCGGGTGGAAGGCGATGCGCTACAACCATCTGAAGGCGCTGGGCGCGCTTTACTGGTACACCGTCGAATTCGGGCTGATCGAGGAAGCGCCTGGTGCGATCCGCGCCTATGGAGCCGGCATCCTGTCTGGCCCGACCGAGGCTGTCTATTCGGTCGAGGCGCAAAGCCCCAACCGCATCATGCTCAATGTCGACCGCGTGATGCGCACCGATTATGTGATCGACGACCTTCAGCCGACCTATTTCGTGATCGAAAGCTTCGAGGATCTCTACCGCCAGACGGTGGAGCGGGATTTCGACCGGCTCTATCGTTCGCTGCCGCCAGCCTTCACCTACGCCAATACAGCGGTGATCGATGTCGACGATGTCCTGCACCGCGGCACTCAGGAATATCTGCTGCGCGGGGGCCGCAGCAGCGGCGCAAAACCGGTCTGACCGGCGAGCCGACGAACACTCACGCCGAGCGGCGCTTCTGGATCATCCTGTAACCGGCCGGTGCCACCACGCCCCCGGCAATCCCCGCAAGCAGCGAAATCCAGGTCAACCCACCCAGGGTCACACCGTTGTTGGCGATCAGCCCGGCCACCAGTGCACCCGCCACGCCCAGCGCCAGATCGCGACGGATCCCAGGCACATCCTCGACCCGCGTAAGGATCGCGGCCATCCAGCCGATCAACACTCCGATGAAAACGAGGCAGATAAGCGACATGTTATGACAGTTTGTTACAGCGCAGGCGGATTGCCTACATTACTTCGCAACAACAGAACAGCCTGCGAATGGTTCCGGCAGCCACGCGCTCAGCGCATCGCCAGCCACATCAGTGCCGCACCTCCGACCACGATCCGGTACCAGGCAAAGGGCGCGAAACCGCGCCGGCTGACATAGGCAACGAAAGCGCGGATCACGAGCAACGCGGTAACGAAGGCGGTGACGAAGCCGATCCCGATCTCGTCCCAGCCGATCAGCCCGCCACCGGCCAGCAGCTTGTCCGGTTCGTCGAGGATCTTGACCGTCGCCGCACCCAGCATGGTCGGCACCGCCAGGAAGAAGCTGAACTCGGCGGCGGTCTTGCGCCCCACGCCCATGGCCAGTGCGCCCAGGATGGTGGCGCCCGCCCGGCTGGTGCCCGGGATCATCGCCAGGCACTGGATGAAGCCGATCCCGATCACCTTGCTCAGCGGCAAGGCGGCGACCCCGCTGTCCTCACCCGGGCGGATCGTGCGTTCGAGCCCCAGCATGGCGATGCCGCCGATCAGCAGTGCCCAGGCCACCACCTCGGGGCTGCCCAGCATCACGTCGATCGTGTCCTTCGCGGCCAGTCCGATAACGGCGGCGGGGGTAAAGGCGATCAGCAGGTTGCGCACAAAGCGCACCGCCGTCGCGTCCCAGCGCAGCAGCCCAAGGCCCATCGTCCAGAAGGTACGGAAATAGCTGACGACGACCGCCAGAATTGCACCCAGCTGGATAACGATGTTGAATTGCGCCCACTGTGCCGAATCATAGCCAAACAGCTCAGAGGCAAGGATCAGGTGCCCGGTGGACGAGACCGGCAGGAATTCGGTCAGTCCTTCAAGGATGCCGAGCAGGATCGCGGTCAGGGTGGGGCTCATCGCTTTTGCGTCTCGGCGCAGGCGGCCATGAAGTCAAACCCCTCGAACTCAGCGATCCACGCAAAAAGGGCCCCGCTGCGGGGGCCCTTCCTGCTCGGTTACCAGATCCGGACGCGTTGTTCGGGCGGCAGATAGAGCGCATCCTCCGGCGTGACATTGAACGCCTTGTACCAGGCATCATGGTTGCGCACCGGACCGTTCACTCGGAATTCCGGCAACGAGTGCGGGCCCAGGCCCAGCCGACGCCGATTGTCTTCCTCGCGGCCCATCGCGCGCCACACCTGCGCCCAGGCCAGGAAGAACCGCTGGTCTCCGGTCAGCCCGTCGATCACCGGGGCCTCCTGCCCGTTCAGCGACATGCGGTAGGCGCGATAGGCCATCGACAACCCGCCGACATCGCCGATGTTCTCGCCCAGCGTAAGCCGACCGTTGGAGCAGGTCTTGCCGTCGTCATAGGGACAGAACTTGCTGTATTGTGCGGCCAGCGCGTCACCCTTGGCGTCAAAGGCCTTGCGGTCTTCCTCGGCCCACCAGTTGCGCAGCGCGCCGGTGCCGTCATACTTCGAGCCCTGGTCGTCGAACCCATGCCCGATCTCGTGGCCGATCACACCGCCGATCGCTCCATAGTTCACTGCAGGGTCGTTGCTTAGCGAAAAGAACGGTCGGTTAAGGATCGCCGCAGGGAACACGATTTCGTTGAAGTTTGGCGAGTAGTACGCGTTCACCGTCTGCGGCAGCATGAACCATTCGCTCTTGTCGACCGGCTTGCCCAGACGCGACAGGCTGTCCTTGCGGTTCCAGGCGCGCGCCGCCAGGCGGTTGGCCAAGGCATCGCTAGTAATGGCGAGGCCTTCATAGGTTTCGAATTTTTCGGGATAGCCGATCTTGGTGTTGAAGGATTCAAGCTTGGCCAGCGCCGCCTGCTTGGTGGCGTCGGTCATCCAGCTGTTCTGCGCGATCCCTTCGGCCATGGCACGCTTTAGGTTGCCGACCAGTTCCTGCATCGCCGCCTTGCTTTCGGCCGGGAAGAAGCGCGCTGCATATTCTTTGCCCAGCACTTCGCCGATCTGACCCTCGACGGTCGCGACCGCCCGCTTCCAGCGCGGCTCCTGCTGTTCCCGCCCGCTCAGCACTTTGCCGTAGAAGGCGAAGTCGGCGGCATCGAGTTCGCTCGATAGCACGGCGGCATGATCCGACAGGAAGCTTTTGGCCATATAGGCCTTGATCGTGGCCAGATCGGTACGCGCCAGGAGCTGCATCATCCCGGGCAGACCCGCGCCGATGCCGTCGCGGATTTCCTTGCTGAGGCCAAGCGCAGCGGTTTCCTCTTCGCTCGGCGCGATCTGGGTTGCGAGATAGAACGGCTGGCCGGCCAGGCCCGTGACGTCGAGCAGGCGCTGCAGCGGGAAATCGCCAGCGGCGGATGCCAGTTCCTCGGGCGTCAGCCGGTTATAGGTGATGTCGCGGTTGCGCATCGCCACCCGCGACCATTCGACCTTGGCGACTTCGGTTTCGAAGGCGTAGACCGCGGCTGCGGCCGCTTGCGGATCGGCATAACCTGCCTTGCCTAGCATCGTCGCAAGGTATTCCTTGTAAGCCTTGCGGATGGCGAGGTTCTGCTCACTGTCGACCAGATAGTAATCGCGGGTGGGCAAGCCCATCCCATCGAAGCCGAGCGAGACGGCGTGGGTATCAGGCGCCTTTGAATCGACCGTTACCCCCGCGCTCACCATTGCGGCAAAGGCCGGATCGGCGAACAGCTCGACCAGTTGCTCAAGCGAGGTGGCGCCATAGATGCGCGCGAGGAACGGATAGGCCTGGGCAATTCCCTTGGCGTCGATTGCTGCAACATCGACGAACGCCTGGTAGGCATCGGAAATGCGTTGCCCGTCGGAACCCGGCGCATGGCTGGCCGCGACCAGCTCGTCGATCACCTGCTTCACATTCTTGCGGGCATCCTCGTCGAGCGCGTCGAATGCGCCATAACGCGACTTGTCAGCCGGGATTTCGTTTTCCGCCACCCACTTGCCGTTCACGAAAGCGAAGAAATCGTCGCCCGGATCTACCGAGGGATCAAGCGTGGAAGGGTCAAGGCCCCAACTGCCATAGACCATTACCGGTGCGGCTGGCCCGGTGTCAGTCGCTGCGACAGCCCCGGCGTGATCGTCAAGGTTTTCATTGGCAATGGCAGGTGTGGAAAGCGCAAGCGCAAGCGCGACCGCGCTGGCCCCCACCGCAAGCCGAGCGGCAAGCAAGGATTTGATCATAGGAGAGCGACCCCAAATGTGATGTTTGGTCGGCGCGACCGCGCCAGACTATCATCAACGCTTTAGCGCCTAGATTGCTCCCGGGTGTTCCCTGGTCGACTGCAATTGCAGTTCGTCGATCTTTCCGGCGCTCAGGCTGCTTCGCTGGCGGCGAATTGCAGCCGTGCCAGCCGCGCATAGAGCCCGCCCGCACCCGCCAGCGCCTCGTGCTTGCCCTGCTCCACGATCCGCCCCTCGTCGAGTACCACGATCCGGTCGGCCGCGCGGACGGTCGCCAGGCGATGCGCGATCACCAGCGTGGTGCGGTTCTTCATCAGTTGGTCGAGCGCCTGCTGGACAAGCTGCTCGCTCTCGGCATCGAGCGCGCTGGTCGCTTCATCGAGCAGCAGGATCGGTGCATCGCGCAGCAAGGCTCGGGCAATCGCGATCCGCTGTTGCTGGCCACCCGAGAGCCGGGTGCCGCTTTCGCCGAGGAACGTGTCGAGCCCCTGCGGCAGTTCGCGCAGGAAACTTTCCGCATTGGCCGCGCGCGCCGCTTCCCAGATCTGCGCGTCACTCGCGTCCCATTTGCCGTAGCGCAGATTGTCGCGCGCATTGGCGCTGAACAGCACCCCGTCTTGCGGCACAAAGGCGATGCGGGCGCGGATCTCGGCCGGATCGGCCTTGGTCAGCGGCACCCCGTCAAGCCGGATCGTCCCGGCCTGGGGGTCATAGAAACGTTCCGCCAGTTGGAAGATCGTGGACTTGCCTGCGCCCGATGGACCAACGATCGCAACCGTCTCGCCCGGTTCCACCTCAAGCGTGAAATCGCTGAGCGCGGCGGTTTCGGGCCGGGTGGGATAGCGGAAGGTGACATTGCGGAACGACAAGCTGCCGCGCGACGGCACAGGCAGCGCTTCTGGTCGTGCAGGCGGCGCGATCGACGGCCTGGTATTGAGCAGTTCGCTGAGCCGACTGGCAGCGCCCGCCCCGCGCAGCAGATCGCCATAGACTTCGGTTAGCGAACCAAACGAGCCGGCCACCAGACCGCCGGTGATGACGAAGGCGGCAATCGTCCCGCCCGAGATCGTTCCTTCGGCCACGGCCAGCGCGCCGCGCCACATCACCAGGGTGATCCCGCCGAAGATCAGCACGATCACCACAGACGTCATGATCGCGCGCAACAGGATGCGCTGGCGCGCGGTGGCAAAGGTCCGCTCGACCGCGCCGCTGAAGCGTTCGCCCTCGCGGCCTTCCTGGCCGAACGCCTGCACCACCTTCATCGCGGAAAGCACTTCGGTGACCATCGCCCCGACATCGGCCACGCGGTCCTGGCTCGAGCGCGAGACCGACCGGATCCGGCGCCCGAAGAACACGATCGGCAGAATCACCAGCGGGATGCCGATCAGCAGGCCAAGCGTCAGCGTCGGCGCGAGATAGAGCAGCATCAGAGTGCCCCCGATCGCGGTCAGCGTGTTCCTGAGCGCGATCGAGACAGTGGTACCCACGACCTGCTCGATCACGGCGGTGTCGCTGGTCATCCGGCTCGAGATCTCTTTCGGGCTGTTTTCCTCGTAGAATTCCGGGGCCAGCCGCAACAGGTTCTGTTGCACCTTGGTGCGAATATCGGCCACCACGCGCTCGCCGATCCAGCTGACGAAGTAAAATCTGAGCGCGGTGCCAAGCCCCAGCACCACCACGATCATCAACAGATACTGGAACGCGTGCGCAATGTCCTCAGGTCCGGCAGTGCCGCCGAAGGCTTCGTCGATGATCACCTTGAAGCGCCACGGAATGGCGAGCGTGGCCCCGGCCGTGACCAGCAGGGCAGTGAAAGCCAGCGCGATCTGCGTGGGATATTGCGCGGCGGCGGCAAAGACCATGCGCAGCGGGCCGAGCGTGCGGGCCTTCGGCGCTTCCGCCAGCCCGCTCACAGCGCTGTTCTTCGCGCCGTTGCGGCGCCGAAACATCCCCCCGCGGCTGCTTGCCGCCTGCTGCCTGTCGTCTTGCCCGTCCATTGCCCGCCACAGGTAGACATGCGCAGCGCAAATTTCACGCGATAATTCTGCCACGTGCAGCAGCAATTCGGGTGATTCCACGCGATTGTGCGTTGCACAATGAAACGCAGCCGTCCAAATAGCGAGGTGAAAGCGCCCGGAAAGAGGCGCATCCGGGTTCGACGCAACAGGGGAACGCCTTGCTTTATCACGCATACGAGCTGCAGCGCATGTGGCTGTCCAGCGCCAGCGCCATGGCCTCGATCGGGGCCGGGATGCTGACCAATCCGGTCAATCCGCTGGGATACACGGGCCTGGGGCCGATGGCGGCGAGCGCGCTGGAAGTGTTTGCCCATGCCACCGCCCCGCGCGGCAAGCCGGCCTTCGGGATCGACTTCGTCGAGGCCGAGGGGTACCGCTGGGCCGTGACGGAATCGACTGTCCTGGAAAAGCCGTTCGGCAACCTCAAGCGGTTCCGCCACGACGGGTTGGGTGTAGAGGCCCCGCGCCTGCTGATCGTGGCGCCGATGAGCGGGCATTATGCCACACTGCTGCGCGGCACGGTGGAGCGGATGGTCGAAAGCGCCGAAGTCTTCATCACCGACTGGGCCGACGCCAAGATGGTGCCGCTTGAAGCCGGGCGGTTCGATCTCGATGACTATATCGACTATCTGATCGAGTTCGCCCAGTTCATTGGGGTGGATGCCCATGGGCGCCGCCCGCACATGATGGCGGTGTGCCAACCTTCGGTACCGGCCTTTGCCGCGGTGGCGCTGATGAACCTGCACAAGGATCCGGCCACCCCTGCCACGCTGACCATGATGGGCGGGCCGATCGATACCCGCTGTTCGCCCACCTCGGTCAACAATCTGGCGATGGAACGCCCGATCGAATGGTTCCGCCATTCGGTGATCGCCACCGTGCCGTTCAATTATCGCGGCGCGGGGCGCAAGGTCTATCCGGGCTTCCTGCAACTGGCCGGCTTCATGAGCATGAACCTGGGCAGCCACATGATGAGCCATTACGAGATGTTCAAGCATCTCACGGTGGGCGATGACGACAGCGCGCAATCGACCAAGGATTTCTACGACGAGTACCGCAGCGTCTGCGACATGACCGCCGAATTCTACCTGCAGACGGTGCAAGAGGTGTTCCAGAAGCACTCGATCCCGCGTGGCACATTCCGCCACAAGGGCGAGATCGTCGACCTTGGCAAGATCAGCCGGACCGCGCTGCTGGCCATCGAAGGCGAGCGCGACGATATCTCGGGGATCGGGCAGACCAGGGCCGCGCTCGACCTTGCAACCGGCCTGTCAGCGGCCAAGAAGCAGTATCATCTGGCCGAAGGCGCTGGTCATTACGGCATCTTCAACGGCAGCAAGTGGCGCGGCGCGATCGCGCCAGTGGTGGAAAGCTTCATCGCCAGGCACGGCTAAGGCTGCTGCCCGGGTTCCGGTGCGGGCAGTGTCACGCGAAAGAACAGCCGTTTGATCACGCGCCGCGCCCACAGCAACAGGGCCGCAGCCAATGCCAGCAGCCCAACGGCAATGAGTCCGGCCGCTACCGGATATTCAAAGGCGAGATACAGCAGCGCGGCAGAGGCGATATCCTCCATGCTTGAGACCGCAATGTTGCTGGCCGGCTCGGGGCTTGCATTGACCACTGCTCGCGCGCTGGCCTTGCCGCCATGCGCCAGGAAGCTGGCCCCGCCGCCCAGCATAAACGCCAGTACATGTGTCAGCGGATCAGCAGGATCGATGATCGCCAACGCCAGCAAGGCGCCGCCAACCGGCCTGACCAGGGTGTGGACCGTGTCCCAGATAGTGTCGAGCCACATTACCTTGTCGGCGAAGAATTCCGCAAGGGCGCCGACCAGTGCGATCCCCATGACCCAAGGGTTGGCCAGCACCTCGAGTGCCGCAAGGTGCTCGGGAACGGGCACGACCCCAAGCCGCATGGCTAGTCCGGTTGCAAAGATGCACAGATAAAGCCGCCAGCCCGCCAGCAGGCTCACGCTGCCCGCGATCCCGATGATCTCCATGATCCCCAAAACAACACTCCCGCTCAACCGGTGCCGGTGAGCGGGAGTGTGACGAGCAATGCCCGCAATGGCAATCGGTCGCCAGGCCTCAAGCAGCGGAGCGATAGGCCAACAATGGCCTCAAGCAGCGGAGCGTTAGGCCAAAAAAGAAGGGCTCAGAACACCTCGAACATGCCCGCCGCGCCCATGCCGCCGCCCACGCACATGGTGACGACCACATACTTCGCGCCGCGCCGCTTGCCTTCGATCAGTGCATGGCCGACGCAGCGGGCACCGGTCATGCCATAGGGGTGGCCGATCGAGATCGACCCGCCGTTGACGTTGAGGATCGCATTGTCGATGCCCAGCTGGTCGCGGCAATAAAGCACCTGCACCGCGAAGGCCTCGTTCAGTTCCCACAGGCCGACATCGTCCATCTTCAGCCCGGTCTGCCTGAGCAGCTTCGGGATCGCGAAAACGGGGCCGATACCCATTTCGTCGGGCTCGGTCCCGGCCACTGCCATGCCGACATAGCGGCCCAGCGGCTGCAGGCCCTTCTGCTCGGCCAGCTTCGCTTCCATCAGAATCGCTGCCGAGGACCCGTCGGACAGTTGCGACGCGTTCCCAGCCGTGATCACGGCGTCCGGGCCCATCACCGGCTTCAGTGCCTGCAAGCCTTCCAACGTGGTGTCCGCCCGGTTGCCTTCGTCCTTGGTGATGGTCACTTCGACGTCGGAGATCTCGCCGGTTTCCTTGTTCTGCACCTTCATGGTGGTGGTGATGGACACGATCTCGTCGTCGAACTTGCCCGCAGCCTGGCCGGCGGCCGTGCGCTGCTGGCTTTGCAGGGCGTATTCGTCCTGCGCTTCCCGGCTGATGCCATAGCGCTTGGCCACGGTTTCCGCCGTCTGCAGCATCGGCATGTAGACGTCCTTGTGCATCGCGATCAGCGAGCGATCGGGCGCAACGCGCATTTCCGGGGTCTGCACGAGGCTGATCGAATCCTGCCCGCCGGCAGCGACCACATCCATGTTGTCAACCACAATCTGCTTGGCCGCCGTGGCAATCGCCATCAGGCCCGAGGAACACTGGCGGTCGATCGTCTGCGCCGCCACTGAAACCGGGCAACCCGCCCGCAGCGCTACCTGGCGCCCGATATTGCCAGCCTGCGTGCCCTGGGTCAGCACCGCGCCCCATACCACATCGTCGATCTCGCCCGCCTCGATCCCGGCCCGCGCGATCGCCGGGGCGAGCGAGAACGAACCAAGGGTTGCGCCAGGGGTGGCGTTGAAGCCGCCCTTGTAGGCCCGGCCGATCGGGGTGCGGGCGGTGGAAACGATAACTGCGTCGCGCATGGGAATGCCTTTCAGGTCGATTGCATGTGTCCGCCCTCGCGCGCGGCAGGGGCGGTGAAGGTCAGGAAGCGATCACACGAAGAACTGCATGATCCATTCGGTGATCAGCGCCGGCTTTTCCTCGCCTTCAATCTCGATCGTGATCTCGTGTGTCTGCTGCCACTGGCCCGGGCGCTTCTCGACCAGTTCGAGCAGCTTCCAATGGCCGCGGATGCGCTTGCCCGCGCGGACTGGCGCGATGAAGCGCGTCTTGTTGCCGCCGTAGTTCACGCCCATCTTGACGCCTTCGACCTTGGGCAGGTCCGAATGCGCGCTGAGATAAGGGATCATCGACAGCGTGAGAAAGCCATGCGCGATGGTGCCGCCGAACGGCGTCATCTTGGCCATTTCCTCGTTCACGTGGATGAACTGGTGATCGCCGGTAGCCTCGGCAAACAGGTTGATGCGCTCCTGGCTCATCTCCACCCATTCGCTGGTGCCGATGTGTTCGCCAGTGCGCGCTGCGATTTCTTGCGGGGTCATACGCCTCTCCTCTCATATCTGGCGAGTCTCGCCTTTGCGGCGCGTGTCATGGCGCATCGCGCACCGCAAGGCAATCAAGTTTCCGTAAACGTCAACCTGCCGCTACGGCATCGCGCTTATCGGCGGGATACGGATCGCCAGGTGCGGCCCTGAGGCAACGTTAGGAGCTGTTTTACCGCCCGGCGCTAACCTGGCGCGGATGGCACGGACGCACACCAGATGAATGCCACTGCCCCCGCCCGGCGCTTGCCGTTGAGCCGGCATCCCGCCTTCGCTCCGCTGGTCGCGCTTTGGCTGGCGGCGCTGGTTGGTGGCTGCATGGCGGTGTTGCCGGGGCAACATTTGCTTCAACCGCCGGCGATTGTCGGCTGCGCGGCGCTGAGCGGCGCATTGGGCTGGAGTGCGGCGCGCTATGTCACTGGCGCTCAGAAGAGACGCAACAGACGCTTCGCGGAGCGGCCCGCCGCCTATGTCGAACGCTTGCTGGTCGGAATCGATGCAAATGGGCGGGAGCAGGAACACTCGATCGAGCAAGTGCAGCAACCCGAACCGCGCCACGGCAAGGCGGTGCAATTGCTGCGCCAGCGGCTCCCGCAGGAACTGGCAATGCCACTGCTGGTAGAGCGCTTCGCGGTAGCGCTGGCAGACTACCGCCAGCCATCTGCCCGGGGCCTGACCGAACCGCCCCGCCCCGCAGCCTCGACCGACCTCGCCTTCGCCCTGTATGCATTGCGCAGCGAATTGCGCAGGGCTGCGCCAGGACGGCACGATTCGCGCTTCGCACAGCGCGATCTGGGGACTGCTGCCGAGCACGACGCACGCGAATAGCTATTCCATTCAGCGCTCAAGGTTTGCTGCGCTCTTCGCGGTTGCAAAAATCATTTCATGTCGCCATGAGGTCTGCGAGCGAAAGAAAAGCTGCGCTATGCGGCGTGGTTGATTGCGCTTAATTGCCGGGCGGCGCCGCAGAGTCGGCTGCCAGCCTGGCATCAGACAGAATGGACTTAGGTAATGGGATATCCCGCGCCCCAGGGCTTGTATGATCCGCGCAACGAACATGACGCCTGCGGCGTCGGCTTCGTCGCGCACATCAAAGGCGTGCAATCGCACGCGATCATCACCCAGGCGCTCCAGATTCTGCACAATCTGGATCATCGCGGGGCGGTGGGGGCCGATCCCTTGCTGGGCGACGGGGCCGGCATCCTGCTGCAGATCCCCGATCCGCTGTTTCGCAAATGGGCCAAGGCCGAAGGCAAGAACCTTCCGGCGCCGGGCGATTATGCGGTAGCGATGTGCTTCATGCCGCAAGACCCGGCTGCGCGGGCCTTCGTGACCGAACAGTTCGAGAAGTTCACGGCCAAGGAAGGCCAGCGTCTGATCGGCTGGCGCGACGTGCCGGTCACGCTCGACGGGCTGGGCAAGGCCGTGGTCGCATCCATGCCGGTGATCCAGCAGGCGATCATTGAGCGGGGCGAGAATTGCGCCGACCAGGACGCGTTCGAACGCAAGCTGATCGTGATCCGCAAGCAGGTGCAAAACCCGCTCAAGAAGCTGGAAGAGAAACACGGTCTGCCGGGCCTGGCCGATCTCTACATCCCGAGCTTCTCGAGCCGCACCATCGTCTACAAGGGGCTGCTGCTGGCGACCCAGGTCGGCAGCTTCTACGACGATCTACGCAATCCTGACTGCATTTCGGCGCTGGGCCTGGTGCACCAGCGCTTCAGCACCAACACCTTCCCTAGCTGGCGCCTCGCCCACCCCTATCGCTTCATGGCGCACAATGGCGAGATCAACACCGTGCGCGGCAACGTCAACTGGATGAACGCTCGCCGCCGCACGATGGAATCGCCGCTGCTGGGCGCGGACCTCGACAAGCTGTGGCCGATCGTGCCGCACGGCCAGTCCGACACCGCTTGCCTCGACAATGCGCTCGAACTGCTGCTGCTGGGTGGATACAGCCTGGCGCATGCGATGATGATGCTGATGCCCGAGGCCTGGGCCAAGAACGAGCTGATGGATCCCGCCCGGCGTGCCTTCTACGAATATCACGCCGCGCTGATGGAGCCATGGGACGGCCCGGCGGCCGTGGCTTTCACCGACGGCCGCCAGATCGGCGCGACGCTCGACCGCAACGGGCTGCGCCCCGCGCGGTTCTGCGTCACCCGGGACGACATCGTCTGCCTTGCCTCCGAAAGCGGGGTGCTGCCCTTCGCCGAGGAAGACATCGTGCGCAAATGGCGGCTCCAGCCCGGCAAGATGCTGCTGATCGATTTCAGCGAGGGCCGCATAATCGAGGACGCCGAGCTCAAGGCGGGGCTGGCCAATGCCCAGCCTTATGCCGAATGGCTCGAGAAGGCGCAGTACAAGCTATCGGATATCGAACACATCGAGCCCGAGTTGAGCGAAGTTCCCGGCAGCGAGATTTCGCTGCTGCAACGCCAGCAGGCATTCGGCTACACCCAGGAAGACATCAGCCGCTTCCTCGAGCCGATGATGGTCCAGGGCGACGACCCCGTCGGCTCGATGGGCACCGATACGCCGATCGCGGTGCTGTCGAACCGTTCGCGGCTGCTCTACGACTATTTCAAGCAGAACTTCGCACAGGTCACCAACCCGCCGATCGATCCGATCCGCGAGGAGCTGGTGATGAGCCTGCTCTCGATGATCGGTCCGCGCCCTAACCTGCTCGGCATGGAAGCCGGCACCCACAAGCGGCTCGAAATCAGCCAGCCGATCCTGACCAATGACGATCTGGCCAAGATTCGCTCGGTCGAGGTCGCGCTCGACGGGGCATTTCGCACCGAGACGATCGACATCACCTGGCGCGCGAGCAAGGGGGCCAAGGGCCTCAGGATGGCGCTCAAGGAAATGTGCTGGGCTGCAACCGAAGCCGTGCTGCAGGACAAGAACATCCTGGTGTTGTCTGACCGCGCACAGGGGCCCGATCGGATCCCAATGCCAGCGCTGCTCGCCACCGCCGCCGTCCACCATCACCTCGTGCGCCAGGGCCTGCGGATGCAGACCGGCCTGGTCGTCGAAACCGGCGAAGCGCGCGAAGTGCACCATTATTGCGTGCTGGCCGGCTATGGCGCGGAAGCGATCAACCCCTATCTGGCGTTCGAAACGCTGGAAGACCTGCGCGCCCGCAAGCATCCCGAACTGGCGCCCGCCGAAGTCCAGAAGAACTATATCAAGGCCGTCGGCAAGGGCATCCTCAAGGTCATGTCCAAGATGGGCATTTCGACCTATCAGTCCTATTGCGGGGCGCAGATCTTCGACGCGGTCGGCCTGTCGAGCGAATTCATCGAACAGTATTTTACCGGCACCGCGACCACAATCGAAGGCGTGGGCCTTGCCGAAGTGGCCGAGGAAACGGTGCGCCGTCACGCCCAGGCTTATGGCGACAACCCAATCTACAAGAACATGCTCGATGTCGGCGGGATCTACCAATATCGCCTGCGCGGGGAGGACCATGCCTGGACGCCCGACAATATCGCGCATCTCCAGCACGCGGTGCGCGGTAACCGGCCCAAGGATTACGAAGAATTCGCCAAGTCGATCAACGAGCAGTCCGAACGACTGCTGACGATCCGCGGGCTGATGGAATTCAGGAAGGCCGACAAGCCGATCCCGCTGGAGGAAGTCGAGCCTGCCAGAGAGATCGTGAAGCGTTTCAGCACCGGGGCAATGAGCTTCGGCTCGATCAGCCACGAAGCACATTCGACGCTGGCGATCGCGATGAACCGCATCGGCGGCCGCTCGAACACCGGCGAAGGCGGGGAAGAGCCCGAGCGCTTCAAGCCGTTGCCCAATGGCGATTCGATGCGCAGCAAGATCAAGCAAGTCGCCTCGGGCCGGTTCGGGGTGACCACTGAATACCTCGCCAATTCGGACGACATCCAGATCAAGATGGCGCAGGGCGCGAAGCCAGGCGAAGGCGGCCAGCTGCCCGGCCACAAGGTCGACAAGCGGATCGGTGCAGTGCGCCATTCGACCCCGGGCGTGGGCCTGATCAGCCCACCGCCGCACCATGACATCTATTCGATCGAAGACCTGGCGCAGCTGATCCACGATCTCAAGAACGTGAACCCGGTGGCGCGCATCTCGGTCAAGCTGGTATCCGAAGTTGGTGTGGGCACCGTTGCGGCCGGCGTTTCCAAGGCGCGCGCCGACCATGTCACCATTTCGGGCTATGAAGGCGGCACCGGCGCCTCGCCGCTGACCAGCCTGACGCACGCCGGATCCCCCTGGGAAATCGGCCTTGCCGAAACGCAGCAGACGCTGTTGTTGAACGATCTGCGCAGCCGCATCGCGGTGCAGGTGGATGGTGGCTTGCGCACCGGCCGGGACGTCGCGATCGGCGCTTTGCTGGGCGCGGACGAATTCGGCTTTGCCACAGCGCCGCTGATCGCGGCGGGCTGCATCATGATGCGCAAGTGCCATCTCAACACCTGCCCGGTTGGCGTGGCGACGCAGGATCCGGTGCTGCGCAAACGCTTTACCGGCACGCCCGAGCACGTGATCAACTATTTCTTTTTCGTGGCCGAAGAGCTGCGCCAAATCATGGCCGAACTGGGCTTCCGCACGGTTGAGGAAATGGTCGGCAGGGTCGACCGCCTCGACATGCGCCGGGTTGACCGGCACTGGAAAGCGGCGGGGATCGACCTGTCGCGCCTGCTGGCCCGGGTCGAAATCCCTGCAGATGCGCCGCTGCATCACACCCAGACGCAGGATCACGGCCTGGGAGCCGCGATGGACAACGATCTGATCGCGGCGTGCAAGGATGCGATTGCCGACGCCAAGCCGGTGCAGATCGACCGCGAGATTCGCAACGTCAACCGCACCGTCGGCGCCATGCTGTCAGGCGAGATTGCCAAGCTGCACGGCCATGACGGCCTGCCGTCCGACACGATCCGCATCAATCTCAGGGGCGTCGCCGGGCAAAGCTTCGGCGCCTGGTTGGCGCATGGCGTGACGCTCGACCTGACGGGCGACGCCAACGACTATGTCGGCAAGGGCCTTTCGGGCGGGCGGATCATCGTGCGCCAGCCCGCGGGCGTGGCGCGCGATCCTGGCCAGAACATCATCGTCGGCAACACCGTGCTCTATGGTGCGATCGCGGGCGAAGCCTATTTCAACGGCGTGGCAGGCGAACGCTTCGCGGTGCGCAATTCGGGTGCGATCGCCGTTGTCGAGGGTGCTGGCGACCACGCTTGCGAGTACATGACCGGCGGCGTGGTGGCAGTGCTGGGCCAGACCGGCCGCAACTTCGCCGCAGGGATGAGCGGGGGCATCGCCTATGTCTACGATCCCGAAGGCCGCTTCACGCAGCTGGTGAACCCGGCGCAGGTCGATCTGGTGCCGTTGACGGCGGAACGCGATGAGGAGGATGGCGCGGGCCGGCCGAGCCAACGCCCGCGTTCGGTGCACGATTTCGGCATGGGCGACATGCTGCGCCACGATGCCGAGCGCCTGCGAATCCTGCTCGAACGGCACAAGCTGCACACCGGCAGCGCCAAGGCCGCAGCGCTGCTCGAGAATTTCGAGCGCGAAGTGGGCAAGTTCGTCAAGGTCATGCCGCGCGACTACAAGCGCGCGCTCGAACAGCTGGCGGCCGAGCGCGAAGAGGCCGCCTCGGTCGCGGCAGAGTAAGAGACAGGGCGCAGAACATGGGCAAGGAAACCGGCTTCCTCGAACTCGACCGCAGGGATCGCGACTATCTCGATCCCAAGGAGCGGTTGCACAATTATCGCGAGTTCGTGATCCAGCCCGATGAAGGCACGTTGAAGGGGCAGGCCAGCCGCTGCATGAATTGCGGCATTCCCTATTGCCACAATGGCTGCCCGGTAAACAACATCATCCCGGACTGGAACCACTTGGTCTATGAAGGTGACTGGAGGAACGCGCTCGACGTGCTCCATTCGACCAACAACTTCCCTGAGTTCACCGGCCGCATCTGCCCGGCCCCGTGCGAAGCAAGCTGCACGCTCAACATCATCGACCAGCCAGTGACGATCAAGTCGATCGAATGTGCGATCGTTGACCGCGGCTGGCAGGAGGGCTGGATCACGCCGCAAGTGCCGATGCAGAAGACCGGCAAGTCGGTCGCGGTGGTCGGCTCGGGACCGGCAGGACTTGCCTGCGCGCAACAACTGGCGCGCGTCGGCCATACGGTGACGGTGTTCGAGAAGAACGACCGGATCGGCGGGCTGTTGCGCTACGGCATCCCCGACTTCAAGATGGAGAAGCACCTCATCAACCGCCGGGCGGTGCAGATGGAGGCAGAGGGCGTCGAGTTCAAAACCAGCAAGGAAGTGGGCGTCGACATCTCGTTCAAGAGCCTGGCCGAGAATTTCGACGCGGTGGTGCTGGCTGGCGGGGCGGAAGACCCGCGCCAGCTGCTGATCCCTGGTGCGGAAATGCCCGGCGTACGGCTGGCGATGGAGTTCCTTACCCAGCAGAACAAGCGCATCGCGGGGGACGACGAAGTGCGCGCTGCGCCGCGCGGCTCGCTGCTGGCAACCGGCAAGCGCGTGGTGGTGATCGGCGGTGGTGACACCGGCTCGGACTGTGTCGGCACTTCCAACCGCCAGGGTGCCAAAAGCGTGGTTCAGCTCGAGATCATGCCAAAGCCCCCCGAGAAGGAAGACAAGGCACTGACCTGGCCGGATTGGCCGCTCAAGCTACGCACTTCGTCGAGCCACCAGGAAGGTGTGGAGCGCGATTGGGCCGTGCTGACCAAGCGCGTGCTGGGTGACGGCGAGACGGTGACCGGGCTCGAATGCGTGCGCGTCGAATGGAAGGACGGGCAGATGCAGGAAGTCGCAGGTAGCGAATTCGTGATCGAAGCCGATCTGATCCTGCTGGCCATGGGATTTGTCGGCCCCAAGAAATCGGGCCTGCTCGACCAGGCCGGGGTCGCGCTCGATCCGCGCGGCAATGTCGCGGCCGACACTTTGCGCTATGCCACCAGCGTCGACAATGTCTTCGCTTGTGGCGACATGCGGCGCGGGCAGTCGCTGGTGGTCTGGGCGATCCGCGAGGGGCGGCAATGCGCGCGCGCGGTGGACGAAGCCTTGATGGGCGTGAGCGAACTTCCGCGCTGATTTGGTGGCGGGCGTGGCCCGATGGGCACGGGCCGGTCCAATTCGGACGTTCTTGTCGGATACATACAATCCAGCCGCATCTGGCTGCACCAGACTTCACCTTGCTTCCCAGCCACTTGGTCTCTCCCAAACGGCTGCGGCGGGCCAAAATATGTGGCCGGGTTCCTCCGGAACGGCGACAAAAGCAACCAAGTGATTGGGCCGACGCCGCCGGGCGGGCTCGCAGGGCGGGGAATGTAATGCGGGTGGTGCAGCCTGGGCCGCAGTCGTGCCACGGCCGAAGCAGAGCATGGAGGATGCGTGCAGCAGCAATCGCGTTGCTGGGCGCAGCTCCGGCGATGGCCGAAGACGCAACCGACACCCAGGCGGCGGCCGCCAAGCCTGTGGCAACAGTCCCGGCGGCAACAGCCCCTGCTGCATCCAGCCCGCCGATTAACGCTCCTGCCAGCGCGCTTGATTTCGATGTGGCGGGCATGGCCCCGGCGGCTTCGGTGCCGCCGCCTGCTCCTTTGGCCCAGCCGGTCACCGCGAGGCTGGTTGTTTCGCAGTTCCTCGACACTCCGGTTGCGGGAGATGCCAGGGAGACATTGCGCTACGGCGGCCGGGCCGATGCCTATATCGACATCAAGGGTGACCGGTTCGGGATCGACGACAGTTTCGTCCTGACGATCCGCCCCGAAGTGACCTGGGGCAAGACGTCAAACGGCACGATCGGCCTGATCCCCGCCAACACCGCCCTGTTCCGGAGCGAGGGCGATGACGATTTCGACCTGTCGCTCAGCATCAGCAAGCACTGGAGTTCGGGCGCCCATCTGACGGTGGGCAAGGTCAATGTCCTCGACCTGGGGGCCAAGCTTCCGGTGGTGGGAAGCGACGGACATTTCGGGTTCCAGAATCTCAGCATGGCCTTGCCGCCATCAGCCATCATTCCCAACACCATCACCGGCGCGCTGTTGGAAGTGCCGACCGAGAAGGTTCTCTATCGCCTGTGGGTGTTTGATCCGGATTCGCAATATGGCCGCACCGGGTTCGAGACCGCCTTCAAAAGCGGCGTGGGCTTCCTTGGCTCGGTGACCTTCCCGGTCAAGCTGGGCGGCAAGCCGGGGTTTTATGCGCTCAAGCTATCCGGTTCGACCCGCAACGACATCAACGCCGATTCGCTGCCGGCCGTACTGATGCCGGCGCCCGGCTCGCGCTTCGGCGGCAGGCGGGGCGAATTTGCCGCAGTCCTTGCCGGTTACCAGTATCTCGCGATCTATCCCGAGGCGCCGGGCAAGGGTTGGGGCATCTTCGGCCAGGTCTACCTGTCGAACGGCGATCCAACCTTCCTTGACCGCAGTGCCATGCTGGGCGTTTCGGGCAATCCTCGCGTCCGCCCGCAAGACCGTTTCGGTGCGGCCTGGTTCCGCTATTCGCTGACCGACCGGCTGGTGGGAGCGCTGAGCACGCGCCTTGCGCTTGAGGACGAGGAAGGCGTCGAGCTGTTCTACACGCTGGGCCTGTCGCGCCATCTTCAGGCCACCGCCAATGTGCAGGTGATCGACAGCGCGGTGGCCGCACGCGATACGGGCGTTCTGGCGGGCTTGCGCCTGACCGCCAGCTTCTAGCCGCGCCCGCCCAGTTCGCGACCGCGCGCCTGCACCGCTGCCCGCCGGGCCTCGACCTCCTCGGGCCGAACCTTGGCATTGGCGGCGCTCGAGATCCGCGCCTCGAGCGCCATGCCTGCGCCAAATTCCAGCGCGTAACCCTCGTCGATGAGCCGCTTGTACTGCGCCAGGAAGGCGGGATCGATATTGGCCATGTCGGAAGCAAGCTTGCGTGCCAGCGGCATCAATTCCGCAGGTGCGGCCACGTGGTTGACCAGCCCCCATTGCCGCGCAGTTTCGGCATCTAGGAAATTGCCGGTGAACGAAAGCTCCTTGGCGCGCGAAATGCCGATCAACCGGCTCAGCTTCTGCGACAGGCCCCAGCCCGGCAGGATGCCGACCCGCGCATGGGTATCGGCAAAGCGGGCATTGCTGCTGGCGATCAGCACGTCGCAGGCGAGAGCGACTTCGAACCCGCCGGTGATCGCCACCCCGTTGATCGCGCCGATCACCGGCTTGCGGCACTGCTCGATCGCCTTGACCGGGTTCTCCTCGGCGCTGTTGGCATTGGCGGCGCCGAGCGCGCCTTCCTGCGAGCCGAGTTCTTTCAGGTCGAGCCCGGCGGTGAAAGCGCGCTCGCCCGCACCGGTCAGGATCACGGCGCGCACCACTTCGTCTTGATCGACCGCGCGCATCACTTCGGCCAACCGCGCGCGCAGCGCCCGCGACAGCGCATTCATAGCATGCGGCCGGTTGAGCGTGACCGTGGCGATGCCGCCCGCCACCTCCAGCAACACGGTATCTTTGCTCATGTCCTGCCTCCTCCGGTCTTCACCAATCGATTGTGCCACGCCCGTGGCGCTCCAGGAAGCCATTGGCCTGGCTGAACGGGCGCGAGCCGAAGAAGCCGCGATGGGCCGATAGCGGGCTGGGATGTGGGCTCTGCAGCAGCAGGTGATGCGGCCCCGCGCCCAGCCCCTTCACCCGCTGGGCCTTCTTCTGCGCATGGCTGCCCCACAGGATAAAGACTGTCGGCAGGCCTTGCTCGACCACTGCAGCCACGCAGGCATCGGTAATCGCATCCCAGCCGCGCCCGGCATGGCTGCCCGCCTGCCCTTCTGCGACGGTTAAGGTGTTGTTGAGCAGCAGCACGCCCTGCCGCGCCCAGCGCTCCAGATTGCCGCTTGGCGGCGGGCGCACGCCAAGGTCGCTTTCGAGTTCCTGGAAGATGTTGACCAAAGACGGTGGGAGGCGCACCCCGTCACGTACCGAGAATGCGAGGCCATGAGCCTGCCCCGGGCCGTGATAGGGATCCTGCCCCAGGATCACCACCCGCACCCGATCAAGCGGTGTCAACGCCAGCGCTGCCAGCCGTTCGCCCCGCGGCGGGAACACTTGCTTGCCCGAATTCTCCTCGGCGCGCAGCCAGCCACCCAGCCGCCGCGCCTCGGGCGTGGCGAGCACCGGATCGAGCGCGGCGCGCCAGCTGTCGGGAATGGCCTCTGCCGTCATCGGGCAAGCTTAGCCTGCCCGACATCACCCAGCCACCACCCCTTCCCCTCTTTCCCCAATCGGCCTAAAGCCAAGGCATATGGCAATCTATTTTCACGAAGAGGACCTGCCTGCCGGTGTCCTCGAAGGCAGCGGCCCGATCGCGGTCGACACCGAAACCATGGGGCTGATTACCCACCGCGACCGGCTGTGCGTGGTGCAGCTGAGCGACGGCAGCGGCGATGAACATCTCGTCCGCTTCGGGCCGGGCAGCAACTATGATGCACCCAATCTCAAAGCGCTGCTGAGTGATACGCAGCGGCTCAAGCTGTTCCATTACGCCCGCTTCGACCTAGCCGCGATCGAGCACTACCTGGGTGTGACAGCCACACCCGTGTTCTGCACCAAGATCGCCAGCAAGCTGACCCGCACCTATACCGACCGCCATGGACTGAAAATGCTGGTCGAGGAGCTGCTGGGCGAAAGCCTGTCCAAGGTGCAGCAGTCAAGCGACTGGGGCGGCCCGGACCTTAGTGATGCGCAGCGCGATTATGCCGCCAGCGATGTCCGCTTCCTTCACCGGATCCAGGCCGAACTCGTCAAACGGCTTGAGCGCGAAGGGCGCATGGCGATGGCGCAGGCCTGCTTCGACTTCCTCCCCACCCGCGCGCGGCTTGACCTGGCCGGCTGGGCCGATCGAGACATTTTCAGCCACGAGTAACGGCGGCAAGGGCACGCGCATACCGGCATGACCATCAGCGAACAGATCGAGACGAGCGAGGCCAGGGCGCTGCGCAGCAAGCGCCAGCACTTCGCTGCGCCTGGCGGTTCGCACGACCGGCTGGTCCAGTTCCTCGCCCGTGCCCTGCCGATGGGTGTGGGCGTGATTGCCGCGCTGATGATCATTACCCCGCTTTCGCCCCGCGGCGAGGTGAGCTTTCTGCTCAACCGCAACAAGGTGGCAATGATCGAGGAGCGGTTGGCCGTCAGCAATGCAATGTATCGCGGCTCGGACGACCAGGGCCGCCCCTTTTCGCTCACTGCGGGTGACGCGGTACAGCGATCAAGTGCCGAAGGCATCGTGCGGATGCACGAGTTGATGGCGCAGCTGCTGCTGGACGATGGGCCGGCCCGGATCAGCGCCGAATCCGGCAGCTATGATATCAACCGCGAAGTCGTAACGGTCGACGGCACGCTGCGGATGACCGCTGCCGATGGCTATGCGATGACGGCCAAAGGCGTTTCGGTCGATCTCGAACGTCGCCGCGTGGTCGGTGCGGGCGGGGTCGAGGGCGCCGTGCCCGCCGGCACCTTCGCGGGTGACGTGCTCGAAGCAGATCTCGACAAGCGCACCATTTCCCTGAAAGGCAATGCCCGGCTGAGCATGCAGCCCGGTGAACTGAGGATGCCCCGATGACCCGTTCACTCGCTTCCACCGCGCTTCGCTCGGCCGCGCTCGGTTTCACGCTCACGCTGGCTGTGGCCGGCGGGATCGGCCTCAGCGCCCAGGCGTTGGGCGGTCACGATTCCAATGCGCGGGTCGATTTCCGAGCCGCGGGGCTCGACATCGACGACCGCCAGAACCGCGCCATCCTGTCGGGCGGGGTCGTGGTCAACCAGGCCGGGCTGACGGTGCGCGCGCAGCGGATGCTGGTCGATTACAGCGATGCCGAACGGCTGTCGATCTCGCGCATCACCGCCACCGGCGGAGTCAATGTCGCCCGCGGTGGCGAGACCGCCACCGGCGATACAGCAGTCTACGATCTCGAGCGTCGCATCATTACCCTCGCCGGCAATGTTGAGCTGCGCCGCGGCGGCGATCGACTGTCGGGCGGTCGGCTGGTGATCGATCTGGCCTCGGGCCGGGCCAGCGTCGATGGGCGCGGTGCCTCGGGCGGTCAGGAAACTGGCGGGCAGGTAACGGGCAGTTTCAACGTGCCGCAACGGCGCGGCAACGCAAGCAACCCCGAGGAACGGTAAGCCGTTTCAGCGGCGCGCGGCGAAGCGCGTGATCTCGGTCAACCCTTGCGCCAATAGCAGTTCGGCCGCCTGACTGTTGCCCAGCAGTTCGCGGTGCAGCCGCATCAAGCGGGGCCCGAGCCGTTCGAGCTTGCGCCGGTGCCAGCAAGCCAGCTGCTCGCGAATGTCGCGCTCGTCGCGGAAGAAGATGCCAAGCCGGGCCTTGGCGCCTCGATCCAGCGCGTCAAACGATCCGCGCGAGCCGAGCGCGGCTGCGATCTGCGCAAGCTGAGCCGCACGACGTTCCACCGCCAGCAACACGCCCACCGGGTTGAGCCCGTGCTCGCGCATGCGCCGCAGTTCGCGATCGAACCGCACGGCATCCCCTTTGAGCACGGCATTGACCAGCGGCATGAAGCCGTCTTCCTCGGTGGCCGCCCCCACGGCGTCGAGATCCTCAGGGGTCAGCTGGCGCGGCGATTGCGGAGAAGCGTCGCAATAGGTCGCCAGCTTGGTAAGTTCGGACTGCGCCAGGCGCACGTCAAGGCCGGCGGCGCGCGCAATCCGTTCCGCCAGGTCCCCACCGAGCCGCAAGCCGAGGCCATCGGCCATCTGGCGGACCGAAGCTGAAACCGAAGCGAGATCGGGCGGCCAGAACATGGCCACCAGCGCATCACTGCGATTCTCGAGCAATTTGGCCGTGCGCGACTTGTCGGTCGCGGCGCTTGCCACCACCAGCACCGGGGCGGCATCGCCTGCCCCGGCGTCAGCCGTCTCGATCAGGACCTGCAGCGCATCATGCGCTTCGTCACCATTGGCGCGGACATAGATATGGCGCTTGTCGCCGAACAGCGAACCGGAGCGGGCTTCGTCGCCGAGCAAGGCCGGATCCTTGCGCAGGTCGGCGCCCGACAGTTCGATCCGCTCGCCCGCATCGGGTAGCATCCCGAGCAGGGCCTGTGCCGCCGCTGCGGCGCCCGCCTCGTCGGGGCCGCAGAAGAAGAAGATCCCGCATTGGCCGGCTGCGCGGCGCGCGGTGGACGCGAAATCGCGCTGGGTGGCCTTCACACCCGCCTCATTGCGGCTGCCCCACCTCGCGCAAGCGCAGCGCCACGCGGCGAGCCATGCGTTCGGCGACATCGCGCGCCAGATTTTCCAGCGCAGTCTGTTCTGCTGCAATCGTGGCGTATTCGCTGCTCACCACGTCAATCCCGGCATCCGATCCGGCCGTGGCATCGAGCAGGATTGTGCCGCTGGCGATATCGACCAATTGGTAACGTGCGCGCAGGATGCGGCGCTCGCGGCTGATCGTGTCATCGTTGAGCACGCCCAGCGCCTCGAGCGAATCGTCAAGCTGCACTTCCAGGCGATACCGCGGGGCGGGCCGCTGGCCGGTTACCTGCAACCGGTCGTTCAGTGCCGTGCGGACCAGCCAGCCGTCACGACCGGGAATCGGGGCCACCTCGACTTCGGCCAGCCCTTGCGCCACCGCTTGGCCGCTGCTGCCGGCATACATCGGCTTGAGGCCGCAGGCCGAGAGAGCCGCCAGGGCAAGCGTGACGAGAAGTGCGCGCATCAAGTGACGATATTCACCAATCTGTCGGGCACGACAATAACCTTGCGGATCGCGGCGCCGTCGATTGAACGCTGCACCTTCTCACTGGCAAGCGCCAATGCCTCGAGCTCTTCCCGCGATGCACCCTTGGGTGCGGTCAGCGTGTCGCGCAGTTTGCCCATGTGCTGGATCGCGATCGTCACTTCGTCATCGACCAGCATGGCAGGATCGACTTCGGGCCAGGGCGCGTCGGCGATCAGGCCTGGTCCACCAGCCAGTGCCCAGGCCTCTTCGGCCAGGTGCGGCATCATCGGAGCCACCAGCAACAGCACGGTGCGGATCGCGAAATTGCGATCGGCACCGGGCGCGGCCTTTTCAGCCGCTGCCGTCAACTCGTAGATCCGTGCGACCGCCTTGTTGAACGACAGTTCCTCGATGTCTTCCGCCACCGCCCTTATCGTGCGGTGCGCCTTGCGCGCCAGCGCGACATCCGAGCCTTCAGCCGCAGGATCGACGCTCTGGAACAGTCGCCACAACCGCTGCACAAACCGTCCGCAACCCTCGATGCCTGCTTCTGACCAGGGCAGGTCGCGCTCGGGCGGGCTGTCGCTGAGCATGAACCAGCGCACGGCATCGGCGCCGAACCGATCAATGATGGCATCGGGATCGACCGTGTTCTTCTTCGACTTCGACATCTTGATGACGCGGCCGATCTCGACCGGCGCGCCATCTTCGATCAGGACCGCGCCATTACCGGTGCGGTCAACCTCGCCCGGCAGGTAATAGACCGAGCGGCCATCAACCACGCGCGAATAGGTCTCGTGCGTCACCATCCCCTGCGTGAACAGCGAAGCAAAGGGTTCGGCAAAATCGAGCTGGCCGATATGCTGCAATGCGCGAGTCCAGAAGCGGGCGTAAAGCAGGTGCAGGATCGCATGCTCGATCCCGCCGATATATTGCTCGACCGGCAGCCACTTGGCCACTTCGTCGCGATCGAATGGCTTGTCGGCCGGCTGGCTGGCAAAGCGCAGGAAGTACCAGCTCGAATCGACGAAGGTGTCGAGCGTGTCGGTCTCACGCTCGGCGGCCGCTCCGCATTTCGGGCAGGTGGTGTGCTTCCAGGTCGGATGGCGCAGCAGCGGATTACCCGGCGTCCTGAAATCGACGTCCTCAGGCAGGGTAACGGGCAGCTGCGCCTTGGGCACAGGCACCACGCCGCATGCACCACAATGGATGAACGGGATCGGCGTACCCCAGTAGCGTTGACGGCTGACTCCCCAGTCGCGCAGCCGCCAGACAGTGGTACCCTGGCCCCAGCCTTCGGCTTCGGCCCGGGCATTGACCGCAGCCTTGGCCGCTTCCACGCTCATTCCGTCGAGGAAATCCGAATTGACGCAAACCCCGTCGCCGGTATCGGCTTCGATCAGCGGCGCATCGGCGTCATCGGGTGATGCGGCTATCACGCGCAGGATCGGGCAGCCGTATTTGCTGGCAAATTCGAAATCGCGCTGGTCGTGCCCAGGCACGCCCATGATGGCGCCAGTGCCGTAATCCATCAACACGAAGTTGGCGATGAACACCGGCAGCGGCGCCCCGGTGAAGGGATGACGCGCGGTGATGCCGGTATCGAAGCCGAGCTTTTCGGCAGTTTCGAGTTCGGCAGCGGTGGTGCCACCCTTCTTGCACAGCTCGATGAATGCTGCCGCTTCGGGGTTGGCGGAGGCCACGGCCTGCGCCACCGGGTGATCTGCCGCTACCGCCACGAAGCTGGCGCCGAAAATCGTGTCGGGCCGGGTGGAATAGACCGGCAGCCGCTCGCCATTGGACAGTGCGAAACTGAATTCGAGGCCGGTCGACTTGCCGATCCAGTTTTCCTGCATCAGCTTGACCTTGTCGGGCCAGTTATCGAGTTCGCCCAGCCCGTCGAGCAGGTCTTCGGCAAACTGGGTAATCTTGAGGAACCACTGATCGAGCTTGCGCTTCTCGACTTCGGCGCCCGAACGCCAGCCCTTGCCGTCGATCACCTGTTCGTTGGCCAGCACGGTCATATCGACCGGGTCCCAATTGACCTCGCTTTGCCGGCGATAGACCAGGCCCGCCTCGTAAAGGTCGAGAAACAGCGCCTGCTCGTGCCCGTAGTAGTCGGGGTCACAAGTTGCCAATTCGCGCGACCAGTCGAGCGCAAAGCCGATCCGCTTCAGCTGCGCCTTCATGTTGGCGATGTTCTCGCGCGTCCAGCCGCCGGGATGAACGCCTTTCTCCATCGCGGCATTTTCCGCTGGCATGCCGAAGGCGTCCCAACCCATCGGGTGAAGGACTTCATAACCGCGCATCTTCTTGTAGCGCGCCAGCACGTCGCCCATCGTGTAGTTGCGGACATGCCCCATGTGGATGCGCCCCGAGGGATAGGGGAACATCTCGAGCACGAAGCTCTTGGGCTTGTTCGAATGGCTGTCGGCGTGGAAAGTGCCCGCCTCTTCCCAGGCACGCTGCCAGCGGCCGTCAGCCTGCGACGGATCGAAACGCGTATCAGTCATGCTGGTGCCGTTAGGGCGAAATCGGTCAGGAAGCCATCGTCTGGCGGCGGATTTCGCGCGCCTTGGTCAGGATGATGTCTTCAAGCCGCTGCACGGTCGCCGCCTGGACCGGAGCATCGACCCAGCCGCCACCCTGTGCCACCTGACGGCTTGCCGCCACGCGCAGCGCATCGGCACGAAGATCCTGGTCGAGGATCGTGACGGTGACCTTGACCCGTTCATTGGGGTTCGAGGGGTTGGCGTACCAGTCGGTCACGATCACGCCGCCGGCGCTATCGGCCTGCAGCAGCGGCGCGAAGCTGACCGTCTCGAGCGCGGCCCGCCAGAGATAGGAATTGACCCCGATGGTGTTGACCTGCGCAGCGGCCAGGTCGGCCTGCGGGCGCTCGCGGCCGCCGCAGGCGGCAAGTGCAGCCAGTGCCGCGCAAGCGAGTGCGATGCGGGCGGGGCGGCGGGTGGCAGACACGGTCAGGATCATTGTCGCAATCGTCCTCAATCGGGTGCGGCCGATGACGGCCGGTTTGTTATCAGGCTCTATAGCCCGCCCTGCGCCCGCGACAAGGCGGATAAGCCCGTGCCCGCGCGAGGGATACCCGCTTTTCTGCGCCGCCAGCGGCTTTATGCTTGCTGAACGCTGCCCCCCCGGACTGTCGCATGTGTGCCGAAAGCAACACAAGATTGCCGTAGCGTCGCCTGTCACTTTCCATGCATTGCGCAAGGGGCGAATTTGCTTCTATCGTCAGCGCTTGTCCAAGGTGAGTCGAATGCTGTCTGGCCCATCCAGTCAGCAAGCGTTCATCGTGGTTGATTTTAGGTAAACCGGAATTCTTTCGGTTTCACCGGGCCAGATTGCTGGCAACAGGGAAGGGCAAGGATCAGACGCGATGGCAACGAGGCACTCGGCAAGTTCGGCACGCAAGCTGCCCTTGCTGCTGGCTGCTGCCGGCCTCGCCTTCGGTGTGCCTTCGGCGGGTCTTGCAGTGGCGGCCTTTTCGAAGGTCGATCCTGCCGCATCGGCAATGTCGTTCGCAGTCTTCACACCCTCGTCGGTCGATCCACAGCTGGCGCGCCGCGTGGCGCAACTGGCTGACAGTGCCGCGATGCGTTTCACCCCTTCCGGGAGCGCGCTGAAGCGTGACCGTACGGTGACAGTGGCCGTGCGGGTCGATGGCGGCACGGCACGGGCAATCGCGGTGCGTTCGGCGCTCGAGATGGCCCCGGGCGGCGGCGATGGCGGTGTGGCGCTGGCCTCGACCCGCTTCAACCTGGGAACGGCGCGCGGTTACCAGAGCTTCAAGCGGCTTGAAACGAACCTGGGGCTTTCAGGTACTGTTCGCGACATCGCGATGCCCGATCTCGCTACCTTCAAGCCAACCGAGCCGGGTGAGAAGCCGAGCCGGTTCCAACCGCGCATCGCGTTGGAAGACGAGCAGGTGGCGGGCCGTTCCCCCAACACGCTCGATTCGCGCAGCGCGCAGACGGTGGATGTCGGCGGCGCCTATCGCCTGACCCGCAATCTCGACGTCACGGCGGGCGTGCGTCTGTCGCAGGAGCGCGACCGACTGGGCCCGATCACCGATTCGGTCCAGGACAGCCAGGCCGTCTACGTCGGGACGCAACTGCGCTTCTGATCCGTCGGCGACATTTCGCGCCGCATGAATTCGTATGGACAGGCCCCGCTTCGGCGGGGTTTTTG
This sequence comes from uncultured Porphyrobacter sp., assembly GCA_964500135.1. Classification (GTDB taxonomy): domain Bacteria; phylum Pseudomonadota; class Alphaproteobacteria; order Sphingomonadales; family Sphingomonadaceae; genus Erythrobacter. The sequence goes on from CAZCNF010000006.1 coordinate 93,330, forward strand.
TTTGCTTGACGCTACGGCACGGGTAACCCTGTCAACACTGGCTCAAACGGAGGACTGGAAATGGCGCGCGTTGCAATTGTCACCGGCGGCACTCGCGGGATCGGCGAAGCGATCTGCAATCGGTTGAAGCGGCAGGGACATGTCGTCATCGCCAATTATGCCGGTAACGAGGCCAAGGCCAAGGCCTTCACCGCCGCCACCGGCATTCCGGCCTATCGCTGGGACGTGGGCGACCACGAGGCCTGTCTGGCGGGCTGCGCCAAGGTGGCCGAAGAGCACGGCCCGATCGACATCGTGATCAACAACGCAGGCATTACCCGCGACGGCGTGCTGCACAAGATGAGCTGGGACGACTGGAACGAGGTGATGCGGATCAACCTTGGCGGCTGCTTCAACATGGCCAAGGCGACTTTCCCCGGCATGCGCGAGCGTGGCTGGGGGCGGATCGTCAACATCGGCTCGATCAACGGCCAGGCCGGCCAGTACGGGCAGGTCAACTATGCCGCCGCCAAATCGGGCATCCACGGTTTCACCAAGGCGCTGGCGCAGGAAG
>CAZCNF010000007.1:0-91420 GCA_964500135.1 uncultured Porphyrobacter sp.
GCACATACATGGTGGCATAGACCGACAGCAGGAAGAAGCGCACCCACAGCTTGTTCAGCCCGGTCAGTAGCTTGGGATCGGCGCGCATCAGCATGGCGAAGGCTTCGCCGTGGCGGAACTCGTCGTTGCACCATTCCTCGAACCAGTTGAAGATCGGATGGAAGCGCCGATCGGGGTTCGCGGCAAGGTGGCGGAAGATCGTGATATAGCGCGAATAGCCAATTTTTTCCGAAAGATAGACCGCATAGAAAATGAACTTCGGCTTGAAATAGGTGTATTTCTTGGTCCGGGTGAGAAAGCCCAGGTCTATCCCGATCCCGGCATCCTTCAACGTCTCGTTGATGAAGCCGGCGTGGCGGCTTTCGTCGCGGGCCAGCAGCTTGAACAGCATCTTCATGTCGGGATTCTTCGTCCGCCGTGCGATCTCGGCGTACAGCACGCAGCCCGAAAACTCGGCCGTGAGCGAGCTCACCAGGAAGTCGATGAACTCGGCCCGCAGTTCGGGCTCAAGCTGCTCCAGCACGCCATGGAAGCTGCCGTCCTGCCGGAAATGCTTCTTGTTGGGATCTCCCACCATTTCGGCAATCAGCTCGTCCCATTCCGCGCGAACCGGAGAAACATCGATCGCATCCAGCGCGTCGAAGTCTGTGGTGTAGAAACGCGGGCTGAGCATGGTGTTTTCCCGGGCCATGTCCATCGCGTCGTCGCGGGTTATCTGCGTGTGTGCGTTCATCGCACCCTCCCTGGGTTGAAGCTGACTTCGTAAAGTTCCTTGAGATCGAAATAGGCGGCGAGCTTGGTCCAGCCGCGCAGCAAGGGGCCGGCCCGCGTGACAGTGGCCATGCGCGACACATCAACCCGTTCGCCGAAGCGGATCTGGATCGGATCGCCATGCACCCGCACGCGGTCGCCCGGGTAGATCGGCACATTGCCATCGAGCAGCACATGGGCGTGGAAGTGCTCTTCGGTCTGTTCGACCGCGATCCGGCACGGGATCTCAAAACGCCGTGACGCCATCATGCACCTCCTCCTTCGAGCAGCGCCATGAACACCGCGCGATTGTCTGCCCCGAAGCCGCCAAGCTCGACTTCGCGACCGGTTGCACTGTCGCTGAGCGAGAGCGAACCGTCCTGCCACAACGTGAGGGTGAACGGCGGCCCGGCGCCGATGCCGCGCATCCGGCGATCCCGCGCGAGACCGCGCATCACGCCGCGGATGAAGCCACCACTGGGCGTGTCTTCGACCACCTGTTGCACCAGCTTGCCAGTGCTTGCGTCGATGATCCGCACGCTTCCATCGGCGCCATCTTCAAAGCGCAATTCGCGGCTGGCGGCCGGCACCACCGCCGCCTTGGCGCGCTCAACCGATGGCACCGCTTCACGATCGAGCCAGCCGACCTGCACCGCCGCCGTCAGCATCAGCGTCAGCCCTACCAGCCCAGCCGCCATCACCAGCGCCGGGCGCGGCACGGTGTTTTCGTGGCTATGGGCGTGGAGCGGGGCCAGCTTCTGAGTCATGCGGTTGCCCTCTTGATGGTGCCTGCCGTGGCGGCGCGGGCAGCCCTGGCCGAACCTGCCGACACTTCGGTGCGCACGAGTGCGGCACAGGCGTCGGAAAGGACGCGGGCAACCTCGGAGGCCTGCGGCACTGCGCGCAGCATCGGCTGCGGCAGGCCGAACCTGAACGGGCGGGCGTGCGGCCACAGCATCAGATAGCCCAGGCCATGCGGCATCGTGGGGCACAGCGCGATTTCCCCATGATCGCCGCCTAGCATGCGCAGATCGGCCGAACCGATCATGGGCAATGGCAGGTTGATGCATTTGTTCAACGCGACCCCGATGCGCAGCACCACGCGGCGATTGGTGATGGTATAGACCGTCGTCTTCCCCACGAGCTTAGCGAACAGGGCCAGCAGCCCATAGGTGACGAAGCCCGCAACAACGCTGGCGAGCGCACCCATGAAGCCGCCATTGGCGATGGACCACAAGGCCAACAGCGCGAAGTAGCCTGCAATCCATCGCCCGTAGAGCGCGCTGCGGACAAAGACGCGCCAATCGGGTGCGCCTTGCCACAGGATCCGTTCGCCTTCGGGCAGCGCTCCCGGAAGGCCACGGATCGGCTCATGATCGTATTCGATCATATGATCGGCTCCTGCCGGCTGCGGTTGGCATAGAGATAGCCGCCGCCGAAGTAGCCGCAGATCTTGTCTTCCTCGAGCCGGGTCACCTGCCCTGCGGTCGCCAGCTTGGGCGCATCGGCAAAATCGGCTGCGTTGATGGCATCGATTTCGACATGGTCGGCATGCACCACCGCCATGGCCATCGGCGCCAGCACGGAACCGCTGCCTGTGTCGATCTCGAGATAGCGCGCCATGCTTTCGGCCCGGTCGACCCACAGGTCAGACACCTTGCCGGCCACCTTGCCATCGGCACCGGTCACTTTCATGCCCACCGGATTGCGGCTGAACAGGAACGAGGCGACCGAAAAGCCTGCCGCACTGGACATGGGCACGATCCGCAGATTGCCATGCGCATCCTGGTCCGGCCAGTTCGAGCGTTCGGCATAAGCGGCCGGGCCGACCCCGTCCTTGAGCGGGTTACCGGTTGGCACATAAGGCGATCCGCCGAAGTTCTCGAACCGCTTGGCCGCAATCTTGACCGGCTCGCGCCCCTTGGTCGGCGCGGTGACGGTGCCGCGCCCGAAGGGCAGCTTGAAGGCCTTGGTCGGGGCGGTGTGCAGCGGTCCACCGGCCGTCTCGACAGCCCCGGTCATCTCGTCCTCGAGCGGATAGCCTTCGCGTCGGTCTTCACGCCTGAGCCAGAAGACCAGTCCCAGGAAGAACAGGAAAAACAGGATGAGCGCCAATTCGGCCACATCAATCGATCCCACTATGTAGTTGTTACTCATCACAACTTCCTTTCGCGCGCTGTCATGTCGGAAACTCTTGCAGTCCGAACCGGCCCAAATGGCCATCCAACTCCTCCGGCCGGTCGCGCCCGACCAGCGGACCGAGCACGACCAGCGTGCCCAGCAGGAGAAGAATTTCGATTGTGTAGACAAGGCCATAGCCGGTCGAACGGACGGCCAGCGTCGAGCCCAATCCGTCAGCCATGGCAAAGGCCGTGGTGAAATCGCGGATCAATCCGCCAAGTGCGATCCCGAGGCCCGCGCTGGTGGCCTGCACCGCCCCCCAGGCGCCCAGCGCCAGGCCAGCCGCCCCTTCGCGCGCCAGCGCCATCGCTGCCACCATGGTTCCGACCGAGAACAGCCCCACGCCCAGTCCGATCGACATCGCGCCAGTATAGAGCAGGCCTGGAACGCCCAGCGGCGCCGCAAAGATCACCATGGCAAAGGCCGAAATGCCCGCAACCGCGCCGAAGCCCGCCATCCGCAAAGGGTTGCCCCCGCGCCCAAGCACGCGCGCAGCCAGCATGAAGCCGAGCAGCGCACCGAGGGCCCAGCCGCCGGTGAGGCTGGTGGTCGCACCAACCGACATGCCCAGAATTTCGCCACCGAAAGGCTCGAGCAGGGCATCCTGCATCGAGAAGGCCGCAGTCCCCAGCCCGATGGCCACCAGCAGGCGCGCGGTGTTGGGCCGTTCGAGGAACTCGCGCCAGGTGTCGGCAAACGCCGGCCGCTCGGTCGCCTCGGAAACCACCGCTTCGCTGCGGCCTTCCTGCTTCCACAGCGCGACCAGGTTGAGCACGAAGGTCAGCACCGCAGCGCCCTGGATCACCTGGACCAGGCGGGTGGGCGTGAAGTCCCGCAGGATCGCGCCCATGGCCAGCGCTGCGAGCATCATGCCCAGCAGCAGCATGACATACAGCAAAGCGACCGCACGCGGACGCTTCTCCGCCGGAGCCAAGTCGGTGGCAAGCGCAAGCCCGGCGGTCTGCGTCATGTGCATTCCCCCACCGGTCATCAGGAAGGCAAGAATGCTGGCCCCCAGGCCCAGCGGGAAATCCTCTGGCCGGCCCATCAGCAACAGCGCGAAGGGCATGATTGCAAGGCCTCCGAACTGCAGCATGGTGCCGATCCAGATATAGGGCACGCGGCGCCAGCCCAGCACCGAACGGTGCGTGTCGGAACGATGCCCCATCAACACCCGCAGCGGCGCCACCAGCAGCGGCAGCGCAATCAGCAGCGCGACCAGCCAGGCAGGAATCCCCAACTCGACGATCAGCACACGGTTGAGCGTGCCGTTGAGCAGCACGGTCGCCATCCCCACGCTGATCTGGAACAGCGCAAGCCGCAGCAAGCGCGGCAACGGAAGTTCGGCGCTAGCCGCATCGGCGAACGGCAGCCAGGCGATCGCCACCCGGCTCCAGTTCAGCAGAAGGGCTTGGCCAGGGCGCATCAGTTTTTCACCACCTCAATCGCTTGCGACGTGTAGAACCCGCTCGAGATCCGGGCCGTGCGCCCGATCCGCCAGCCCGGCAGACCGGCCAGGCGTTCGCGCAGGTCGTCTTCGGTGACCGGAATGATCGCCGGCGAGCGGTCCGACCGCGGAAACAGCTTGCCAACCTTGTGCATCGCGCCCAGCGCGCGGGTGTGCGGAGCGAAGGTGAACAGGATCGAGCCGCTGCAGCGTTGCGCCAGCTGGGTCACGGTCTCGACGATGTCGCTTGCCGGATAATGGATCAACGAATCCATCGCGACCACGTGCGCGAAACGGCCCAGCGCGGGATCAAGCATGTCGCCCGCACGCCAATCTATCCGGCCGTGTCCTATAAAGCTGGGCGTGCGTTCGCGTGCGATCGCGACCAGTCCTTCGGCAATGTCGATTCCGGTCACTTCGGCGCCGCGGCAAGCTGCCGCAATGCTCAATGCGCCTGTGCCGCAACCGGCATCCAGCACCCGGGTGCGGCGCAGATCCTGAGGCAGCCAGTCAAGCAGCGTTGCGCGCATCCGTTCGCGGCCGGCGCGCACGGTGGCGCGGATGCCGCTGACCTTGGCGTCGCTGGTCAGATCGATCCAGGCCTTGCGCGCGGTGCCATCGAAATAGGCGGCTAGCCGCTCGCGCTGCAGATCGTAATTGGAGGGAGCCTGCGTCGCCATCATTCGAAACCCAGGAAATCGAAGATGTCGCGATCCTTCATCGGCTTCGCTTCAAGCGGATCGACCCCGTCCCACAACAACTGCGCCAGCCGCAGATACTCCTGCTGCGCAGCGTTGACTTCGGGGCTGTCCTCCATTTCGAACAGCGTGCACTTCTTGAGCCGCGATCGGCGGATCGCATCGAGGTCACGGAAGTGCGCCAGCCGCTTCATGCCAATGGCATTGCTGAAGCGGTCGATCTCGTCAGTCGCGGCCGAACGGTTGGCAATCACCCCCGCCAGTCGCACGTCGTAATTCTTGGCCTTGGCGCCGATCGCGGCGACGATCCGGTTCATCGCGAAGATGCTGTCGAAATCGTTCGCGGCCACCACCAGTGCGCGTTCGGCATGCTGCAGCGGGGCAGCAAATCCGCCGCACACCACATCGCCCAGCACGTCGAAGATCACCACGTCGGTGTCTTCCAAGAGATGGTGCTGCTTGAGCAGCTTCACCGTCTGGCCCACTACATAACCGCCACAGCCGGTGCCCGCCGGCGGGCCACCTGCCTCGACGCACATCACCCCGTTATAGCCCTCGAACATGTAATCCTCGGGGCGCAATTCCTCCGCGTGGAATTCGACCGTCTCGAGCACGTCGATCACTGTCGGCATCAGCTTCTTGGTGAGAGTGAAGGTACTGTCATGCTTAGGGTCGCAGCCGATCTGCAACACGCGGTGGCCGAGCTTGGAGAAGGCCGCCGACAGGTTCGACGAAGTGGTCGATTTGCCGATGCCGCCCTTGCCATAGACCGCGAAAACCTTCGCGCCCTTGATCGCATCTTGCGGGTCAAGTTGCACCTGCACCGAACCCTCGCCGTCGGGGGGTGAGAATTTCGTGCGGGGATCAAGCAGGTTCATGATGTTTTCCTCATTCGGCGGCGACTACGCCTTCGAGCCGGTCTTCCAGGTCGTTATTGGCTTCATGCAGCGCCGCGAGCGTCGCTTCGTCGGGCTCCCACAGATGCCGCTCGCAGGCTTCGATCAGCCGGCTGGCGACGCGCGCGGAGCTCCTGGGATTGAGTTTGGACAGGCGCTCGCGCATGTCCTTGTCGAGCACAAAGGTCTCGCTGATCTTCTGGTATACCCACGGCGCGACCTGCCCGGTGGTGGCGGACCAGCCCATGGTGTTGGTCACATGCCCTTCGATCGAGCGCACGCCTTCATAACCGTGCTTGAGCATGCCTTCGAACCACTTGGGGTTGAGCGTGCGGGTCTGCGTTTCATGGCCGATCTGTTCGGCCAGCGTGCGCACCTTCGTGCGGCCCTGCGTGGCATCGAGGATATAGACCGGCGCTTCCTTGCCGCGCGCCCGCGTGATCGAGCGGTTGATGCCGCCCAGGCCGTCGAAATACTGGTCGAGATCGGTGATCCCCACCTCAATGCTTTCGAGGTTCTGGTAGGAGAATTCGACTTCGGCAAGCGCGCTTCGCAGCAGTTCGCGCCGCGCCACCGGGGCTCCCTTGACGCCATAGGCATAGCCCTTCTGCGTCTCGAAGGCATTGGCCAGTTCGTCCGGATCGGTCCACACACCGCCGTCGACCAACTGGTTGACATTGGCGCCATAAGCCCCTTCGGCATTGGAGAAGACACGCAGGCTGGCGGTCTCGAAATCGCATTGATGCGCGGCCTGGTGGGCGAGGCTGTGCTTGCGCACGAAGTTCAATTCGAGCGGCTCGTCAGCCTGCGCGGCGAGCAATGCTGCTTCGGCCAGCATCCGCGTCTGCAGCGGCAAGAGATCGCGGAAGATGCCCGACAGGGTCATTACCACATCCACCCGTGGGCGGCCCAGTTCCTCCAGCGGGATCAGCTCGGCACCGGCCAGCCGACCATAACCGTCGATCCGCGGGCGCGCCCCTATCAGCCGCAAGGCCTGCGCCACCTGCATGCCTTCGCTCTTGAGGTTGTCCGTGCCCCACAGCACCATGGCGAGGCTTTCCGGGAAGGGCTGGCCGCTTTCGAGGTGCCGCGCCAGCAGCCGCTCGGCCTGCGCCGCGCCCTGTTCGCAAGCGAAGCGGCTGGGAATGCGGAACGGGTCAAAGCCATGGATGTTGCGCCCGGTCGGCAATACCTCGGGGTTGACGAGGATATCGCCGCCGGGCGCGGGTGGAACGTATCCAGCGTCGAGCGCATGGATCAGCCCGCCCAGTTCGTCACAGGCGTCGATGCGCGCTGCGAAGGTTTGAGGATCGGCTTCGGGATCGAATTCGCCAAGCGAAGCCTGCCAGTCGGCGAGCTCGCCAGCTGACGGGCGCTGGCCAAGCACGTGCAGGCCATTCGGAATGAGCGCACTTTCAAGCTCGTACAGTCGCTCGCCGAGTTCGTTCAGCGGAGTCTCGCCGAGGCCCAGATCTGCGGCCTGTTCGGCGAGCAAGGCGGCGATTGCTTGCCGCTCCTCCCCTTCTTCCAGAGCGCGCCAGCGATCATGGCTGGCCTTGAGTTCGCCAAGTCCGCGATAGAGCCCCGCCTGCGACAGCGGCGGTGTGAGATAGCTCACCAGCGTTGCACCTGAACGCCGCTTGGCGGTGATCCCCTCGGACGGATTGTTCGCGGCATAAAGATAGAAGTTCGGCAGGTCGCCAAGCAGCCGCTCCGGCCAGCAGTCGCCCGAGGGGCCAGCCTGCTTTCCGGGCATGAATTCGAGTGCGCCATGGGTGCCGAAATGAAGCACCGCAGCCGCACCAAAATCGTGCCGGATCCAGCGATAGAAGGCCGCGAAGGCATGCGTCGGCGTGAAGGTACCGTCGAACAGCAGCCGCACGGGATCGCCTTCGTAGCCGAACGCCGGCTGCACGCCGACAAAGACATTGCCGAACTGCGCGCCCAAAACCTGGATGCCCGATCCATCCGCCTGCTGACGGCCCGGCGCCGGGCCCCATTGACGCTCGATCTCGGCCAGATGCGGCTCATGGCGGACATAGTCGTCAACCGCGATTCGCGCCGCGACATTGGCCTCTGCACCGTAGCGGTCGGCATTGCCCTTCAGGATCGCCTCGCGCATTGCCTCGACCGACTCCGGCACATCGACCGAATAGCCTTCGCCCTTCAGGCGCAGCAGTGTCGCATGGAGCGATTCAAACACGGCCAGGAATGCCGCCGTGCCGGTTGCACCGGCATTGGGCGGGAAGTTGAACAGCACGATCGCCAGCTTGCGCGCTGCGCGCTCGGAGCGGCGCAGTGCAATCAGCTTCACGACTTTGCCCGCCAGCGCCTCGGCACGCTCGGGGCAGCCCTGCATCGCACGCAGCGCGCCAGCCTCGGGCTTGCGGCAGCCGCGTTCGCAGCCGGAACAGGAATCCCCGCCAGCGCCCGAACGGCCACCATAGACACTGGGCACGATCGCTCCGTCGAGTTCCGGAATGGCGACCATCATGGTGGCTTCCAGCGGCAGCAGCCCCTGGTGCCGCCCGCGCCATTCCTCGACGCTCTGGAACTCGAGCGCATGGGCGGCGACATAGGGTACGTCGAGGCGCGTCAGCAGTTCAACCGCGGCGTTAGAATCATTGTAGGCCGGTCCGCCAACCAGCGAGAACCCGGTGAGGTTGACGATTGCATCGACTGCCGGTCGGCCATGCGGGTCAACAAAGAACTTGTCGATCGCCGGCCGGGCATCAAGCCCGCTGGCGAAGGCCGGAATGACTTTCAGCCCGGCTGCTTCAAAGGCGTCGATCGCGGCATCGTAATGCCCCGTGTCGCGCCCCAGCAGGTAGGATCGGAGCAGTAGCAGGCCAACTGTGCCCTGCTTGCCTTCCTTGCGCGGCAGCAATCGCAGGCTTTCCGAAATGCGCTGCTGCGTGCGCGGGTGGTAGACGCCGACTTCGGGATACTGGATCGGGGCTTCCGCCGGGGTCATGCCGCGCCGGGTCAGCCGGTCGCCCGAAGCGTAGCGGTCGATCAGCCCGCGTACCATGGCGATCACGTTCTCGTCCGAGCCTGCGAGCCAGTATTGAAGCGTGAGGAAATAGGCCCGCACGTCCTGCGCCGTGCCGGGGATGAAGCGCAGGATCTTGGGCAAGCGGCGCAGCATCTTCATCTGGCCCTGGCCCGAGCTGGCGCCAGCCTGCTTCGAGCCGCGCAATTTTTTGAGCAAGGCCAGCGGCCCCTTGGCCGGCTTGTCCATGCGATAGCCGCCCATCCGGGTCAGCCGCACGACTTCGCCCGCCGACATCAGGCCCAGCATCGCATCGCAGTGTTCGCGCCGAGCCTCGAGCGCGGGCAGCACCATGCGGATGTGGTCGTCGAGGAACATCATCGTGGCGATCACGATGTCGGCTTCGCCAATTGCTGCCAGCGTGCTTTCAAGCGCGCCCTGCTCGCGCTCCCAGTCGGAAGCGGCGTGCAGGGTCAGCTGCACATTGTCGCGGGCCAGCACCTTCCCCGCGCGTTCCACCGCCCCCTTGAGGTGGTTGTCCAGCGTCACGATCACGACGCGGACCTGGGGGCGCGAGGAGGTCTTGGCCCTACCGTGCATAATGCGCCTTCGCGTCATACAGGGTTTCAAGGTCGATCTCGGCGCGTCCTTGTTCGGCAGCAAACGCCTCGGTGTTGCGGCGCGCCTTGCCACGGACGAAGAACGGGATCTTCTTCAGTTCGCGCTCAGCCTCGGCGGTCCAATGCGCCTCGTTGGCGGCTTGCGGCAGCTCGTGGGGCAGTTCGCGCGCCGCAAGGGTCTGGGGCTGCGCTTGGACTTGCGGGGCATGTGCGCGCAAATGGCTAGCCCCCGCCTCGTCCGAGAATTCGAAATCATCGCGGAACATGGTTAGCAAGTGCTCTTCCAGTCCCATCACCAGCGGGTGGACCCAGCTGTCGAAGATCACATTGGCACCTTCGAAGCCCATTTGCGGGCTGTGCCGCGCGGGGAAATCCTGGACATGCACCGGCGCACTGATCACCGCGCAGGGCAGGCCGAGCCGCTTGGCGATGTGGCGCTCCATCTGAGTGCCCAGCACCAGTTCGGGCGAAGCGGCTGCGATGGCATCCTCGACCGCCAGGTGATCGTCGGTGATCAGCGGCTCAAGGCCGTATTTGGCAGCCGCTGTGCGCACGTCGCGCGCGAACTCGCGATTGTAGCAGCCGAGCCCGCAGACTTCGAAGCCCAGTTCCTCACTGGCGATGCGGGCCGCAGCCACGGCATGGGTGGCGTCGCCGAAGATGAAAACGCGCTTGCCGGTGAGGTAGGTCGAATCGACCGAACGGCTCCACCACGGCATGCGCGAATTGGTATCTGCCAGGGCAGGTTCCGGATCGACCCCGGTCAGCGCGGCGACTTCGCGGATGAAATCGCGGGTCGCGCCCACGCCGATCGGCACCGTGCGGACCACCTTCTGGCCGAACTGCCGTTCGAGCCAGCGGGCGGCTTCTTCCCCGATTTCGGGATAGAGCACGAGGTTGAAATCAGCCGCCCCGATCGTGCGGATATCGTCCGGGCTGGCACCCAGTGGGGCGACGAGATGCACGTCCACGCCCAGCGTATCGAGCAGCTTGCGGATTTCGACGATATCGTCGCGATGACGGAAGCCCAGCGCAGTCGGGCCCAGCAGATTGGCGCGGACGCGGCGACCGTCACGCGGGGCAGGCCGCACAGAAGGATCGGCCAGCTTGCGCACCACCTGGTAAAAGCTTTCCGCTGCTCCCCAGTTCTCCTTGCGCTGGTAGCTGGGCAGTTCGAGCGGGATCACCGGGCAATCGAGCCGCATGGCTTCGGCAAGGCCTGCCGGATCGTCCTGGATCAGCTCGGCGGTGCAGGAGGCGCCCACCATCAGCGCCTGCGGCCGGTACCGTTCGACCGCGTCACGCGCCGCCTGCTGGAACAGATTGGCCGTGTCGCTACCCAGATCGCGCGCCTGAAAGGTGGTGTAGGTCACGGGCGGGCGGGCACCGCGCCGTTCGATCATGGTGAACAGCAGGTCGGCATAGGTATCGCCCTGCGGCGCGTGGAGCACATAGTGCATGCCGCGCATTGCGGTCGCCACCCGCATCGCCCCCACATGGGGCGGGCCTTCATATGTCCAGACGGCCAGCTGCACCGCTACACCTGCAACAGGTCGCGCCGCCGCAGCGGGCGGGCAAAGAGTTCGGCGAGGTCTGCGGCCTGTTCGAACCCGTGGATGGGAGAAAAGACCAGCTCGATCGCCCATTTGGTGGCGAGCCCTTCGGCTTCGAGCGGGTTGGCGAGGCCAAGTCCGCACACAGTGAGATCAGGCGCTTCGGCCCGCACGCGGTCAAGCTGGCGGTCGACATCCTGCCCTTCGCTAAGCCTGGTGCCGGTTGGCAGCGCGAGCAGTTCATGCACGAGATGGCCGCGATGCAGGTAGGGCGTGCCCACTTCGAGCGGCTGCATGCCGAGTTCATTCGCGAGGAAACGCGCCAGCGGCACTTCCAGCTGCGAATCAGGCATGAAGAAAATCCGCTTGCCCTCCAGCCGCTCGCGCAGGGGGGCGAGCGCCCGCTTGGCCCGCTCCCGCCCTGGCGCGATCACGCGGTTGAAGTGCAGTGCGTCGATCCCGAACGCGTCGGCCGCAGCGCGTAGCCACGCGGCGGTGCCTTCGGCTCCGAACGGAAACAGGGCAGGCAGATGCACCGCGCCGCGCCGTTCGAGCGCCAGGCCGGTTTCGCCCAGGAAGGGTTGAGCCAGGAGGAAGCGGGTGTTGACGCCGACCGACGGCAGTTCACCCGACTTGCGGGCAGGCAACACGCCGACTCGCGCAATGCCGAGTTCGGCAAACAACCGCAGGAACTGGTCTTCGACGATGTCCGGCAGCGAACCGACCAGCAGCAGTTCGGGCGCGGCATCGGGTTCTGCGGCGGGCATTTCCGGGACCAGGGCGGCAAGGCAGGCGTCTTCCCCCTGGGTGAAAGTGGTTTCGATGCCGCTGCCCGAATAGTTGAGGATCCGCACCTTTCCGGCATGCCGCGCGCCGAGCGCTTGCGCCGCCTTGGCCAGGTCAAGCTTGATCACTTCCGAGGGGCATGACCCCACCAGGAACAGCGTCTTGATCTCGGGCCGCCGGGCAAGCAGCCGTTCGACCACCCGTTCAAGTTCGTCATGGCAGTCGGCCATTCCGGCAAGGTCGCGCTCTTCGATGATGGCCGTGGCAAAGCGCGGCTCGGCGAAGATCATCACGCCTGCGGCCGACTGCAGCAGATGTGCGCAAGTGCGCGAACCGACCACCAGGAAGAAGGCGTCCTGCATCTTGCGATGCAACCAGATGATGCCGGTGAGCCCGCAGAAGACTTCGCGCTGTCCCCGCTCCCGCAACACTGGCGCACAATCGCCTTGCGGCTGTGTGGCGGGGGCTAAGCCGCTCATCCTGTCACCGCCATCGATGGCTGTGTGGCGGATTGTGCGGCTCCGAGTCGCGCGGCGCGCAGTTTGAGCAGGAACTGCGCGGCGTTGATCACGTAAGCCGCGTAGGCGGCGAGCGCGATCAGCATCCGCTCCTCCACCGAACCCATGCTGAATAGCAACATCACGAGATAGGCCGTGTGCAGCGCGATCACGAGCATCGAGAAAACATCTTCCCAGAAGAACGGTGCGGCAAACAGCCATTTGCCGAACACGACCTTTTCCCAGATCGAGCCGGTGATCATGATCGTGTACAAAATCAGTGTTTTGGCGACGATCGAAAGGTCTGCCACGAAAGCGCCTTCACCGGTCAACAGGAAGCGCAGGACAAGCCCGAGGCTGGCAAGGAACACCAGAAACTGGATCGGGGCAAGGATGCCTTGGACGATGGTCCAGCCGGACTCGTCCCTGCGCCGGCGCTCTTCCGGGGTGTAGAGCGCCCCCGCCATTGTCCCAGTTCCGCTCTTGGCTGCTGCGGATTGGGGCCCGATGCCATCCCCTCTTACCTGCAAGGTATTCTGCCTCTGCTCGATTGAAGAGGAGACTACGCCTTGACGCATGCAAGTGTCAATCTGTCTTGACGACAAGATAAATTGACAACCCTGCATTGCGGTGGGGTGTAAAGCAGCGTAGGGTGTCAAAGCTTGGCGCGAGTCGAAATACACCAATTGGCCGCTCCGGGTTGACGCGATCCGCGCCGCTCTCGACTGGGGGAGAGCCTGATGGACTTGGTGAATGGCGCAAGTACCGCCGGCTTCGCGAAAGAGACCGGCTTCCAATCTGGATCGCGGGCAGACGCGTTCAGTCAGGACGACGAATTTCCCTTGCAGCAGCAACCGGCAGGTTCGATCAACTCGCTGATCGAGCAGCAGATCATTCCGCGCCTGCTGCTGATCCATTCTTCAGATAGCCAGCAGCCGGCGTTCTTCCACGGTCGCCGCGCCCGGTCGGATGAAGTGCGCGCCTTTTCCGCTTTGCCGCTGGAACTGGATGGCGATCAGCTGCTGGCCGAAGTCGATCGCCTGACTGCGGCCGGGGTCAGCACCGAATCAATCCTGGTCGACCTGCTTGCCGCCTCGGCGCGCAGGCTGGGTGAATTGTGGGAAGACGACGCCTGCGATTTTGTCGATGTGACGGTTGGCCTGTGGCGCCTGCACGAAGTGATGCGCGAGTGCGCGCTGCGCAGCGGCCAAGCTATCGAATCGCAACAGCAGGGGCGCAATGCGCTTTTTTCGCCTCTGCCCGGCGAACAGCACAATTTCGGCACGATGATGGTGGAGGAAGTCTTCGCCAATGCCGGCTGGCAGACCGAAGTCCTGTTCGAGCCGCAGCGGCACGAACTGATCCATTTGCTGGCGGAACGGCCGTTCGACCTGGTCGCATTGACCGCTAGCTGTGATTGTCCTAGCGCGGTGATGTCTGACCTGATCACTGCAATAAGAAGCGTGTCAAAGAATCCCAAAGTGCGTGTCATCATCGGTGGTTCGTTGATCAATGCCGACCCTTCCCTTGCGCTGGGGGTAGGGGCGGACGGGACCGCCGAAGACGCGCGCTCAGCCCTGGTATTGGCGGAGCGAATTGTAGCAGGATTGGTTCCTGTCGCCTCATCAATGCCGTAACCGGAGCAGCGCATGCCCCCCAGCAAGCGCAGCGACGCTGATTATCGACGATTCGATGATTCTGCGTCGCTGTTTGGACAAATCGGGACCGAGGACGCGATCCGGCTCGCTGCGAGCGCGGGCGATATCGTGCTGGTAGTCGACGACAAGGGGTGGATCGTCGACGGGGCCGCCGATCTTGGACAGTTTCCCGATCTGACCGACTGGATCGGGAAGGATTGGCGCTCCACCGTTACTGTGGAAAGCCGCGTCAAGATCGACGAAATGCTTGCTCACAAGCCCAATGGCGAATTGCCGCATCCCCGCCATATCAACCAGAAGGGCAAGCACGGCGATGTGCCGGTGCGGTTCCGCCTGATCGAAATGGCTGGCGGCAAGCAGAACCTCGCCATCGGGCGCGACTTGCGCGATGCCGCCGTGCTTCAGCAAAGGTTGCTTCAGGCGCAGCAGTCGCTTGAGCGGGATTACTTGCGGCTGCGCCAGCTCGAGACCCGTTATCGCCTGCTGTTCGAGCTTTCGAACGAACCGGTGATGATCATCGACAGCGAGAATCGCCGGATCGTCGAGGCCAACCCCGCATCGCACACTTTGGTGCTGGCGCGGCCCGGCACATTGTCCGGCAGCAAGTTCCTGGCGCTGTTCGACCGGAGCGAGCGCGAGCGGCTGATCGCTTTCCTGGGCTCGGCGCTGACCTCGAATTCGGTCACTCCGATCGGAGTCAAGCTGGCTGAACGCGAGACGACCTTGACACTTTCGGGAACCGGCTTCCGCCAGCGCGGGCGCCTTTATGTCCTGATCCGGTTCGATGGTGGCGAACGCAACGAGACAATCGAGGAAGCAGCCATGCTGGGCACGCTCGAGAGCATGCCCGATGCCTTTGTGCTGACTGACAACGACTGGCGGATCGTGGTGGCCAACGTCGCCTTTGCCGAACTTATCGGCGCTGCCAGCATCGATCAGATCCGCGGCCGCTCGCTTGCCGAATTCGTCGGGCGCCCGGGGATCGACCTCGACCTGATCCAGGGCCAGCTGCTGAAGCAGGGGTTCGCCCGCAATGTGAACAGCGTGATCGGGGCCAGCGACGGCGTCGAGGGTGAGCCGATCGAGCTGTCCGCGGTTCGCACCGGCGAGGATGAGCCGCATATCGGGATCGTGATCCGCCCCATTGCACGGCGGCTGCGCGACTTGCCGCCGATGCCGCAGGAGATGCCGCGCTCGGTCGAGCAGCTGACCGAACTGGTCGGACGCATGTCGCTCAAGGATATCGTGCGCGAGAGCACCGACCTGATCGAACGGCTCTGCATCGAGGCAGCCCTGGCCTATACATCTGACAACCGGGCATCCGCCGCTGAAATCCTCGGTTTGAGCCGGCAAAGCCTGTATTCGAAGCTACACCGTTATGGCCTCGGCAATCTGGCAGCTGAGGGTGAATAGGAGCACTGACGGCCTGGCCTGACATAGTCAGTGTCAAAATCAATTGACGCATGGGGTCGTCAGGCATAGCGTCATCCCATGGCTCGTTCGGCTGCCTCGACTTCGCCGGCGCCGATTCCCGCGGCGCGCGACATCCTTGAACTGTTGAAGCCGATCACCTGGTTCCCGCCGATGTGGGCATTCATGTGTGGCGTGGTTTCTTCGGGCGAGGCCCTGGCCGGCCGCTGGCCGTTCCTGATCGCCGGGATCCTGCTCACGGGGCCGCTGGTGTGCGGCACTAGCCAGGCCGTGAATGACTGGTTCGACCGCGAGGTGGACGCGATCAACGAACCGCATCGCCCGATCCCCTCGGGCCGGATCGGCGGCAACTGGGGGCTGCGCATTGCGATTGCCGGCACGCTGCTTTCATTACTGGTGGCCTGGCTGACCGGTCCATGGGTGCTGGCTGCCACCGTGCTGGGCCTTGCCTGCGCCTGGGGCTACAGCGCGCCGCCGTTCCGCTTCAAGACCAGCGGCTGGCTGGGGCCGGCGGTGGTTGCGCTGACCTATGAGGGCCTGTCGTGGTTCACCGGCGCCAGTGTGATGGCTGGTGCGCTGCCCCATGTCGATGTCCTGGTGGTGCTCGGGCTCTACAGCCTCGGCGCCCACGGGATCATGACACTCAATGATTTCAAGGCGGTCGAAGGCGACCGCCTCACCGGCTTGCGCTCCTTGCCCGTGACGCTCGGGGTAATGCCCGCGGCGCGCCTCGCCTGCCTGACCATGGCCCTGCCGCAAGTGGCGGTGATCGGGCTGCTCATCAGCCGCGACCTGGCCTGGTCGGCTGGCGTGGTTGGTGTGGTGCTTGTGGCCCAGTTGGCATTGATGCCGCGACTGCTGCGCGATCCCCGGCAGAATGCACCATGGTACAGTGCCACCGGGGTCACTCTGTACGTGCTTGGCATGCTGGGCTCGGCACTGGGCCTTGGAGGTTATATCTGATGGCCCGCCCGGCGGGCTTCGGCTGGTTCGCAATCGTCCGTCTCGGTGCGGTTCAGGCCTCGATCGGTGCCATTGTGATGCTCGCCACCTCGCTCCTCAACCGGGTGATGGTGGTCGAGTACGGCCTGGCCGCAGCTATCCCGGCCGGGCTTGTCGCCTGGCATTACGCGGTGCAGCTCTCGCGTCCGGTGTGGGGGCATGGATCGGACAAGGGGCGCCGCCGCACCCCATGGATCATCGGCGGATTGGGCGTGCTGGCCCTTGGCGCACTCCTGGCCGTTCAGGCTACGACGCAGATGCCGGCGCGCCCGATCATGGGCGGCGTCATGGCTGCCATCGCATTCACTCTGATCGGTGCCGGTGTCGGCGCGTCGGGCACATCGCTGCTCGCGCTGCTGGCTTCCGGCGTGGCTCGCGAACGTCGCGCTGCTGCGGCGGCGGTGACCTGGATCATGATGGTGGCAGGGATCGTAATCGCAGCCGCCACTGCGGGTGCTTTGCTCGATCCCTTTTCCGAGCAGCGGCTGGCACTGGTCGCCGCCGGCGTCATTGCCTGCGCTTTCCTGTTGACCTGCGTTGCGACCTTCCGGCTCGAGCGACAGGCGCTTGTCGAAGCTGAAGAGGAGCGCGACGGCCCGCCCCCGGATTTTCGCGAGGCCATCCGCGAGATCCTGAGCGAGGAGGCCGCCCGCCGCTTCACTCTGTTCATCTTTGTCTCAATGCTGGCCTACAGCATGCAGGACCTGATCCTTGAACCATTCGCCGGGCTCGTGTTCGACATGACGCCTGGCCAGTCCACCTCCCTCGCCGGGATCCAGCATGGCGGGGTACTGGCGGGCATGATCGCGACCGGAATCGGCGGCAGCGCCTTTGCCGGGCGCATGCCGGTGGAACTGCGGGTCTGGATCGTGACCGGATGCGCCGGATCGGCGCTGGCGCTGCTTGGGCTTGCCATGGGGGCCAGCGTGGGTCCGGACTGGCCACTGTCGGCCAATGTCTTTGCGCTGGGCTTTTGCAACGGTGCCTTTGCCGTGGCGGCGATTGGCGCGATGATGGGCTTGGCCGGCGCCGGCCGGCGCACCCGGGAAGGCGTGCGGATGGGCGTGTGGGGCGCGGCGCAAGCGATTGCCTTCGGCATGGGCGGGCTGCTCGGCGCTCTGGGGGTCGATCTCGCACGCCGTGCCGGCGGCCAGGATGCCGCCGCCTTTCAGCTGATTTTCGCGATCGAAGCTGCGGCCTTCGTGCTTGCCGCAATCTTGGCGCTGCGCGCCACCAGCCGTACGCACGCACTCAAGCAAGGATTGGCCAGCCTATGACCGAGCAATATTTCGATGTGGTGGTGGTGGGCGGCGGTCCATCTGGGGCGACGGCGGCAAGCACTCTGGCCCGCGCCGGACGCAAGGTCCTGCTGTTGGACCGTGACGGCCGGATCAAGCCTTGCGGAGGAGCGGTGCCCCCGCGCCTGCTGGAGGATTTCGACGTGCCGCAATCGCTGCTGGTGGCCAAGGCCCGCTCGGCGCGGATGATCGCACCGTCGGGTCGCACGGTCGATATGCCGGTTGGCGAGATCGGCTACGTCGGAATGGTCGACCGCGACGTATTCGACGAATGGCTCCGGGAGCGCGCGGCGCGCGAAGGTGCCGAGCGCCGCGTCGGCATGTTCGAGCGGATCGAACGCGATGCAGCTGGCGCCATCGTTCATTATCGCGCGAGGCGCGGCGGCGAGCCTGAACGCGTGCGCGCCAAAGTGGTGATCGGGGCCGATGGTGCACGTTCCGCCGTCGCCCGGCAAAACATCGCCGGTGCGGACGACATGAAATGCGTCTTTGCTTATCACGAGGTGATCGAGAGCCCGCAGGCAAACGCCAGGGGTTTTGATCCGGCCCGCTGTGACGTGTTCTACCAGGGCAAGCTCTCGCCGGATTTCTACGCCTGGATTTTCCCGCATGGGCACACCTCAAGCATCGGCCTGGGCAGCGCCAACAAGGGCTTCCCTTTGCGCGAAACGGTGACGCAGATGCGCGACGAACTGGGCCTGGAGGAATGTACGACGGTGCGCAAGGAAGGCGCGCCAATCCCGCTGAAACCGTTGAAGCGTTGGGACAATGGCTGTGATGTGATTGTAGCGGGTGATGCTGCGGGCGTGGTCGCCCCAGCCTCAGGCGAAGGGATCTACTATGCCATGACCTGCGGCCGGATCGTCGCCGAGGCCGCCAACGAATTCGTGCTGAGCGGCAATCCGGCCACCTTGCGGCAAGCGCGCAAGCGCTTCATGCGCGAACACGGCCGTGTATTCTGGATCCTCGGGATGATGCAGCATTTCTGGTATTCGAGCGACAAGCGGCGCGAGCGCTTTGTTGACATGTGTGCTGACCGCGACGTGCAGCAACTGACCTGGCAAGCCTATATGAACAAGCGGCTGGTGCGCGCGCGGCCGCTTGCGCATGTGAAGATTTTCCTCAAGGATTGTGCCCATCTGTTGGGACTGAGGCCAATGGCTGGATGAGCAGGAACTGGGTCATTCCGGTATCGATCGCCGTAATCGCGGCGATGGGAGTGGCGATGCTGGGGGCGACGATCACCGATCTTGGCCCATGGTACCAGTCGCTCAGCAAGCCATCATGGACGCCCCCGGGGCCCGTCTTCCCGATTGCCTGGACCACCATCTTTGCCTTGGCTGCCATGGCAGCAGTGACCGCCTGGCGCGATGCGCCCAGCCGCGCCGCGCGCGACTGGATCATCAGCCTGTTCGCGTTGAACGCGTTCCTGAACGTGCTGTGGAGCCTGCTGTTCTTCCGGATGCAGCGCCCGGACTGGGCCTTTGCCGAAGTGCTGCTGCTATGGCTCTCGATCCTGCTGCTAATCGTCTATTGCGGTCGGATATCGCGGTTCGCCGGGCTGCTGCTGGTGCCCTATATCGTCTGGGTTAGCGTGGCTGCGGCACTCAACTGGCAGGTGGTCGAGCTGAACGGGCCGTTCGGCTGAGCGGCATCGACGCTGTGCAGCATTTCTTTTCAAGCGGATGGGCGGCCGATGTGGTGCTGGCAGTGCTTGCGCTGGAGCTGCTGGCGCTGTGGCGACGCGGTTGGCCCTTGCCGAGTGCACTGTCGCTGCTGGCACCTGCCGCGCTGATCGTGCTCGCGCTGCGCGCGGCGCTGATTGATGCGCATTGGGCGTGGATCGCATTGCCGCTGGCGCTGGCCTTTCCGGCCCACCTGGTCGACCTTGCCCGACGGGGAAAGGACCGATCACTCCCGCACAAAAGCGAGTAGCCCGGCCGCTTGATTGCAACCGGGCTACTGCGGCGCCCTTGGGGCTTGGTCCCTGAGGCGGACCGCCGTTAGGTCGTTTCGCCGGCTGCAGCTGGTTCAGTCGCTTGGGCCGGAGCCGCTGCTGCGGGAGCCGCTGCTGCGGGACCCGCTGCCGCAGGTGGCGCCTTCAACGCCGGATAATCCTTGGCCATCTGCGCTCCGCCCATCGGCTTGTTCACGCCCTGATGGCAGGTTGTGCAGTTCACCTTGAATGGATCTCCCTGCGACCCCAGGCGGTTGGCCGGGAAGGCCGAAGTCAGCGGCGTGATGTATTCCTGGTTCATGTTGGCAACCATGCGCGTTCCATGCCACGCCGTGGCGCGCTGGGCAGGGCTGATGTTCCAGGCCGCGAAGTTCTGCGTGTTGTGGCAGAAGGTGCAGTTCACCCCGAGCGATGCCGACATATGCATCATCAATGCATAGGTGTTCTCGGTTTCCTTTGTGCTGATCTTGTTGGCCGCACTCGGATAGGCGCTGGTCGAGCCGACCCGGATCTTCTGCACCGTCTCGTCATTGAGGAAATACCGCGCCACCGCATTCGTCGGGAGCGAGGAATAGGCCGTTTCGGGCACCGGATTGTTCTGCCCATGGCGGTTGTTCTTCATCCCGCGATGCTGGCTGTCATCCGGCAAGGTCCAGTAGTCCTTGGGGATGTTGTTGCCGCGGTGGCATGTCCAGCAAGTGACCCCGGTGCCCGCCACATGGCTTTCCCAATTGGCATTCACGTTCTGTGTCATCTGGATCATCTTGCGGGCGACGACCTTGGTATAGACCTCGTCCGACGCCATGTTCGCGGGATTGTGGCAATAGTTGCAGCCCTGTTCGGGCGCGACCCACTGCGTGATCGCCGCCATCAGGTAGTTGAACTCGTCGGCCGAGACATTGTTCAGAACCTGGACGTTCTGGTATACTTCGCCCGCGCTCGGTCCGCCCGGCGGAGGCAGCTCATAGGGTGGTGCGGGCACTTCGTGCTCGGCCTCGGCCACCGAGGCCAGTTGCACCTGGTTCATCCCCGTCCCGCGATAGCCGTTCTGCGACGAGATCTTGGGAGCGAGTTCGCAGGCGGTGAGCGCCAGCGGCAAGCTGGCCAGTGCCAGCAGTGTGATTGTCCGCTTCATGCTACTCACTCCCCAGTGTGGCGGGATCGATCGTCCCGGTGTCGGGATAGGCCGGAGCGAAGCCTTGCTGCTGCGCCCACAGGTACCAGTTGTCGACCACGGTACCGGTCAACAGGATGCCGATACCGCCGGTAAGCGTCGTCAGCACCGCAAACCACCATGCCCAGCGGTGGATCGATTCCATCGTCGCGTTGAAGCCCATGGTCCAGCGCCAGAACAGCGCGGCACGCTCCGATGCCGTGCCGCGATCGGTGATCTGTTCGATTTCGCGTTCGCCGCCATAACGGCCAACCGCCAGGATGGTCGCCCCGTGCATCGCGAACAGCAGGGTCGAGCCATACAGGAATGCGATCGAGAGCGCGTGGAACGGGTTGTAGAACAGATTGCCATAACGGATCGAGAAAGCCGCGGTCCAATCGAGATGCGGAAAGATGCCGAACGGCACCGCCTCGGCCCAGCTGCCCATCAGCATCGGGCGGATGAAGCCCAGCACCAGAAACAGCCAGATTGCGGAAAGGAAGGCCCAGGCCACATGCGTTCCCATCCCCAGCGCACGGGCGCGGCGGTAGGTGCGGACCCACCACAAGAGGATCGAGACGGTGAGGAATGCGCCGGCGAGAATCCACCAGCCACCTTCGGCGAGCGGAACGAACGGCGTGAAGCCGTATTCCGGCCCCGGCGGCTCAAGCGACAGCCAGGGCAGCATGCGGACGAACTGGACCGGGTCCCATCCGACCGAGGCCCACATGTTCATCCCCATGATGAAGATCGCAAACAGGCCAAAGGCCAGTGCCGCCATCCCCGTCCAGCCGAGATAGAACGGCCCGATCTGCGCGTGCCCGATCGTGCCGAGCCAGCGGTTGGTAAAGTGTTCCTTGATCCGCGCATCATCTCCCCGCGGCAGGTCGATGCCTGCCTCGGGCGGATGGTTGAGCTGAACCTGCGTGAATATGTTCTGATAGGTTGCCATGGCTCAGTTCTCCATCATGCCCAGATCGGCAGGTTGAGCCACCAGGTCCACCATTCGGGCCAGCCGCGGGTCCACAAGGGGCCGCTGATCACGATGCAGACCGCGCTCCAGAAGCCGGCATTGAGCGCCAGCAGCAAGCCGACGCGGTGGATCCCCAGCGTGCCGACCGAATAGCCGATCAGGTCGCGGAAGAAGGTGTCTTCATATTCCGGGGTCTTCACTTCCTGGCCCTTGGGCGGATTGACCGCCGAGAGCACCAGAGCCCCGTGCATCGCCAGCGCCAGCGTCGTGGTGAAGAAGAAACTCACCGCGATCATGTGCGCCGGATTGTAGTGGAAGTGGAGGTACTGGTAGCCGGTATTCGATACCCAGTCCAAATGGCTGAATATCCCGTAGGGGAAACCGAAGTGCCAGCCGCCCATCAGCACCGGGCGGATCACCACAAGGGTCACATAGGCGAAGATCGCGAAGCCGAAAGCGATCGGGACATGGTAACCCATGCCCAGCTTGCGGCAGATCTCGACCTCTCGCAATGCCCAGGACACGAAGGAGATGATCGCGCAAACCGTGATCACCTGCCAGAATCCGCCTTCCTTGAGTGGAGCCAGCGACAGGCCGTAACTGAGGTCAGGCGGCTCGATCGATATCAGCCAGGGATTCCAGGTCGCACCCTGCGACGCGGCGTAGAAGATCAACGCCGTCCCCAAGGTTGCGAAGATCGCGGTGACGACCCCGAAGAAACCCACGTAGAACGGTCCGACCCAGAAGTCGAACATGTCCCCACCGATCAGCGTGCCCCCACGCACGCGATACTTTCGCTCAAAACTGAGGAGCGCCATAGCCCAATCCTCCCCCACCCTTAACGGGCAGGATCAATGTTTTTCAGCTATCCGACCTGTGAGGCGACGCCGGCACTGGGGCCGGCCGCCGCCTCTCGCACAGTCGAATGGTCTATCCCTTCGCTGTGAGCGTCAGCCCCCTGCAAGCTGGGCAGTGGCGGCCGCATTGGGACCGTCAAGCCAGTTGTAGGTGTCTGTGCTCAGCAGGATGAAATGGATGGTGAACGCCAGCACGGCCAGGAAGACATGCAGTCCCACCAGCGCCCGGCGCGGTTCAAAAATCAGCCAGGATCTCCACATGATACAATTCCTTCTTCAGTGGATGAATGTTTGCCGCACGGGGTCCCGCACGGCTTTGGCGGTGGTCAGCCCAGCCACGGCCTCCATGCCCACACCAACAGGTGCGCCACCACGGCAATCGCGGTGAAACCCATGAATGTGGTCATGAACAGCTTGTGGAATTCCTTGGCCTCTTCGGGCGTGAGGTAAGTACTCATGCCGAAGCGATCGTCAGAATCGCTCATAACGTGCTCTCCAGTTCTGGTTGTTGTGCGAGAGGCGGTATTGCCTCCTTGGGTATCCTTGCGGCCTTCGCCGCCAGGATGGCTGAGGCCACCGGGAAGACCCCGGGGGCGATCTGGTTCGGCGCGATCATGCGCCATGTCCTTCAAGCAGTGCGTCGGCCAGGCGATCTGCAGTGACCGTGCTTTCGCCGGCGCGGCGGGCCGCGCGTTCGGCTGCGTCGCGCAGCCGCTTGGCGGCTGAGATGCGGATCAGAACCGGCTGGGCCTCGACCAAGGCGTCAAGCTTGGCCTTGGCCTCTGCGTCCCACGCGAGCTCGCGGTAGTCGCGCGCCGGAGTTGCGTCGCCGGCATCCATCTGGGTGGATAATGGCAGGATGTGGAACAGCGCGTCGAACAGCGCATTGCACACCTCCTGCACCAGGTAGGTTGCCCCCGAATAACCCATGAATGGTGTACCGGTGTGGCGCCGGATCGCAGCGCCGGGGAAGCTGGCCGGGATGTAGATGCCGCGCGCACCGCACTCGGCCATGTACATGCGTTCGTTATAGCTGCCGAACACCACCAGTGGCGGGCTGGCGTGGATCGCCGCGCGGACGGCCTGGTTGTCGGGCTTAACACCCGCCGAGCGACCGAAGGCGAAACTGCACGGCAGGCCCATGTCGTCTTCGAGGAAGTGGCGGATGCCGCGGGCGTAGGTCTCGTTGGCAACGATGCCGAAACTTGCGGTGCCGAAGAAGTCCTGCGTAACCGAACGCCACAGGTCCCACAGCGGCTTGATCGTGGTGTGCTTCTCACGCTCGATGAAGGGCGCCGGGTCAAGACCCAGCTCCGCACCCAGAGCCTCGAGGAACTTAGTGGTGCTGTCGAGCCCGATCGGCGCCTGGAAATAGGGCCGTTCGAGCAGTTCGCACAGGTTCCGCCCGAACTCGCGATAGAGGCAGACATTGGCATCGGCGAGGCCGAGTTTCTTGATGTCGGCGAGGTGGCTGCCGAGGGGGAATACCATGTTAACCTCGGCACCGATCCCCTCAACCAGGCGGCGGATTTCGGCGAGGTCCGAGGCCATGTTGAACATGCCATAGCTGGGACCGATGATGTTGACCCTGGGCTTCTCGCCCTCCTTACGCGCGCGCGGTGCGGGAACTTTCTTGGGGCCGAACTCGGTCCACAGCCAACTCAGCGCGCGATCAGCCGATTCCCATTGGTCCTCGTCAATCGTACGCGGCAGGAAGCGCTTGATCGTGGTGCCTTCGGGCGTAACCCCGCCGCCGATCATCTCGGCGATCGAGCCTGTCACCACCACCGAGGGCAGGTCTGGATCGAGCGTTTGCCAGGCGCGCTTCATTGCGCCTTCGGTGCCGGTCTTGCCTAGCTCTTCCTCGCCCAGGCCAGTCACGACGATCGGCAGTTCGTGGGGCGGCAAGCCGTCCGTGTAGTGCAACACCGAAGTGACTGGCAGGTTCTCGCAGCCTACCGGGCCGTCGATCACCACCTGCAGGCCTTTGATCGCGGTGAACACATACACCGCGCCCCAATAGCCCCCGGCCCTGTCATGATCGAGGATCAGGCTCATGTGCCCACCGCCTCAGCCGCCTTGCGGGCAGCTTCGTTCTGGGCGGCAAATTTCTGCTTGAACAGCGGGCGATCCTGCGGAACGTCTTCCCACACGCCCGCACTCATATCCTTGCCCACTCCGTCGAAGAAGGCGGTCATCCGGGCGAAGCGGTCCTTGTTGGCGATCGCGGCATTGATCACCTGGGTCAGACTGCCGGCGCCAGCCGCGCCCATCAGCGGCCGCGCTGAAATAAGGTTGGTGAAATACATCGCCGGGGTGCCGGCCTGCTTGGCATGCTGGACCACCGGTGTGGTACCCACCGCCAGATCCGGCCGGAACTCGTCAACTGCCGCAATGTCCTGTTCAAGGCTAGCGCGATACTGCACCCGCACACCGCGCGCCTCGAGCCACTCGCGATCAGGTTCGGACCAGCGGGTGCGCGGACAGGCCGTGCCCACATAGGGCACATCCGCGCCGCTTTCTATGAGCAGGCGGGCAACCAGCAGTTCGGAGCCCTCGTAACCCGAGACCGTCACCCTGCCTTTGACCGGCGCAGTCGCGAGCGCCGCCTCGATCGCGGGCAGAGCCGCGTTTTTGGCTGCATCGATCTGTGCCTGGCCAACCCCGCAGGCGCTGCCGATGGCATCAAGCCAGGCAGCGGTGCCGTCGCGCCCGACCGGGGCCGAGCCCACCACCTGGCGCCCCGCCGCTTCGAACTCGCGCACGCTGGCGGTGTAAAAGGGATGAATTGCAGCCACCGCAGCGCAATCAAGCGCGCCATAGAGCTCGCGCCATTCGCGGGTGGGAACGACCGGCCCCGCGGCCAGGCCCAGCGGGGCCAGCAGATGGGCCAGCCCGACCGGATCGGCCGGGAACATTTCCCCGAGCAAGGTCACCGTCGGCCGATCCGAGCGCTGTTTCGGCGCGGCGACAGGACCCTGCTCGGCCTCGCTGCGCGCATATTGCAGCATAGCGCCAGCGAGTACGTCCTTAGCCTCGGCATGGGTTGGAATGCCGAAACCAGGAACGTCGATGCCGATGATGCGCACCCCGTTGATGGCCTTGGGCAGGAGCCGCAGAGGCACGCCGCTGGCCGTGGGCACACAAAGGTTGGTTACGACGATCGTGTCGTAATGGGCAGGATCGGCGAGTTGTTCGACCGCTTCCTTGATGTCTTCGAAGAGCTTGCCGGTGACGAGCGTTTCGGAGTTGAACGGCACATAGCCGACCGTGCGGCGGGCACCGTAGAAGTGAGAGGTAAAGGTCAGCCCATAGACACAGCAGGCCGAACCGGAGAGCACCGTGGCAGTGCGCTGCATGCGCAGCCCGACCCGCAACGAGCCGAAGGCGGGACACATCGATTGCGGCTGGTCATGCGGCCCGCGCGCGGGATCGACCGGATAATCGGAGGCATAACGATCAAGCACATCACTCTTGCCCGCCTTGCGCGCCGCATCGCGCATGAGTTCGGCGCCGCCATGGCAACCGCCCGCACCCTCCGGCGCCGGATCGAGTTCGATCCGGTCGCGGGTGCGCGCGTCGTCGGTTGCCTTGCCGGTCATCCCTCACACCTCGTCATAGATGACCTCCAGCGAGGGGCGCGGTTCAAACGAGCCGCCGCGCATATCGGCCTGGGTCGCCGGGACGAGTTGGATATCGCCTCCGGTGTCTTCGGGGGAGAAGAGGCCAAGCAACCCATCCTGGTCTAAGGGAGTGGGCCGGCGCGGCGGCGCCTTGGCGACGTTCGTTGCGAGCTCTTCAAAGAGCCCGCTCCACTCGCCGCCCGGCTTTCCGATGATCTGGTAATTGGCACTCTTGCGGCGGATATCCTCATCTGCCGGAATCGCGCAGAGCACAGGGATATCGACCGCCTTGGCAAAGGCCTGCGCTTCGCCGGTGCCGTCGTCCTTGTTCACGATCATGCCGGCCACGCCGACATTGCCGCCCATCTTGCGGAAGTATTCGACCGCCTGGCAAACGTTGTTCGCGACATAGAGCGACTGCAGGTCGTTCGAGCCGACCACGATCACCTTCTGGCACATGTCGCGGGCAATCGGCAGCCCGAAGCCGCCGCACACCACATCGCCCAGGAAATCAAGCAGGACGTAGTCGAAGCCCCATTCGTGGAAGCCCAGCTTCTCGAGCAGTTCGAAGCCGTGGATGATCCCGCGCCCGCCGCAGCCACGGCCGACTTCGGGGCCGCCAAGCTCCATCGCGAACACACCGTCGCGCTGGAAGCAGACGTCCTCGATCCGCACTTCCTCGCCCGCAAGCTTCTTCTTGGCCGAGGTCTCGATGATGGTCGGGCAGCTCTTGCCGCCAAACAGTAGGCTGGTCGTGTCCGATTTGGGATCGCACCCGATCAGCAGCACCCGCTTGCCTTGCTGCGCCATCATGTAGCTGAGGTTGGACAAGGCAAAGCTCTTGCCCGAGCCACCCTTGCCGTAAATCGCGATGACCTGCGTTTCGCTGGTCACCTCGCCCGTGTGGACCGGATCCGGCTCGATCGCCGCTTCCTGCCGCAGGGCCTCTGTATCAAGCATCGTCATACGCAACTGCTCCAGTCCAACACCATCTTGAGACAGTCGGGATCGTTGAACGCCTTGGGATAGGCGGTTTCGGCTTCGGTGGCCGGCTGCACATCGGAAATCAGGCCATCGAGATCGAGCGCGCCGGTTTCGACCAGCGCCTGAGTCGAAGCGAGATCTTCCGGCTTCCATTCGGCCGCGATCCGCAGCCGTGCTTCGGCCTGGAAGGCCGGCGCAAAGCCGAAGCTCAGGCGGTCGGAATAGAAACCGGCCAGCACGATCTCACCGCGCTTGCCGAGGCGCCCGATCAGATTGTCGAGCCCATGGGCGTAACCACTGACATCGTAGATCGCGCGATAATCGTGCCGGCCATCGTCCTTGGGGGCGATCACCTCATATCCACGCGCACCACTGCGGCGTTCGGCCTTGTTGTCCCACACGGTGGGGGCCGGTGCGCCAGAGGCAATCGTCATCCGCGCCAGCAGCCGGCCCAGAACACCATGGCCGACAATCAGATCGGGCGGGTCGCCACCTGCGAGCGCATGGAGCGCGGTCGCGGCCAGCGCGATCAGCACGCCATTGGCGCCAAGCGATTCGGAAATGGTCAGCGCGCGGGCCGACGGAACGATGAGCCGACTGGCTGTTCCGCCGAACAGGCCACGCGCCTCGGCATAGCAATTGGCACCAGGCACAAAGACCCATTCGCCGATCCTTGCCTCAAGGCCCGGCCCGGCATCGACGATCCGCCCGACCGATTCGTAACCTGGGACCAGCGGATACCCCATACCTGGAAAGCGCGGCATTTCGCCGGTCCACAGCAGCTTTTCGGTGCCGCTGCTGATCCCGCTCCAGACAGTTTCGACAATGACATCAGTGGGATTTGCGGGATTCAGCGCCAGCTGTCTGACCGACAGCCGCTTTGGCGCCTCAAGAATCACCGCGATCGCGTCCATAAAATGGACTTCCCCTCAGGTTCGTTCGCGACCAACCCTTTCGCGATGGATAGATTTACCCGATGTCATCATAGCCTGACAGTCTCATGTGTCAATCACGAAGGACAAACTAACTGTCAGGCAAAAGCGACAATGACTCTGGCGATCAGTGGCTGGGCTGTCGGAAACTCGCGCCAGCGAGAAAAGCCCGCCTTGCCGAGCATCGTTCCGATCTCGTCCGAGCGGCGCGGCCGCCCCGAACGCATGGCCCACAAATACATACCGAAATAGGCTTCCCCCATGGCCTCAGCGCCGCGGGTGCCCGCCATCGGCTCGGCAATCAGCAAGGCCCCGTCTGGCGGCAAGGCTATGCGAATCGCATCGAGCAATCGCTGCGCCGGCCCATCGTCATGGTCATGCAGGATCCGCACCAGCGAAATGCAATCGAAGCCCTGAGGCAGCGAGTCGCGGAAGAAATCGCCCCCATGCAGCGCGACCTGTCCCTCCAGCCCGAGCGCCGCAAGCCTTGCGGCTGCACCTTCGACCACGCCAGGCAGGTCGAACACAGCGAGTCGCAGTCGGGGAAGCTGCTCGGCGACGTGAGCAACAAAGGCGCCGTGACCGCCGCCCACATCAAGCAGCGCCTTGTACCGTTCGAGCGGCAAGGAACGCAGCACTTCGCGCGCCACCATGGCCTGTGAAGCGGCCATCAGCAGGGAATAGGGCGTCACCGAATCGCTGGCTTCCGTTGCCGCCTGCTCGCGCGCAGCGTAGCGCCAGAATTCGGACAGGGCGGTCGGAACGGCACGGTCCTGCCTCAGCAGCGCCAGCGGATCGGCCAGGTCGCGATAGAGCAGCGGATGATGCCGGATCATCGCCTTGGCGCCTTCCTGAGAGAGCAAGGCTGCGCCGCGCTGACCCAGCATCCAGATCCCCGGTGTGGCCTCTTCGACGAGGTCGAGCGACTCCGACGCCTTGACGAGGCGCAGGGCCGCAGCCTCGCTCAGCCCGGTGGTCGCCGCCAGCTCGGCCAGCGTGCCAGGCCCCTGCCCCAGCCGCTCGAGCAACCCGCTTTGAACCATGGCCAGCAGCACCTGAGTATAAGTGAAACCAGCCACCAGATCGAACAGCTCGCGAGCCTTGCGCCGAGCCACGCGCCGGGTCAGCCAATTGCGTGCCGCCCAATCCTGAAAGCGCGGATTTGCCAGCACGCGGTTGCGCCAGGCGATCCAGCGCAACCTCCAGGACCTTACCTCAAGCCCGGATTTTCGTGATGTGGACGACTCCATGTGTCCATTTGATTGGACATCTGATATGTAAAGGTCAAACGGAATGCGCGGGAGGGGCGATTGGCGGAACGGGTGGTGGTGATCGGTGCAGGCATGGGCGGGCTCGCCTGTGCGGCGCTGCTTGCCGCACGCGGCTGCCACGTGACCGTAGTCGAGAAGGACATCTGGGCCGGGGGCAAGGCGCGCCGCGTCAGGGTCGACGATGCCGATATCGACGGCGGACCCACCGTGTTCACCATGCGCGACGTGTTCGACGGGATCTTCCATGCCGCCGGTGCCAGTCTCGACGATCATGTCTCGGTGCGCCGCGCCACCATACTGGCGAGGCACAGTTGGGACAGCGAAAGCGTGCTCGACCTGTTTGCAGATCCGCAGCAGAGCGAAGCAGCCATCGGCGATTTCGCGGGCGCGCGGGCCGCCGCCGGATATCGCGCCTTCCTCGCCGACACCCGGCGCATCTACGAGACGCTTGATCGGCCGATGCTGCGCGCCAGCAAGCCGAGTTGGCCGCCCGCGCTGGCGTGGCGGATCGGTCTGGCCAACCTGCCCGATCTCGCCGCCATTCACCCCTATACCTCGATGTGGAAGGCCCTCGGTCGCCATTTCGAGGATGCGCGGCTGCGCCAGCTCTATGCCCGCTATGCCACCTATTGCGGGTCTTCGCCCTTTGCGGCCCCCGCCACCCTGATGTTGATCGCCCATGTCGAAGCGATGGGCGTATGGCTGATCGACGGGGGCATGAGCGCGCTGGCCGATGGTTTGCAGCGCCTCGGTGCTGGTTGCGGCGCACAATACCGCTTTGGCGAAGCGGTTGCCCGGGTCGAGCTCACCGGTGGCCGCGCCTCGGGCGTTATACTGGCCCATGGAGAACGCATTGCTGCCGACGCCGTCATTGCCAATTGCGATCCCGCAGCAATCGGTGCCGGCCTGCTGGGCGCCGATGCAGCCGGAGCCGTGCGCAGCTATGCGGCGGAAAAGCGCTCGCTTTCCGCTTACGTCTGGTATGCGCACTCGCGTACGCAGGGCTTGCCGCTGGTGCGGCACAATGTGTTCTTTTCGCCCGATTACCCGCGCGAATTCGCCGATATTCGCGCAGGGCGCACCCCCGCCGACCCCACTGTCTATATCTGCGCCCAGGATCGCGAAGCCGAACCGGGTGCGACGGCACCGCCGGGGCGCGAGCGCCTGCAGATCATCGTCAACGCCCCGTCCAACGGGGACACCCACGACCATACCTCCGAGGAGATCGAGCAATGCACAAAGGCCATGAGGCACAGCCTCGCCCGCTGCGGGCTGGAGCTGGAGGATCCCTTCGCACATCAGCTGGCGACGCCGAATACATTCGAGCGGCTCTGGCCCTCGACCGGGGGAGCGCTTTATGGACGGGCCTCGCACGGATGGGCGGCGTCCTTCCTGCGCCAGGGCACACGGACTCGGATCCCTGCGCTTTATTGCGCGGGCGGCAGTACCCATCCGGGGGCGGGCGTCCCGATGGCCGCCTTGTCCGGGCAATTGGCGGCCACGACTGTGCTGCAAGACCTTGCTTCGATGCGGAAATCTTACCCGGGGGCTATGGTTGGTGGTATCTCGATGCCCTCAGCGCGGACCGAAGGCACGGGCTAACCATCATCGCCTTTGTCGGAAGTGTCTTCTCGCCATACTACAAGGCCAGCGGTCGGCACGAGCCGGAAGATCATGCGGCGCTGAACGTGGCGCTGTATGGGCCGGGTGCCCGCTGGGCCATGACCGAACGGAGCAGCACCGCCGTCAGGCGCAGCCGCGACACGCTGCAGATCGGCCCCAGCACGGTGCGCTGGACCGGTGACCATCTCGAGATCGACATTGTCGAGCGCGACAAGCGGCTGGGCATTCCCTGGCGCCGCCAAGTGCGGGGGACAGTGCGACTCTATCCCGAAACGCTGAACGACACGGCCTTTGCGCTCGACCCCGACAGCCGCCATTTGTGGCATTGCATCGCGCCGCGGGCCAGGGTCGAAGTGGAAATGCACAGTCCGGCGCTGCGCTGGAGCGGCGAGGCCTATCTCGATTCAAACTTCGGCAGCGAGTCGCTCGAGGAGGGGTTTCGCGTGTGGCATTGGTCGCGGGCGCATCTCGGGCGCGAGGCCGTGGTCTGCTACGAAGGCGTGCGCCGCGACGGCAGCGGCTTTGCCAGCGCCTTGCGCTTCGATGCAACGGGCAGGCCGCAAGATGTCGAATTGCCACTGGTCGCCCCCTTGCCGAATACGCTGTGGCAGATGACTCGCAAGACCCGCGCCGATCGGGGCCATGCAAGCGTGCTCAAGACCTGGGAGGATGCACCATTCTATGCCCGTTCGGCGCTGGCTTCGCGCCTTTATGGGCACAATGTGGTCGCGGTGCAGGAAAGTCTCGATCTTGACCGCTTCGCTTCGCCAGCCGTGCAGTTCATGCTGCCCTATCGCATGCCGAGATCGGACTGATTAGTCTTCGGCGATACGGTCGCGTTCGGCCTTCATCGCCTTGTCGCGCGCGATTTCGCGATTGACTGACCACAGTTGATAGGCGCCGAAGCCGAGTGCGACGGTGGCACTGAACAGCACTTCGACAATGCCCAGATTGCCGCCGACGAATTCGCGAAACGCATCCCACATCGCCCTTTCTCCCCCGCCGCCTTATTACCGAATGAAGTCGGCGATCAGCCCTGCAGCCAATTCCGGCGCTTCCTCGTGCGCAAGGTGCCCCAAATCGCCCATCAGTTCCAGCCGTGTGCCGGGGATACGTGCGGTCGCTGCTTCGACTGAATCCATCGGAACCGCCAAATCTCCACGTGAATGCACCAGCAGCACCGGACTGGCTATGTCACCGAGCCGCCGCGAAAAGCGTTCCAGGTCCCAATGGGCCATCATGGCCAGCGCCCCACGGCAATGATGATGATTGGCAAAGAGCTTGCCATAGCAGGCCAGTGACACTGGATCGGTGCGCGAGCCGGTCGATCGCTCCAGAAACCGTGCCGGATCCCCGGCAAACTTCGCCACGCCGGCAAAGACGCGCGGAACCAGTGGATTAAGGAGCAGCATTTTCGCCATGCCCGGAAAGATCTGTGCGGCCGCGCCGGGGAAAGGCATGAGCGCCGGATTGAACCCGATGACCCGTGTCTGCTGGCCGACGGCGCCCTGCAACACGGCCTGCAGCGCAATCGCTGCGCCCGCCGAATGTCCCACAAGCGCTGCCGGTCGAATGCCTGTAGCTTCGATCAAGGCCGCAACCGCGTGCGCCATTGCAGGCAGGCTCGCCCGAGCACTGACCGGTTCGCCGCCGGTAAAGGCGTGCAGTGGCAGATCGGGCGCGATCACCGTGAAACGCTGCGCCAAAAGCGGCATCACGCGATGCCAGCTATGGGTCGATGCGCCGGTGCCATGAAGCAGGAGCAGTGCCGGCCCATCCCCCATTTGCTGGA
This sequence comes from uncultured Porphyrobacter sp., assembly GCA_964500135.1. Lineage (GTDB taxonomy): Bacteria > Pseudomonadota > Alphaproteobacteria > Sphingomonadales > Sphingomonadaceae > Erythrobacter. Next base: position 32,975 of record CAZCNF010000007.1, read on the forward strand.
CATGCCAGGTCAACCCGCCGGCCCGGATGAAGCGGCTGTGCGCCCGGTGCGGCCAGTCGCGACCCTCGCTGTCCCAGCGCATGGCTCTGCTCATCGCACCAATTGCGGCGAAGGCTGCGCTGCGGATACGGCACGGCTGAGCGCTGCTGCATCGGCCATCGGCAGTGGCAGGTAGCGTGCTCGCATGGCTGCGGCGAGATCGGCTGCGTCCGGACGCGGACGCGGCGAGATATCAATCGCAACCGCATCGATCCCGCGAGATGCGAAGGCGCGAGCGGCGGCCAGGGCGTCTTCCCTCGCCTGGGTCCGCCCGGGCGTGCCATCGGCCGCGACATTCGCGCTGCCATCGGTCAGGCAGACCACAAAGGGCGTGCGACCGCGCGATCGGACCGATTCGGCCATTTGCAAGCCCAGCTGCAGCCCGGCCGCAAGCGGGGTACCGCCTCCGCCCGGCAGCTCCGCCAGCGCCCGCCGGGCACGAGTAAGCGAGCGCGTTGGTGGCAGGAGCACTTCGGCTCCTACCCCGCGAAAGGCGATCAGCGCCACTTCGCTGCGCTTGACATAGGCTTGGGCGAGGATCCGTTCGACCGCTCCCTTGGCTTCGGCCAGTCTCGCGATCGCGGCCGATCCTGACGCATCGACGCAGAAGATCGTGACCGACCCTGCACGCTCTTCAAAACGGCGGATGCGCAGATCGTCCTTCTCGACGAACAGTGCTGCCGACGATACCAGATCGCCGCGCTCGCGTCGCCGCAAGGTCTGCCACGGCGCCGCCGCCCGCAAGCTGTCGATCAGCGCGAGTCGCGCACCGCCGCGGGGTACACCCGGGCGCGCACCGAGGGGCTTGCCCCGCAGCTTCGAATGACTGCGCCGTCCGCCCCCTGCCCCGCTCGCTCCGCGCCGCGTACGCGCGTCAGCAATCTGTGCCAGCACATCGGGCGGGATCGCGGCCAGTGCGGCAGCGACGAGCATCTCATCGGGCGGCAGCTCCCCGGGCGGTCGAACTTCATCTTCGCTAGCCTGATCACCTTGATCAGGGGCGGGAGGCGGCGCAGCGTCGTCATCCTCGCCCGGCAATTCGGGCAGGCGCGTTGCTCTCGGTGCCAGGACCAGCCGGACCGCTGCAGCCAAATCCTCCTGCATTGCGGTCTGGCGACCATGCAACGCCGCATGGGCCCGTGCAGTGGCCAGCGCGAACAGCAAGGGCCGGATCGAACCAACCCCCAGCGCGGCCGACACGGTCGCCAGTGCAGCCAGCTGGTCATCATCGAGCACTGCGACACTGTCGATCGCGATCGGCATGCTCCAGCTAACTGGTTTGCCCGTCGTGATCGTCACTCGGTCCAGATTGCACATGAACGCCACCCGGTCGCTCAGCGCTGCGGCGGGCCGTTCGTCAGGTTCGCGGCCGTCATCAAGCAGGACCAAGGCAATCGCATCAGGTCCAGCGGCTTGATCGAGCGCTTGTGCCAGTCGCCCGGCGGTCGCTTCGCGCAACCGCTCGGCCATCGGCACCACAACTGCACCGCCTCGCGCTTCGTTGAGTAGACCGGCGCGATGCACAGCGCGGCCTGCGGCAAGGCTCGCAGCCACGTCGATCCCGCCTAGCAATCCCTCATCGTCAGCGTTGGCCGGCAATCGCCGCCAGGGCGCACCTGCCGGGATGGCCGCAGCGAAGCCTTCCAACACCAGATCGCGCGCCGGGCCGCCGCCACGCAGGCACATGCCGCCGAGGGCAGCGGGCGTCAGGGCCAGCAATCGCGCCGCCAGCAGGGCATCGGCCAGGGGGTCGATCGCTAAGTCCGGCGCAGGCGCGCCAACCATCATCCGAACAGCTCTTGCACCGCGCGCTCGATCCGCACGGTCGAGCCGGTTTCATCGAGCACGTCGCGGCGCAAGCGGTGGCGCAGCGCCATCGGCGCAACCGCCAGCAGATGCTCGCGCTTGATGGCCCGCGCACCGGCCAGCGCGGCATAGGCCCGGGTCGCCCGCATCAGCGTGAGTTCGCCGCGCAGGCCATCCACCCCCACGGCCATGCACAACGCCGCTGCGTCGGCCAGCACAGTATCGGGCACTGCGGTGCTTTGAACCCGCTTCTGCCCGCGCGCGATCTGCTTCACGATCGCTTCGTCCTGGTCGTGCCAGGCAGCCGCAAAGCCATCCGGGTCGCGTTCCTGCGCGGCGCAGCGCCGCATGATCTCGACCCGTTCCTCAATTGCCTGCGGCGTGCGCACTTCGACCGACAACCCGAACCGGTCAAGCAATTGCGGGCGCAATTCCCCTTCTTCCGGATTGCCGCTGCCGATCAGCACGAACCGGGCGCGATGCCGCACCGAAAGCCCTTCGCGCTCGACCACATTCTCGCCCGACGCGGCGACATCGAGCAGCAGATCGACGAGGTGATCCTCGAGCAAATTGATCTCGTCGATATAAAGAAACCCGCGGTGCGCCTTGGCCAGCAGCCCCGGCTCGAACGCCTTTTCGCCATGGCGCAACGCCTTTTCGAGATCGAGCGAGCCCACCACCCGGTCTTCCGTAGCGCCGAGCGGCAGGTCAACGAAGGGGACGGCCCGCCTCGCATTGCGGCTGGAATGGCAGGGATCTGGGCAGGTGCCACGCTGGTCGGGCGTGCAATGATAGCGGCAGCCCTCCACCGTGGTCATCGGCGGCAGCAGGGCAGCCAGCGCGCGGCTCGCGGTCGACTTGCCCGTACCGCGATCGCCAAACACCATCACGCCGCCGATCGCCGGGTCCACCGACGCGATCAGCAGTGCCAGTTTCATCTCGTCCTGGCCGACGATCGCGGAAAAGGGGAAACGTGCCATGCGTCCACAATTCTGGACAAGTCCGGCCGTCAGGACAAGCAATTAAGTGTTTAGCTGGATTTTGTCTGGTCCGCGAGCAGCCGCCGCTTCAGCATGCGCATGAAAATCCAGTTTACGCCCACCACCGGAATCACCAGCGCAGCCATCAGCCACTGCTTGTCGAGCCCCCAGCTCTCCAATGGCAGGGCCGCGAGCAGATATCCGATCAGACCTATCAGGTAATAGCTGAGCGCCACGACGGAAAACCCTTCGACCAGTTGCTGCAAGCGCAACTGCATCGACGTGCTTTGCTCCATCGAATGCAACAGCTGGGCATTCTGGTTCTCGATCCGCGTTTCGATCCGGGCTCGCAGCAGCGAAGACAGCTGCGCTGCACGCAAGGCCAGCTGCCGCACTCGCGCGGTGGTCGCTTCGCAAGTGTTCATCGCCGGAAAAAAACGCCGTTGGATAAAGTCCGGGAGCGAGGCGAACCCGGCAATCGGGCGCGGGTCGACCTGTTGCAAACGGTCCTTTACAAGCTGGGCATAGGCCTTGGTCGCATCCATCCGGAACGAGATCGCGGTTTCGATTCCAGCCAGCTCAAGCGAGAGCTTGGACAGGGTGTCCATCAGCCGGTCGTCGGTTTCCTCACGGTTGTCGATTCGCGCGGCCAGATCGCGGAGCCGTGCTTCGGCTTCGTCAAGCTTGGGCCAGCATTCGCGCGCCAGTGGCAGGCCAAGCAAGGCACGGTTGCGGTAATTCCCCAGCTCCTGCAAACGCTGGACCTGGCGGGTAATCTCGGCCGGCTCGGCATCATTGACCGCCACCAGCAGCCGCCCATAGCCATCATCCTTGAGCCGGAAGTCCGACCACATCCGCATCGGGCCGCCAATATGGCAGGATACGGTCTCGGCCCGTTCGAGTTCTAGCTGCGGCAGGATCGCCTCGATGTCATGATCGGCCTTGGCCACCCAGATCCGCGTGCTGCGCACAATCCGGCCGGGAAGCGCGGTGGCCCAGTCAAGCGCGGCTTGCAATTCGGCATGGCTGCCAGGATCGAGAAAGGCGTCTGCGCCAGCACCTGCCGCGAACAGGGTCAGGCTGGTGCCCTCGCTATGCCGTTCCCATACGAACCGCAGCCCTTCGCCCAGTCGTCCGGCGCGATAGCTAGGGTTGCCCAGCACATCCTCGGGCAGTGCCTTGGCCTCGATTGCAGCCAGTTCAGTGCTGCGCTCGTCATCATCGACGATCAGCACCCATTGCACGATGACACTGGGCACATCGAGCTGCGGCCAACGGCGCAGGTGCATTTCGCCCACGGCTTGCCGACGCAGTTCATGATCACGCATGGGAACGTCCCCCTGGTCGCGGGCCCTTTGCCTCACCCAACCCGGCGAACGGCGCTCTGGTTCCCGCCCTTGTCGCTCAAGCCGCCATATTTCGCAACTGCAACATGACGCTTGGCAAAGCCCGGCCAGTGGTGCAGTCTCACCGCCAAGGGCATGGGTGCAGAGCACAACACCAATTTCGACGAGATGGTCGATGCGGCGGGCATAGTCCGTCCAGCCTATCGCGCGTATCGGGCCTGGTACGATGCGCAGGACCCTGCGTGGCTGCGCAGCCAGAACGGCCGGGCCGAAAGCTTCTTCCGCCGCACCGGCATCACCTTCAACGTCTATGGCCAGGCCGATGGCGAGGAGCGGCTGATTCCCTTCGACATGGTGCCGCGCATCATTTCGGGCAGTGAATGGCGCAGGATTGCCCGTGGCATCGAGCAGCGAGTGAAGGCGCTCAACGCGTTCCTGCACGACATCTACCACAAGCAGGAAATCGTGCGCGCCGGTCGACTGCCGCTGCAGATGATTGCGCGCAATGACGCGTTCCTCCAGCAAATGGTGGGTTTCAGCCCGCCGGGCGGCGTCTACACCCACATCGTGGGAATCGATCTGGTGCGTACCGGCCCCGACGAGTTCCATGTGCTTGAAGACAATGCCCGCACCCCTTCGGGCGTATCCTACATGCTCGAAAATCGCGAAACGATGATGGCGATGTTTCCCGATCTCTTCGCCCATATTCCGGTGCGACCCGTGCAGGACTATCCGCGCCAGCTCGCGGCCAGCCTCGCCCGGTCAGCACCGCCTGCAGCTGCAGGCTCGGCCGAGCCGGTGATCGCGGTGCTGACGCCGGGCATCTACAACTCCGCCTATTTCGAGCACGCGTTCCTTGCGGATCAGATGGGTGCCGAACTGGTCGAGGCCAGCGACCTGCGGGTGGTGGATGGCCGAGTGGCGATGCGCACCACGCGCGGGTACCAGCCGATCGACGTGCTTTATCGCCGGGTCGACGATGACTTTCTCGATCCGCTTACCTTCAATCCGGCCAGCATGCTGGGCGTCCCCGGCATCATGGATGTATATCGCGCGGGCGGGATTACCATCGCCAATGCGCCCGGAACCGGCATTGCCGACGACAAGGCAATCTACAGCTACATGCCCGATATCGTGCGGTTCTACACCGGCGAGAAGCCAATCCTCGACAATGTGCAGACCTGGCGCTGCAGCGAGCCCGATTCGCTGGCCTATGTGCTGGCGAACCTCAAGGATCTGGTGGTCAAGGAGGTGCATGGTTCGGGCGGCTATGGCATGCTGATCGGGCCGACCTCGACCAAGGCCGAGATCAGAACCTTCGCAGAAAAGCTGCGCGCCCGGCCCGACAATTATATCGCGCAGCCGACCCTGGCGCTGTCGACGGTTCCGGTCTTTGCTAAGGCAGGGCTGGCGCCGCGGCATGTTGACCTGCGCCCGTTTGCCCTCGTCTCCCCGCGCGAGATCTGCATCACGCCCGGCGGGTTGACCCGCGTGGCGATGCGCAAGGGATCGCTCGTGGTCAACTCGTCGCAAGGCGGCGGGACCAAGGACACCTGGGTGCTGGAGGACTGAGGGAACCATGCTCGGGCGCAGCGCCAACGGAATCTTCTGGATGTTCCGCTATCTCGAGCGGGCCGAAAGCACCGCGCGCCTGCTCGATGCCGGGTTCCAGCTGGCACTGACCAGCGGCATCCATGCCGCGGACGATGAATGGCGGTCGATCCTCATCACGACCGGTCAGGATGCGCAGTTCCGCACGACACAGGACAACTTTTCGGGAATGGCGGTACCCGATTACATGCTGCGCGGGCGCGACAATCCGGGCAGCATCCTGCGCATGCTGGAAAATGCCCGCACCAATGCCCGAGCCGTGCGCACGGCGCTGACCCGCGAAGTTTGGGAAGCGACCAACGAGACCTGGCTGTCGATCAGGGACATGCTGGCCCGCCCGGTGACCGAGCGCAACCTGGGAGAGGTCCTGGCCTTCACTCGCAACCAGGCCGCGCTGGTCCGGGGCGCTATGGAAGTGACCATGTTGCGCAACGAGATCTACAATTTCGCGCGGCTCGGCACTTTTCTAGAACGGGCCGACAACACCGCGCGCACGCTTGACGTGAAATACTACGTCCTGCTCCCCAGCATCAGCATGGTGGGTTCCGATCTCGACAACAAGCAATGGGAAGCGGTGCTGCGTTCACTGTCGGGAATTCGCGCCTATCGCTGGCTCAATTCCGGCCGGCTGGATGCGCGCGGGATCACTGAATTCCTGATCCTCGACCGGCGTTTTCCGCGCAGTTTGCGGTTCTGCGTGGAAAAACTTGAAAGCAACTTGCGTTATCTGGCCGAGGAACATGGCGAGCGGGGCCGCTCGCACGAACTGGTCAGCCAGGCTGCACAGCAATTGCGCCATGCCACGGTCGACCAGATCATCGAACAAGGGCTGCACCAGTTCATCACTCGCGCAATCACGCAGGCATCGCAAATCTCCGATGCCGTCGCAGCCGATTATGGGTTTGTCAGCTAATGCGCCTGGCGATCGTTCACTCGTCTCGCTACGAATATGCGCAACCGATCGCGCACGGCTTGATGCGGGTTCGCCTGAAGCCGAAATCGACGCACGGCCAGGTTATCATCAACTGGGCGATGGAAATGGACCATGCCCGTATCGAAACCGAGTTTGAAGACCAGCACAACAACGCGGCCGTGCTGGCCTCGGTCGAGCCGGGCACGACGGTGGTGACGGTAACCTGCCGCGGCACGGTGGAGACCGCCGACAATGCCGGGGTGATCGGTCAGCATGCCGGGCACATGCCACTCTGGGCCTTCACTAAGCCAACCGATCTTACCTGGGCTGGTCCGCGCATCCGCAAGCTCGCGGCATCGCTTGAGACCGGACCGGGCGAGCTGCTCGCCTCAATGCACCTGCTGTCAGCCCGGGTTCTCGATGCGGTACAGTACGAGATCGGGCGGACCGATGCCCGGACCAGGGCCGAGGATGCGCTCCAGGCCGGGCACGGCGTGTGCCAGGATCACGCCCACATCTTCATTGCCGCCGCGCGCGAACTGGGGATCCCGGCGCGCTATGTCAGCGGTTACCTGATGATGGATGACCGCAGCGAGCAGGAAGCCGGGCATGCCTGGGCCGAAGTCCATGTGCCCGATCTCGGCTGGGTCGGGTTCGACGTGTCGAACGGGATCAGCCCCGACGAGCGCTATGTCAGGGTGGCGACCGGGTGCGACTATCGCGATGCGGCGCCGATCGCAGGCATATCCTTCGGAGCTGGGGATAGCACGCTGACGGTCCGGCTTTCGGTTGAACAGCACACCATGGCGCAGTAGCGCGGGCATATCGAAGGAGATTATCCCGTGACCTATTGCGTCGGCCTGCAGATCGACCGAGGCCTTGTGCTAATGAGCGACACCCGCACCAATTCGGGGGTCGATTACATTTCCTCGTTCCGCAAGCTGCACCATTGGGTGGTGCCGGGCGAACGGGTGATTGCCCTGCTCTCCTCAGGCAATCTCGCGACCACGCAGGCCGTCATCAGCAAGCTGGAAGAGCGCAGCAAGGCGCCGGGCGAACGGCGCAACTCGCTGCTCGATGCGCCGACCATGTTCCAGGTGGCGTCATTGGTCGGGGATGTGCTGCGCGAGACGATCCGCGAGAGCGCAAAGTCTGACAGCCCCGACGCGAGCGGCACGTTCACCGCCTCGTTCATCCTGGCCGGGCAGATCGCGGGGATGGAGCCGCGGCTGTTCCTGGTCTACCCCGAAGGCAATTTCATCGAATCGACTGCGGACACGCCGTTCTTCCAGGTCGGCGAGACCAAGTATGGTCGCCCGATCCTGATCCGCGCCTACGATCCTGCCATGTCGTTCGAGGATGCGATCAAGCTGCTGATGGTCAGTTTCGATTCGACGCTGAAGGCCAATCTTTCGGTCGGCATGCCGCTCGATTTGCTGGTGCTCGAGCGCGGCAAGTTCGAGCCACTGCACCACCGACGCATCCCGGACGACGACCCCTATTTCCGCTCGATCTCGAGCGGCTGGAGCGACTCCCTGCGCCGCGCCTTCGAGCAATTGCCCAGCTATCGGCTTTAGCCGCCGTTACCAACCAGCAGCATCGCGAAGCCGATCGACAGCGAGAAGCTGGCGAGTGTGGCGCAGGCGACCGGCATGAATGCGCGCCAGCCGAGCGTGCGCATCAGATCCGTGCGCGAGCGCAATGCGGTAGCCGTGACCGCCAGTAGCAGCAGCCCCTTCGAAGCCGACAAGGCCCCAGCAGCAAAGTCAGCCGGAAACGCGACCGCGCTGTTGAGCGCGACCAGCGCCAGGAAACCGACGATGAACCAGGGGAGCGCCAGACGGCGCAGCGGCGTGGCCCTGGCCCCGCCTTCACCCGCCCGACCAATCCACAGCGACACCAGCAATACCGCTGGCGCGAGCAGCGTTACCCGCGCCAGCTTGACGATCGTGGCTTCACGCCCGGCCGAATCCGAAAAGGAATAGCCCCCGCCAATCGCTTGCGCGACATCGTGGATCGAGGCGCCGATCAGGAAGCCGGCGGCACGGTCATCGAGCCCCACCTGTGCGGCGATCACCGGATAGACCGCCATGGCAAAGGCGCTGGCCAGGGCCACCGCGACCAGGTTCATCGCGAACTGCGCCTGGTCGAGCCGCTCGCGCCCGATCACCGCATAGAGCGCGAGCGAAGCACTAGCCCCGCAGATCGCGGTGGCGCCCCCGGCCAGGATGCCGGCATAGCGCGACTGGCCCCAGATGCGCGCCCCGGCAAGGCCCGCCGCAAAGGTCGCGGCCATGATCGCGAGCAAGAGGCCAAAGGCCCCCAAGCCCACGGCAGCAATCTGGCCAAAAGTGATCTGGAAGCCCAGCAACACGATGCCGATCCGCAGTCCCTCGCGCGCCACGATATCGAGGCCCGGATGGGTCGCCTCTTCGCCCGCCGCGAAACTGAGTGCCAGCCCGAGCAATAGGCCCATCAGAATCATCGGCATGCCGTAATGGTCGCTCAACCAGGCAGCAGCGAGGCTGGTGACCGCGACCAGCACCAGCCCCGGCAGGAACCGTCGCGGCGAGCGGGGCTCATGGCCTTGCGGCTGCTCCATCTCCGAGAGCGACAATTCGCCATAGAGATCGCCGGCATAGAAATTGCGTTCGTCCGAGGGTTTCATGCCTGCCACGTGTCGCGCTCTCCAGCCGCCCGTCAGTAGTCTTCGACGCGGCGGATCTGCGGCATCAGCCAGTGCAACCAGGCCAGCGCGAGCAGATAGGACGACGCCGCAAAAACGAACAAAGGCACGAAGCCAAAGCCTGCATCGAGCACGCGCCCGGTGATGAGCGAGATCGCCACCCCGCCCATATTGCCCATGAAGGCGCCGAACGCGGTGACCCGGCCGACCTTGGCGTTGGGCACGACATCGGTGATGGTGGCGAAGATTGACAGCGAGAAGCCCTGATGGCCCGCCATCACGACCCCCATCATCACCGCGACCGGCCAGAACGAGTTGAGTTCGAGCACCAATGGCAAGGGTGCGACGACCAATGCCGAAAGCAGCATCACCGTCTTGCGCACGCGGTTGACCGGCCAGCCCCGTTCAAGCAGCCTGGTCGAAGCCCAGCCAGCAAGCAATGCGCCGAGGCCCGAACCGGCAAAGGCAATCGCGAGGGGCACAGCCAGCTCGAGCGTCGTCAGGCCGAATTCCTTGCGATAGTAATCGGCCAGCCAGAAATTGATGAACCACCAGGTCATGTCCGACAGCGCCTTGGCCACCACGATTGCCCAGGTCTGCCGGTTCCTTAGGATCGGCCCGTAACTCGCCGTGTCGGCAAGCGGCTCCACCGCTTCGACCGCACTGCCACTTGCGCGCAGTTGCGAAAGACCGCGCGCCAGCCACATCCAGGCGATCAGCGAGATCAGCCCGCCAATGCCGCCCGCGACTAGCGCACCGCGCCAGCCCACCGCCAGCGCCAGTGCCGGGATCACGAACGGCATGGCGATCGTGCCGGCCCCTGCCAGCAATGTGGCAAAGCCGAACGCCAGTGAGCGCTGGTTGGGTTCGAACAGCGTGGCGACGGTCTTGATCGTCAGCGGGGTCTGCACCGCTTCTGTCACACCCAGCCCCACGCGCGCGGCAACCACCTGCCAGGTGCTGAGCGCCCAGCCATGCGCCATCGCGGCAAAGCTCCAAGCCGACGCGCCCAGCTGCATTGAACGGTGCACGCCCAGCCGGTCGACCAACCAGCCGGTAAAGAGAAAGGCCAGAGCAGCGGAAAACTGCGTGACGGCGGCCAGGTCGCCGAAATCGCTGTCGGTCCAGCCGAAGTCTTCCATCATGTCGGGCTTGAGGATGGCGATGATCGGCCGGTCCATCGCATTGAACACGCCCGCCACGCACAGCGTGGTGAACAGCGCCCAGCGCAGCCGCGGCGTGATGACCTTCATGGCTTGCCCAACCCTCCCCGAAGACAGCACGGGCCGGGATTGTGGTCCCGGCCCGCGAGTTCATATTATGCGGATCGGATCACGCCCCGCCAAAGTTGATCTTGGCGGTGATGCCGAAGTAGCGATCGGCATCGCGCGGGATCTGGTAACGCAGGCTGCCCCCCGGACCGCCGCTTTCCTTGTGACCGACAAAGGCCTTGTCGAACAGGTTGCGGACCTGGAACAGCAGCTTCCAGCCGTCGTCGACATCGCCGATCCCGGCCGACAGGTTGACCAGCGAATAGCCTTCGATCGTGCCTAGCTCGCGCAGCGCCGCATTGGGCGAGAAGATCGAAAGCTGCTTGGTCTGGCCGGAGAACTGGCCACCCAGGAAGATGTCGAGCGTGTCAGTCACACCGGTGCGGTAATCGACGCCCAGCGTACCCTTCCACTTGGGCGCGAACAGCAGCGGCGTGCCCTTGGGAATGATGTCCGCCGGGTTCGCGCCAGGCACTGCGCGGAACGCATCGACCTTTGCGTCAGTATAGGCCAACCCACCGTTGATCGAGAGCCCGGCCACCGGCACGTAATTGAAGTCTGCCTCGACGCCGCGGGTCGAAACCTTGCCCGCATTGGTGAAGCGGCTGATCACAACGCCACCTGCGACATCCGGGTTGTTCGCCTGGAAATTGTCGAACTTGGTGTAGAAGGCCGCCAGGTTGAGTGTGGCGCGGCCATCGAGCAGCGTGTTCTTCAGGCCGATTTCGAACGCGTCCGAGGTTTCCGCCTCCACCGGCGGAGTGGTGGTCGCGCCGAGGTTGAAGAACATGTTGAAGCCGGGCCCCTTGTAGCCACGCGTATAGGTGCCATAGGCCATCACGTCGTCGCTGACGTCGTACTGGAGGCCGCCACGCCCCGACAGGTTCTTGGTCTTGATGCTGTCGCTGAACGGGCCGAACGAGGGGTTGATGCCGCCGGTTGAGGTGGGCAGTCCATTGGTGCCGAGGTCAAGCCCGGTCGAAGTACGCGAGTGATACACGTCGAGCTTGTCGATCGTGTAGCGCAGCCCGGCGATTAGCCGCAGGCTGTCCGACGCGTTGAAGGTGGCATTGCCGAACACTGCGAAGTTCTCGAAGTCCGAACCGTGCGGCGCGACGCCGACCGGGGTGCGCGAGGGTGCCGCCAGCGGGCTGGTGCACGGCGTCAGCGTGGTCGGCGCTGGCGGCGTTGCGGCGCTGCACACGATGGAGCGGCGGGTAAACACGCGATCGGTCTGCGCGCTCGAGTAATAGAGGCCGATCAGGTAATCGACGATCTCTCCACCAGGCGAGGCCAGGCGCAATTCCTGACTGAAGGTCTTGGAGGTCTGCGGCCCGAAGTCGTGTAGCTGATTGAGGCCGATATAGGCCTGCGGCAGCCAGTCGCCGTCGCGGATTTCGGTGTTGGCCCAGTCGCGATAGGCTGTGATCGAAGTCAGCGTGTGATCGCCCACTTCGGAATCGATTTGCGCCGAAATGCCCCAGCTTTCCTCCTTGGTGCTGGTCACCAGGTTCTGGTTCACCTGACGCGTGTCTTCATCGAGCGGCGTCGGGAGGATGCCGAAGGCGAGGCCGGTTCCGGTGGTGCCGATCAGCTGTGCGCAGCAATCGTCATTCGCCTTGCGCCAGTCGGCGATCACCGTCAGCGTGGTGCTGGGCGACAGGTCGGCTTCCAGGATGCCGCGGACCCCGTAATGCTTGTAGCCGTTGACCTTGTTGCCGGTGGCGATGTTGGTGATGTTGCCATCATATTCGCCATAGAAGCCCGAAACGCGCGTCCGCACCGAATCGCTCAGCGGCACGTCGAGCGCCAGGCGGCCACGGAATTCCGACTTGGTGAAGAAGCTCGCCTCGGCGGTTCCGCCAAGTTCGTCACCGGGGCGCTTGGTGACGATATTGATCGCGCCCGCGCTGGCGTTCTTGCCGAACAGCGTGCCCTGCGGACCGCGCAGGATTTCAATCCGCTCGATGTCGATCAGGTCGCCAAAGGCCTCGCCGGCACGGGCATAGACCACGCCGTCGACCACGGTCGAAACGCTCGGCTCTGCCGCGATCGAGAAGGTCGCCGTACCCACGCCGCGCATGTAGAGCGACTGGTTGAGCGTCGTGCCCGACTTCTGGATGTTGAGCGTGGGGATGATCACCTGGGCGGTTTCGAGATTGATGCCGCCCTGGTCGGCCAGCTTCTCGCCTGACAGCGCGGTGACTGCGATCGGCACTTCCTGCAGCCGCTCGGAACGCTTTTGCGCGGTGACGATGATTTCAGCGGCACCGACCTCTTCCTCGGCGGCTGCTTCATCCTGCGCGAAGGCAGGCGCCGTGGTCGCAAGCGCCAGCAGGCTGGCCGAAAGCACCAGCGCGCGCCCAGTGGTGGTTTGGGTTAACCTCATGAATTCTCTCCCTTTCCCGAACACAGCGGTCGACATCGGCCTATATCTGGGGAGCCGACAATCGCCGCGATTGGGCTTGATTTGCCCCTGTTCACCCGATATGTCAAGCGGTGTCATACGAGCGCCAGCGCATGTGGTATCAGTGCCACAACGCGGTGGGGAGAAGGGGAAATTCCGCGTGGATCTGCGGATCTGGGACGATGGAGAAGGCTTCGAACTCCGTTTCGGGGATCGAATCGTGCTGCGCCACGCGCCAGATTGTCCTGCGGTGGTCATAGCGCGTGGCGCGCCCTCGATCGCCATGTATCGCGGCAATTTCCGGATCGAGGATGCGCCAGTCGGCCATCTGGCGCCCACTCGCTTTCACCACATCGGCGGCACCCTTGAACTGCTTCACGACGGGCAGCCTGTCGCCAGGCTTGAACTGGGCGAAGGCCGGTTCACCCTGCGCGCGGTCGTGCCCGGCTATGACCGGCTGTGGGTCAACTTCCATGCTGAAGCCGGAGAGGCCGTGTGGGGCGGCGGCGAGCAGATGAGTTACCTTGCGCTGGGTGGTCGCAGTTTTCCGATGTGGACCAGCGAGCCCGGTGTCGGGCGCGACAAGTCGACCGAGTTGACCCGCCAGATGGATGATACCGGGATGGCCGGCGGCGACTATTGGAACACCAATTATCCGCAGCCAACCTTCCTCACCTCGCGCTGGCTCGCCCTGCATCTCGATGCCAGCTGCTACAGCGTGCTCGATTTTACCGATCCGGCACGGCACCGGGTCGAGGTCTGGTCCAGCGAAGCGGGCTTCGAGTGTTTCGCCGACAGCGGCCCGGCGGGCCTCGTGTCCCAGCTTTCGTTGCGCTTCGGCCGCCAACCCGAACTGCCCGAATGGGCGATTGGCGGCGCGATCGTGGGGCTCAAGTCGGGTGCCAGCAGCTTTGACCGCCTCGAGCGTTTCCTCGAAGCGGGCGCGGCGGTCTCCGGCCTGTGGTGTGAGGACTGGGCCGGGGTTCGCGAAACCAGCTTCGGGCGCCGCCTGTTCTGGGACTGGCGGTTTGATCCGCAGCGCTATCCCGATCTGCCGCAGCGCATTGCCAGCCTCCACGCGCGCGGCATCCGCTTCCTGGCCTATGCCAATCCCTATCTGTGCAACGACGGCGCCCTGTTCGCAGAAGCGCGCGAAGGTGGCCATTTTTGCCTTAGGCCCGACTGCGACGAAATCTACTTGGTCGATTTTGGCGAGTTCGACTGCGGCGTGCTCGATTTCACCCGCGCTGAGACCCGCTTGTGGTTCGCTGAGCGCATTCTCGGGCGCGAGATGCTCGACATCGGAGTCGATGGCTGGATGGCTGATTTCGGCGAATACCTGCCCACCGATGTGCGGCTGGCCGATGGCTCCGACCCGATGGAGGCACACAATCACTGGCCGGTGCTTTGGGCCGATGTCAACGCCGAGGCGCTGGCCAGCCGCGGCAAAACCGGCGACGCGTTGTTCTTCATGCGGGCGGGCTTTTCAGGCGTCGGCGCGCATTGCCCGCTGCTGTGGGCCGGGGATCAATCGGTTGATTTCACGCGCCATGACGGAATCGGGACGGTGATCACCGCCGCGCTTTCCGCCGGGCTTGTCGGCAATGCCTATAGCCACTCCGACTGTGGCGGCTACACCTCGATTCTCGGCAATGTCCGCTCTGTAGAACTGATGCAGCGCTGGTGCGAACTCGCCGCCTTTGCGCCGGTGATGCGCAGCCACGAAGGAAATCGCCCCGACGATAATCTGCAATACGACAGCACCCCCGAACTCCTCGCATGCTTCGCGCGCTGGAGCCGGGTGCATGCGCGGCTGGAGCCCTATGTGCGCAAGCTGTGTGGCGAAGCGGCCGCGACCGGACTTCCGGTGCAACGCCCGTTGTTCCTGCACTATCCGGATGATCCCGCGCTGTTCGGAGTGCAGGACCAGTTCCTCTATGGCGCCGATCTGCTGGTGGCGCCGGTGATCGAGGAAGGGGTCGATACGCGCGATGTAATCCTGCCTGGCGAGGCGGCATGGCGCCATTTGTGGTCGGGCGCAGACTTCGCCCCGGGCCGCCACCGGGTGACCGCTCCGGTCGGACAGCCGCCAGTGTTCTATCGATCGGGTAGCGCGCATGCAGCGCTGTTCGAAAGCCTGCCCGAGGAACTCGCCCGATGAGCGAGCGTGCAACGATCCGGGATGTGGCCGCCCGCGCGGGCGTGGCAGTGAAGACCGTGAGCCGCGTGCTCAACGGCCATCCCTATGTCAGTGCCGACACCCGCGAACGGGTCGAAAGCGCGATGAAAGCGCTCGATTTCCGGCCCAGCGTGGCCGCGCGCATACTGTCGGGCGCCAAGTCGAACCAGATCGCGCTGATCTACGACAATCACAGCCCCTACTACATGTTCCAGATCCAGAAGGGCTGCTGGGAGGAATGCCACGAGCATGGCATCCGGCTGCTGGCTCAGCCGGTCGATGTCGAAGACGCCGATGTGGGTGAACAGGTGCGCGGGCTGGTAAGCGAAACTCACGTGGACGGGATCATACTGTCCTCTCCGGTGACCGACTGCGAGCCGGTGCTGCGCATGCTGGACCAGCTCGACATACCCTTCGTGCGGATTTCGCCCGGCACCAACCACGCCCTGACCAGTTCGGTCTTCATGGACGACGCGCAAGCCGCAGATGACATGACCACGCACCTGATCAATGCGGGCCATCGCCGGATCGGCTTCATCAAAGGGCACAAGAGCCACATGGCGAGCGAGGAGCGGCTGTTCGGCTATCGCCGCGCGCTCGACCGCGCAGGCATCCCGTTCGAACCCGGCCTGGTGTGCGATGGCGAGTTCGATTTCGACAGCGGGGTGCGCGCGGCACGGCAACTCCTCGACCTGTCGCAGCCGCCGAGTGCGATTTTCGCATCGAACGACGATATGGCGGCCGGCGTGCTGGCGGTCGCGCATGATCGCGGGATCGATTTGCCTGCCGAACTGTCAGTGGCCGGATTCGATGACACGACGCTGTCGCGCACGGTGTGGCCTCCGCTCACCACGATCCATCAGCCGATGGCTGAACTGGCCCGTACCGCCACTGAGATCCTTATTGCCGGCGGGGACATCACCCATCGCCGTCTGCCGCACCAATTGATCGAGCGCGCATCCGTCGCGCCGCCACGAAGGGAAACCTGATGAGCCTCTTGCCTGCTGTCCCCGCCACACGCCCACTCGGCGCGAGCGGTATCCAGATTTCCCCGGTCGCCTGGGGGATGTGGCGCCTCGCCGAGGATGGCCGCAAAGCCGCCGATGCAGCACTGCTGGTGCATGCCGCGCTTGATGCCGGGATCACTCTGCTCGACACCGCCGACATCTATGGCTTCGACGGGGCCAAGGGCTTCGGTGATGCCGAGGCGCTGCTGGGCGAAGTGCTGGCGACCGAGCCTGGCCTGCGCCAGCGTATGGTGTTGGCGAGCAAGGGAGGCATACTGCCGCCGCTACCCTATGACCAGTCGCCCGCCTATCTCGCAGACGCGATCGATGCCTCTCTGAAGCGTATGCGGGTCGACATGATCGATCTTTACCAGATCCACCGGCCCGACATCCTCGCGCACCCACAAGAGGTGGCCCGCACGCTCGACGATGCGGTGGCATCGGGCAAGATCCGGACCCTCGGTGTTTCAAACTTCACCATGGCACAGATCGAGGCGCTGCAGCACTTCCTGGGCCACAAGCTGGTTGCGACCCAGCCCGAGATCAGCCCGCTGCGGATCGCTTGTTTCGAGAATGGTGAGCTGGACCAGGCCATGCGGATGGGCCTAACTCCGCTCGCTTGGTCGCCGCTTGGCGGCGGAAGCCTGCTCGCACCCGCAAGCGCACGCGACAAGGCGGTGGCGACCGAACTCGACCGGGTCGCGCAAGAGCAGGGCGTCGGCCGCTCGGTCGCCGCCTATGGCTGGCTGATGGCGCATCCTGCGGGCATTGTGCCGATTATCGGATCGCAAAACCCGGCCCGCATTGCCGAGGGCGCAACCGCGCTCGACATGCGCTGGACCCGGCAGGATTGGTATGCGGTACTGGTCGCCGCACGAGGAGAGAGGCTTCCGTGATGTCAGATACCCCTAATGCAAAGCAGCAATGCGAGATCGCATGGTTCTCGGCGCTGTGCGACGACGACTACGAATTCCTGGGCGTGCCCGACCAGTATCTGAAGTCGAGCTGGGAGCATTGCCGCAATATTGTGCTCCGCGCAGAGGAGGGCGGATTTGACAACATCCTGCTTCCTTCCGGCTATGAACTGGGGCTGGATACCACCGTGTTTGCGGCCGCGGTCGCAACCCAGGTGCGGCGCATGAAGCTCTTGTGGGCGACGCGGATCGGCGAAGACTGGCCGCCGCAGCTGGCCCGCCGAATCGCTACACTTGACCGAATTCTCGGACCCGATGCCACTGGAATCACCGGACGACTCAACGTTAACATCATCTCGTCCGACATGCCTGGGCAGAAGATGGACAGCGGACCGCGCTATGCCCGCGCTACCGAAGTGATGAAGATCGTGCGCACGCTGCTCAACGGCGAACACCTGAGCCATCATGGCGAGCACTACCAGCTCGAACTCGATCCGGCGCGCATCTCCACCATCTCTGGCAAGTGCCCGCCCTTCTATTTCGGCGGGCTGAGCCACGAAGCGCGCGAATGCGCCGCGGAGGGCTGCGACGTCTACCTGATGTGGCCCGACACCATGGACAAGGTGCGAGAAACGATCGCCGACATGAAAGAGCGCTCAGCCCGCTTTGGCCGCAGCCTCAAGTTCGGTTACCGCGTGCATGTAATTGTGCGCGAAACCGAGGCTGAAGCGCGCGCCTATGCCGACCGGTTGCTGTCGAAGTTGGACGACGAGGCTGGCCGTGCGATCCGCGAAAAGTCGCTTGATGCCAAGAATTACGGCGTCCAGCGCCAGGCCGAGTTGCGCAGCGCCGCAGATGGCGACGGCTTCGTCGAGGAGAACCTGTGGACCGGGATCGGTCGTGCCCGTTCTGGCTGTGGCGCGGCGATCGTCGGCACGCCCGACCAGGTGCTGGCCAAGCTGCGGGCCTACCAGGCCGAAGGGATCGAAGCCTTCATCCTGTCGGGCTATCCGCATGTGAACGAGTGTGACATGTTCGCGCGCTACGTGCTGCCGCAGATCGAGCACGGCCCGCTGAAGTTCTGAACGGGGCCGGATGACTGACGCCACGCCCCCCGTGTTCGACCTTGCCGTCATTGGCGGCGGGGTGAACGGCTGCGGCATCGCGCGCGATGCTGCGGGCCGCGGCGCGCGCGTGCTGCTGCTCGAGGCAGGCGATCTGGCTCAGGGCACCTCGTCCGCTTCGACCAAGCTGATCCACGGCGGTTTGCGCTACCTCGAGCATTACGAGTTCGGCCTAGTGCGCGAGAGCCTGTCCGAACGCGAGCGGTTGTGGCGAATTGCCCCACATATCGCTTGGCCGCTGCGCTTTGTGCTACCGCATGTGCCAGGCCTCCGCCCGCGCTGGCTGGTGCGTCTGGGCCTGTTCCTTTACGACCATATCGGCGGGCGCAAGCTGCTACCTGCAACGCAAAACGTGTCGCTGGCCGCGCATCCGGCCGGTGCTCCGCTCAAGCCCGAATTCAGCAAGGCCTTTGTCTATTCCGATTGCTGGGTTGACGATGCGCGGCTCGTGGTCCTCAACGCGCGCGATGCAGCCGACCGCGGCGCCGAGGTCCGCACAAGATGCCGCGTAACCGGGTTGAGCCGGGCTCACGGGCAATGGCGGATCGAAGCGGAGGGCAAGACATTTTGCGCTCGCGCCGTGGTCAACGCTGCAGGCCCGGCCGTGCTGCAACTGCTGGGCCTTGCGCGCGAATCTGCCGAGCATGGCATGCGGCTGGTGCGCGGTTCGCACATCGTGGTGCGCAAGCAGTTCGATCACCCCTTCGCCTATTTCTTCCAGCTTCCCGACGGGCGGATCTTCTTCGCCATTCCCTATGAACACGATTTCACGTTGATCGGCACCACCGATGTCGATCACCAGGGCGGGCTCGACCATATCGAGGCGAGCGCCGAGGAAATCGAATATCTGTGCGAGGGTGCCAGCCGCTTCTTCCGCCAACCGGTCACGCCCGCCGATGTCGTGTGGACCTATTCGGGCGTACGCCCGCTGATCGACGATGGCTCGGGCCGGCCCGAAGCCGCCACACGAGGCTATACGCTGGAACTGTCTGACGAGGCGGAGGGCGCACCGCTGCTGTCGGTGTTCGGCGGCAAGATCACCACCTATCGCCATCTCGCACAGGAAGCGGTGAACCAGTTGATGCCGCGCCTGCCCCAGCTCGCAGGTGGCGACTGGACCGATCGTGCCCCTTTGCCGGGCGGCGATTTCCCGGTAGCGGCTGCAGTTGCTAAGGTCGCCGAACTGGCGACGCGCTATCCGTTCCTCGAGCCCAATTGGGCGGACCGGCTGCTTCATGCCTATGGCACTCGCGCCTGGGATATGCTGGGCAATGCGCAAACGCTGGCGGACTGCGGCACGCATTTCGGCCACGGCCTTACCCAGCGCGAGGTGGACTTCCTCGTTGCAGAAGAATGGGCCATGACAGCTGAAGACATATTGTGGCGACGGTCCAAGCTGGGCCTGCGCTTCACTACGCAAGAAGCGGCAAGGTTGTCGGATTACCTCAAGGAAAAGGCTTCAACATGACAATCAGGATCGTCGGAATCGGCGGAACGGTGAACCCGGGCAGTACGACCGAACAGGCACTGCGACTTGCTGCCGCACAGGCGGGAGGGGAAGGCGCTGAGGTCTCGATCTTCGGCGGCGAGTATCTCGGCACTTTGCCGCATTATCGCGGCGCAGGATACGAGACCGGCAGCGGCGCGGAACTGGTCGAGGCCGTACGCCGCTCGCATGGCGTGATCGTAGCGGCCCCCGGCTATCATGGAACCATTTCAGGCCTGGTCAAGAACGCGCTCGATTATCTCGAAGACCTCGCCAAGGACGAACGGCCCTATCTCGACGGGCGTGCTGTGGGCCTGATTGCCACCGCCTATGGTGACCAGGCGACAATGAGCACGCTGCTGACTTTGCGCAGTATCGTCCATGCCCTGCGCGGCTGGCCCACGCCGATGGGCGCCACTATCCGCACCTATCACGGGTTATTTTCCCCCGATGGCGAATGCCTGGAGGACCGCGCACGCTTGCAGCTCGAGATGGTCGGCCGGCAGACCTTCCGCGGCGCCCGCGCGCTCGCTTCGCTTGATACAGGTGCGTAATGGATAGCCTGCAGCCCGCTCTGGATGCGCTGGCCCAGGGGCGCATTACCATCATCATCGGTGACCGCCTGCGCGGCGGGGATATCGATTTCTGCGTGGCGGCCCGACATGTCACGCCCGAAGCGATCAATTTCATGGCCACGCACGGGCGCGGCCTGATCTGCCTTGCATTGACCCCGGCCCGAGCGGTGCAACTGGGGATCGACCTGATCAATCCCGGGCGCGACCAGCAATCAGGTCGCCCGCACGGACGCTCGATCGAGGCGGCCAGCGGGGTCACGACCGGCATCTCGGCGGCCGACCGCGCGCATACGATCAAGGTCGCCGTTGACCCGGCCGCGACCGCGAGCGACCTTGTTTCGCCCGGTCATGTCTTCCCGCTGATCACAGCCGAAGGAGGCGTCGAGGCACGGCCTGCAGCAGCTGAGGCTTCGATCGAACTGTGCCGGATGGCAGGAGCAGGGGATGCCGCTGTGATCTGTTCGATCATGCGCGATGATGGCGAGATGGCGCGGCTCGAGGACCTAGGCGAACTGATCGACAGGTTCGACATCGCTGTGGCCGATATCGGCGACCTGCTGAAGGTTAGGTCAAAAACGGCCGGCTAGCCGGCCATTCGCGCGCGGCGGCTGATCCTGATCGGGGTCCGCTCAGACCCTGCTGGCGGCATGAAAACGAACCCGTCGGTTGCAGGGTCTTCCCATTCTGCAGCCGTCATCAGCGATCCGGTGGGTGAAAGCCATTGCCCGCCTTCGGGGAAGTTCGCGAACGCTTCGAGCCGATCCGCGCGAGCAGACGAAAGCGCCGCGACATGGCCTTCCAGCGCCAGATCGCGGGCGGCCCAGTCGATCGGCATGTCCTGGCAATAGGCATTGTTGTTCCCGCCCTGGCTGCGGCCGAATTCGTCGCCTGCGGTGAGCATGATCGTGCCGGTCGAGGCGAACAGTGTGCCCAGCAGGGCGCGCAGGTCGGCAGCGCGCCGGGCGAGCACGTCAAGCTCGGCAGTTGGCCCTTCAACTCCGCAATTCCATGAGTAATTCTCGCCATGGCCGTCGCGATTGCCTTCGCCATTTTCATGGTTGTGGCGAGTGGAATAAGCGACCGTATCGGCGATTGTGAATCCGTCATGCGCGGCGAGAAAATTGACACTGCGACAGTCGCTCCCGAATAGGTCGGAGGAACCCGCCAGCCGCGTCGCAAGGGTACCTACCGTGCCTTCACCGCGCCAGAAGCGGCGCACGTCGTCACGGAGGCGGTCATTCCATTCGAGCCAGCGGGTTGGGAAACGGCCCAGCTGGTAGCCCCCCGGCCCGACGTCCCAAGGTTCGGCAATCAGCACTCGGTCGGCCAGCCAGGGATCGGCCGAGATCTCCGCGAAGATCGGCGCTGACGGATCGAACCCGGGGCCGCGCGCCAGCACCGGAGCGAGGTCGAAGCGGAATCCGTCAACCCCGCAATGACGCACGAAATGGCGCAGGCTGGCGAGCGTCAGTTGCCGGACATGCGGATTGGCAAAATCGAGCGTGTTGCCGCAGCCCGTGTCATTGATCAGCGACCCGTCGGGCGCGCGGGCATAGGCGGCGGGATCCAAACCGCGCAAGCACAGCGTGCCGCCATGAATGTCGCTTTCGCCGGTGTGGTTGAACACCAGGTCGAGGATCACCCCGATCCCCGCCGCATGCAGCGCCGCCACCGTTTTGCGCATTTCCGCCACCCCGCCCGGGCACAGGCCCGGATCGAGCGCCATCGGCGCCACCGGATTGTAGCCCCAGTGATTGGCCAGGCCGAGCGGTGGCAGGTGGCGCTCGTCGATCCAGGCGACCACCGGCATCAGTTCGACCGCCGTGACGTGGAGCTTGCGCAGATGCGCCAGCACCGCCGGGTGGGCGAGCGCCGCCACCGTGCCACGGATCTCCTCGGGCACGTCGGGATGACGCAGCGTGAAGCCGCGCACATTGAGTTCGTAAATCAGCCCGCCGGGCGTGAAGCGTGGCGCCTGCCTAGGTGCGTCCGCCCTTGCGCCCGGCACGATCGCGCGCGGCACGATGCTCGCGGTATCGGCGCCGTAATCCGCCAGCCGGGGATCCTGCACAAAGCGACGGTCGAGCTCGACCGCATAAGGATCGACCAGCAGCTTGGCTGGATCGAACCACAGGCCGCGTGCGGGATCGAATGGCCCTTCGGCGCGATAGCCATAGCGCGCCCCGGCATGGTTGCCCGGTAGTGCGGCCTGCCAGTCATCGCCACGGCGCGCCATCGGCATGCGCGTCTCGGTCTCGCTCTCAAACAGGCAAAGCTCGACACCTTCGGCCAGCGGGGCACGCACGGCAAAGCGCGTCTCACCCCCGGCAACAATTGCCCCGAGTTCGCCGGTCACGTCACCACATCGGGCGCGGTGCGGCCGGTATGGTGGGCGATCCCGGCAATGGCCTCGGCCGCCGCGACCAGCTCGGCCAGCATCGCTGGCGTTTCTTCGCCCAGCCGCCCGCCTTGTGGCTCGTAACGCTCGAGATAGACCCGCAGAGTCGCGCCCTCGGTACCGGTCCCCGAAAGGCGAAACACGATGCGCGAGCCGCCATCGAACAACACGCGGATGCCCTGCCGCCTGCTGACCGAACCGTCGACCGGATCGGTGTAGGCGAAATTGTCCGCCGCCGCGACCGTGAGCGGGCCAAAGGACTGGCCCGGCAAAGCGGGCAGCGACGCCTCCAGCGTTTCGAACAGCGCATTGGCGCGCCCGGTCTCGATTGCTTCGTAATCGTGGCGGGCGTAATAGTTGCGCCCAAACCGAGCCCAGTGCTCGCGCGCGATTTGCGCCACTGGCTTGCCGGTCACCGCCAGGATGTTGAGCCACAGCAGCACTGCCCACAGCCCGTCCTTCTCGCGGACATGGTCGCTGCCGGTGCCCGCGCTTTCCTCGCCGCAGATCGTGGCCCTGCCTGCATCGAGCAGGGTGCCGAAGAACTTCCAGCCGGTCGGCGTTTCGAAGGCCGGAATGCCGAGCGCCTCGGCCACTCGGTCGGCCGCAGCGCTGGTCGGCATCGAACGGGCTATACCCTTCAGCCCAGCCGCGTAACCCGAGGCCAGATGCGCGTGCGCCGCCAGCATGGCGAGCGAATCCGACGGAGTGATGAAGATACCCTTGCCGATGATGAGGTTCCGGTCGCCATCACCGTCGGACGCGGCGCCCAGCGTCGGGGCATCGGCCGCCATCATCAGGTCGTAAAGTTCCTTGGCATGGACTAGGTTGGGATCAGGATGATGCCCGCCGAAATCCTCCAGCGGCACGCCATTGCGCACCGTTCCGGCAGGAAAGCCCAGCCGGGCTTCGAGGATTTCGGTCGCATAGGGACCGGTGACCGCGTGCATCGCGTCGAACGCCATGGTCAGCCCGCTGCGCGTCGCCGTGCGGATCGCCTCGAAGTCGAACAGCTGCTCCATCAGTTCGGCATAGTCCGCCACGGGATCAATCACGTCGACCGCCATGCCGCCCACATCGATACGCCCCAGGGTGTCGAGATCGACGTCCTCGGCCCCGACCGAAAGCCAGCGCTCGATGGACTGCGTGCGGGCATAGATCGCCTCGGTCACCGCTTCGGGAGCTGGTCCGCCATTGGCGATATTGTACTTGATTCCGAAATCCTCGTCCGGTCCGCCGGGATTATGGCTGGCCGACAGGATCAACCCGCCGCTGGCGCCGTATTTGCGGATCACATGGCTGGCCGCCGGGGTCGAGAGGATGCCGCCCCGGCCCACCAGCACGCGGGCATAGCCATTGGCAGCGGCCATGCGGATCGCCTGCTGGATCACGCTGCGGTTGTGGAAGCGCCCGTCACCGCCGATCACCAGGGTCGAGCCTGCGGGTCGTTCGGCCACGTCGAACACCGACTGGATGAAGTTTTCGGCATAGTTCGGCTGCTGGAACACGCGCACTTTTTTGCGCAGACCCGAGGTGCCGGGCTTCTGCCCTTCGAACGGCGTGGTAGCGACTGTCCTGATCATCCCTGTTCCCCGATCAGCTGGCGGTAGAGCGCGGCATAGGCGGCCCCGCTGGCAGCCCAAGAAAAATCCGCCTTCATCCCGTTCTTCTGGATGCGCTTCCAATGCGCGGGTTGCGCAAAGAGTTCGACCGTGCGGCGGACCGCCATGGCGAGCGCCGGAAAGCTGACCGCGTTCATCTGGATGCCCGTCGCCACCCCTGCCGCCAATGCCGCCGGGTTGGCGTCGATCACGGTGTCGGCAAGCCCGCCGGTGCGCGAGACCACCGGAACGCAGCCATAGGCCAGCCCGTAAAGCTGGGTCAGGCCGCACGGCTCGAACCGGCTGGGCACCAGGATCGCATCGCCTCCGCCCTGCATCCGGTGCGACAGTGCCTCGTCATAGCCGATCCGCACCCCGATCCGGCCCGGATGCCGTGCCGCTGCGGCATGAAAGCCCTGCTCGATCGCGGCGTCACCCGAACCGAGCAGCGCCAGCCGCCCGCCAATCCCGACCAGGTGGTCGAGCACTTCGAGCAGCACATCCATGCCCTTCTGCCAGGTCAGGCGGCTGACCACGACAAACAGAGGCCCATCAGCCTTGTCCAGCCCGAATTCCTGCTCCAGCGCGCGCGTGTTGCGCTTGCGCGCGGCAAGGCTGGCCGCAGAGTAGTGCGCCGCGAGATGGGCATCGCTCGCCGGGTTCCATTCGGAAGTGTCGATCCCGTTGAGGATGCCATGCACCCGGTTCGAACGGGCCAGCACGATCCCTTCAAGCCCCATTCCGAACTCGGTCGAACGGATCTCCCCCGCATAGGTCGGGCTGACGGTGGTAATCGCGTCGGCCGACTGCATCCCGGCCTTGAGGAAACCGACCCCACCATAGCTTTCCACCCCATCCACCGACCACGCGGCTTTGGGCAGGCCCAGCTTGGGGAACACGCCGGCATCGAAGTATCCCTGGAAGGCCATGTTGTGGATGGTGATGACGCTGGGCACGGAGCGCGCGCCCTTCACCTGCGCGAACCGGAGATAGGCTGGCACCATCGCCGCCTGCCAGTCGTGGGCGTGCACCAGGTCAAAACTGCACCCCTTGACCACGCCCCCGGCCAAGTCCGCCGCCGCGCGGGCCAGGGCGGCAAAGCGGCGCCAGTTGTCGGCCCAGTCCTTGCCTGCCGCATCGGTATATGGTCCGCCGTCGCGCGCGAAATAGGCCGGGGCATCGAGCACCAGCAGCGGCTGCGCGCCCAGCTTGCCCGCCAGCAGGCGTGCCGGTTCGCCCAGCAACGCATCCCAGGCGTGGACGGCCCTCGCCTTTCCCAACGCCTTCATCACTGGCGGGTAGCCGGGCACCAGTGTCGTCACTTCGATGCCTTGACCCGCCAACGCGGCGGGCAGCGCGCCCGCCACATCGGCGAGGCCGCCGGTCTTGACCAGTGGCACCGCCTCCGACGCGACCGACAGGACCTTGAGCTTCATTTAGAGCTCCAGCTTGTCGATCATCGGCTGGGTGATCAGGCAGACACCTTTGTCGGTTCGACGGAAGCGCTGTGCGTCGAGGTCAGGGTCTTCACCGACCACCAAACCGGCTGGGATCTTGACCCCGCGGTCGAGCACCACCTTCCGCAGCCGCGCGCCGCGGCCGACATCGGACCACGGCAGCAGCACCGATTCCTCGACCTGCGAATAGGACCGGGTCAGCACGCTGGTGAACAGCAGGCTGCGGTTCACATGGCTGCCCGAAATGATGCAATTGCCCGAAACCAGGCTGGAAATGGCTTCACCCCGGCGTCCGTCTTCATCGTGCACGAACTTGGCCGGCGGGTACATTTCGGCATGCGACCAGATCGGCCAGTCGCGGTCGTATAGATCGAGCTGGGGAATGATCTGCGTCAGGTCGATATTGGCTTCCCAGTAGGCATCGACCGTGCCGACATCGCGCCAATAGGCCACGCTTTCGTCCTTGCCGCGCACGCAGCTATCCGAAAAGCGATGCGCCACCGCCTTGCCGTGCTTGACCAGGTAGGGAATGATGTCCTTCCCGAAATCGCGCGAACTGCCGGGATCGGCGGCATCGCGGCGCAGCTGCTCGAACAGGAACTTGGTCGTGAAGACGTAGATCCCCATCGAGGCGAGCGACACATCGGGCTTGCCCGGCATCGCCGGCGGATCGGCCGGCTTCTCCACGAATTCGACGATCCGGTCGCTGGCATCGACCGCCATCACTCCGAAGCCCGTGGCTTCGAGGCGCGGCACTTCCATGCAGCCCACCGTGACATCGGCCCCCTGGTCCACATGCTGCCGCAGCATCAGTTCGTAGTCCATCTTGTAGATGTGATCGCCAGCCAGGATCACGATGTATTCAGGGCGGTGCGCTTCGATAATGTCGATGTTCTGATAGACGGCGTCAGCGGTGCCTTCGTACCATTGGGTTTCCGAGACGCGCTGGCTCGCTGGCAGGATGTCGAAGCTCTCGTTGCGTTCCGGGCGGAAGAAGTTCCAGCCCATCTGCAAGTGGCGGATCAGAGAATGCGCCTTGTATTGCGTCGCCACGCCGATACGGCGGATGCCCGAATTGAGCGCGTTGGACAGGGCGAAATCGATGATCCTGGTCTTGCCGCCGAAATAGACCGCCGGCTTGGCGCGCCGATCGGTCAGCTCCATCAAGCGGCTGCCGCGCCCGCCGGCCAGCACATAGGCCATGGCATCGCGTGCCAGCGGCCTGCCCGTAGTCCTTTCCCTCATCCCAACCTCTCCTGTTTTTCCGGTTCTTTGCCGATTTCCTAACCCTTGAAGCGCAACATGATCGTGGCCAGCGGTGGCAGCACGATGTCTGCCCCGCCATGTTCAGCCCGCACGCTGCCCTGATTGCCCTGCCCGCTGCCGCCATAGCAATGCGCGTCGCTATTGAGCACTTCGACCCATTCGCCGTCATGCGGCAAGGGCACGCGGTAGTGCCCGTGCATGGCTGGCGTCATGTTGGCGATCACCGCCACCGGCGCGGCGCCCGGCGCCTTGCGCAGCCAGGCGAAAACCGAGTTCCTGGCGTCATCGGCGATCAGCCATTCGAAGCCCTCGCCCTCGCAATCGCGAGCGTGCAGCGCGGGTTCGCTGCGATAAAGCCGGTTGAGATCGCGGATCAGCGCCGAAACTCCAGCATGCGCGGGCGCCTCCATCAGTTCCCAGTCGAGCGCGCGCTCCTCGCTCCATTCGCGGCGCTGCGCGAACTCCTGCCCCATGAACAGCAGCTTCTTGCCGGGATACCCCCACATCATCGCGTAATAGGCGCGCAGATTGGCGAATTGCTGCCAGTCGTCGCCGCTCATCTTGCCTAGGATGCTGCCTTTGCCATGAACCACTTCGTCATGGCTCAGCGGGAGGACGAAATTCTCGCTGAAGGCATAGACCAGCCCGAAGGTGATGTCGTCGTGGTGGTACTGCCGGTGGATCGGATCGCACGCCATGTACTTCAGCGTGTCGTGCATGAAGCCCATGTTCCATTTGAAGCCGAAGCCCAGATTGGTGCGCGGCCCGTCATCGAAGGCCGGGTGCGACACGCCGGGCCAGGCGGTCGATTCCTCCGCCACTGTCATCACTCCGGCATGGGTACCGTAAAGCGCGCGGTTGGTGGCGCGCATGAATTCGACCGCTTCCCAGTTCTCGCGCCCGCCGTGTTCGTTGGGGATCCATTCGCCCGCCTGGCGCGAATAATCGCGATAGAGCATCGAGGCGACGGCATCCACGCGCAGCCCGTCGACATGGTATTGCTCGGCCCAGAACAGCGCATTGTTGACGAGGAAGCTGCGCACTTCGCGCCGCCCGAAATTGTAGATCGCGGTGTTCCAGTCGGGGTGGAAGCCGAGGCGCGGATCCTCATGCTCATACAACGCGGTGCCGTCGAACCGTGCCAGGCCATGCTCGTCGGTGGGGAAATGGGCGGGCACCCAGTCGATCAGCACGCCCACCCCGGCACGGTGCGCCCCGTCGACGAAGCGCGCAAAGCCCTCGACATCGCCAAACCTCGCGGAT
This sequence comes from uncultured Porphyrobacter sp., assembly GCA_964500135.1. Lineage (GTDB taxonomy): Bacteria > Pseudomonadota > Alphaproteobacteria > Sphingomonadales > Sphingomonadaceae > Erythrobacter. The sequence continues at coordinate 61,304 of CAZCNF010000007.1, forward strand.
GGCGCATAAAGCCCGGTGGTCTGGTAGCCCCAGCTCGGGTCATAGGGATGTTCGGACACCGGCAGGAATTCGATATGGGTGAAGCCCATGTCCGCCACATAGGGGATCAGCCGTTCGGCCATCTCGTCCCAGGTCAGGAACCAGCCATGAGCGTTCCTCTGCCACGATCCGGGGTGGACCTCGTAGATCGCAATCGCCTCGCGCCGCGGATCGACGCTGGCCCAATGCTGGCGGTGCGCCTCGTCGCCCCATTCACGCTTGCCCGGCCGCGCGACGACCGACGCGGTCTTGGGGCGCAGTTCGCTGGCAAAGGCAAAGGGATCGGCCTTGAGCGGCAGCACCGTGCCGTCCGGGGCGGTGATACGGTATTTATAGGCCCGCCCTTCACCGATATCCGGAATGAAGATTTCCCACACCCCGATATCAAGGCGGTGGCGCATCATGTGCCGCGCGCCGTCCCAGTCATTGAAATCGCCGACCAGATTCACTTGCCGGGCATTGGGCGCCCAAACCGCGAAGTGGACGCCATCGGCACCCTCATGGTGGATCACATGCGCGCCTAGCTTGTCGAACAGGCGCAAATGCGTGCCTTCTGCGATCAGGAAATCGTCAAGCGGTCCCAGCACCGGCCCGAAGCTGTAGGGATCGGTCACCCACCATTCGCTGCCTAGCGCACGGCAGCGGTACTTGACCGGCTTGGGTTTGCCCCTCAGCCTGCCCTCGAACAGCCCGCGTTCATCGACCCGTACCATCTTGCCCAGCCGCCCGCCCTTGAGCGAAAAGGCCTCGACCTCTTCCGCGCCCGGCAGGATGGCCCGGGCGAAGGTGCCATCGGGCCCATCATGCGGCCCCAGCAAGGCGAAGGGGTCCGCGTGCGTCCCGGCAAGCAGCGCGGCGATGGCCTCGGCCGGCGGTTTCACATCACGCCCCAGATCTCGCGTGCATACTCGCCGATCGTGCGGTCGGACGAAAACCAGCCGACCCGCGCGACATTATGGATCGCACTGCGTCGCCAGGCGGCCCGATCCTGCCAGCGCGCGTCGACCGCACGCTGGGCGACGGCATAGGCATCGAAATCGGCCGCGACCATGAACCAGTCCGAATTGAGCAGGCCATCCATCAGCCCGGCATAGCGGGTGGGATCGTCGGGGCTGAACACGCCGCTGGCAATCGAATGGACTGCCTGGGCCAGCTCGCGCGAACCCTCAATCACCGCGCGCGGATCATAGCCCTCGGCCCGCCTGGCCGCCACTTCCTCGGCCGTGAGCCCGAAGATCACGATATTCTCGCGCCCGACCCGTTCCATGATCTCGATATTGGCGCCATCGAGCGTGCCGATCGTCAAAGCGCCATTGAGCGCAAACTTCATGTTGCCCGTGCCCGATGCCTCCATCCCGGCGGTGGAGATCTGCTCGCTCAGATCGGCCGCAGGGATGATCCGTTCGGCCAATGACACGTTGTAATTCGGCACGAACAGCACCTTGAGCACTTCGCCCACCGACGGATCGGCATTGATCCGCCGGGCGATGTCGTTCGCCAGTTTGATGATCAGCTTGGCGTTGTGATAGGTCGGCGCGGCCTTGCCGCCGAAGATCTTCACCCGCGGCACCCAGTCGCGCTCGGGATGGCTGCGGATCTGGTCGTACAGCGCCACGGTCTCGATCAGGTTCAAGAGCTGGCGCTTGTATTCGTGGATCCGCTTGATCTGGACATCGAACAGCGCATCGGGATCGAGCCTGATGCCGGTCAGTTCGCGCAGATGCTGCGCCAGGTCGACCTTGTTGGCGCGCTTGGCTTCGTCGATCCGCTCGCCGAAGGTGGCGTCCGCGGCAAAGCTGTCGAGCGCGGCAAGCTGCTGTGCGTCGTCGAGGAACGCATCACCGATGGCTTCGCGGATCAACCCGGTCAGGCGCGGGTTCGCCTGCTGCAGCCAGCGGCGCGGGGTTACGCCATTGGTCTTGTTGTTGATCCTCGACGGATAGAGCCTGTGCAGATCGGCGAACACCGTCTCCTTCATCAGCTCGGTGTGGAGCGCGGCCACGCCGTTGACACTATGCGCCCCGACGAAAGCAAGGTTGGCCATGCGCACCCGTCGCTCGCCATGTTCGTCGATCAGCGAGATCGCCGAGATCGCGGCATCGCCCAAGCCCGCCTTGCGCGCTTCGCGCAGCACACGCGCATTGATCGCATAGACGATCTGCATGTGGCGCGGCAGCAACCGCTCGAACAGCGGCAAGGGCCAGCTCTCGAGCGCTTCGGGCAACAGTGTGTGGTTCGTATAGCCAATCGTGCGGCGGGTGATGTCCCATGCCTCGTCGAAGGCAAGGCCGTGATCGTCGCACAGCAGGCGCACCAGTTCGGCCACGGCAACAGAGGGATGCGTATCGTTGAGCTGGATCGCCGCCTTGTCAGGCAGGGTCCGCACATCGCCGTGATACTGGACATGGCGCCGCACGATGTCCTGAATCGAGGCGGAAGAGAAGAAGAACTCCTGGCGCAACCGCAATTCCTGCCCGGCCGGGGTCGAATCCGCCGGATAGAGCACGCGCACCAGGCTGTCGGCGCGCACTTGCGCCGCGAGCGCACCAGCGTGGTCGCCCGCGTTGAAGGCATCGAGCCTGATCGGGTCGAGCGCGCTCGCGGTCCATAGCCGCAGCGTGTTGACCCGCTGGCCGCGCCAGCCGACCACTGGCGTGTCGACCGCGGTGGCCTCGATCGTTTCGGCGGGCTTCCAGCGGATTTCTCCGCCCTCGCTCGCCACCTCGCCGCCAAAGCCGATGCGATAGGCGCTTTCGCGCCGTTCGAACTCCCAGGGATTGCCATGCGCCAGCCAGGTTTCAGGCAGTTCAACCTGCCAGCCGTCGTCGATCCGCTGGCGGAACATGCCGTTCACGTAGCGGATGCCATAGCCGAAGGCCGGGATATCGAGGCTGGCGAGGCTCTCCATGAAGCAGGCCGCAAGCCGACCCAGCCCGCCATTGCCCAGCGCCGCATCGGGCTCTAGCTCTTCCAGCATCGCCAGATCGAGGCCGTGTTGGCGCAGCGCCTGTTCCATCTCGCGAGTGCAGCCCAGGTTCGACAGGGCATCGCGCAGCAGCCGCCCGATCAGGAATTCGAGGCTGAGGTAATAAACCCGTTTGCCCTTCGCCTCATAGGTGCGCGAAGTCGAGGCAAACCAACGATCGATAATGTCGTCGCGCAACGCAAGGACGGCGGCATTGTACCAGTCATGTGGCTTGGCGGCGATCTCGTTCTTGCCCACGCGGTGCCGCAGCACGTCGATGATCCGCGCCTCAAGCTCCATTGCCTTGCCATTCGGGCTGACTGTCACGCGCCATGCACTCCTTGTCCGGGCCTTGGCGTGTTGTAGGCGGTTGCGCGCGCCAACAGCAATCGCCGATTCCCCAATACAGTCGTATTCATTGGGCAAAATCGGCCCCGATTGCTTGCCAATCGGGCATGAGGCACCGAAGCACAGGCATGATGGCAAGTTCGACCGACCCCTTGCACGCGCTGGCGCAGGCTTGCGGCCTCGCTCACCAATGGCGCGATGTTGAAGGGCGCGAACAGCAAGTTCCGAACGACATAACTGCAACGATCCTGCAAGCGCTTGGCCATGACACGGCAAGCGATGCGCAGATCAGCCGCAGCCTTGCGGCAATCGAGGCGCAAGCTGGCACACTCCCAGCGATGCTGGTGGCCGATGCGGGCGCCCTGATCTCGCTGCCGATCGCGGCGCGCCGGGCCGAGATCACTGGCGAGGACGGGCAGAGCCGCAGGCTCATAGTCGATGGCCGGCAGCTGTCGGCAGTGGCCGAGCCGGGCTATTACGACCTCGAGATTGACGGAGCGGCGATCAAGCTGGCCGTGGCCCCGCCACATTGCCCGCTACCGCAGGCGAGCGAGGGGCGGCGCCCCTGGGGCGTCTCGGTCCAGATCCCGGCGCTTCGGGGAGAGGCGCAAAGCGCCTTCGGGTCCTTCGGCGAATTGGCGCAAGCGGCCCGTGCGCTGGCACTGCACGGCGCCGATGCCGTCGCGATTAACCCCGTCCACGCGCTGTTTCCCGGTCACGGGCAAGGTTTCAGTCCCTATTCGCCTTCGAGCCGGCTGTTCCTCAATGGCGCCATGGGCGACCCTGCGCTCGTCGGCCTGCCGCCTTTGCCGCAGCGTCCGGGAGCCGATCTGATTGACTGGGATGCCGCACTGCCGCAGCGGCTGGCCGACTTGCGCGCCGCCTTCGCCGCACTGACCCCGGCCCAGCGCCAGCGTATCCACGAAGAGAACAAAGCTGGCGGCGAGGCGCTGCATCGCCATGCCCTGTTCGATGCGCTCGATGGTCATTTCCGCCCCGGCGGGGCGCACGGCTGGCGCGACTGGCCGGCAGCCTATCGCGATCCCGCCAGCCCGGCGGTAGCCGCCTTCGCCGCGCAGCAAGCGGACGAGGTCGAATTCCACCTGTTCCTGCAATGGCTTGCGCGCGGCGGGCTCGATGCAGCCGGTATCGCAGCGCGGCAGGCCGGCATGGCGATCGGCCTGATCGGCGATCTGGCCGTGGGCGTGGACCCTTCTGGCAGCGATGCCTGGGCAATGCGCGGGGCCATGCTGCGCGACCTCACCATCGGAGCGCCGCCCGATCCGCTGGGCCCGCTGGGGCAGAACTGGTCGATCACCGGCTTCTCTCCTGCAGGCCTGCGCCAGTCCGGCTATGCCCCCTGGATCGCGATGCTGCGCAGCGCCTTTGCCGGTTGCGGCGGCTTGCGGATCGATCACGCTTTCGGCCTCGCCCGGCTGTGGGTCATACCCGAAGGTGGGACCTCGGCCGATGGGGCCTATCTGACCTATCCCTTCGACGATCTGGTGCGCCTCGCCACGCTGGAGGCGCACCGCGCCGATGCGCTGGTGATCGCCGAAGACCTGGGCACTGCGCCGCACGGCTTCACCGATGCGGTCACGCAGCGGCGCATGCCGGGCATGCGGGTGCTGTGGTTCGAACGCGCCGAGGACCAAGGCTTCATTGGCGCGCAGGATTTTGACCCGCTGAGCGTCGCCATGACCGGCACGCATGATACGGCAACGGTAGCGGGCTGGTGGCGCGGGCGTGACCTCGACTGGGCCGCGCGGCTCGGCCGCCTGCCGCAAGGGGTTGACCGGGTCGAAGCAGAAGCGATCCGCGCATGGGACCGGGGCCTGCTGTGGTCGACCATCGGGGATGGCCCGGTGCGCCCCGCACCCGATGATTCGCAGCCGGTCGTCGACGCGGCAATCTCCCATATCGCACGCACGCCTTCGGTGCTGGCGATCGTCCCGCTGGAGGACTTGCTGGGCGAGGAGGAGCAACCCAACCTGCCCGGCACAATCGAAGAACATCCGAACTGGCGGCGGCGCTGGCCGCTGCCGACCGGGGAGCTGTTAGCGCAGGATCAGGTGGAGGCGCGCTGCGCCAACTTGCGCCAAATGCGCAGCCGGCCCTAAGCCGCCGCCGCGTGACCCCGCACCAGCTGCCCGGGGCGCGCCCCGGTCGAGCTGTCGAAACGACGGATCACTTCGCCCGACACGATCGTCGCATCATAGCCGGTGGCGCGCTGGTGCAGCCGCTTGCCCCCGGCCGGCAGGTCATGGACGATCTCGGGCAGGTGCAGCCGCAGCCGGTCGAGGTCGATCACGTTGAGATCGGCCTTGGCGCCCGGCCGCAGCAGTCCCCGCCCCGCCAAGCCGACCGCGTCTGCCGCCTTGGACGACAGCATGCGGACGGCCTCGGCCAGGTCGAAGCTGAGCTCGCCCTGGTCCTTTACGAACTGGGTCAGCAGGAAGGTCGAATAGCTGGCATCGCAGATCGCCCCGTAATGCGCCCCGCCATCGCCCAGGCCTGGAATGCAATGCGGATGGCTGAGCATTTCGTGCGCACTGTCCAGCCTGCCCTGTTCGTAATTGCCCAGTGCCGCCAGGAACAAGCCCTTGCCCCCGGTTGCGAGGATCCGGTCATAGGCCACTTCCTGCGGGGTGCAGCCGCGCGCCTGCGCCTGGCCCGCCATGCTCATTTCGCGCGGCGGCGCATAATCGGGCGGATCGTCGAGCGGGAACAGCCAGTTCCAGTCGCGCGCAAGCTGGTTGAACGGGTGGCCGGGCGCGAAATCCTCGGACAGCAGCGCCGCGCGCAGGCCGGGATCGCGCATCGCGGAGACCTGCTGCTCGATCGGCAGGTCCGCGATCTTTGCCCAGCTCGGGCAGAGCACGAAGGGATGGACGGTCAGCTCGAGCCCGGCAATCAAGCCGATCGGCCGCGGCATGACCTGCGCGGTTGCCTTGCCGCCTGCGGCGTTGGTCCGCTCAAGCATTTCCAGCACCCGCCGCCAGCGCGGTGGCGCGTCGTTGCCCGACGCCAGCGTGAAAGTGGCGGGCCGCCCGCTCGCCTCGATTACCCGCTCGATCACGCGGTATTCCTTGTCCCAGCCGACAAAGGCATCAAGCACGATCTGAAAGGTGCCTGCCCCCGCGTCGGCCATGCCGCGCGCAATCGCCTCGAGTTCGGCTACATCCGCTTCGAATGTGGGAATGCTGTCGCCATCGGCGGTCTTGTGGATTGACAGGCGCGAAGTGGCAAAGCCGAGCGCGCCCGCATCGATCGCCTCGCGGGTCAGCCGCCGCATCAGTGCGAGATCGTCAGCAGTAGCCGGTTCGCGCGCGGCGCCACGTTCGCCCATCGCATAGACCCTGAGCGGCGAATGCGGCAAATAGGCAGCCACATCGATATCGCGCCGCCCGCGCGCCACTGTGTCTAGATATTGCGGGAAGGTTTCCCAATCCCACGGCAGGCCGTCGGCCATCACCACGCCGGGAATGTCTTCCACCCCCTCCATGACATTGATCAGCAGTTCGTGATCGGACTTGCGGCACGGTGCGAAGCCCACTCCGCAGTTGCCCATCACCGCCGTGGTTACGCCATGTGCGGACGAAGGGCTCAGTTCCTCGCCCCAGATGCATTGCCCGTCATAATGGGTGTGAACGTCGATGAAGCCGGGCGTGACGATCCGGCCCCTCGCGTCAATTTCCTCGCGGCCCTGACCGGGCACCTCACCAATCGCGGCGATCCGGCCACCCGCGACGGCGATATCGGCGTCGATCAGCTCGCCGCCGCTGCCGTCGGCAATGGTCCCGCCGCGGATCACCAGATCATGCTCAATGCCCATCGATCACCTTGCCCTCTTCGAACCGGGAAGCTGGCAGCGCACCCCAGGGCGGGCAACTGCCACATTTGCGACATGACCGCGTCGCGCGGCAGCCACCGGGCTTGCCCCGCATGGGCAATCGGCGGATAACCCGCGAATCCGGACCACGCGACCGGAGGATGGGAGAGCGAGTCATGGCCGTCACCGAGCACGTCGATTTTGCGGGGTTCATGGAAGGCGTGAAGCGGCGCAATCCGCACCAGCCGGAATTCGTCCAGGCGGTGCAGGAAGTGGCCGAAGACATCTTCGATTTCATCGCCGACAAGGAAGCCTATCATCGCGAGCAGATCCTGCGGCGCATCGCCGAGCCCGACCGGGTGGTGAGCTTTCGCGTCTGCTGGGAAGACGATCGCGGGAACATCAGGGTCCAGCGCGGCTGGCGGGTGCAGAACAACAATGCAATCGGTCCCTACAAGGGCGGCATCCGCTTCCACCCCTCGGTCAACGAAAGCGTGCTCAAGTTCCTCGCCTTTGAACAGACCTTCAAGAACGCGCTGACCGGGTTGCCGATGGGCGGCGGCAAGGGCGGTTCGAACTTCAACCCCAAGGGCAAGAGCGAGCGCGAGATCATGCGCTTCTGCCAGAGCTTCATGACCGAGCTTTATCGCCACATCGGCGCCGACGTTGACGTTCCGGCGGGCGACATCGGCGTGGGCGGACGCGAAATCGGCTACATGTTCGGGCAATACAAGCGCATTACCAACCAGTTCACCGGCGTGTTGACCGGCAAGGGGCTGGAATATGGCGGATCGCTGATTCGGCCCGAAGCGACGGGTTATGGCGCGGTCTATTTTCTCGCCAACATGCTCAGGACCAGGAGCGAGGACCTGACCGGCAAGACGGCGGTGATCTCCGGTTCCGGCAATGTCGCCACTCACGCCGCGGAGAACGTGGTGCAATTGGGCGGCAAGGTGCTGACGTTGTCGGATTCGGGCGGATTCATCCATGATCCTGGCGGGATCGACCTGGAAAAGATTGCCTGGGTGAAGAGCCACAAGACCCACCGGCGCGGCCGGATCGAGGAATATTGCGAAGCATTTGCCGGCGCCAGCTTCCATCCCGGCAAGACACCCTGGCACGTGCCCTGTGACGTCGCGCTGCCCTGTGCGACGCAGAACGAGCTGCTGGGCGATGATGCCCGTGCGCTGGTCGCCAATGGCTGCAAGGCAGTGGCTGAAGGCGCGAACATGCCGACCGATTTGGAGGGCGTGCATGTATTCAAGGCGGCAAAGCTGCTTTACGCCCCGGGCAAGGCCGCCAATGCTGGCGGAGTCGCGGTGTCGGGGCTCGAGATGAGCCAGAACTCGCTGCGCCGTTCATGGAGCGAAGACGAATTGCAGCAGATGCTGAAGGACATCATGGACGGCATCCACGCGCGGTGCCTGACCTATGGCGACCAGGGCGGCGGCTATGTCGATTACGTCAAGGGCGCCAATATCGCGGGGTTCAAGAAGGTGGCCGATGCCATGCTGGCATTCGGGGTCGTATGAGCGGGGAAGGCACAGCGAGCGAACGCCGCCTCTCGGCCCAGGCGATCCACCTCGTGCGCACGGTTTCGACCTCAAACCTCGCGCTCAGCCAGATGGCCGACCAGAAGGCCAGCCTGCTGATGGGCGCGTCCTTCGTGGTGTTCACGCTGGCGGTGGGCCAGGCCAGCCGGGGCGAACCGTCTTTCACCCTGATGCTGCTGGGCTGCTTCGCCTTTGTGGCGGCGTTCCTGGCGGTAGCGGCTGTGATCCCCTGGGTCAGCACCAAGCCGATTGCCGACAAACGGCCCAACATCCTGTTCTTCGGGGTGTTTACCCAGATGGAGGAGGAAGCCTTTGCCGACAGCGTGCTCGACGAACTGGAAACCGATGAAGCAGTGTTCCGGCTGATGCTGCGCGACGTCTACCAGAACGGGCAGGTGCTGCGCCGCAAGAAGTATCGCCTGCTCGGCTGGTCCTATCGCATCTTCCTGGTGGGGCTCACGCTTTCGCTGGTGAGTTTCCTGATCGAACAGCGCAGCTTCCTCGCCTCGTTGTTCTGACCCTACCGCACACCAAGGGCGTCGGCTTCGCGGCGCAGCTGCGCGGCATCCGCCGGATTGGCCCGCACCGCCTGTTCCAGCGCGGCCCGAGCGCGATCGGGCTCGCCCAATGTCATCCGGCTGCGCATCAGCATGACCCAGCCAGCCGGATCCCTGGGATCGGCACGCAGCCGATCTTCGAGCCGCGCGACCATGCCTTCGGCCATTTCGCGTTGTTCGCTTGGTGGGATGGCACCCGCTGCCGCGATCTCGGCCTGCGACGGCCCGCGCACGGGTGCCGCGCCGGATGCCGCGAGTCCCGGTCGTGCCGCCAGGGCCAGCTCGATCTGCTGCTCGACCTCGATCCCGTTGAGCCTGCCGACCTGCTCGATCGTGCGCACCAGATCGCTTTCCCACGGCGCGCCTTGCGGCGTTTCCGCCAGCAGCGCCAGCCAGCCTGCGATCGCCCCTTGATGATCCCCGGTCAGGTCCTTCTGGACATTGAGGAAATACCGCGCGCGCGGGTCACGCGGATTGATCTGGCTGGCGCGGGTGAAGGCCGCGAGGGCGGCTGGCGGCATCGGATCGCGCTCGCTCGCCATCACCCGTGCTTCGCCCAGCGCCGACCAGAGCACCGCCTCGCCCTCGTCGATCGCGACGGCGCGCTCATAGGCCTTCGCTGCTTCGGTGAACTCGCCGCGTTCGAAATGGGCGAAGCCCAGTTCCTGCCACGGCCTGGCATCGTCCTTCGAGGCCTCGGCGGCACGGCGCAACTGTTCGATCGAATTCGGCATGGCCGCAGCCGACGCATCTCTATCCGCTTCGCCGCCCTGGCCCAGAGCGTTGTAGGCAAGCGCAGCCGCGAAGAGCGCAACCGCCATGCCGAACAGATAGACGCCCGGCGCCACGCGCTGCGGCTGGCTGCCGCCCTGCTTGTCAGGTGAGTCCATCGCGCAGAGGTAGCAGCGCGCCCTGCGAGCCGCAATTCGCGCTGGTGCAACTCTCTGTTTGTCTTATGATGCCACTCTCCGATGGACGTTGGAGCGAGGGGGATCAGGCTTGCCCGAGGTGTACCGGGTTGCGATTGTCGGATCGGGTCCGGCAGGCCTCAGCGCCGCCGGGCGCGCGGCAGCGCTCGGCATGAGCCATGTCCTGATCGAGAAGACCGACCACCTGTCCGACACCATCTATCGCTACCAGAAAGGCAAGCACGTGATGGCGACGCCCGCCAACCTCGTGCTGCGTAGCGATCTCGATTTCGACGCGGGCAAGCGCGAGGCGATCCTCGACGCCTGGAGCGGGCAGGTCCAAGCCAAGCAGATCAATGTCCGCTTCAATGCCGAAATCACCGCGATTGAGGGCGAAGCGGGGCATTTCAAGCTGCAACTGAAGAATGGCGAGGCAATCGAAGCCGAGGCGGTGGTGCTGGCGATTGGCACGCAAGGCAATCCCAACCGGCTACGCATTCCCGGCGCGGACCTGCCACATGTCCAATACCAGCTGGACGATCCGGGCGAATATGTCGACGAGCATATCACCGTGGTCGGTTCCGGCGACGCAGGAATCGAGAACGCGCTGGGCCTCGCGGCGGACCCGGCGCAGCGCAATGTGGTGACGATCCTCAATCGCGGGACCGATTTCGCCCGCGCCAAGGACGCCAATGTCAAGCTGCTCCAAGCGGCTGAGCAGGAAGGCCGGATCATCGTGCGGCGCGAATGTAGCCCGGCCGAAGTCCGCCCGGGCGAACTGATGCTCGACACGCGCGACGGCCAAGAGCCGATCCGCTGCGACCGGATCATTGCACGCACCGGTTCGCAGCCGCCCCGCGGCTTTGTGGAGAGCTGCGGGATCGAATTCACGAGTGCCGATGCCGGGGCCTTCCCGCACCTGTCGCCCAGCTTCGAGACGACCAAGCCGGGCATCCATGTGATCGGCGCATTGGCCGGCTATCCACTGATCAAGCACTGCATGAACCAGGGCTATGACGTGATCGAGTTCCTCAATGGCAACCGCGATCTCAAGCCCGCCGACGAACCGATCCTGGCGGCGAAGTTCGCCCGCCTGCCAGGGCAGCGCAGCGTCGAGCAATGGCTCGAGCTGTTCGGCACCAATGTCGAAGTGTTGCGCGAGCTTTCGCCGCTGCAATTGCGCGAACTGATGCTCGACAGCGCAGTCCATGCCTATGCCCCGGGCGAGTTGATCTTCGCGCGCAACGATCCCGGATCGTCGATGTTCGCGATCTGCACCGGTTCGGTCGCGGTCGAAATCGATCCGATGAACCCGGCGATCACGGTGCCGATCGAACAGGGATCAATCTTCGGTGAGGTCGGGCTGATCTCCGGGCGCCGCCGCGGCGCGACTATCCGCGCGGCAGAGCCGATGGTGGCGATCGAATTCTCGCGCATGGTGGCGCTACGCCTGCTCGCCACCTCGCCCGGCGCCAATCGCGCAGTGACCCGCATCTCGATCGAGCGGCAATTGCTGCAGATGTTCGGTTCGGGCCTGGCCGCGGCGGATGTGCGCGCGCTGGTCGACAGCGCGCAAGTGGTCGATGTCAAGGCCGGCGAAGTGGTGATCGCCGAAGGCGCAGAGGACCGCGACGTCTACATCCTGCGGCGCGGCTCGATGATCGTGGAGAAGGACATCGGCGGTCGCCCCGTGTTCCTGTCCTATCTCCCGGCCGGAACCTATTTCGGCGAGATGGCGGTGATCGACGGCGAACGACGGTCGGCTACAGTCAAGGCCGCCATCCGGTCGCAGGTGATCCGCCTGCCGGGCGAAGGCTTCATGGACCTGCTGGAGCGCAATCCCAGGCTGCGCGAACGGGCGCTGGCCGACATGGCCAAGCGGCGCGAGATCAACGCCTTTGTCGAAAGCCGCAAGGGCAGCTTCGGCGGCGCGGTCGACATGTATTCGCAAACGGCGCAGTTCCTGGTCGACAACGGAATCGGCGAAGCGACCGATGTGCTGCTGATCGACGAGAAGCTGTGTGTCGGCTGCGACAATTGCGAAAAGGCCTGCGCCGACAGCCATGACGGTTTGTCGCGGCTCGATCGCGAAGCCGGGCGGACCTATGCCCATCTCCACGTACCGACCTCGTGCCGCCATTGCGAACACCCACATTGCATGGCTGATTGCCCGCCCAACGCCATCAAACGCGGGCCCGACGGCGAAGTCTTCATCGACGAAACCTGCATCGGTTGCGGCAATTGCCAGCGCAACTGCCCCTATGGCGTGATCCGGATGGACGCCCGGCCACCCGAAAAGCCCTCGCTGCTGCAATGGCTGCTGTTCGGGCGCGGGCCGGGACCCGGCGAAGCACCCTATGCCTGGCGCAAGCAGGCAGCCGCCCAGGAGCAAGCGGAACGGCCCAAGGTGGCAATCAAATGCGACATGTGCGCGGGGATCGACGGCGGCCCTGCCTGCGTACGCGCCTGCCCCACCGGCGCCGCGATCCGGGTGGCGCCCGAGCAGTTCCTGTCCGCCACCCGCATCGCAGGGGACGAATGATGGCGAGCCGGCCCGAAACCGATCTCGCGTTTCACGAACGCCGCCGCGCTTCGGAACACGAGAGCTTCCTCGTCCATCGCCGGATGCGCTGGGCGAAGATTGCCGGCGGATTGAGCCTCGTGCTGTTCCTTGGCTATCTGCTGATCGACCAGCAGCCGCGCCCTAATGGCGGCAGCTGGTATGGCTACACGCTGGGCACCATCGGGCTTGGGCTGATCGTATGGCTGTCGCTGTTGGGGGTGCGCAAGCGCCGGATCAGCGAAGGCCGCTGGAGCCTCAAGGCCTGGACGAGCGCGCATGTCTATCTCGGCCTGTCGCTGGCGGTGATCGGCACGCTGCACACCGGCTTCCAACTTGGTTGGAACGTACACACGCTGGCCTGGGGGCTGATGATACTGGTGATCGTATCGGGCATTTATGGCGTGGCGGCCTATGCCACGCTGCCTGCCCGGCTCAGCGCCAATCGGAAGGAGATGACCCGCGCGCAGATGGTCGAAGCTCTGGCCGCGATCGACCGGCAGCTTGAGCAGGCGGCGCAGCCGCTGGGGCGACAGCAGGCCGATCTCGTGCTGGCAGCGCTGGCGCAGGATGCCTTTGCCGGCGGCAGCTGGTCACGGCTGACCGGGCGCTATCCGCGCTGTGCCACGGCGCGCGCGCTGGCCGGCTTGCCCGACGACTTCCGCACGATGGAAGACAACAAGGGCCCGGAAGAACGGGTCCGGGTCCTGCTCGGCAAGCGCAGCGCCCAACTTGCGCAGATCCGCCGCCAGCTCCGGCTGAAGGCGCTGCTCGACGTGTGGCTGTTCGTGCATGTCCCGGCCACCATTGCGCTGCTGGCGGCACTCACGGCCCATGTGGTCAGCGTGTTCTATTACTGGGGCTAGGCGGATGACGTTTCTGATCCGCACCGTTGACTTGACCGCCGCCGGCCGCGAGATCGTGCGCGAGCGCGAACTGGCGCAGGCCAGCGTCACGGTAGGCCGCGCGACCAGTAACGACATCCACCTGCCCGACCTCGCGATCGAGCAGCATCACCTGCAGATCGAACCAGCGCCCGGCGGCAGGCTGGCCATTACGGCGGTGGGCACACTGGGCTTTGCCGTGGACGGCCGGAGCGTCATCGAGGCCACCTGCGACCCGCGCGAAGGCGCCGAGATCGCGTTGGGCGCCACTCGACTTACCCTTTCGCAAAGCGGCGACGCGCCGATCGAGATCACGATCCGGCCACTCGTGAAAAGCGAGGCTGAGGCGGACGCCAAGCGCAGCTTTGCACTTGAGGCTGCAATGCCGAGCAAGCGTGCGCTGTCATGGGGCCTGCTGGGCGCTATCTTGCTGGCCTTCCTGGCCATTCCGGTGGCCTCGCATGTCCTGCGCGCGAAGATCGAACCGGATATCGACCGGCCCGGCGCGGTCGCGATGGATGCCAGCTGGAGCACCGGCAAGCTGAGCCGGGCACACCACGCACTGGAGGACAATTGCGAGGCCTGCCATGTCGATGCCTTTGTTTCGGTGCGCGACGAGTCCTGCCGGACCTGCCACGAGGAGATCGGCGATCATGCCGAAGCGCCGCGCCTCGCGCTGGGCCAAGCGCCATTTGGCCTGGGTGACAGCCTGCAATGGGCCGTCGCCGAAGCCTTCGGCAAGGAAGGGCCGGGCGCCTGCACCACCTGCCACACCGAGCATGAAGGCCCTAGCCGCATGGAGCCTGCCAGCCAGCAATTCTGCGCCGATTGCCACAGCTCGCTGGACCAGCGCCTGACCGACACCGGGCTCGCCAATGCTGGGGATTTCGGCAAGGCCCACCCTGAGTTCAAGCCGGCCATTTTCACCCGGCTGCGGCAGGAAGAGCCGGTGCGCGTCTCGCTGGGAGATCGCCCACGCGAGGCGAGCGGGCTGAAATTTCCGCACGATGTCCATCTTGACCCGCGTGGCGGGGTCGCGCGGATGGCGATCCGGCTTGGCCGGGTCGAAGGTTATGGCGCGCCGCTGGCGTGCAAGGATTGCCATCAGCCCACGCGCGACCGGATCGGGTTCGAACCGATCGAGATGGAGCAGAATTGCGGCAGCTGCCACAGTCTGGTCTATGACCGGGTCGGCACCACGTTCCGCACGCTGCGCCACGGCGATGTGGCGCAGATGCAGGCCGATTTGCGGGCGATGGACCGCGCGCCACGCCGCCCGGTGGTTACGGGTCGTTCGCGCCCCGGCAAATATGCCCGCGAGGGGATCTACTATTCCAACTTTGGATCGCCGCTGCGCTCGCTGGTAGGGGTCGACCGGGCGCTGGCACCGGGCGGGGTGTGCGGCGAGTGCCACCTGCCTGCCCTGCGCGGCGGGCAGGCCGACGTGATGCCGGTCAACCTGCCCGACCGCTATTTCCTCAACGGCGGGTTCGATCACGCGGCGCACCGGCAGGAGAAATGCTCGACCTGCCACAAAGCCGAGACGTCAAAGGCCTCGACCGACCTGCTGCTGCCCAATCTCGCCAGCTGCCGCGAATGCCACCAGGGGGAAAATGCGGTGAAGGCCGAAGTGCCTTCGAGCTGCGCGATGTGCCATTCGTTCCATGCGCCAAGCGGCCCGCTGCCCAAGGACCACCCCGGGCAGCGCCGCGAGAACGTGGCTGTGCTCGACCGGCGGGAGCGATAGGATGACGGATGCCGACCAGCCGCTGGTGATCGCGCAACTGACCGATATCCATATCGGTTTCGACCCTGATGCGGGCGATGAGGAGCTGAACACACTGCGCTATCGCGCCGCGCTGGCTGCGCTGCTCGACCAGCCGAGCCACCCGGACTTGCTGGTGCTGAGCGGCGATCTGACCGATCGCGGCGATGCGGAGAGCTTCGCCCGGCTGGTCGAACCGCTGCGCACGCTGCCGTTCCCGGTCGTGCCGCTGGTGGGCAATCACGATAGCCGCGAGGCCTTGCTGCAGGCCTTCCCCGACTGCGCAAGCATGGACGGCTTCGTCCATTACGCGATAGAGCGGGCGGGCCTGTTGATCCTGTGCCTCGACACGTTCGAGCCTGGTCGCCACGGCGGAGCCTTCTGCGCGCGTCGAGCGGCCTGGCTGGCAGGCCAGCTGGCGGCGCACGACGCCACGCCGACCGTGATCTTCATGCACCATCCGCCGGTGGTGTCCGGGATCGACTGGATGGACCCGGCGCCGGATGAGCAATGGATCTCCACCTTTGCCGCTGCGATCGAGGGCCATGGCCAGATCCGCGCGATCCATTGCGGGCATCTGCACCGCACGCTCCACACCAGCTTTCGCGGCATCCCGCTGGGGATCACCCCGTCGGTCGCGCCGGCAGTGACGCTCGACCTTCGCGCGGTCGACGCTGAAGAGCCTGACGAGCGAGCACTGATCGCGGCAGAACCGCCTCATTACGCGCTACACCGCTGGCAAAGCGGCACACTGGTGACCCATTACCAGCCGGTCGGCGACTGGCCGCTGCTGGCGAGCTTTGGCCCACCCCTGCAGCCGATGATGCGCGACATGTTTGCCGAACGCGAGTGAGCTAGCGCGCGGCCTGGTAGGCCAGCGGGCCGCGCCCGCCCACCCAGGCACCCATGTCAGGCTTGTCCGAAACCTTCCACGGCACGCCCGCGCGGGTCAGGAACAGCCGCTCCATCTCGCTGCGGGTGAAGGGCCGCGAACCGAGCCGCCCGAACACCGCCATCTGCCCGCCGGTCTCGTCCACCGCGCGGTCGCGGTCGAGCCCCTTGCTGAGCGCGATGGCGGGTGAGGGCGTCTTGGCCCAGGCGATCAGTTCGGGCCTTGGCGCCGGGCTGAAGCCATAGAAATTGCGTTGGCTGTCGGGGCTGGTCAGCTGCAGCACCTTGAGCCCGTTGCGCCCGTCAGCGACATAGGCGAAGAGCGAGGCATTGGTCGAAGCCACGATCACGTCTTCGGCATCGCTCAGCGCACCGTCCAGCGTCTCGCGGGCATGGATGCGCGGCTTGAGCGGGTTCTTGACGTCGAGGATCACGAGACCTTCAGCCTTGGCCGCGACATAGGCATAGGTGCGCGCGACATACAGCCGCCGCGCATTGGCCAGCGGCACGGTAGCGGCCGGGATCGCCACCGGATTGCGCAAGGTAGTCACATCGAACAGCTTCACGCCCTCGCCATCGGTCACCCACAGATAACGGAACTGGATCGCGCTCGCGCGCGCATCGCGCAGCTCGCGCACCGCCGCCAGCCGCGGGCTGAGCGGATCGGCCAGATCGACCACGACCAGCCCGCGCCGGGCGGTGATATAGGCCACCTCGCCCGCCAGCTGGATATGCCGTGCCCCGTCGAGCACGCCATCAGGGTTCCACGCCTTCGCGCCATCGGCAAAGCGGGCGCGCGCCAGGCGGTTGCCGCGGAATTCGCCATCAGCCAGCGTGTTGACATCGACCAGCACCAGACCCTCTTCGGCATCGGTGATGACGGCATAGGAATAGATCGGCAGGAACGGCTGTTCCTGGTTCATCGCGCGCATCTCGGCGGTGTTGCGTAGCGGATTGATCGGCTGGTTGGTGGCCAGCGCCATGCAGGTCGCATTGCGGGTCTTGACTCGCGTGTCATGGCCCAGGGGCGAGAACGGCCCGGTCACGATCCGTTCGGACACGCCCTTGTTTGCGATCGAGGCCACGTCATAGACACGGAAGCCGCCCTTGCCCTCGGCCACGAACATATATTCGCCACGCAACTGCAGGCAGCCGACCCGGCCACGTGTGCCCTCATGCGTGTTGACGAACTGCTCGAACGCCTCGGTCTCCCCGCTCATTTGACCGTCGAAGGTCCTGCCCCTGGTCCAGTTCTTGAGCTCGCGGCCGTTGTCCTCGACGTGGCGCCGCCAGTAATCGGGATAGGCATAGCGGTGAAGGTAGGAGCCCAGCACCGCCTGCGGTTCGTCCCACTCGGTTACCCGGATCGCGGAGAAGCCGCCTTCCAGCCCGGTCCAGGCGTTGAGCCCGACGAAATTGACGTAATTGGTGCCCAACAGCATCAGCTGCGCCATGATCGCGTTGTTGTCGTCCTGGTCCGACAGGTGGCAGTCCGAACAGGTCTTGGTCTCGGTCTTGCGCACGGTATGCGGAAAATGCGGCGCGAAGGCCTGGCTGGAAAAGCCGATCGCCGAGACCGGCGGCTGCTGCACATAGATCCGTTCGCGGTTGATGTTGGTCGAGCTCAGCACCAGCGCGCTCGACGAACGCACCGGCGCCACCTGGTTGCCCTTGGTGGTCTGGTGCTTGCCCAGCTGGAACATCTCGTCGCGCGCGACTTGCGGATTGTAAGTCGCGAAATTGCGCGTGGTCTCTCCCTCGTAGCGGTGGACCTCGCTTTTCCAGTTGGCCTCGATCGGCAGATGGCACCCGCCGCATGAGGTGGTCCACGACAGGTGGCAGGTAAAGCAGGCCATCTCCTGGTCGCGGTGGGCGCGGTCCTGCTCGGGGATGCCGAGGCCGAATTCGAACTTGCCGGTCTCCGCCCCCATCCGGCTCATCAGCTTGGCCCGCGCGGCCTTGGCATTGAAGAGCGGCTCGGAGGGATCGAGCGTGTCCTTCACCAGGCTCAATTCCCATTCGAGCGCGGGATCGACAATCGAGCGCTGGATCAGTCGCCGCTTGCCGTCCTCGCCCTCGATCCATTCGAAGCGGCGCTGGCCATCGGGGTTGCGCAGCAGGCTGAGATCGTTGCCCTTTGGCGGAGCAGCCGGGCCGCTGGTGCGCAGCGTGGGATAGGCATCGGCTGTGCCATGGCAATCCTTGCAGCCGATCTCGATCGCATTGGCGACCTCGCCATAGATCAACCCGTTGCCGTGGCTGTCCTGCGCGAAATGGCAATCGGCGCATTGCATGCCCTTTTCGGCATGGATGTCCATCAGGTGGACCGCCTTGCCCGGGTTCACGCCGGGCGGCACGAACTTGCCTTCATCCTTGCGGCGCCATTTCTCCGGATCGTCGGAATCGACCACTTTGCCATCGGCATCGAGCAGATTGCCTTCGCGGTCGCGCTTGAAGATCGCGCGGAAATTCCAGCCGTGGCCATGATAATCCGCAAACTGCGTGTCGCGCAGCTTGGGATTGAGATCATAGACATTGCGCAGGAAATCGAGATCGGCCCACTTGCCGCGCGGCGCGGCGCCTTCGGGATTGCGGTCGAGCACTTTCCGCACCTCTTCGGCCGTGGGATATTTCTGCTGCTCGGGCCACATGAACGGCGCATCGGCCTCGTAATCCCACATGGTGTAACCGAGGTAGGAATTGAGGAAGATATTGGGCTGGTGCATGTGGCAGTTCATGCATTGCGCGGTGGGGATCGCGCGAGTGAACACATGCCGCAGTGGATGGCCTTTTTCCTTGGCCGGTTCTTCGCTTTCGCCATGACCTGGCCGCTTGAGCGCGCCGTGTTCTGCGCTATCGCTTGGCTGCTTGAGCGCGCCGTGCCCTCCTTCCCGCTTGCCCGCGATGGTTGGATCGACCGTGATCGTCTGCCCGTCGCGGCCGTGCTGGGCATAGGTCAGCGAATGGCGCGGCTCACGATCATTGGCATAGACCACGTGGCAACTGGCGCAGCCCGAATGGCGATAGTCGCCCGGCTGGTCGTTGGTGCCCATGAACCAGGTGAAGGGATCGTTGAGCCGGGTCTTGTGGATGTTGAGCGCCGGGATCGCGACCCTCAATCCCGTGGCGGGTCCGCGGTTCGACTGCTTGAGGTCGGGCCGGCCCGGCTCCTCCAGTCGCTGGATCGATCCGGTCGGATTGGGCAGGCCAATCTCGGGGAACTGGGTGTTGATCGTGCGCCCCCCGCGCTCGAACACGCGGAACACGTCGGCTGGTGGAATCACGTGCCAGGTTGGCAGCGGGTAGAGCTCGGCCAGCGCCCCGCGCGCCTTCTGCCGCTCGCTCAGCGTGCCCGGCGGATCGCCCGGCGTCACCAGCTTGGCCGGCTCGCCCTCGCGCGTATAGGCCTCGCCCAGGACGTAGTTCTTGAACGGCAGGATGCCGTTGTTGTAGCTCGCCCCGCCCCACAGCATCGCGCCGGTCGCCATGATCGAGCGTTCGCCCGCCTCGATCGTGGCGAGGTGGCAGGCGCCGCAGGCCTCTCGCGCCACGCGGTAGTCGCTGGGGTTGACGAAGCGGACGAACTCGGGCGCCTCACGATTGAGCAGGGCATAGCTGCGCTGGGGATTGGCGGATGACGGCCAGTGCCAGCTTTCGGGATATTTGGGCAACACATGCGCCAGGTCGCGCGCGGCAATGTAATCGGGGTGATCGTGCGGCAGATCGGCATTGCCTGCCACCGCAGCATTGCCGCCGTGGCAATCGGTGCAGCCCAGTTGCACCGCTGGGCTCATATGCATGCTGGGCGCGTCGCTGCGCACATGGCACGAGGTGCAGCCGGCCGATTTGGTCAGCACCTCGGCATAGCTCTGCCGCGCCGGTGCGGGCGGTGCGGTGACCAGCGAATAGGCCCGCTCGACCGGCTTTTCCCCTTCAGCAGCACGGATCGGGCCAAGCGTCATGGTCGCGGCCAGCATCGCGCTTGCGGCGGCGAAGACAAGGTGGCGCCACTGCAGCATCAGTAGGTCAGGATCGCATTGGCCAGGACCGAGTAATATTCACTTCCCCCTCCCCTGCTGTCGAACAGATCGCGAAACCCCCCGCCCGAAAGCAGCGCCGCAGCCGACAGGCGGAACACGATATTCTGTGTCGCTTTGGGGCGCCAGATGGCCGCGGTCGAAAGATCCCAGCCGATATCGCGCGGAATCGAGCCTTCGTTGCGCAGCGCCTCGAGCGTGGCGGTGTTCTCGAACCACAGATGGTTGGCATTGGCCGACAGGCGGAATTCGGGCGTGAGGTCGAAGTCGGCCCCGGCCCCCACCAGCACCAGCCCCGGATTGTTGAAGTTCGATTGCCCCTGTTCCTTCGAGGATCGCAGCGAATTGAGCAGGCCGTTGCGGCCATTGACCGAAACCGCCCGCCCGCCGCCGGCAAAGGGAATGGTCTGGCGGATCCAGTAGCTGGTGTCCGCGCCGGCAAAGACCGGGTTCTCGAACACTGCGTCGAACCCGGTTTCGCGCCCGTCGAACGGGTCATCGTCGCCGCTGGCCCAGGCGCCCGACAGGCGGAAGCGCATCCAGTCGCGATCGTAGCTCAGTTCGGCCGCGCCGAAGAAGGCGCGGATGTCGGCCGGCTCGCCGGTGAAGAAGCTGTTGCGGTCTTCGCCCAGCGCGGCATAGGCGCTGGCGGTAAGGTTGATCCGGCCGATCCGTCCGTCGGCGTTGTAGCCAAGGTAGAACACGTCGTATTCGCGCCCGCGCAGATCGCCCAACAGCGCCGGGCGCACCGGGAAGCCGTTGTCGTCGATCTCGATCTCGTCCGCTTCGCGATTGCGGTTATAGGCCAGCGTGACCTGACTGGTCAGCGCCGGAATCAGGAAGTCCTGGCGATAGACATTGGCAACCAGCAGCCAGTCGTCACGCGGGCGCTGGACCACCGAATTGAGCCCGCTGTTGGTGTCCTTCTCCAGCCGCCAGAAGGCCGCCAGATTGTACTGGAAGCGGTTGTTGTCCCGCGTGCCGAAGAAGCGCAGTCCCAACTGCTGGTCGTTGAACAGGAACCCGCGAAAATCCGACTGGAACGGCTGGATCCCCATCCGCAGCGAATCGAAATCGTAGCGGGTCGAGACATTGCGGATATGGTAATCAAAGAAGGCTTCCTGCACGCCGACGAAATGGTCAAAGCGGTGGCTGGGCCGTGAAGGCTCGACGAACAGCACGCGGCGTTCGGGTACGTCGACATAGTTGAGATTGACCGCCAGCGTGACGCGGTATTCGACGTCGGGCGGCTTGAACGCGGTGCTGCCCTTGATAAGCGCCGCGCCGAGGATGAAGGTCTGCGACAGCACGGTCGAGAAATCATTGCCGAACACATCGTTGCGGTCAGGGTCTTCGGTGGTCTGGACGCCCACGGGGATCGGGAAGCTGCGCGGTTCGAGCACCGTGTCGCTCACTGCATTGGCGACAAAGAACCAGTCATGTCCCTTGATCGGCAGCCACGGCACCTTGGCCGGGTTGATCGGACGGTCACCCTTGTAGGTGTTCTGGTTGTAGGGGTCCCACCACCGCTCTTTGACGAGGCCGAGGCTCTGGATCAGCCGCCAGCGGTCAGGGATCGGCAGTTGGTCGGTGGGAAAGGCGCTGGGCGGCGGCGCTCGCACTGCGCCGGGATTGTCCTGTGTGACCGGGTCGGGCAGCGGGCCGGTATAGTCCGGGCGACGGCGGCCTTCGATCACCTGCGGGTCGACCGGCGGGGCATCGGCTTCCCACGGCGGCTCGGCGGGTGCGTCGGGCGGCGGGGGCTCGGCCGGTGGTTGCGTTTGGAGCAGCGCGATCAGCGGAAGCAGCATCGCAGCCACGGCTAGAGCCCCTCGCAGACGTTGTTCTGGGCGCTGTCAAGGAACGGGGCAAAGGGGCAGCCGACATAGCGCAGCCGCACCTGGCGCGAACCCAGGCTCACCACGATCCGGTCAGCCCGCATGGCCGCCGCGGCATTGCCGACCCCACCCACGCGCAATCCGGCATTGTGTAGGCCGAGGAAGCTGATCATGTCGTCCTGGTCGATCCCGTCGCCTGACACGCCGATCGCGCCGACCAGCGTGGCGCCACGGTAGACCGGCACCGATCCGGGAAAGATCTGCAGCCCGTTGGCCAGGCGGCTGCGACCGGCCACCGCATCGGGGAGGGTGGTGCAGGAGCGCGGCGTGTCACTGCCTGCGGCCCCGGTCACAAAACCGAGATGCTGCGCCAGATTGCCCACTACCAGCGCCGACTGCAGCCCGGTCGAGAACGGGCTGAACTGGGCGATCGGTCGCGACAGCGGGCCATGCGGCTGGCCCACTTCGCCATCGGGAAAATAGGGTCGCGACAGGTTCCCGCCTGCGCGATCGGTGAAGGCGAACTGCCCGGTCAGCGCCGCCGGGTCATTCAGGAAGCTGCGCAACCTGGGCACGAATTGCGGCACTTCGCCGCTCGCCGCCTGCAACTGGCTCGCCGCTGCCGGAGCCGAAAGGAGATTGGCGGTGCGCGCCTTTTGCAGGCTGACGTCGATCCCGAACACCGGCGCATCGGGCGAGCGCACGATGCCGAGAACCTCGCCGCGCGTGTCGACCAGCGAAATCGTGACCTGCGCCCGGCTGTCGAGCGGCTGGCGGATCTGCGCACGGGCCCGGCTCATGATCGCGAAGGCTTCTTCCAGGATTGCGCGCGCCTCGGCCAGGCTGATCGGGCTCGCGATCTCGGCCCCGTCGGTGCCCGCGCGCACCGGATAGCGGCCCACGCCTGCGCCATTGGTCAGCACGAAGGCATCGCGGTTGGCGAATTCGGCGGCGCTGGCCGGGCGCACGCCCGAGGCTTCGGTGCCATAGGCAGTGCCGCTGCGCAGCGCGATGCCGTCATAATAGCCGGTGACAGCAACCAGCACCCCGGCCGTCCCGGCGAAACTGGCCCCGGCGACATCGGCCAGCGAGCCATAGGCGGTGTCGGAATAGCGCAGCGAGGTGCCATCGACGAATATGCGGTTCGCGCGGATCGCCTCGGGCGCTTCGAAGCCGACCGTCCCGGCCAATGCAATCGCCTCGTCGCGGTCGACATCGGTGTCGAGCACATTGAGGTCGAGCCCGTAGACGCCATCGGCGATCACGCCGACCCCGCCCACCACCACGCCATTCTTGTACAGGGGGAAACCGCCCGGATCGGCCGCCAGCCCCAGCGGCGAGCGCTTTGGCCCGATCAGCCCGTCGCTCGCCCGGGCGGCCAGATCGGAACAGGGCAGCTGGCTGAACTGGACGCCAAACAGCGGGCCGCTTTCGAGCCCGGCGGTGCTGGGCGCGGGCGGGAAGTGCTGCTGCACGATCATGCTGGCGGTGCGCGAGGAGAAGGCATTGCCGCCGCTCGAAAGATAGGCACCGGTGATCGCCTTGGCGATTGCGGCGGCGGCGGAAGGCACGGTCAGGCCCTGGGCATCGAGATTGTTGCCGTCGGGTGCATCGGGAATGCGCGCGGTGGCAGCAGCGCCGGGCATGGCGAACACCGCCAGCACATTGCCAACCCGGTCGACCACCGCAATGGTGGCAGGTGTACCCTGCGCACTGGCCTGTGCGGCGGCACGGGCGATCACCGTGCCGACCTCTGCCGCGCTGAGCGCCTCGGGCGCGGGGACGGAATAGAGCAAGCCGCCAGTGGGGCTTGGTGTCGGGCTGGGCGTGGGCCCACCGCCCGAAGATCCCCCACCGCCGCAAGATGCCAGCACCAGCGCGGCGCCGGTCAAGACGGCAAGGCGGGGAGCGAGCCGGATCATTGCAGCATGCCGATCGCGCGCGCCGCCGCGCCCAGTGCACTGCGGAACTGCGCCGGGCGATAGCTGTTCGGATCATCGACTGCGGCATAGGCACGGTTGATCTCGGAGCGAATGCCGGCTGCCGCCCCGACCGTGATGCGCCCCTCGCGCACCAGCGCATTGAGCAACGTGTCGATCGCCATAACCGCCTGCACCGAACCGGCATAATCGGTAAAGCGAGCCGCAGTCGCGCGGTCGGCAATCAGCCTGACCACGGCAAAGGCATCGCCCTCACCCGCTGTCGCCAGGCTGTCCGACAGCGCTTCGGCCTGCCGACCGAGCACCATGGCGGCAGCCCTCGCGCTCGCTCCATCGCGGCCCATCGCGCGGTGGAAGTCGCGGCTGGCCGCAAGGAAGGCTTCAGCCCGGCCCGGTGCCAAGGCGCCGGCCACGGCCGAGAGCATGATGATATTCTCGTCGTTGAACGGTGGATTGCCGAACGGGATCGGCCGGCCCGGATTGGTCTCGAAGGTCAGCTTGCGGCGCGGCCCGTCGGTGATGCTGCGGTGGCAGCTGTGGCAGTCGTAGAACGTGAACTCGGGGAACATCCCGCGCATGCCGAATTCGGGCTGCGCGAACAGGCTGGTCGATCGGCGCACCGCTTCGGCCTGGCCCACCGCCCACAGCCGCACGCTGCCTAGCCCGCCCTTGCGTTCAAGATAGTCGGCATCGACGTCGTGATGCTGCTGCAGCGCGCTGAACAGGTCGAGTTCGAACGCAATGCGCGGGTGGCCGGCAGCCATCATCGAATGAGTCACGAACTGGCCCGGCTTGGCCGAACCGTAATGGCAATCGAGGCACACCCGCGCGCGCTCCTGCGGGCTTTCCAGTGGTACCAGCCCCGCCGCCACGTTCGAGGCATGGGTGGCTGGGCGCGCATAGTGGAGTGGCAGCCAGGTGCCCGACGCACCGTGGCAGCTTTCGCAGCCAACCCCGTCGCTCAGCAGGAAGCGATCTCCACGCTGCGCCTCGGGTGCGTAGGTGGCGTGACAGCCTAGGCAGGCGGGTGCGGAAGTCGCCGCACCCAAGCCCAGGCTGGCCGTGATCTGGCGCCCGCGCTCGCCCGCCAGTACGGCATAGGCGCGGCTGTGCGCACCGCTGGGCGAAGAGGGGGATTGCCAGGTGGCGATCTCGTCCTGCCGGACCACCGCGCCATTGCCTTCGGCGCGGCCGTGGCAGGTCGATCCGGCGCACGTAGCAACACCTTCGTAGCGGGAGTTGCTGCTGGCTTGCGAGGCAGGCAGCATGGCGAGCAACAGGGCCGCCGCGAAGATGCGCCCCGGCCCCGTGCGTCGCGGTCTGGACTCCTCGACCATCCCCCTCGCTCCCTCCATCCTGCCGCTACTTCTCGCTGGCGGCAAAGACACCATCCCAATCGCCGGGCGGCGGCGCGATCCGCAGCCGGGCCACCCGCTCGCGATACAACGAATACAGCGATCCCAGCCCCAGAACTTCAGCTTCCGGCCCCTGTTCGTCAAGCAAGCGATCGACGCTATCCCAATCCCTTGCGCGATAGGCGGCCAGCATCGCGGCATGGGCCTTGGCAAATTCCTGGAACGCGGCGGTAGCAGCCAGGCTCTCGTCGCCGAGCAGGGCATGGAGCGATTCGGGCGTGTCGCGTCCCACCACCCGCACCAGGTCGAGCTCGACCGTGGCGAATTCGGGTAGGCGGTGCTGCAACGCGCTGCCCATCGCGATCGGCACGCCATAGAGTTTCGTCAGGCCCTCGATCCGCGAGGCCAGATTCACCGCATCGCCAATGATCGAATAGGACAGCCTCTGGGCCGACCCCATGTTGCCGACGCAGCACGGGCCGGAATTGAGCCCGATCCCGATCGCGACATTGCCAGGCCAGGTCTGGTCCTTGCGCCCCGGCATCTCGGCGTTGAGCTGTTTGAGCTTTGCCTGCATGGCCAGCGCGGCTCGCGCGGCGTTGACGTGCTGGTCAGGGTCGTCGAGCGGCGCGTTCCAGAAAGCGAGGATCGCATCGCCGATGAACTTGTCGATAGTGGCCTTGCGCTCGAGCAGGATGTCGCACATCGGCGTGAGGAAGCCGATCAGGAAAGCAATGATCGAGCGCGGCTCGAGCTTCTCCGAAATCCGCGAGAAGCTGCGGATGTCGCAGAACAGCACGGTCATGTCGCGCTCTTCTCCGCCCAGCTCGAGCTGGTGCGGATCGGCCGCGATCCGCTTCACCAGTTCGGGCGAAAGATAGCGGTCGAAGGCCTGGTGGATATAGCTGCGCGCCTGCTCCTCGCGGTAGTAATCGAGCACGGTGACCGTGAGATAAACGCCCAGGATCGCCAGCACCGGGAAGGTCGGATCGAGCAGGAAACGCCGTTCGCTGAAAGCCCACCAACTGCCCGCGGTCACCAGCAGGATCATTGCCAGACCCAGCACCGCGCCCCCACTCGCCCCCAGCCGCGGCAAGAGCAGCAACAGCAGCAGGCCGGTCAGCAGCACCAGCGTGCGTTCCAAACCCACCGCCCAGTCGGGCCGGGTCAGGAACTCGCCCAGAATCATCTGCTCGATCGCCTGGGCATGGACCATCACCCCCAACTCGCGCTCGCGCAGCGGGGTGGCAACAAGGTCGCGCAGGCCAATCGCACCTGCACCCACCAGCACGATCTGTCCTTCGAACAGGCTGGCAAGTTCCGCGTCCGTGGTGGCCGGGTCGAGCACTTTCCAGGCCGGCACCGTGCGGTCCGCCACTGGGTCGGAGTAGTGCATCCACAATTCGCCAGCGCGGGTGGTGGGAATCTCGAATTCGCCGACCTTCATAGAGACCACGCCGGGCTCTGCTCCGGCTGCGAAATTGCCGCTGCCGTCGCTCATCTTGACCAGCACCGAGCCCGCCCCCTGCGCGACGCGCAAGGCCTCGATTGATAGCGAGGGCAGGATCTGGTCGCCCTGCCGCGCCAGCAGCGGCGCACGCCGCACGATCCCGTCGCTATCGCCGGTGAGTGTCAGGAAGCCGCGCCCCTGCGCCGCTTCGTCGAGCGGCGCCAGCGGCAGCACCGCATTGGAGTATTGCGGGATCGCCTCAGTGTGGACCGAGCCCGAGATCGCAATCCCGGCGATCGGCACCGCTGCGCTGCGCGAGGGATCGTGGGTCAGGAAAAAGCCGTTGACGACCGGCATCTGCGCCAGGGCCGCAGCAAACTGCTGGTCGTTGTCGGGCAGGCTGCGCAGCACTTCGACGGCGGCCGGCGATGCGCCCTGCCGCGCGAGCGTGTCGGCCAGGCGAGTGGGCGATGTGCGGTCCGCTTCGGAAAAGACCACGTCAAGCGCAATCGTCGCCGCGCCGGCATCGTTCAGCCGCTGCAGCAGCCGCGCAACGTCCGGCCGCGACCAAGGCCATTGCCCCTCGCGCCGCAGCGATTCCTCGTCGATGTCGACGATCCGCACCGGCACCGGCTGGTACTCGCGCGGCTGGGCGCGGGCATAGGTGTCGAACACCAGATTGCCGAGCGCGGAAAGCGACTGCGAATAATTGATCTGGAACAGGAAGATCGTGACCAGTGCGAGCAGGCCGGCAAGGCCGGTGCTCCTGAGAAAGGCCTTGATCCTGCTCACCCCCGCCGATGCTCCCCGTCCGCCCCGGACTTGTGTAGCAAAGCGATTGCCCCGGGGTAAACCCGTGCTGTCATGGACTTAGGCAGGGTGGGCTGGTTGCGCGGCGATTGGTGTGCTAGCTTGCCAGCCGGACAAAGGGGAGGGGTGTCGATGCACCGACAATGCAGCCGGATCGCGTTCGCTTTTGCCGTTCTGGGCCTGGCCTGTCATGCGCCGGGTGCCCTTGCACAGGACAATGGACCGGATGCCGCGCTCGATGCCCTGAGCGCCGCGGCCGAACGGCCCGAGACCGCGCTGGCGACAGCAGCGGAGCAGGAGGCCGAGGGCGATTTGCTCGGCGCAGCCTCGACGCTCGAACGTGCGCTGCTTGAACGCCCGGAAGCTGACGACGTGCGGCTGGCCTATG
The DNA here is from genome assembly GCA_964500135.1 of uncultured Porphyrobacter sp. Classification (GTDB taxonomy): domain Bacteria; phylum Pseudomonadota; class Alphaproteobacteria; order Sphingomonadales; family Sphingomonadaceae; genus Erythrobacter. The sequence goes on from CAZCNF010000007.1 coordinate 89,424, forward strand.
CCACGCTGCTGTGCCGGCTCGACGATCGCGAATCGGCCCGCGCCGAGCTGGGCGCACTGCGCTCGCGCCCGACCTCGGGCGCTGCGTGGCAGAAGATGATCGCGGCCTGCGGCGAGGAATTCGGGCAGGTTACGCGCCGCACCGGGCGGATCGGGGGCAAGGTCAGCGTGGGACTGTCCTATGAAGAGGATGCCTATGGCGAACTCAACACCACCCCCTTCTTTGCCCCTGCCTCGACCGACGGGCTGGCCTTTGTCGCCCGCAGCCAGATCAATCTCCATGTGCCGGTTGGTGGGGCATTCTTCTATGGCGACCTGTTCGCGCAGACCCACAACAGCCTGTCGGGCCCGGATTCCGAATACCAGTTCGGCGATGTTGCGGCAGGGATCGGGTTGGAAACGGGCACGAGCACATTCAGCGCGGGCGGGGTGGTGCGCCATGGCCGGATCTCGGGCGAGGAATATCTGACCGCGCTGGGGGCCGAAGCGAGCGCCAGCTTTCGCCTCGGCAATACCGGCCGGATGACGCTACGCCTCGAAGCGGTCGATGAGGAATTCGTCGTCTCGAATTTCGACGGTTGGCACTACACCGCGCAACTGGCCTACGAGCGCCACCCCACGCTGCTGAGCTCGTATTTCGTCGCAATCGCGGCCGAGACCAAGGACGCTCCGTTCGATTTTTTCGGCTATGATGCCGTCAGCTTGGCCGCCGGGGCGGAGTTTCCACTCGATGACTCGGGTTTTTACGGCAAGGTATCGTCGACGCTGCGCCATGTGAACTTCCATAACGAGGAGTTCTTCGAGGACCGGCGTGAATGGCGCTTCTTTGCGCGCGGCGCGATCGGCGTCCCACTAGTCGGGCGCAGCTTGTTCCTCGAAGCCGCGGCGCGTTACCGTTCGCGCGACGACAACCGTGCTTTCATCGATGCCTATGGCAGCTTCGGGGGCGACCTGATGCTGGTGTGGAGATTTTGAGAAGGATGCCTGGCATGAAATCGTTCACTCGCAAGATCGCGCTCGCCGCAGCACTTTCTGCGGTGGTGGTTCCCGCCATCGCGATAAGCCAGGATGTCGGCATCACTGCGGTGGTGCGCAATGACGTGCGGGTCACCTCGCCCGCCAATCCGGTACTGCACAGGGCCAAGGTGCGCGAAAGGATCGCCATCGGCAACGACATCGTCACCGGCAAGAGCAGCATGACCCAGCTGCTGCTGCTCGACAAGACCAGCTTCACTGTGGGCGCCAACGCCCGCGTGCGGATCGACCGCTTCGTGTTCGATCCCGCCAGCGATGCCAGCTCAGTCAGTGCTTCGGTGGCCAAGGGAGCGTTCCGCTTCATGTCGGGCCGCGCGCTCAAGAAGGGCCGCGAAGGTTCCTCGATCAAGACCCCGGTGGCTTCGATCGGCATCCGCGGCACCATCGTCGAAGGCGTGGTGGGCGAAGACGCGATCGACATCGCGCGACGCGAAGGGGTGATTGATCGCAACACCACAGTCGATCCCGAAACCGCCAGCCTGATCGTGCTGCGCGGCCCGGGGCGCAACGCGCAAGGCGTGCAGCGCGGGGCGATTGACGTGACAGTCGGCGATCAGGTGATCCCGCTGGAAGATGCCGGGCTGGCGCTGTTCGTGCCGGGGCCGGGGCAGGCGCCGGTGGGCCCGTTCATGCTGTCGCAACGCGGCATCTCGTCCTTGCGCGACCTGTTGGGCGTGCGGCCGATTCCGGGCGAGGACCGCACCTTCGAACGTGATCCGACCACCGACCAGCAGTTCGCCTGCGATGGCGGCGGCCAGAGCCAGGGGCGGGTGTGCCTGGGTGTTGACTAGCCGGGCTTAGCCTGCATTAACAATTGCGTTTGCCGGGAACCGCCGTGCCCCTTTCTTCGTCCAATCCACCCTTCGCCGGTTTCGCGCCACCGGTGGCGCCTCCCACGCCGCTACGCCGGGCGATCACCGCAGCCTATCGCCTGCCCGAGCCGGACGCGGTGCTTGCGCTGAT
>CAZCNF010000008.1:0-77811 GCA_964500135.1 uncultured Porphyrobacter sp.
TCGAGGTTACCGCCCCGGTTCCCGCACCTTGTCATCAATGGCCCGCCGTTCGTTCCGTTGGCGCCGTCAGCTATCGTTCGGCCATGAAGTTGACCGACCGCCGCAAGAGGGCCTTCCTCAAGGAATTGGAGCTGCACGGCATAGCGACCCGGGCCGCCCGCGCCGCCAGCCCGCGCGCGTCCAGCCGGTACGGTGCAATCCAGACCTTCAAGGACGAGCGGGCGCGTGACCCCGAGTTCGCCCGCCAATGGGACGAAGCGATGCAGTCGGCCGAGGCCAGTATCGAGCACGAGATTTACCGCCGCGCGCAGGAAGGCTGGGACGAGCCAATCTATGGAGGGCGCCACAAGGAACGTATCGTGGGTTCTGTCCGCAAGTACAGCGACCGCCTGCTCGAGCTGCGGGCGAAGGCGCTTCTGCCCGCGTACCGTGAAATCTCGTCGGTTTCCGTCAATGGCCGCGTGACCCACAATCTCGATGCCGGTGTCTTGGGCGATGCCGTGGCGAAGGTCGCTGTGCAGATGGCCGAGGGCCTCCGGGCGCTGCCCGCTCCGGTCCGGGTGATCGAGCATGAACCGCGATAGCGCCCTCGATGACCTCGCCTTCATGGTGGGATGCCAGATGATGGGGCCGGACGGCCGCCGCGCGCTCCGCATCTCCCTGATGATGGACATGGGCGAGAAGGCGCCGGTCAGCCCTGAGCTTGCGGTACTGTGGGATGAGGACCGCTTGATACGCGGCGAGCGCGAAGCGGTGACGGTCTATGACCGCTGGGTGCTGGCGCGCGCCCGCGACGAGGCCGAGCGCCCGCTCTTCGATGAACACTTCTGGCGAATGCGCCGCGCTGACCTCGAATGTGCGGGCTTCGAGCCTGACGAGGCGCGCGACGTGATCGCCGCCATCCGCAAATCCTTGGGCGATGCGCCCGCCATCGGAAACCATGAAGGAGACGACAATGGGAATTTTCAGCAAGTCGCTGCCTGACAGCCCGGAGCCGGAAGGCCCGGACCGCCTGCGCGAGATCGTCACCGACAAGGCCGAGGCCGCTGCCCGCTTCTCCGCTGCCATCGCGGCGGCCGGCGAGGCGATGGTCGCGCTCTTCGATGCCGACCGGGCATTCCTCGCTGAGTACCGGCGGCGCCACGGCAGCGAGGCCTATTCGCCCTCCCGGTTGATGCACCAGTTTCGCGGCTCGCTGTTGGGCGAGCTTGAGCTGAATGCCCCGGACTTGCTCTCGCACCTGAACCAGCCGCGCCAGTCCCGCGCGCGGGCGGAGACGGTCGCATCCCTGATAGCCCGGCAGGTCGAGAATGACCTCGCTGCCCAGCCCCAACCGAAGGAACCCACGCAATGACACTGCCCAAGAAGCAAATCATCCGCTCGATGACCGTTGACGAGATTTCGACCGTGGACGTGCCCGCGCAGAAGGGCGCCACCGCCGTCCTGCTCAAGAACGGCGCCGCGCCCATCCGTAAGAATGCGGCCGAGGTCGCAGCCGGTACGGCCGAGCCGCTGTATAAGGCGGCCGAGTACGGCGATGCCATGATGGCGCGCGCCGGGGAGATCGCCGTGGAGAAGGGCTGCACGCCCGGACAGGCGCTCCTCGACCACTCCGGCACCGACGCGGTGCTGATCGAGCTGGCCTGTGCCGAGCGCTCGGCCGAGATCGCCTTCCGCAAGGTCCGCACCGATGCGGTCTATGATTCGAGCTCACAATGGAGTTGACCCCGGAGACCGCCCGCAACGGCTATCTCGCCCTGTTCGATGATCGCACCCGGGAGGCGCACCTGGCCGCGCTAATCGACGCCCGAATCAACGAACCGAGCCGCTGGCCCACCGTCGCAATCGTCCGCAAGATCGCGCGGCTGTTCGAGGTCCCGGCGGCCGAGCTCGGGGCGTTCTTTGGGCTGTTGTGCCAGCCGGGCGCCCGGGGCGAAGTGTGGGTGGACGTGATCCGCTCGCCCGACACGGCAGAGCTGGTCTCGGTCGAGGCGCTGTCCCGGCGGCAGCTCGTCTCCTTGGGCATGATGCGGACGATGGTGGCCTAGCGGTGGCGAACGCGGGCGAGACGTACCGGCTCCGGCGCGACATTCACGGGTCGCGGCCGGACACCACCACGCGCCCCTGCCTGCGTTGCCGCAAGCCCTTCGAGAGCGAGGGCGCCCACCATCGGCTCTGCCTGCCCTGCGCCAATAAGGCGGGGGAGACGAGCCCCTACGCGGTGTGACAGCATCGTTATTGCCTCCATCTGTCTGTTTACTTGGCATTTCGAGCTTGTCGGGCAATAAAGAGCCCGATTTGCTTGCCAACTGACAGGGGGAAGGATGAGCACTGCTTACCACATGGTGCATTATCGCCGCTTCGATGCGGACGCGACGGCACTCAAGGGCAAGACGCTCGAGGTACTCTGCCGCGAGGCACTGAACAAAGAGAATGGCACCTCGAAGCTGTGGGCACGGCCCGAGGATCGCGTGTTTGACGTGGGCGATGGCGAGGGCCGCCGCATCTTCTTGAACAAGGTCGCTGACCTATCCGATGCCGTGTTCGGGGAGATGTGCCTCGCTCAGGCGAAGGACTTGCAGGCTTTGCTCAAGATGCAGCCCTCGGAGGTCGAGCTGTCGGACCTCACGACCGCCACGGTGTACGACCTCGAGGAGAGTGAGGCACCGACTGGTTCGCAGTTCATTCGCGGCCTCGCCTACTGGATTGCCATTGGCAACCACGTCCTGTTCGTAAAGACGCACTCCATGACCCCGGAGCTCGTCCGGCTCTACATCGACTGGCTGCTCAAGACGCGAGGCGCCGTGATCGACCCCTCGCTGGGCATTGAGCTGAACGCTGAGTTCGACCCGACCGCAACGGCGGGTGACATTGGCGAGATACGCAATCTCCGCGTCACAGGGAAATCAGCCCCGCAGGTCATCAACTTTGAGGGCGAGGCCGAGAAGAAGGAGGTCAAGACCTCACGCCGGATCGCGGACAGGTTCGCTCAAATGCAGCAGGCCGTACCCATCGTGGAGGCGCTCTTCGGCAAGAAGCAGACTGACTCACTCGTTGAAAGTCTGGGTCCCGAGGAGTATCTTGCGGTCGAGGCGTCGGTGAAGGTCCGGGGACGCCGGACCGAGGAATCACGCAAGAAGTTCCAAGCCATTGCGAACGATCTTGCGGACGAATCAGACGCCAAGGTGCAAATTGAGGGTAAGGACGGCCGGATCGTCGATGGCGATGCCATCTTGCGAACCCGCATGCCGTTCCATCTGCCCTTTCAAGGGAGCAATCTTCTGGAGTTCGACAACGTCGCGGACCAGCTCCAAGAGGTATATGCTCGCTACGTCAAGGACGGAAAGATCAAGGCCTGATGGCCAGAGCGCTCACCATTGTTGTTACTCTCGTGGCGGCCGGGCTCTTCGCTTGGGCGGTCCCGCTCGCGCGCCTATTCGGCGCCTTCCAGCCGCTCATTGTTGCGCTGTCCATCATGGTCGCGGCTGTGTTCGTCCGCCTGAACCGGGGGATGCCCACGCTCGAGTGGAAGAGCCTCGACCCGGACAAGCGCAAGGACCTCACCGCCTCCATCGTGAGCGTGACGACCGAGTACGGCTGGATCATCGGCATCAATGCCGTGGCGTTGGCGGGACTGGTCACGCTGTCTGTGATCGGCGCGTCAGAGGCCGCCGCTTGGCCGCAGTGGCTCCGGCGGGTCGCGTCCGGCGCCGTTGGCGGTATGGTCGCTCTTTGTGCCGCCCGCATGGCCTACGTTGTGTGGCGAGACATCGACATCGTCCGCCTGCAAAAGCGTCTGATCGACGGCGCGGCCGCCCGAGAATCAGATGATCGTGAGCGAGCTCTCGCTGACGAAAAGGTGGCGCGCATTCGCGGCGCGAATGTCCGGCCTGTCGAGGTGAAGGCCCCGAAGGCGTGGGGCGAATAGATCGCGCCATACGGTAACCTAGCCGGTAACCCGGAGGCTCGGCCCGAAGGCCTCTAAGTCACGAATGTCTTGGAAAAACTGGAGCGGGCGAAGGGATTCGAACCCTCGACCCCAACCTTGGCAAGAAGACCGACGGGCTTTTCTCCAGTACGCTCCACATCGCTATACCACGATAGAAGCTCGATATATCTAGCATTCCAGTTTTCCTTAATGCGATCAGGATGCCTGAAATGGACTTGCATCTGCTGACAATTTGGTGACAAAAGGTTCGGCAGAGAATTTTGTCACCAAATGAGGAGTGGGGATGACTCCGGTCAAGCTAAACAAGCGCTGCGTCGATAGCCTGCTTCCGCCCTCCAAGGGGCAAGCGGTTCTCTGGGATACCGAGGTACGCGGCTATGGCGTACGTGTCCTTCCGTCGGGCACAAAGACCTTCATCCTCCAGTATCGCAACCCAGAGGGAATTCAGCGCCGCATCAATATTGGCCGATACGGCGTCCTTACCGTCGATCAGGCGCGCGATCAGGCCAAGCTGTTCCTGGCCTCCGTGATCAAGGGAGAAGATCCGGCTGATGAAACACGTCGTGCGCGCAAAGGCATGACGGTCGCGGAGATGTGCGAATGGTATCTGGCCGAAGCGCGGGCCGGGAACATCTTGGGACGACTGAACCGACCGATAAAGGCATCGTCCCTTGATATGGACGAGAGCCGTATCAAGACGCACATAATCCCACTCCTCGGAAAGCGCGTGGTGGCGCAGCTGAGCGTCGCCGATGTCGAGCAAATGCAGTCCGATGTTAAGAACGGGAAAACCGCTAAAGCTCGGACCGGTGGTCGTGGCGGACAGGCGACCGGGGGAGCTGGTGTAGCCTCGCGATGCCTGGGCACGCTTCAAGCGATCATAGGGCATGCCAAGCACAAGGGGTTGCTGGCGGCCCATCCAACCCAAGGTGCGAAAAAGCTGGCCAGCGCAAAGCGGACCCGACGGCTGAGCGTCGCCGAGATTGAGACGCTGGGTAAGGCAATCGCGTTTGCCGAGCGAAACCACGAAAATCCTGTGGCGCTGGCCGTTCTGAAGACGCTTCTGCTAACCGGTTATCGCCGGGAAGAAGCCCAAGCCATGCAGAGGTCCTGGGTTAACGCTGCGGGAGGCTTCATCAGTTTCCCGGACACCAAAGGCGGTGCGCAAGTCCGTGCCATTGGCCCTGCGGCCCTGAAGATCGTCCTGAGCCAGCCAGAAATGCTCGGCAATCCTTATGTCTTCGCATCAGAAACCGGGGCCGGGCCATATACTGCTGTGAGTTCCTGTCTTGACCGTGTTTGCAAGCTCGCCGGGATTTCGGGCGTCACGCCCCATACCCTTCGGCATACGTTCGGAAGCATCGCAGGCGAACTGGGTTTTTCGGAACTGACAATCCGCGCTATGCTCGGTCACGCTTCGCAAAACGTGACGCAAGACTATATCCATATCGACGAAGCGCTGAAGCTGGCTGTTCAAAGGACATCGGATGAAATTGCGCGTCTACTCGACTTGGGGACAAAACGTCTTGCAATGATGTCCTATCCATAACCAGCGCCTTGTCCCGATCCTTGTTGGGACTGCCACCGGCTAGCTGCATCGAGACTCCCGGCGCCCAGTCCATACAAAGACCGGCGCCGTGTCGATGTCGCCGGTTACTATAAAATCTGCTTCGGGTGTGGCACTCAACACTCATGGTTGACATATCGGGGGCATTGCGTGTCGGGGACAGACTGGAAAAGCTTCGCTGATCAGCTGCAGATTCTGAAGGATCGCGGCTTGACGGTGGGGGATGATACCCGAGCGATCAGTTACCTCGAGAAGATCGGCTATTATTGCCTTAGTGGCTATTGGTATCCGTTTCGCTCGCCAAAAGCACAGCCCGTCGGCCTGGTGTTCCGGGAAGACCATTTCCTTCCTGGCTCAACATTCGAGGACGCTGTTGCGCTCTACGCCTTCGATCGCAAGCTGCGGCTCCTGGCGCTCGATGCGCTGGAACGGATCGAACGAGCCATCCGGGTCGACGTAGCCCACCTGCTGGGCAGGCTCGACTGCTTCGCGCAGTACGACCCCGCCCTACTGCACGGCAATTTTGCTCGCAGGGCAATTCCGAAGGGCTACAACGCGGGAAAGACTGAACACCAGCTCTGGCTCGATCACCAGGACAAGCTGATTCACCGTAGCCGGAAGCAGCATTTCGTTGCCCACAACATGAACAAGCACGGGCGCTTGCCGATCTGGGTGGCGATCGAGATCTGGGATTTCGGCGCCCTTTCGCGGCTCTTTGCCGGCATGAACGTAAAGGACCAGGATGTCATTGCGGCCAGCTACGGTCTGGGGACGGGACGCGAACTGGAGAAATGGTTGCGAAGTCTGAGCTATCTTCGCAACGTCGCAGCGCACCATAGTCGCATGTGGAATGTGAACGTGTTGGAGCTGTCGCCGGTGCCACAGTTCGACCAGAACTGGCAGTCGCTCGCCAATGCGCGCCCCTTCATGTACTTTTGCATCATGCGGTTTCTGCTGGCGCGGATCAGTCCGAATTCCAGCTGGGGTGAGCGGTTCAAGGCTTTGATGGCGGAGTTCCCCGAACCTGCAAACAAGGCCGTGACGGCCGCCGATTTCGGGTTGGTTGCAGGCTGGGAGGGATGGCCGCTTTGGGCCTAGACCATCCCCACAAAAGAAAACCGGCACGTACACATCGCTGTGCAGAGGTGCCGGTCATATTGTGACCATATATATCCATACGAACGCGTTTGTCAATGAGAGACATTCACGGCACTGCCCCAGGCACTAGCTGAATCGGAGCGATTCTCGCCGTGGCGCGCTCAGATCAAGGCCTGCGGCACGGCGCCAGCCTGAGGCCAAGCTTCACCCAATGCGCTCTTGCGACGACTATATATCAGACCCTACAAATCGAGCTCAACCCCTGGGTGCTGCTCGATCTTCTTCTTCACCAAGCCCTTGGCGAGCGCCTTCAGGAGATCGAGACTGAAGCCGCCAGCCTTCTTTGCGCCGGCCTTTGTCTCACGCCAGATGGAGGGATCACGGATGGTGTCGAGGAAGTCATGCCCGGCCCATGTAATCTGGCCAATCTGCCAAGCCGCGCCTGATAGCTTCGCTTTTATGGTAATGAGACCAGCATTGTCGAGCAGGTCCAGGTGATACTCCAATAGTTCTGCCTGCTCGCGCGGCAGCTTGCCTTCGCTGCTCTCGCCCAAAACCTCAGCGATCTCCGGGGTCAAAAGATCAAACGAGCGTCGTCCGTCTTCGATCTGCAAGAGCAGATCCCGGATGAGGTCCATGTTGCGCTTCATGGCCCGGACCATACTGCAAACACAGCGGAAGGACAGCGAACTGTTCGACCGGCAATGACTGATCGCCATAATCGCCCGCACTGTGCGCGGTCAGCTGTGAGCGAGCTGATAGCGGCCATTCTTGCGGGCACCGACAAAGCGCAAAAGACCGCAGCCGCACAGACCCGCAAGATCGCGTCGCGCGGACTTGATGCTCACCTGCCAGTGTGCCGCGATCTCGCGGGCTTTGACCGGATGACCCTTGCCGACTCGGTCGAGCACCCAGCGTTGGCGCTCATTGAGGCCCAAACTTATTGGGTCATTTCCAGGGACATTTCCAAGGTCATTTATAGGGTCAGAATTCGGTCGATGCTTGCCCAACGGCCGCTCATTGCCGTGTTCATGTGCCCACGATGTTCCCCCGCGCAACCATTCGGATGACTCGGCGAGTCTGGATTGCTGGCTTTCGATGATGCCGAGAACGAACGCTCGAATAACGGGAGACGTCGCAACCAAGCGCAGAAAGAATAGCGTGTCGGGGCCATGTTGCCCGGCCATCCAATGTTTTGCGGACCGCTCACTGGCATGGGTCAGGCGCATCAATTGCTTCACGGCACGATGCGTGTCCCCATGTTCCTTGCGCAGCAAATTGGCGATGGTCTCGGCAAAGGCTTGGCGACTGGCGAGCGCACCCTCCCAAGCTGGCAACTTCCTGCCCTTTTTCGGCAACATCTTCCGGTCCTTTCCCACATATACTGTTGAGAGTGCGGGAATGCCGGAGCGGTCCGTAGTTCGCGCTGCAGCGGTTGGCCGCCCTGGCCACTGCAGTTCGGGTTTCGAAAGGGGCGAGCATTGCCGGGATGGGATAAAGACGAGGCACCGGGCGATGCAGAACAGAGGCCAACCGTGCGCGCGGCGGAATATGTTCGGATGTCCACGGACCACCAGAAATACTCGACCGAGAATCAGGCCGATGCGATCCGACACTACGCCGCGTCTCGCGGCATAGAGATTGTCAGGACTTATGCTGACGACGGCAAAAGCGGTCTATCGATCGACGGTCGCGCTTCTCTGCAGCGCCTGATTGCCGACGTCGAATCCGGCGTCGCCGATTTCCAGATGATCCTCGTTTATGATGTCAGCCGCTGGGGCCGTTTCCAGGACGCCGATGAGAGCGCCTACTACGAGTACATCTGCCGCCGCTCCGGAATTCAGATCGCCTATTGCGCCGAACAGTTCGAGAATGACGGGTCGCCGATGAGCACCATGTTCAAGGGCTTCAAGCGCGCCATGGCTGGCGAATACAGCCGGGAGCTTTCGGTAAAGGTCTTCGCCGGCCAGGGGCGGCTCATCGAAAAGGGTTATCGACAAGGCGGTCCCGCTGGCTTCGGCCTGCGTCGGACACTGATCGATGAGCACGGCAACGTCAAAGCGGTCCTCTGCCGCGGCGAACAAAAGAGCCTCCAGACCGATCGGGTCATCCTGACACCGGGCCCGCCCGAAGAGATTGACGTGGTTCGCGAGGTCTATCGGAGCTTCGTTCATGAAGGACGCTCCGAACGCGAGATCGCCGAGGACCTTAATGCTCGAGGTGTTCTATCCGACCTCGAACGCCCTTGGACACGCGGCACCGTCCATCAGCTGCTGATCAACGAGAAATACGTCGGCGACAATGTCTGGAATCGGCGGTCGTTCAAACTGAAGAAGAAGCGGGTCCGCAACGCTCCCGACATGTGGATCCGGTCGGAGGGAGCATTCGAGGGAATCGTTGAACGCGACCTGTTCGAGGCAGCTCATTCGATCATCACGGTACGCTCGTTCCGCCTGACGGACGAGGAAATGCTCCAAGCGCTGCGAGGCCTCTACGCCAGCAAGGGTCTGCTGTCGGGCATTATTATCGACGAATGCGAGGGATTGCCGTCAAGCAGCGCCTATAGCTCCCGGTTTGGCAGCCTGCTGCGCGCATACAGTTTGGTCGGCTTCTCGCCTGAACGGGACTATCGCTATATCGCGATCAACAAGGCCCTGCGCCGCCTCCATCCGGATATCGTTCGTGAAATCTTGGCTGGCCTCCACGCGCAGGGGAGCGATGCGTTTCAGGATCTTGCCAGTGACAGCATCCGGGTGAACGGCGAGTTCAGCCTTGCAATCGTTCTGGTGCGCTGCACGCCAACGCCGACCGGCTTGCTGCGCTGGAAGATACGTTTCGACACGAGCCAGCTTGCCGACATCACCGTGGTCGTGCGGATGGACATGCACAACCGTGCGCCATTCGATTACTACCTGTTCCCGAGGATCGACGTCACCAGCGAACGGCTGCGTCTCGCCGAGGACAACGATCTGCACCTCGATGCCTATCGCTTCGATACGCTCGATTTCTTTTACGACATTTCGGCGCCCGTCGCCATTCCGGAGGCTGCGTAATGCCTGTCGTGCGCCCACAGCAAATCGAGATGATCCCGGTTGCCAAGATCACGGTTCTCAACCCGCGCTCGCGAAACAAGCGTCAGCACCGCGAGATCGTGAACAACATTGAGTCGATCGGATTGAAGCGACCGATCACGGTCAGTCGACATCATGGTCCGGGTGGCCCTCGCTATGATCTCGTCTGCGGGGAAGGCCGGCTCGAAGCATTCCTGATGCTAGGGCAGACCGAAATCCCCGCGGTCGTCATCGAGGCGAGCGAGAGCGATTGCCTAGTGATGAGTCTGGTCGAGAACATCGCTCGCCGCACCCCGCGCCCGATAGATGTGATGCGCGAGATCGGTGCGCTGCGTGAGCGCGGCTACAATGAGACGGAAATCGGCCAGAAAATCGGGGTCAGCAGTTCGTGGGTCAGCATGATCGTTTCACTTCTGGAGCGCGGCGAGGAGCGGCTCGTTGCCGCAGTGGAAACTGGCCTCATCCCGATCAGCCTGGCGATGGAAATCTCGCGGGCAGAGTCCGAGGAAGCGCAGAACCTGCTGCTCGACGCTTATGAGACGGGCAAGCTGCGCGGCAAAAAGCTGGCTTCTGTGAGAAGGCTGCTCGAGCTGCGAATGCGCGGGCAGAACAAGTCGATGCCGTCAGGCAAGCTGGGCAGACGATCCGCCAATCGGAAACTGACCGCGAGCGACCTCATGCAGGTTTATCAGCGAGAGGCCGAGAAGCAGCGTCTGCTCGTTAAGAAGTCCGATTTCACGCAAACCCGGCTGCTGTTCATCGTCGAGGCCATCAAGGATCTGCTTGGCGACGAAGGGTTTCTGACCTTGCTCCGTGCCGAGGGGCTGGAGACGATGCCGCGCGCCCTGGCCATGAGAATTGCGGGCGAAACCGATGACTGACTGGACCGAAACAGAGACATCAGGTTTGGAGCCAGGTTCGGAGCACCGCGTTCGCCTTGGTTTTGAACGCGAAACCGTCACTGTCGCACTCGAGCAGCTCGTCCCGCTCAAGATACTTCAGCAAGGCGTGCGGGAGAGCAAGAAATTCACTCAGATCGTCAGTTCGATCAAGGCGATTGGGATCGTCGAGGCTCCTGCTGTTGCTCCCGATCCAAAGCATCCGGGGAAGTATTTCCTGCTCGACGGCCATCTACGGATTGAAGCTATGCGCCAGCTCGCGATTCCGACAGTCGAGTGCCTCGTCGCAAATGACGATGAAACCTACACCTACAACAAACGCGTCAATCGCCTGCCACCCGTGCAGGAGCACCGGATGATTGTGCGCGCGATTGAACGCGGTGTCACAGAAGCGGTCATCGCTGATGCGCTCGGTCTCGAAGTGCAGTCGATACGCGCACGCTTCCGTCTCCTCGACGGCATCTGCGCTGAGGCCGCTGATGCGCTGAAGGACACCAATTGCTCAATGAAGGTATTCGATCTCCTGCGGCGCATGACCGCGTTCCGCCAGATTGAGGCTGCTGATCTGATGATCGGTCAGAACAACTTCTCCGTGATGTTTGCTCGTGCGCTACTAGCGGCGACACCGGATGAGCAGCTTGTTCCCGTCAGCAAGAAGGCGGGCAAGGCCGACGCGGCGGGACCAACCAGCCAGCAGATCACTCGCATGGAGCGAGAACTTGCCGCTTTGCAGACGCAGGTCAAATCGGTCGAGGAAAGCTATGGGATCGACAACCTCCACCTGACCTTTGCGCGAGGCTATCTCGGCAAACTCCTTGCCAATGCGCGCATAGTGCGTTGGCTCTCGCTGCACCGTCCAGAATATCTGACCGAGTTCCAGCGCATTGCGGAAATCGACAGTCTCGGCGGCTTACCCGCGCCCAGCGCTGAGTAATGTGATGGGGACCCGGACCCGATAAGCGCGGGGACCATGGGAGACGCCGCACTGAGGGGCGGATCGAGCATGGAGGTGGGAATGGCGGCGAACCCGCAGGAAGCCCACCAGGTCGGCCGTCATAGGGGCCGACCGATTTATGAGAGTGACGGGCGCGCCAGGGCATGCGCGCCCGTCATGGGATGGAGAACACCGGCCCCGCCCGAGGGCGGAGCCGGTGCGGCGGTTCAGGCCGGCGGATTCCAGATGATGACCTTCTTGGAGGGATCATCGCCCGGCGCGTTGGCGATATTGCCGTAGATCGTGCCGAACTCGGGTGCGGAGAGCGAAACCGAAACATATTCGGCGCCGGTGTTCTGCGAGAAGCGCTTCCAGCCTGCGCCCAGCTCGAAGCCGTTCTTGCGGCTGACGATGCGATAATCGGGCTCGGATTCCTTCGCCTTGCGGTTGTTGGGGATGATCGCGATCGGCGCGGAGACCGTCAGCGTCGCCAGCGTGCCCTCGAAGCTGTCGTCGGCCTTCACGGTCAGGTTAGCGATGGTAGCCATGAAAATTCTCCTTCGATTGTCGGGGACCATCCCCGATGGCGCCCACCAGAGGGTCCGGCTGCTGGCGTCACCGAGCGCAGCGCGCGAGGGCGAACCCCGCACGGGGTTGACGGCATGAGGCTGACGAGACCCGCAGACAGGCGCCAAGGAAGGGGTGGTTCACGCACGATCAGGAGCAGAGTCGGCAGCAAGCTCCCAGCGGAGGCCAGCGACTTCGGCACGCGCTTCAGTGGCCCCATGGACCAGGCTCATTCCCTTCACTCCAAGGCGCGAGCCTGCTCATCGCGGTCAGCCATGGGATCGACCGAGATGCACGCCAGACGAAACCTTCCAAGAGCGACGGCATGTTCAGATTCTGACGCATCATTGACTTTCGGGAGATTTATAATCATATCACCACCGTGAGAGGACGAGCCATGAACGTCAGCGAAGCCAAGGCGACCGACCGCAAGGATCTGACCGGTCCGGCACTCAGGACCTTTTTCCGCATTGCTGAAGCCTGGGGCCTCAAGGAGCAGGAACAGATGCGTCTGCTCGGGCTGGACAGTCGTTCGACCTATCAATCCTGGAAGCGGGGCGCGATTGCCGCTCTCCCGAAGGATGCGCTCGAGCGGATTTCCTATGTCATGGGGATCTACAAAGGGCTTCACATCCTTTTGCCCAAAACTGCCGACGAATGGGTCCGCAAGCCCAACAAGGCGCGGGTATTTGGCGGCGCTTCGGCGCTCGATCGCATGATGTCGGGCAATGTCGCAGACCTCTATGTCGTGCGGCAGTATGTCGATGGACAGCGCGGCTGATCCGTGAACATTCCTGTAACTCAGGTGCGGTGGCAGCCGTGCTACCGGATCATCCCGAGCCGTTTTCCCCCGATCGCGCTGTTTGAAGCGGTGGCCGATCCTGCCGATCTAGAGGCTGTTTTCCAGATCGAAGCGATGACCAACGACCGGCTTCGCGAGGAAGCGGGCGACCTCGCACTGGTGCCGCCTGAAGACCGCATATCCGGGCCGGGCACGTCCCCGATCATGGCGGCCTTTACCCATCTGAACCTTGAAGGCGACAGGTTCACCGATGGGAGCTACGGCGTGTTCTATGCCGGGCTCACACTCGCCACCGCGATTGCGGAAACGCGGCATCACAGGGCCAAATTCCTCGCGGCGACAGATGAACCCGCGCAGGAACTCGACATGCGCGTCTATGCCGTCGACCTTGACGCGCCGTTGCATGATATTCGCGGCGCCCGTGAGGCTCTGCCCGCGCTCTACCATCCCGATAGTTATGCTGTGTCTCAGGAGACGGCACGCCGCCTTCGGGACGAAGGCGCAAACGGTATCGTCTATGCGAGTGTCCGTGATGCAGGCGGCGAATGTGCAGCTGTATTTCGACCCCGGCTCCTGTCCAATTGCCGTCAGGAACGCCATCTCACCTATGTCTGGGACGGCAGCACCGTCAGCACCGTTTATGAAAAGCGTATGTTGGACGGTTGATATTTCGATGGACCCGAAGCGACCGCTCTCGCGCTCGGTCCGGGCCGGCAGCTCACGAATTGCGATAACTGGAAGCGGTCATTCGAGCGCAAAACCATCGACGGATGTCGACCCAGCTTAAGACGTTCCGACGCACAACCTGCTGCGTCAGATTAGGATAATACCAGCCATTCCAACCAGTTTAACCCGTCGACGGCTGCCGCTAACATAGCTGACCTTCGAAGGTCCAAATCGGCTCTTTAAAATCTGCCGCACGCCCAGGTCTCGAAGCAGGGAGAGCGCCCTGACGCAAATTGGTCGTGCCTTCTTAGGCGAACAGTTTAGACGATCGGGCCTCGTCAGTGCCGTTCTTTTTCTTGCTCGGGAGACGTCGAGTTCTGCTAAATCACCATGCGGCAACGAACAGGGAATGGCGGAAATGAAAGTTAGGCGACTGACGATCTCGAACTTTCGAGGAGTCGCCCACGGCACGATCCATCTTACGGGGCACACGCTTCTTGTCGGTGGCAACAACATCGGCAAATCGACAGTATGCGAAGCCTTAGATCTCGTGCTCGGGCCCGAGCGGCTATACCGGCGACCTGTCGTCGACGAGCACGACTTCCATTGTGGCCGGTATCTCGATGCGGAGAAGAACCCGATCGAGATTCGCATCGAGGCAGTCCTCACCGACTTGGCGCCTGAGGCCGAGCTGAAGTTCCATCGGCATTTGCGCCGTTGGGACACCACTACAGGCGATTTTGCCGATCAGGGCGAAACGGGCCCGCAGGATGGGGACGGCTCGCAAAAGGGCTGGGCGCTGCCGGTCGTCTTCATCGGCCGCTACGACAAGGCCGAGGACGATTTCATCGGCAACACGTTCTTCGACCATCCCGTCGAGCCGCTCGAGGACGACGAGGCGGCGGAACTGGCGCTGGGCGCCGGGCGGCGATTGTTCGGCCGCGATCATAAGAGGCTCTGCGGCTTTGTTTTCCTCCGCACGCTTCGCACCGGATCGCGCGCGCTCAGTCTTCAACGCGGATCGCTGCTCGACACGGTCCTCCGCCTCGGCGGAACCGGCCTTGCCGATATGTGGCAGGATACGCTTGATCGGCTGCACGGGTTGACGCCGCCGATCGGCGAGGTGCCGCAGCTCAAGAAGATTCGCGCCGATATTCGGGATCGAATGGCGCGATTCGTCACCTTAGCCGCGGGAGACGACGCGACCGCGTTCTTCGCCTCCGATCTCACGCGGGAGAATCTGCGAGAGGTTGTTCGGCTGTTCATCGCCGCCGAGCCAATCGGGCATGGCGTGCCGTTTCCGCGGCTCGGCACAGGCTCGATCAATCTGCTCGTCTTCGCGCTTCTTACGGTCATCGCCGAGCTGAAAGAGAAGCAATCGGTCATCTTCGCGATGGAGGAGCCGGAGATCGCGTTGCCGCCGCATACCCAGCGGAGGGTTGGGAAATTCGTCCTCTCTGAAATGGGCCAAGCGATCGTGACATCGCATTCGCCCTACATCATCGAGCAGTTCGAGCCGCAGGACATCGTCATTCTGTCCCGAGGCGCCGAAGGCAATCTCGAAGGGGCTCCGATCGATCTCGGCGACTTCAAGACCAAAAGCTTTAAGACGGAACGCCGCCAGTTCGCCGAGGCGATCCTCGGTCGCGGGGTTCTCGTCGTCGAGGGCGCATCTGAGGCGGCATTGTTTCCCGAGGCGTCGGGCGTGCTTGAAAAGTCTATGGGCGCCGACGCCTACATGCATCTCGACTTCGCCGGTATCAGCTTATTCAACGCCGATAGCGAGACTTCGGTCCCTAAATATGGCCCGGTGTTCAAAGCGCTGAACAAGCCTGCTTTCGCGTTCGTCGACACACCCAACAAGGTGCCTGACGCGGCAGCGGAGGCTAAGCTGGCGGACTATGTCGCACGCTGGCAATCGCCGACAAAGGGGATCGAGACCCTGCTCGTGTCGGAGACTGTGCCCGCCGTGCACCGTCGTTTCCTCGATGCCGCGATGGCGCGCGATGACTATCCCGGGCATTGCGGCCTATATGACCCGGCGCTCGACGACGCGGCCGCGACCACGCTTGCGACCGCGGTGCTCAAAGCCCGCAAGGGCGACGCTTATGGCTACACCGCATTGTTCATTCGGCAGTGTCAGACCGCGGACGAGCTGCCCAAGACCATAAAGACCGTGCTGTTGGCCATTGATGCGGCGATGAAGCCGCCTGATCCGGATCTTGGCGACAAAGACGCCGGAGACCTCCTCTGAAGCTCGCGCTCGACCAGAAGCGGATGGATATCCTCGCGGCAGCCGGTCACCTTCTGGTGACGGGCGGGCCAGGCTCGGGAAAGACGACCATCGCTCTGCTCAAGGCCCAGAAGCGCATTCCGAATTTGAAGCCGGGGCAGGAAATCCTGTTCCTCAGCTTCTCGCGCGCCGCTGTTCGGCAGGTGCTCACTCGGTGCAAGGCCATATTGAGCTCCGACGAGCGTCGCCTGATCGAGGTGCAGACCTACCATTCGTTCTGCCTAGAGGCGCTCCGCACGCATGGTCGCCTGCTGAACGGATTGCAGGCGCGGATCACCTATCCCGACCAGGAACGCATCGAGCGCGCTGAGTTCGATGGCGACTGGCCGGCGGAACTCGAGCGCCGCGCCGCGGAAGAAGGAGTCTTCGCGTTCGACCAGTTCGCCGGCGCGGTGGCGACGGTCGTAGAGACGTGCGCGGCGGTCAGGGACCTTCTCGGCCGCAAATACCCGATGATCATTCTCGACGAGTTTCAAGACACCGACGACGACCAGTGGCGCATCGTGGCAGCGCTTGCCAATACGACGACGATCTTTTGCCTGGCGGACCCCGATCAGAGCATCTTCCAGTATGACCCCAAGGTGGATCCCCTGCGCCTCAAGAAGGCGTCCGACTTTCTGAAGCCGACTGTCGTCGATCTCGCCGGCGACAATCACCGCAGCCCCAACGGCGGCATCCTGAAGTTCGCCGACGCGGTCCTGAGCAATGCCCCGCTGCCCTCGTCCTGCATGGAGGTGAAGCAGGTGGGATATCCGCCGGGCCAGTTCGAGCCCACCGTCCATGCGGCGGTGATTTGGATGTACGGCCAGCTCGCCAAGGCCAAGGTGGAGAATCCGACGATCGCGGTGCTTACGCGGAGCAACCAGGTGGTGGCGGAGATCTCGTCGCTGCTCGGCAAGGAGCACAGCTACAAGACGCAAAAGCTCAAGCCCGTCCCACATGAGGTCGTATGGGATGCCGAGCTGTCCGCGGCCGCGGCCGTCGTGCTCGCAGCTATGCTCGAATGGCCGCGGCTTAGCGTGGCGGAGGCGCAGGCCCAGACGCTTCGTCTCGTAGCGGCATATTACCGGCTCAAGGCAGCGACCGACGGCACCCAGGCCGCGAAGGACCTTGCGCGAAAATACGCGGAGGCCCTGAACGCCGTTCAGACCGCGGGGAAGATCAAGACAAAGGCGGCGCGCGAGATCGCGGACGCCGTCGCGAGCGGGATCGAGCTGGTCGGCGACCCTGTCGTCGATTGGCGTGCCGCGCTGCGGACCATGGCGAAGATCGCAGCGCTCACGGAGATTCAGCGACAGGTGCGCCTCGTTCGCCTGTTCCGCGCGACCGATGCGCTTGGCCAGGGACTGGCAGACTCCTGGGTCGCGAACGGCGCCTATGCGGGAGCGACGATCCTCGTCAAAAAGGTGCTCGATCAGGAGCGGCTTATCTCGACCGAGCAGGACCCGCAAGGCGTGCTCGTCATGAACATCCACAAATCGAAGGGAAAGGAGTTCGACGGGGTAGTGCTGGTCGAGGGCGCATTCAAATCCTTCTTTTTCGACGTGCGCCAGGAGAAGCCTCCTTTTCCGCAAGCGCGAAGGCTGCTGCGTGTGGCGATCACGCGCGCGAGATCGCGGGTTGCCATCGTTCGCCCAACGAAATGTGTTCCTTTGGTAGGCGGCTGATCTCAGCGTGCCTCCAGATATTGACGGACCTGATCGCTGCTCTATGCGGGTGCCAGCAGCAATTCGCGACCCCATCAGAGTAGGTTGCCATGACTATGCGATGGATTGTCCCGTTCAAGGGGCGCAACAACACCGGCGTCTACAATCAGAATTTTGTCTGGAACGACGGCCATCTCTACGTGATGGACAATCACCGCGCCGCCGCCTGGTGCTGGGCGCAGCATGTCGATCCCGCGACAAGCCATGCGCTCGTGCACATCGATCGCCACAACGACACGCTGCAGTCCCAACTCGGCTCCTGGCTGAAAGCTCAACCGAATGGCACCCCCGCGACCATAGAAGCGTACCTCGCGGCGACCTATCCTATGGATTTCGGCGGCGACGGGATGCTCTTCCGCTGGGACAATTATCTGTCCATCTATTTCGCGCTCTACGCCCGCGCCGTGAAACACGCCTATTTCGCGACGCATGGTGAGGGCGACAAGCCCAACCATGCCCATGTCACCCAACTTGATCCGGTGGCACTTCTTGCCTTCCTGACCGGCGCGCTGAATCAAGTCCGGCTTCCCGTTGTCCTTAACATCGACCTCGATTATTTCTTCGGCCCGACCCACGACGATGTCGCCGAGCGCATCCTCGACGATGTCTATTTCGACCAGGTGGCGAGCGCGATAGCCGCCCTCGACCGGGCCGGGACCTTCCGTGTCATCACTATCGCACTCACCGCGACCGACGACCTGACCGCCGGCTGGGCGCCCGCCGAAGCGCTCGCGACGCGCCTCTGCAATGCGCTCGGCCGCAATTTCACCCTTCCTTGATCCTCGATCTTCCGGACCGCCCATGTTCTACAAATTCGTCGGGGGCGACGAACCCGCGCTGCTCGACATCTTCGACAAGGCCGTCGAGAATGGCTCGCTGAAATTCACCTCCGCGCTAGGCTTCAATGACCCCTTCGAGTTCAAATTCAACTCGATCGCACCTACCCGCGAGGCTTTCGACGCTTGGCATAAGACTTACGATCCCGGCCGTAGCGCCGATGAACTCGAGTATGGCTGGGCATCCTTCGTCGGTAAGAGCGCTGACTGGAATACGAATTTCGTGCCGAGGCAGAATTTGCTGCACCACCTCTATGTGCTCTGCCTCGCGCGTCGCTGGGATAGCCATTTGATGTGGGCTCATTACGCTTGCAATCATCAGGGTTACGCGCTCATTTATCGACTCGAAATCGTGGCGACCGTCGAGGCGCTCGCCGATCACACTGCGACCGGCGACATCGATTATAGGACGCAGCTGCCAAGCCTTCGCTGGTTCCAGGTCACGCGCGAAGAGATGCTCGAGCCGGTGCTCTTCACCAAGTCGGAAGAATGGGCTTATGAGCGCGAATTTCGCCTGATCCTGTCGGGGCCGCCGAGTAAGCCTGCCCTCTACGAGAGGGTCGATCCCGATCTCGTCGCCGGGGTCATCTTGGGCACGCGCGCTCCGAAGACGGTGATCGACGCAGCGCTGGCGGTGCAGCGAAGGCGCCCGAATTTTATCGTCCGCAAGGTCACGTCGACATCCTGCTCCTATGCGCTTGACGCTTATGATGTCGACGCGAACAGCTGGAGATACGGGCACATGCTCTAGCGCAAGGGCGGTAACCCTAACCGCAGCTATCATTAGACGTCACTATCTGTGCATCGATCGGAAGCCGAGTGAGCCTCCACCAGGCTTAAGCGTCTGTGATCAAAAGCGGATCAATATGAAGGCGCTTCGAGCAGGAGCCGTCATTCGATGCAACAAGCCTGACCGATCGCTTCGTCCCAAAATACTCAATTCTCAGTCTATGTCTTGCGCTGAGCGCATGAGAGCGTTGCGCATCCTGTTGGAGAAACACACTCCCTTCACATCGGAATCCGTTCGCGAAAATCCCAGAGCGGAATGCCCATTTTGCGAGCCTTGTCGGCAAGATTGTCCTGAATGCCTGTGCCGGGGAAAATCACAAGGCCGACCGGTAAGGCTTCGAGCAGAAGATCGTTGCGCTTGAAGGGCGCGGCCTTCTTGTGCCTGTTCCAGTCCGGGCGGAAGGCAACTTGCGGTACGCGCCGGGCATCGGCCCAGCAGGCGGCTGCGCGTTCTGCGCCTGTGGGCGTCGCGCCGTGCAGGAGCACCATGTCGGTGTAGCGGGCATGAACCCGGTCAAGTGCAGCCCAGATCGCTGCATGATCATTGCAATCAGCCCCGCCTGTAAAGCCGATCCGTGTGCCTTCAGGAAGCATGACCCTCGCTTTTTCGCGGACGCGCTTGTCGAGAAAATCTCGGCTATCAATAACGGCGGAGGTAAGCGCCTTGTGGTTGACCCGCGAACCCGAGCGCGGTGTCCAGGCCTTGCGCATATGGATGCGGAACTGATCCGCTGCGGCATCGCGAAAGAACTCCATCGTATCCCGACGCTCGATCATCGATACACCTTCACAGATTGACCGTTCCAGTTCGACCGAACGCACTTCGCTGCCGTCCTGCTCGCGCTGCAGTCGCTTTTGCGCCTGTTCGTTGTCGTCGAGGTCGCGTTCGATCCGCTCGGCCGAGCGATGGAAGACGTTGACCAGCTGCCAGAGCAGATCCTCAAGATCGGGTTCGATCCGGGTGTCGATCAGCGCTGCGACCATGCCGTCGAACATGTCGGCAACCGCGCCGCCTGCGAGCCTGGCTTCGGGCAACGGCCGTGCGTCGGGCTCGTCGTCGAAGGGGCGATAGCCATAGAGCTGCATTTCCTGGAGGAGATAGGCGGTAGGACCGGGTTCGCTCTGGCCCTCGTCATCGAAATGGTCGGAAGCGTTTTGCATGATTGTCTCCGCATCTTACGCCGCGCCACTCGCGGCTTCGTGGCGACGCCGGGCGGCAGGGGAGGCAGGGATGCACCCGCGCTCTCGCGGGCCGGAGCGACAGCGGAGGATGGAAGAAGACGCCTATTTTGCTTCGCGATGCAAAGGAGCACCGCTCCGGCGGAAAATAGGCGCCGCTCGCCCATTGCAGCGCCTGGCGCCCATGCCGCAGTCGCCCCTTCACGAAGCCGTTGCGCGGCAACCGACCGATTGCGGAAAATTTTCAATGCGCTCCTGCCAAAGAGACGGGCGAGCGATGGGCATCACCGCTTCCCTCTATGGTCGCAAAAATGCAGCCGCATCGTCGCCGAAAAGTTGTGCCCGCAGTGCCATCGCCAGCTGCTCGGCACCGTCAGCCTGCAAGTCAGTGTTGAAGTCATCGCGGCTGGGTTTCAGCGCGATGACCTCGATCCCGGTCCCGGCAACACGGTGTTGAAGCGTTGCCATAGCGTTTTCGCCAGCCGTATCGTTATCGCACCCTACGTAGAGGCGACGCAGGGCAGGAGGGAGGTTCACAGCAGCCAGATGGGCAGCCGACAGGCAGGCGATCATTGGCAAATCCGGCAAGACCTGGCGGAGCGACAATGTGGTTTCGATGCCTTCGGCTGCGAGCATGACCGGACCGGCTAGCCCGAAGCGGACGCCATTGCCCAGAAGACCGCCCATAGCGCGGCGTGGATTGGTGATCTGCGCCTTGGTGCATGTCGCGGGCTCGAGCCAGGTTCGGTGAACGCCGGTGATTGCACCGTGAAGATCAGTGACAGCAGCGATCATCGCAGGCCACGCACGTGGTGTGTCGGGAGAGTCTCGGCGGGACGGACGGTAGTAGCACGAGGGATGGAAGCGAAGAGCCTGGCCATGTCCGGCTGACACGAGCGACCGGCCTTCCAGATACTGCGAGACGACAGTGCTCTCGATCGGCTTTGAGGCGGCCCAGAGTCGCCGTGCTGCCTCGACGGTTCCAGGCCGTGCCTTCGCCGTTCGTGCATTCTCCACATGGGCATCCACTTGCGGCAGACTCAAGAAGCGACGCGCTTCCTCCAGCGTCTCGCGCATCGAATGGTGGCCGGATGCGGCGGCGATGATATCGAGCAGGTCGCCATGCTCGCCAGTATGGGCATCGGTCCATTTTCCCGCAGCCCCGCGCCCGTCCGCCGATGTGCTGAGGCGAACATAGAGACTTTGGCCGGGCGAGTTTCGCGCATCACCGACCAGCCAGTAGCGTCCTTCCTTGCGTCCGGCAGCGAGGTAGCGGCGGCATACGGCCTCTGCAC
This sequence comes from uncultured Porphyrobacter sp., assembly GCA_964500135.1. GTDB lineage: Bacteria > Pseudomonadota > Alphaproteobacteria > Sphingomonadales > Sphingomonadaceae > Erythrobacter. Next base: position 21,652 of record CAZCNF010000008.1, read on the forward strand.
ATTCGCCAAGGCGGCGGGCAATGTCACGGGCGGGACTGTCCATGCACCGGGCTCCTTCATGCGGCCTTGCGTGGAGTGACGCGCACAACCGGGAACCGGTCGAGCAGCTTTTCCAACACATCACCGCCGACAGCCCCTGTCGGCACGTAGAGGCGGAGTTTCCATGAGACGATCTCGGAGATCAAGCCCATAGACTTGAGCCGTTCGACCCCCAGATCGTTGAAGCCGGTCAGTTCGATGCGCCATTCGTTCATCGCGCGAACGCGGCGCAAGGTCTGACCCTCTGCGATCTCGATCGATGCCTCGTCGGCGATCAGCATCGACCAGGCCGTGTCCGGCGTGATTTGCGGGGCAGCGTCCGGGACAATGCTTGTTGCCCAGGCCGGTGAAACGCGGCGTCCGATGACACGTTCACCTGCATCGGTCTGAAGGCGATAGACCCGTGTCGATTCGTTCGGGAGACGTCTCCAGATCGGCAGAAGCAACCCTGTCACCATGTGCAAGGTCGAGATTTCGAATTCGGGCAGTTCGGCAAGTTCGCCGGTCCATGCGGCACAAAAGCTGGCACGATCCGCCTTTTCCCAGTGGCTCGTAGCAAACAGGTCCGCGAAGAGGAAGGAAGCTTCCATCGGCCGTACGAGGCGGACCCGGGCGAGTATGGCACCGTCATCATCGACAATGCTGCGGGCACGCAATTTGACGGCGGCCCGGCCGGATCGGGCGTTGATCATCAGATCGGCGTGCTCCTCGCCCGCCAGTTCCAAAGCGCGCTCAAGCGATACGGGTGTGAGCTTTTCTTTGCGCGAGATGGTGAGCAAGTGGGTCAGCGCACCGGTCCCCGGATGCGTGTAGATCGTGCGCCGCTCCGAGATCGTGAAACTCTCGGCCTGGAGAGTTTCAAGGCCAGTCTCGAATGTGCCGCTCGCGATCGCGCCTTCGATCCGGGCGGTAAGAAGGCCCTCGAATGCCTCAAACAGGATATTCTGAAGGTCGATTGTCAGCGCCAGCATCCGGTTGAGGAACGTCGTGATGCCGGGCAATTCGTCCTTGATGCCGCCATCGCTGTCGAGCAGTGAAAGCCCCGTCGCTGTCTCGAAGGCGGTGAGAGAGCATCCTTCGATCCGCCCGCGCACCAGCAGCATGTAAAGCTGGCGCAAGGCATCGCGGGCGTAGAAGGATTCGAGATTATCCTCGGGCCGGAACATATTCTGCCCGCCGGTCTGGCGTTGGCCACGGGTGATGGCACCGAGGCTGTCGAGACGCCGCGCAATTGTTGAGATGAACCGCTTCTGCGCCTTCACATCGGTCGAAACCGGCCGAAACAGCGGTGGCTGCTTCTGATTGGTGCGATTGGTCCGGCCAAAGCCTTGTATGGCGGCATCTGCCTTCCACCCGGCCTCCAGCAGATAGTGAATCCGGCGTCGCTGGTTCTTCGCGCCAAGGTCGGCATGATAGGAACGGCCGGTGCCGCCTGCTTCGGAAAACACCAGGATGCGTTTGGCGTCGTCCATGAAGGCATGGGTCTCGGCGATGTTCGCTGATGCGGGCCGGTTCTCGACAGCGAAGCGGACGGAACCGTCATTGCCTGTGCGCGGCACGATCCGGCGCGACCGGCCGGTAACTTCGGCCACAGCATCGCTCCCGAAGTACTGAACGATCTGATCGAGTGCGCCCGGCACAGGCGGCAGCGCGGCAAGACCTTCGATCATTTGGTCGCGGCGGCGGCAGGCCTCGCGATTGAGCACCGGATTGCCGTCGCCATCGAAGACAGGCCGTGATGCGAGATTTCCTTCGCCATCAGTATAGGGCTCGTAAAGCTGAACCGGAAAGCTGTGTTCCAGGTACGACAGAACATATTCGCGCGGCGTAATGTCCAGGCGGACATCGTCCCACTGGTCGGTGGGAATTTCGGCAAGGCGCCGTTCCTGCAGCGCCTCACCGGTCGAGACAATTTGCACGACTGCGGCGTGGCCTGCTTCAAGATCGCTCTCGATCGACGCAATGGTGCTCGGGGTCTGCATGGCGGTAATGAGGTGGTTGAAGAAGCGTTGTTTCACGCTTTCAAACGCCGATCGCGCTGCCGATTTCGCCTGGGCATTGAGCGTGCCGTGTGCCGAGCTGGTTACGCCGGACGCCTCAAGCGCGGCATCGAGATGGGTGTGAATGATCTGGAACGCCGCGGCATAGGCGTCGTAGATGCGGACCTGCTCTGCACTCAGTCGATGCTCGAGAAGGTCGTATTCGACGCCGTCGAACGAGAGCGAGCGGGCGGCATAGAGGCCCAAAGCCTTCAAATCGCGTGCCAGCACTTCCATCGCCGCAACGCCGCCTTCCTCGATGGCCGATACGAAGGCCGCGCGCGATGCGAACGGAAAGTCTTCGCCGCCCCATAGGCCGAGCCGCTGCGCATAGGCGAGGTTTTGCACGGTCGTGGCACCGGTTGCAGACACATAGAGAACGCGCGCATTGGGCAGCGCGTGCTGGAGGCGCAGGCCTGCACGCCCCTGCTGAGAGGCAGCGACATCGCCGCGCTCGCCTTTGCCGCCCGCCGCATTGGCCATCGCGTGGGCTTCATCGAAAACGATGATGCCGTCGAAGTCGCGCCCTAGCCACTCAACGATCTGGCTGACCCTGCTGGCCTTGCCCGACCGCGCCTGCGAGCGCAGGGTTGCGTAGGTCGTGAACAATATGCCCTCGGCGAGCCGGATTGGCGTCCCCTGCCGGTAGCGGGACAAGGGCGTCACAAGTAAACGTTCTTGCCCGAGAGCGGACCAGTCGCGCTGTGCGTCTTCGAGCAAGCGATCCGAGACCGAAATCCACACCGCGCGGCGGCGTCCCTTGCACCAATTGTCGAGGATGATGCCTGCGACCTGACGCCCTTTGCCCGCACCGGTCCCGTCACCCAGAAACCAACCCCTGCGGAAACGAACTGCGCCTTCAGCATCATCCGCGGCTGCAGACACGACGTCCCAGGTCGCATCTACCGCCCATGCGCCTGACAAGTGCCCAGCATGGGCTTCGCCAGCGTAGATGATGGCTTCAAGCTGCGCGTCCGAAAGGGTGCCGTTCGCCACCAGCGTCGCCGGGATATGGGGCCGATAGCTGGGCTTGGGCGGTGCGACCGATGCCATCGACGCTGACTGGACGAGCGGCGTCGGATGAGGTTGTGCGCCGGGAATAACCAGCGATTGCAACCCATAGGCTTCGTAGATCGTGTCGCCGAGCCGCTCTGAAGCGGGCGCCCAATCCACGGTCTGGTAGGCGAGCTCGTCTGCCTCGACCGCAATGACGGTCTCCGATGGTGCAACCACTTGTCGGGGCCGATCGGTCGGCCTCGATGGTAAAACCGCAAGCTCTGCCGGCGGCATCGGTGCAACCGGTGGCCGCGGTGGCACAAGGCATTCCACCCATTGCAGCAGGGTCGCAGCATCAGGCGCGATGCCAGCACTGGGCACAAATTGGGCAGGATCTTCCGCCGGCACCTTGTCGATCACGGTGAGCCGGGTCTCGATTGTCGTTCCGTGCTTGCGATAAATGCGGCCGTCGATGGCGGCGGTGAAAACAATCCGGCCGCTGCGCTGCAAGGCTTCGAACGCAGCACGCCAATTCCCATTCTCCGGGCAGCATGTCGCTGAAGTAATCGCGACTAGTCGCCCGCCCGGTTCAAGCCGTGCCAGCGCTGACGCGATGTGCCGGAGCGCGGCATCCTTCATCGCGCGATCGACGTGCGCAATGGCCGAAAAAGGCGGGTTCATCAGAACAACTGTCGGGCGATGGCCCACGGGTAGCCTGTCGTCGATCGATGCCGCATCATGCTTACTGACGGGCGCATCCATGATTTTGCTCAGCAGTTCAGCGCGGGTCTCGCTCAGTTCGTTGAGAACGAGGTTTGCCCGCATTAGCTCGGCGTGCACCGCCAGCATCCCGGTGCCGGCTGATGGCTCGAGTACTACATCGCCAGGCTCGATCATTGCAGCGGTCGCAGCAACAAAGGCGAGCCCAAGCGGGGTCGAGAATTGCTGAAGGGCCTGCCCGACCTCCGAACGGCGCGTGTGCGTAGGCACGCGTGCCGCGATCCGCTCCAAAGCCGTGAGCATGCGCTGGGGTTCAGGATTGCGGCGGGCCAGCGCTCTGCCATAGCGACGAAGAAGCAGAATCTGGGCGGCTTCGCAGGCGTCATACGCCATCTTCCAGTCCCATGCCCCTTCGGCATCGCTCCGGGTAAAGGCACCGGTCATGACATCGCGCAATTGAGTGCTGCTGATGGGCGAGCCTGTTTCCAGCAAAGGAAGCAGCGCATTTGCTGCGGCGAACAGTGCAGCCGAGCGGGGGCTGGTAAGGCGCATGGAAGTGGGCGACGCGGCGCAGGCCGCATCGGCTAGAGTGTCGGACATGATGAGGACTCCGGGAGAATGGAGAAAGGAAAGCCCGCGCCCAAGGCTCTTTCGATGCTATGGCGCGGTCATGGGCAACGGGCAGGTCATCGAGGCGAAAGTTCGATCTCGCCGTGCCTGTCCGGGTCGATGACGAAACCGTGGCGGCCACGGTGTGCATAGTCTTCACCGGGAACGAGGAATGCTCGCTTTGGCGAGGCGTCGCGCCGACCACCCAGCGACGCGATTACCTCGACGTAACCGGGGGGCGATGCTGTTGTCCTGGCGGAAATGACGACCCAGTCTTGGGTATGCCTGCGGGAAAATTCGTCGCGCTCACGGGAAAAGGATTCACCTGGCGCCAGTGCCCGTCCGTGGATCGCTTCCCAGGCGTCGGGGCACCAGTCGCGCAATATCCGGTCAGCTGAGGCCTGCTCACGGTAGGTGAAGAGGTCAGGATAACCGGCTGCAACCCTCGCCCAGTCTCCATCCTCCTCATACCATCCGCCAGCGATGCGCAGCGCTTCTGGCATGGCCTTGTTGCGCATACGATCGAGCTTGAACCCGCCATGCCCCGCAGTGGAGTGAAAAACGATCCCCGGGGCATAGACCGTGGCGGTCTGCGATTTGCCCCAAGGCGTCGAAATGGGATGGACCGTCTCGATCCGCCCGAGCGCCTCGCGCTGGCGCACATGAAGCGCGATGTCTCCGACATAGGCCCGGAAGGCTTGGTGGTCGCTGACCGAGCATTCAGCACCGTAAACATCTGCGCGGTTCCACTCGTGTAAGGGGCGACTGAGACGCCAAGCCGATGCGACCGAAAAGCCGGCGTCTATCGGAATGGCGATATAGGCGAGATCACCCACGCGCGCGGCCATATCGCCATCGCGCGTGGTACCAAATTCGACCATGATGGCGCTCATGCCGCCCTCCTCGTCGTTGGCGGGAGGATGACCGGGTCCGGATCGCTGACAATCTCCGTCCGCATGTTCGAGTAACGATTGACTTGCATCCAGCTCTCGGCGGCAGCCAGGTTGCTGGCGAGATGACGCAGCTCATCGCGACCATCGACACTGGTCAGGATGCGCACGGAACCCGCTCGCGGGGTCTCGACAATCTCAAAATGCAGACTGCTATCGAGGCCATAGGCGCGCCGCACGGTCAGGACGATCGTGCCCTGACTGCCATAATCGCCCAGGTGGAGCATGAAGTGGGGCGGCGAGTTGAAACTTGCGCTGACGTAACCCGGATAGCGCTCGACCAGGCGACCCACGCCGTTTTCATGCTCCCATGCCCTCAGCTTGCGCCTGAAACGGGCCGGAGGACGGGGTTTGCCATTGGAGTAGCGGATCAGGCTGCCGAGCGGAGCGCTGGTGTAGATATGCTGGGCTGACACGGGATATTCCTCAAGAAATGCGAAAGCCCGACGCAGTGGCCGGGCCTTGCGGGAAAAGGGAAAGAGCAAGGCGGCTCTTGCCGCCCTGCCGGTTTCATTCGGCAGCGATCGCGTAAGCGCCGTCCTCGTTTTCGAGGAAGGCAGGCAGAGCATCGCTGTCCATGTCGCCGGGCTCTGCTTCGCAGGCTGGCGGCGTGCGGAGCGGCTCGGGCAGCCATTGGGCGTCCTCGAGCAGACGTTCGGCCTCGCGCGCCATGTCTGCCTTTTTGAGGTGATCGATCATGCCTGCGAACTGCTCGCCGCGCGCTTCGGTGACGTCGGCGAGAATCCGCGGCTTGGTGACGCTCCGGAAGTAGCCGTCGACGGTCGGTCGCCAGCCTGCGGCTACAGGATCAAGACCAACGGCCCGCGCGAGGACGTGGCTATGGGCAAGACGGCGCTCGATGCTGTGCTTCGATACACGGCCATTGTCGTACTTGGGCACAATCTCGCACTGGGCATTCACGCTGCGCGAAGCACAATGAGCGAACAAGGCCGCCTGCTCGTCGCCGTTGAGGGCGAGCAACGCATCCCACAGATCAGCGTCTGACTCGGGAAGCCGCTCCTCCCAGTAACGGGCGCGCTCGGCGAGGCTGCGGGCAGGCGCGCTGTCACGCAGGCCGGAGGGCGGATTGGCGAAGCTCACGTCCTGTACAGTAAGCTGGAGGCAGCTTTCCCGGCTCGCGAAATAGCAGGTCTGCAGAACCAGTGCATGCAGCACCGCGGCGAACGCGGTTGCCGGATTCTGCGCCAGCGCATCCTGCAAGGCGAGTGTGCGCCAGGCGGTCAGATCGGCAACGAGACGATCCGGCAGCGGCTTGAGCCCCTCGTCGGCTTCCTCGTCATCCTCGCCCCCAGTGCGGCCATCGTCATCCGTGCCGACAGGTCTGGCGCTGCCCGTGTCGCCGTCAACCGATACCAGCTCGTGCTCAGTGCCATCCGGCACCGGATCTGCTGCCGGCTCGTCTTCGGGACGGACATAGCCGCGTTCGACACATAGGGAGCCGTCGCGCTCGATCGAAACAAAGACGCCAGCGATTGCCACATCGGCGGGTTCGAAAACCAGCGGTCGATCCGCGAGTTTGCCGATCTCAGCGTTGATGGCGTCGAGCCGGTCATAGACGTCCTGCGGCACATCATGCTCGTCCGCCCATTGCGCTTCGATCTCGTCCGATTCCCCTTGCAGCGCGACAAAGCGGGCTTGCTCAGCCTCGGTCATGGCGACTTCGGTCCCGCTGATTTCGCGATGGCCGTTGGTGACCGCCCAGGGCATGTCGACGGCCGTCGCCACCCACTTCCAGCCTTCGGCGGCGACGTCTTCCCCCGCCCGGCGCAGCTTGTCCGCAACGAGCGTGTCGAGCAATCCGGGGTCGGTCAGCCACCCTCCATCGTCGTCCTCGAACAGGTCGCGCATGACCCCGCCACCGGCAGCGACATAGGCATCGATAGTGACGAAGCGGACACGCTTGTCGGCAACCCGCACGCTGTTTTCGGTGAGGCGCTGCCGAATATATGCCCCCGACTTGTTGTAGCTATGGGCCAGCATCTCCCACACCTGCTCCTGGCGGGCATGGTCGTCCGACACGGTGAACGCCATCAACTGTTCGAGGGTCATGCCGTCATCGGCATAGATTTCGCACAGACGCGGCGAGACCGATGCCAGTTTGAGGCGCTGGCGCACCACGGCGGGCGTCACGCCGAAGTGGGCGGCGATGTCCTCGACCGCGCTGCCTTTATCGACCATGGCCTGCATGGCGCGAAACTGGTCGAGGGGATGGAGCTGCTCGCGCACCGCATTCTCCGCATAGCTGTCCTCCTCGGCAGATATGTCGGTAGTGGCCGCCTTGACGATGCAGGGTATGAGAGCGGTGCTTGCCAACCGCCTTTGCTTCACCAGCAGTTCGAGCGCACGGTAACGCCGGCCGCCGGCCGGAACCTCGAACATGCCGGTTTCGGCACCATTCCCGTCCAGAACAGGCCGGACATTGAGGCTTTGCAGAAGAGTGCGCCGGGCGATGTCTTCGGCAAGCTCGGGAATGGATACCCCCGCCTTGATCCGGCGGACGTTGGACTGGGACAGGACAAGCTTGTCGAACGGGATGTCGCGCGACGGGCTGAGGGTGATTTTCGCAGGCTGTTTGCCCATGTGGTTTCTCCATGACAGGCCGCCGCGAGACTCTCTCCCGGCTCCCGGGCCCATCACGAATTTCCCGGCCCTCCTCTTCCTCTGGCCCGCCGCAGGCGGGGCCGTGCGCAGCCGCGGGGTCACGCCACCGCCCTCGAGGTGGGAGCACCTCCCGCATCAGGCTCGTCTGGCTCCCCGGGATCGTTGGCGGCTTTGCCGCTCGCAGCCGACGGGCCATGCTCGAGCAAGTAGTTGGCCGCCTTTGATGCGGCGCTGGCAGCACGGAGAATGGCGCGATTGTCCTCCCGGATGATCTCGAGCCACGACCCGATATAATCAGCGTGACGGACGGTCGGGGTGATCCCCAACGCGGCGCAGACAAAGGCACCGGTCATCTCCGCGACCAACTCTTCGCGCCCATAGTCCTTCGATCCGAATGCACCTGTCTGGTCACGATCAAGGCGGCTGCGATGCCCGGTCCAGTGCGACTTATGCCGATATCGGCATAAGTCGCATAATGCCGTAACCCGGATTATGCCGCATGGCGCATTGTAATCGTGAAATTCCGCGACTTGGCTTCATATCTCACCGGCATAATCCCGTCACTTGAAACGGGATTGTTTGCAAAACGGGGACGTTTCAGCGCAACTGACGAGGCTCGTCTACCTCTTCGGCATCCTGCGTGGCTTCGTGAACCTCTTCCCTGATGATTTTCCGCGTGATCTCATCGAGGTGGGCGGTGAGTGCTCCGCTCAATTCCTCGAACTCGGGCCATAAGGTTGACTGCACGAAACTGGCTGGGGCGCGAACCATGACGGTCTGGCGATGCATTCGCGCGTATCGGAACGGTTTGACGCCGTAGCGACGGCACAGGGCGATGAAGAGCTGTCGTGACCAAGGGTCAGGTATTGAAAACTTGAACTCTTTGGCACGCTCCTTCTTGCTGGCCGTCTCGAATTTGCGGCGAATGCGCTCAGCGGCTGCACCTGCCGCTGACTTCTCGCCTGCGGACGTGGCACCGGCGTAGAGCGCTTCGATCTTGCGCAGTTTCTCGCGGAGTCGTTCTTCGGTCATGAATTCAGTGAATTGTAGGTTTTTCCGTAAGAATGGTGTCGAGCATCTGACGCCGAGCGCGCGTGCAGGCCAGCACGGTCTCGTGAATCTCCGTTTCCATGATCTTGGTCAGTTCGCGCAAATGCTTGAAAGTCGTGTCGAGCTTGGTGCGGTCATCGGCATTGGGATCACGCTCCACAAGTTCACAGATGCCGCCCATCATCGCACGCAGTTCGGCGAGATGGCCGATTGCGCCGTGTGCCCGCTCAGGCAGATCGATGATGTCATGGCCGTTGAACAAACCTTCGATAAAGCCGTCCAGTTCTTCGAGGCGAATCAGCCCGTATTGTCCGAGATTTGCGGCGGTAGGTTCCATCGGCACGCGGGTCAGCCTGAATGGCTGGCTGCGCTTCTGATGCCGGGTCAGGCCATTCCAGAGGCCGTCGATCAGCGCGCCGATCAGTTCGTTGGCCTCGTCCATGCTGTCGAACACGGGCAGTTCGCCGCCCCACAGATCCTGGATCATCTGCAAGGGCGAGGCCGATAGCTCCGGCGTTGCGATATTGCCCAGGAACCGCGTGCGCACTTCGTGGAATGGCACGGGGCAGTCGTACTTCTCGATCAACGCCTTGGTCGCCCTCTCGCCTGGGGCCTTGGTCTTCTTCTGCTTCATGTCCATCCCAAATGCGCGAGCCAGATGGACTCGATAGTCTTGCAGTTGCCGCGTCGGCAAGGCCCGGATCGCGTTCCAACAATATGGAGCACGAAAACCATGACGAAAATCACCGAAACCTGCGTCGAGCCATACCTCGACAGCTTCATGCGCAGCTTTGCTGACGCGAATTACAAGCCCGAAACGATCAAGGGCTACCGCAATCTGCTCCGCAGACTTGGACTGGCAATGGATGACGCGGGCGTCGCGCCAACCGCGTTGACGCCTGATCTTGCCGAACAGCTGGGCCGGGCGGCCGAACCAGAGAGCAAAGGCACGATCCGCCTTTACAGCCTGGCGTGCAAGTTCGCTGCGCACCTCATCGACATCGGCGTCGCCAAGCCAGTCGTTCAGACCGCCGCAGAGGCTGCTCGCGCCGAACTGCTTACTGATTACGAAACCTACCTCATCAAACAGCGTGGCCTCAGCCAGCGCACTATTTACCACGCGCTGCGCTTCGCCGACCGGTTCCTCGACCATCGCTTCGGCGCGGAAATGTTCGACCTTGCCGGTCTTCGTCCCGCCGACGCCGTCGGCTTCATGCAAGCTCTTATATCGCGAAGGCGGCCATACCGGGACAAGACTGCGGCGACCCATTTGCGCACTTTCTTTCAGTACCTGTTTGCACGCGGTATCACCACGACCAATCTTGCCTTGAGCGTGCCCAAAGCGGCAGCGGCACGCGACAAGCGGCTTCCCCGGCATCTATCGCCCGAAGGCGTCAAAGCCGTGCTCGACTGGGTTCACCGAAATCCCCGGCACGGCGGGCGCGACTATGCGATGCTCCTGCTCATGGCCCGGCTCGGTCTTCGCGCGCCGGAAATCATCAGGATCGAACTCGACGACATCGACTGGCGCGCAGGCGAGTTGATGGTGCGCGGCAAGGGCAAGTTGCATGATCGTGTACCCATAAGCCCCGAAATCGGCGAAGCCGTGAGCCGATACCTCCGCGAAGAACGCGGACCGACCGACTGCCGCGCGTTGTTCGTTACCCAGCGCGCGCCGCATCGACCGTTCAAGGATGGCCAGATCATCAACGCCATCATCAAGGATGCGCTCGACGCGACCGGCCAGAAGCCCGCCACGCCCTATGTCGGATCGCATATCCTGCGCCACAGCCTTGCCACGCAGCTCATCAATCATGGTGCCTCGCTCGACGAAGTCGGCGACATGCTGCGCCACCGCTCGCGCGAGTCCACCATGATCTACGCTCGGCTTGATATCGAGGGACTGCGATCCATCGCCCGGCCCTGGCCAGCGGCGGGAGACGCACAATGAGTCTCGCCCTCCAGCTTGACCGTTATCTCACTGTTCGCCGTAGCCTGGGCTATGATCTCAGAACATCCGAACGTGTGCTGCGCCGCTTCGTCCGCTTTGCCGACAATGCCGGCGCAAGGCATGTCGACACCGACCTGTTCCTGCGCTGGGATGCCAGCCAGCCTGTCGCCGGGTCATCCACCCGGTTTGCCCGGCTCGGCATGGTGCGGCTGTTCGCGTTGTGGTTGAGCAGTATCGACCCGGCGCACGAAGCACCGCCGCGCGGGTTGCTGCCGGATCGCACGACGCGAAAACGGCCTTACATCTACAGCAAAGTCGAGATCGAGAATATCATCGTGGCGGCCAGTGAACTGCCTTCGACCTACGGGATGCGAGGGTTGACCTGTTCGACCTTCTTCGGACTGATCGCGGTCACGGGACTCAGGATCAGCGAAGCGCTGGCGCTGGATACGGGGGAACTCGATGCCGCAACCGGCGTTTTGCGTGTTCGGCACGGCAAGCTTGGCAAGGAGCGACTGCTGCCACTCGATCCGACTGTCGTGGACCGTCTGATCGTCTACACCAAAGAACGTGATCGGCTGCTCGGTCGTGCGTCCGAGCCGCTGTTCGTCAGGTGCAACGGCGACCGGCTCAGCGAATGGTCGGCACGCTACAACTTCGCGCGGACCTGCCAGAAAACCGGGTTGCGGGCAGATCAGAAATACTGCCGCCATGGCCGGGGCCCACGCATCCACGACCTTCGCCACACCTTCGCGGTGCGCACGATGATCGACTGGTACCGCGCTGGCAAGGATCCGGCGCGCGAAATGATCAGGCTGACGACATGGCTCGGTCATGCCGAACCCGATCACACGTTCTGGTACATCGAGGCCGTGCCCGAACTGCTGGAGCTGGCGATGGCCCGCGCCACGCGGCTTGGTGGGGAGGCGGAACAATGACCGTCATGACCTTGCCCGCGCTGATCCAGCGCTTCTTCACCGACCGCCTATGCGTCCAGATGGAAGCGAGCCGTCACACCATCGCGAGCTATCGCGACACGTTCCGCCTGCTCTTGCGCTATGCCGGTGCGCGCCTTGGCAAACCACCGGTCGCCATCACGGTCGGAGACATCGACGTCGATCTGGTTGCCGACTTTCTCGTCCATACCGAAACGGCCCGAGGCAACTGCGCCCGCAGCCGCAACACGAGGCTCGCTGCAATCCGTTCGTTCTTCCGCTACGTTGCGATGACCGACCCGACCTGGCTGCTGCACTGCCAGCGCATCCTCGCCATGCCCAACAAGCGCTATGTGAAGCGAGCCGTCACCTTCCTTGATGCGGACGAGATCGCGGCATTGCTGGCAGCGCCGGATCGCACGACATGGGCGGGACGGCGTGACCATGCGCTGCTCTTGCTCGCGGTCCAGACTGGCCTCAGGGCATCCGAACTGGTCGGCCTCACATGCGGCGATGTGGTGCTGGGCCCCGGCGCGCACATCCGTTGTATGGGCAAGGGGCGCAAGGAGCGCGCCACACCGCTTCGCCGTGATACGGCGAAACTGCTGGCAGCATGGATCGGTAACGACACAGAGGAGAGCAGGCCGCTGTTCCCGTCGATCCGAGGCGAGAGACTGAGCCGCGATGCGCTCGAACATCTGGTGCGCAAGCACTGCCTTACGGCATCGCGCACCTGTCCAAGCATCGCCGCCAAGCGGGTCACGCCGCATACGCTTCGCCACAGCACGGCGATGGACCTGCTTCACCACGGCGTCGATCAGGCCGTGATCGCGCTGTGGCTGGGGCATGAGTCGGTCGAAACCACGCAGGTCTATATCCACGCCGATATGCGGCTGAAGGAAAAGGCACTCGCCCGCGTTGCTGCACCGGATGTGCCGACAGGCCGGTTCCAGCCTGACGATCAGCTCCTCGTGTTCCTCGAAGGGCTCTGATAATGCCGAAATGCCGCATGGTGGATGGCTGGAAAACAGGGCCTTGGCCGACGCCATGCGGCATAATCCGGGTTACGGCATTATGCCCCAGCTCGTGAAAGGCTGTGCGATGCCAATTGACGGGGTCGTGAAAATCGTCCGGCCGGGGCACGGCCACGAAATCGTGTGCCGGGCTGTAATAGGCCGATGCGCCACCGATCCGGAAATCGGCACCCGTTGCGCGGATTAGAGCATCCGCCTGCGGCAGGATCAGACCTGCAGGTATGGGCGGTGGCGGGGCGCAGACATGTTCGGGCAGTCCTTCGCATTGATCGACCGAAAACACCGTGAAGGTACGCAGGAACGGGATACCCCCGACCGGATCGCGCCCCTCAGTGGCGGCTCGGCGTTGCTCTTCCCCGGGCACGAACCGGCGCGTGTAGATGATGGGTACGCCGTGCTCGCCGCGCCGTACCGTACCGCCGAGCATCGATGCTTGCCGGAAAGTGAGAAAGGCGTGGCCCGAATATCCGTTGGAGACGATCGCATCCCACAAAGTCAGGATATTGATACCGCTGTAGGCCCGCTGGCTGACGGCATTGTGCGGCATGCCGACGCCCGTCTGGGCGCTGGTCCACGGCTGGACCCAAGGCACTCGACCAGCTTCGAGGTCGGCAATGATCCGGTCGGTGATCTGCTGGTATAGGTTGGCGCGTCCGGTGGGCGAGCGCGGTTTGGTTCGAGATGCCATTGCATGAAGCTCCGCGACGGACCGCGACAAGCCTCTCTCGCCGCTCTTCATCCGTCACGGACTGGTGGAGGCACTCTCACTCTGGCGGGGCGTTGCGGGGCAGCCGCCCCGCTCGAAGGGGTCCGGCAAGACCGGAACGGGCATGGCGGCAGGGGAAGGCCTTCCCCAACGCTAGCTAGAAGCCTGCCTTGAACAACTCGCCTTTGCGAGGCTGCAATCGTACCAGCATGGCGCGTGCAAGATGCGGCGGAATGCGGTGATGCATCGACCACAGGTCGGCAGTGTGGCAGTCGCGCAGACGCCTGGTACTGCCGCAGGGACAGGGCCAATGCCCTCTCGGCCGCGGCAGTCTCAATATCCGCAGGTAATAGAGAATGTCCTTGCGCCGGTTCGCAATGCCGAGCGCATCGGCATAGGCCTCCTCCATGCCCTCCATCCCATGCGCTCGTTCACCGAATGGCCAGTTGCCGGTCTTTTCGAACCAGAACTGACCCAGAAAATACTCGCGCAGGGGCCCGCCGAGATAGGCCGCAATGCCGGTGTCGGCTGCTGTCGCCAACCAGTTTTCCCAGACCGTCACGCAGCAATCGCCATCACCGTTGATGTGGTGATCGGGGTCGCGCTTGATGCGCCCACCGGTCTCGAACACGCGCGGTTCGATGCGCGGATAGGCATGGGTCAGCTCGATTCTGACAGCGTAGCGCGCCAATGGACCTGCCGGATCACAAACGGCACTGCCGGCTGTGACCACGAACGCCCCTTCAACGACGATCTTGCCGTCTATCTCCGTTGCCCGGAGACCGGGCTGTTCAAACGCGATCGCGGCTTGAACCTCGAGCAAAGTGAGCAAAGTGGCCGCCTCAGCGCACCCAGGGGCGGGACTGGGATCCGCTGCTCTGAATGGCGTCAACTGCGTGGCGGGCACGCTCGAGTTCGGCATCATGGCCGCCCCCCAGAAGCAGGGCAGGAGCCCCGATGGCACCATCGTCCGGCATAACGCTGTTGAGCGCGCGCTTTACCAGGGCGGGACCAAGCCGCCGCTCCAGTTCGTCCGGAATGGTATCGTAGGGGCTGGCGCGCAGATACTGCGCGAAATCCTGCCGGGCCTGTGCGAGCCAGCGGAAGAAGTTGTCGCGCTTGCACGGCTCTTCCGGCCATTTGTCGGCAAAGTTCTCGGCCGGATTAACGGGGTTGGAGACCCAGGCAATGCCGTCACGCTCCTCGATGTAACGATCCATGTTCATCAAGATGGACTGCAGCGCTGCCGACAGCGAGGCTTCCTCGTTATAGGCATGGGCAGCCAGCGTCGTGATGATGATCGAGATCGGCTTGTGTTCGCCGTCTTCGGCAAACATGCAGTCGCGGTGACGCTTGAGAAGCTGGATGGCCTGCTGAAGCGGCGTGCGCACCTTGTAGTCGGGAATCTCGTCGACGCTGGCGGAGATGCGCTCGCGTTCTGCGAACGACCGCTTGGCCTCGGTCAGCCGCACCCGCATCCGGCTCCGGAACCAGGCGGCGTAGCCGTAAGGATTGCTCTGCAGCCAGTCGTCCGAGATCACCGCATAGTCGCTGCGCTGGTTGTCGGTAATCGCGATCGCGTGGCCACTGAGATCGCCGTCAGCGGCGAGGATGCCAAAGCCCTTGGCCCGCAATTGCGCCTGATAGCGCTGCGCATCGGGCAAGGCCGGCAAGACATCCATGTGGAACTGCGCGCCCTCGGCATAATTCAGGGTCCAGCAACGACGACGCTCTTCCGGGTGCGTCATGTTCCGAGCACGCGCATACAAGGCAACCTCATGCCCCACAGCGTCCTTAAGCTGCTTCTGCGTGAGCGCGGCTTTCGATCCGTTGACCCGGCAGACAAGATCGACGTCATACTCATCGGCATCAGTCAGCGGGCGCGTGACGGTCCCCAAAAGAAACGAGCCGTGCGGCGAAATGGCAGGATCGAGATCTGCCAGCGTGGATTCCGGGCGGTCGAGCCAGCCGCCCAGCGCTTCATAGCGCTGCCTGGCTTCTTCGAACTTGCCGGGCGGGATATCCAGCGCAGCTGCGATGGCTTCAAGAATATCATCGTGCGACCTGGCCAGTCGCTTGTCGTGAACAGTCATCAGGGCACCTTATGGCAGGGGGTGAACTCCTCGGCGGGCGTGCCGAAGAAATGGGGATGCAGGATCGGCTTCTGGACGCGGGCTTCGGCGAAGGCGCGGTCCTTGAGGCTGCGAATGCGGCGGGTGTCATCGAGTGAATAGAAGCCATCCGGAACCGGCTGGCTGACCCGGAAGACGGCGCGACGCTCATGTTCATCGCCCGTCAGGATCTTGGCGATGCCGAGCGAACCGTGTGACTGGCCGGCCATGAAAATGCCGGACAGTTGCGGTGCGATCCGGGCCGCGCCGTAGGCTGTCCGCAGCCTTTTGATGTCATCGAGGCAGCCAACGCTCAGGACGTTCAGCTGATCGGCGGGCCAGCCGAGCGTGCCAATGGCCTCAACGACAGCAAGCCCGGCAGGGTTGTTGGCCCAAAGACCACCATCGACCAGTCCGACGTCGTTGGCGGTCACATGCTGGGCAAAATAGGTCGGTGCTGCCGCCGTCGCCATGGCTGCATCGATTGCCAGTTCGCGGTAATCGGTCCGCAAGCGAGGGTGATGCGCGGTTTTGAAGACATAGACGCTTTGGGTTTGTGGATGCCATGCCGGGATCACCAGCCGGGTCCGGGCCTCGCCCAGCAACCGTTCGCCAAGAACGCCATGCAAGGCATTGCGCAGCGGCTCGGCGCTGTACTTAGGCCCCCAGAAGACCCAGCGACCTTTCCGCAGATGGCGCTCAAGCCAGCCCAGAAAGCCCTTCCGGCTCTGCGAGAAGATGGCCGGGCCTTCCTCTTCGTAGAGGCGCAGAATGTCGGCTGCGCGCAGGCCGAGAGCGAGACCGATGGCGATGATCCCGCCCGTCGATGTTCCCGCGATCAAGTCGAAGTAGCGCCCGATCGGCTGTTCGAGATCCTGCTCAAGATTGGCGAGGAAGGCCGCCGGGAAAGTCCCCCGGATGCCGCCCCCATCGATGGTCAGGATGCGCTTCACCGCCGACTGCTCCTGCGCTCAATGCTTCTTGTCGCGCGGCGGCATCGGGTCGTTGCCCGGCGCGACCGTATCCGAATCGCGCCAGCGGCCGTCACGCCCCTGGATACGGACTTCGCCGCCCCCCAGGTTGCGCACCGTCTGCTTGGCGGCCTGCTCTGCGGAACGCTGGGTCGAATGCACGCTGCTGGCGCGCTGCGCGCCCGCCGCCTTCACGGCCCATCCGTTCGGGTGCTTCGTCACATATCGGTCTGCCATAACCTCACTCCTTGACTCGACTCACGTTAACCGCATATAAACTATTCTCATCGAACGTCAAGGTTCGCATAGTTTCTATACTGATGGAGAGTCGCCAAGGTGCGCTGGGGTGTCGAGCAACGACTGGAGTTTATCGAGTTCCGCCTGTTCTGGGAGGGCACGATCAACCGCGCCGATATCATTGAGTGTTTCGGGGTTTCGACGCCGCAGGCCTCGAAGGATCTGTCGCTTTATCAGGCGCGTGCGCCAGGCAACATGCTCTACGACGCAAGCGCCAAGCGCTACGTGGCGGCAGAGGCATTTGTGCTGCGGTTTCTCGATCCTGATCCGTACAAGTATCTCTCGCAGCTCAGGGCCGTTGCCGAGGGGATGTTGCCGGCAAGCGAGTCATGGATCGCAGCGATGCCGAGCGCTGACGTCGCGCTCACGCCCAAGCGCGAAATCGACATCGCTATCCTGCGACGGGTTCTCGAAGCGGTACGGGAGAACCAGTCGATCGACGTATTCTACCAGTCCATGAACAGCGCCCGGCCCGACCCGATCTGGCGGCGGATGACACCGCACGCGTTCGGGTACGATGGTTTTCGCTGGCACGTGCGAGGGTTTTGTCACGTCGAGAACAAGTTCAAGGACTTCCTGCTTCCCCGGATCCTGGAGGTTGGCGGGAAAGGTGAGCCGGGCCAATCTGGCGAACATGACTGGCTCTGGAACAACTATTTCGATGTGATTGTCGGTCCACACCCGGAGCTGACCGAAAGTCAGAAGCGAGTTGTCGCCAAGGACTACGGCCTCGAAGTCGACACAACGGTGCTTTCCGTGCGCTATGCGATGCTATTTTATGTATTGAAAAGGCTCGGTTTGCTTGATGATGCCGCAAAGCGCAGTGCGCGAAGCCAGCATATCGTCAATGTGAACCGCAAGGAAACGCTGGTCGCGCTCGAACGCGCCGAGTTCCAGCTTTAGGACGTGGACAGGGGACGGTAGTGCCGATGGGGGCGAAGCTCGAAGAGATCAAGAACGGTGCATCGGTGCGCGGCATTGCCTCGAACCAGCCCGTTCATGTCATTTCGGTCGACTGGATCGGCGATCAGGCGATCAATGTCGTGTACCGTGATCATAACGGCACCGTTGCCGAGTCTGTCCTCTACCGGGATGACGAACATCGCCTGGAGGTAGAGCAGAATGGCCGTCCCTGGTCGTTCGATGCCGACGGTGCGCTTCTGCGTCTGGTGACCGAGGCGAACCGGATCAAGCTGGCGCATTATTTCGACCCCTATCTTGCCATCCACACCAGCATGGTCGACCCGCTGCCGCACCAGATTTCGGCGGTCTATGGCGAGATGCTGCCGCGTCAGCCGCTGCGCTTCCTGCTCGCCGACGATCCCGGGGCTGGCAAGACGATCATGGCCGGGCTGCTGATCAAGGAGTTGATCGCGCGCAGCGATCTTGAGCGCTGCCTGATCGTTGCGCCTGGCAGTCTGGTCGAGCAGTGGCAGGACGAACTCGGTCAGAAGTTCAACCTCGAATTCGACATTTTGACCCGGGACATGATCGAGACCTCGCGCTCGGGCAATCCGTTCACGGACCGCGATCGGCTGATCGTCCGGCTCGATGTCCTCGCCCGCAACGAGGATTTGCAGGAGAAGTTGATGAGCGCCCGCGAGTGGGACCTCATCATCTGCGACGAAGCCCACCGCATGTCGGCAACCTACTTCGGCGGCGATGTCAAATATACCCGGCGCTATCAGGTTGGGCAGAAGCTGGGTCAGGTCTGCCGTCACCTGCTGCTGATGTCTGCGACGCCGCATAACGGTAAGGAGGAGGATTTTCAGCTGTTTATGGCACTGCTCGATGGTGACCGGTTCGAGGGCCGGTTCCGCGACGGTGTGCATTATGCCGACACGGCCGACATGATGCGGCGACTGACCAAGGAAGAGCTGCTGCGCTTTGATGGTCGCCCGCTGTTCCCGGAGCGCCGGGCCTATACGGTCAAGTATGAACTCTCCGAGGGTGAGGCTGCGCTCTATACGGCGGTCACCGACTATGTGCGCACCGAGATGAACCGGGTCCAGCGCTTCGCCGAAGGGGATGGGAAGAAGCGCAACAATGTCGGCTTCGCGCTCCAGATCCTGCAACGACGGCTCGCATCATCCCCGGCTGCGATCTACCAGTCGCTGAAGCGTCGCCGCGAGCGCCTCGAGACAGAACTGGGCGAAGCGCGCCTCGCCAACGCTGGTCGCCGGGCAGACATCGCGGTGCCGAAGGTCAATCCCGACATGCTCGGCAATATCGACGAATATGGTCAGGATGAGATCGACGAGCTCGAAGACCTGATCTCGACCGGCGCAACGACCGCGGAGACGGTCGAACAGCTGGCGCTCGAAGTTGAGACGCTCAAAGGTCTGGAATCGATGGCGCTGGGCGTCCTGCGCTCGGGCGTTGACACCAAATGGAGTCAGCTCAACCGGATTCTCGATGACGATCTGATGGTCGATGCGGCTGGCAATCGGCGCAAGCTGATCATTTTCACCGAGCCCAAGGACACGCTCAATTACCTGCTCGACAAGGTTCGGGCACGGATTGGCAATGCCGAGGCCGTCGACGTGATCCATGGCGGGGTCTCGCGTGAGGAACGCCGCAAGGTGGTCGAGCGGTTCATGCAGGACAAGGACATGCTGGTCCTGATCGCCAACGATGCGGCGGGCGAAGGTGTCAATCTTCAGCGCGGGCATCTTATGGTAAATTACGACCTGCCGTGGAACCCCAACAAGATCGAGCAGCGGTTCGGGCGCATCCATCGCATCGGCCAGACCGAGGTCTGTCACCTCTGGAATCTGGTTGCGGCTGACACCCGTGAAGGCGAGGTCTACGCGCGCCTCCTTGAAAAGCTGGAGGCGGCACGAGAAGCGCTGGGCGGACGCGTCTATGACGTGCTGGGCGAACTGTTCGAAGGCACCGCGCTCAAGGATCTGCTGTTCCAGGCGATCCAGTATGGTGAGCAGGAAGAGGTCAAGGCGCGGCTGTTCCAGCAGGTCGATGGCGCCGTCGATCAGACCCATCTGCTTGAGCTGCTGCGCCGGCGCGCGCTGACGAACGACACGATGCCGGAAGCGCGGGTGGAAGAGCTGCGCCTGGAAATGGAACGCGCCGAGGCGCTGCGGTTGCAGCCGCACCATATCCAGAGCTTCTTCGTCGAGGCGTTCCAGCATCTGGGCGGCCGCATCAAGCGGCGCGAAGAGGGGCGCTGGGAAATCACCCACGTCCCGGTCCGTATCCGCGAGCGGGATCGCCAGATCGGCACCGGCGCACCGATCCAGAAGCAGTATGAGCGGATCTGTTTCGAGAAGGACAAGATCAATCAGCAGCCCGTGGCGGCGTTCGTATGTCCCGGCCACCCGCTGCTTGAAGCGGTCATCAGTCTGGTCCGCGAGCAATATGAGCAGATCATGCGCCAGGGCGCGATACTGGTGGACGACACCGACGCAGGAGAAGCCTTGTCCGCTGTTTTCCTCCTCGAACACAGCGTGCAGGATGGCAGGCTGACCAGCCTCGGCAAACCGCATACCCTGTCGCAGAAGCTGCAATTTGCCGCGATCGACAAGGCTGGCAACGCCACCAATGCAGGGATTGCACCGCACCTGAACTTGCGCCCGGCCACGCCTGACGAAATCGCTGCGGTGCGCAGCCACCTGGATGAAGGCTGGCTAACGACTGATCTGGAGAAGACGGCGATCCGCTTCGCAACGGTCGAACTGGCGCAGCATCATGTTGCTGAGGTGAAGGCGCGGCGTCTGCCAGAGATCGACAAGGTCGAGCAGGAGGTCCGCGCCCGGCTCAAGAAGGAAATCAATTACTGGGATTCACGGGCCTTCGAGCTCAAGGAGGAGGAGAAGGCCGGCAAGAAGACCCGGCTCAACTGGCAGAACGCGCAGCGCCGCGCCGAAGATCTGGCTGAGCGCCAGAAGCGGCGGATGGACCAGCTCGAGAAAGAACGGTTCATTTCATCGCAGCCACCGCGGGTTCGTGGCGGCATGGTGGTGATCCCGCGCGGGCTGCTCGACGCCCAGAACGCAGCGCCCATCGGCAACCATTTCTCGGAAGATCCCGCAGCGCGCCGGGCGATCGAGCTGGCCGCGATGGAGGCGGTGATGGCAGCGGAGCGGGCTCTCGGTAACACGCCGACCGACGTTTCGATGCAGAAGATCGGCTATGACATTGCCTCGCACGATGCAACCACGGGTCATCTGCGCTTCATCGAGGTCAAGGGCCGGATCGATGGCGCGGATAGCGTGATGATCACCCGGCAGGAAATCATAACATCACTGCACGAGCCAGAGAAGTTCATCCTGGCGGTGGTGCCGGTTAGCAACGGCTATGCCCATGAGCCGCGCTACATTCGCGGCCCGCTCGTCGAGCGTGAGCCATCGTTCCTCGAAACCGCCATCCAATTCCACCTTCCGCGCCTGCTGGAGCGCGCTGAGAAGCCTGGATGAGACTGACAAGGGAAATGGTTATGAGTGAATCCTTGCTGCGCTTCGGTGCCAATCGAGGGCTTCGTCCGGCGATTCAGCCTGTCAGTCAGTGTGCATTACTGATTGACGCCGAAGGTAGCGGATCAGCCTTCAACGGGTTGATGCAATCCGTCCTCGGCTGGATGGAGCGGCGCTCGGGGCGTCCTCTCCCAAATCATGCACATGAGGGGAAGTCCTTTGTTATCGATGACATAGGCTCGCAGCGGACTGAAGCCATCTCCATCGACGCGCCACGCTATTGGGCTGCTCGGATCGACGACGCCGATAAAAGTGTGCCCCAGCGGACTTGGACGACGGAAATTGCGCTAGCGCCGCAAGCTGACGGACGGGTTCTCTTCGGAACTCGCCTTCAGTGTGTATCGCGCGGTCCATACCAGGAGTTTGACGCGTCAGTGCCAAGCTTCGTCCGAGAGGTAGTCGCAGCTGGCCACGCATGGCTCGATGGCATCAACATTTCTGCCGAACCGATGCTCATTGATACCGAGAATGAGGCGGATGAACTCTGTAAGCTGCTATGGAACAAGGGGCGTCGAAGTGATGTCATCGTGTTCTCGCTGCCCGAGGACTCGAATGACTGGTCTGAGACGATCATTCCAGCGCGGGAAGTAGCTCGCCGTCTTGCGGGCGCTGCTCATGTGGCGATCGTTTCGCAAGCAGCGAGTTACCGTTTGACGGATAAGGTCGGCAAAGCATTGTCGGTTTATCGACAGGCGGTGCGGACCTATCGACCGGGGTTCGATCCCTCGACCGATGAGGCAGCGGCCCATCCCTTGGGCCTTCCCAGTA
The DNA here is from genome assembly GCA_964500135.1 of uncultured Porphyrobacter sp. Taxonomy (GTDB): domain Bacteria; phylum Pseudomonadota; class Alphaproteobacteria; order Sphingomonadales; family Sphingomonadaceae; genus Erythrobacter. The sequence continues at coordinate 43,940 of CAZCNF010000008.1, forward strand.
GAATTGCAAACTGGACGGGCGGTCCGCAAGCCTACCTATCCTTCCTCATCAATCAGACGCTGAGCCGTACGGTCAGTGGCAGGGATAGCCAGCGACAACTGCCGCCGTTCCTTGAGGTAAAGAGAGTGGCGGGCGAGCTCCGTCGCCAGACTGCACGCGTTGAGGGCGAGTCAGACCGCGACTTGCTGGCCCTTGCTGAACAGGAAATTCGTGACCTGACCGCAGCGCTTGAGCAGATCAAGGAAGAGCAGGACAGCTATATCGCTCTTGCGGACCAAGAGCGCGAGGAAGCCGAGCAACAGGCTGAGCAGCAACGGCAAAGCAATGTGTTTTTGCGACACAGGATCGCGTTGCTCGAAAACCGTCTGGCCCAATCCTCGCAGCCTCAGATCGACCTGCCGGACAACCTTGACGACTTTGAGGGCTGGTGTCGGGAACATCTGTCTGGTTCCGTTGAATTGCACAGCCGGGCTTTTCAGGGGATCAAGAAATCCCAGTTCGAAGATGTCCAACTCATTTATCGATCTCTGCTGTTGCTGCGGGATTTTTACGTTCCGATGCGCCGCAACGGTGGGGATGAGGCCAAGGCTGCATACGATGCCGAATGCGCGCGCTTGGGGCTAGATGAGCAACCGTCCTTTGCTGGGGCAGGCTGGGGAGAGCACGGCGACACCTACCTCGTCCGGTGGGGGAAAAGCCGCCTTCTGCTCGACCGTCACCTGAAGAAAGGGAACAGCAGAGAAGAGCGCTTCTGTTTCAGGCTCTATTTCACCTGGATGGATGAAGATCAGCATGTGCTCGTCGGCTGGCTACCATCGCACCTTGATACTCGCGCGACCTGATTAAGAGAGAACCCGATGCACGACCAAAAATACACGAAGGAGCTGATCTCGGTCGCCATTCTTCTGGGGCCGATTAACGAGGCGTCAGTGCACGAGAAAATGCTCAAGCTTTGCGACAACGGGACTGTGGCATGAGGATCACCAAGGCATTGATCGTCGCCGATCCATGGATCGAGTATCTCCTCAACGGCTCGAAGGACTGGGAGATGCGTTCGTCCGGCGCATCCCATCGGGGCTGGTTCGGGTTGATCCGCAAGGGTAGCGGCGCCGTGCAGGGAGTGGCTCGACTGGTTGATGTTGGTTCGCCGCTGACGCCGGAGCAGATGATCGCGAACTTTGAGCACCACCGTATTCCGGAGTCCATGATCCGGTCGGGCGAGGTGACGAAGTGGAACACACCTTGGAAGCTGGCTGACGTGCAGCGTCTTGCTCGCCCTGTACCCTACCAGCATAAGAGCGGCGCGGTGACCTGGGTTGAGCTTGACGAGGCGGCAGTCGACGCCCTCGAGAAGCAGCTCTCCGGAACCGGCATGTCAGCCGATTTGCCCCATACTTCCTCGCCTGCCCGCAACAAACCGAGCGATCAGGTGAAGGTCGATATCCGGCAGGGTGGAAGCAAGCTCTACATTGATATCGAGTGGGATGACGGCGAGCCTTACCCGGCCACCAAGATGAACACAGTGGCCGCCGCCCTCAGGCCCAAGGCGACCCCGAAACCGTCACCGCCAGTGGAAGCTTTGTCGCCCGCAGCGGCGTCAACCAATGGCCGAACCATCGGTGAGGTGGTGCTGACTGAGGGAAACATTGCCAACAACCATATCTACCTGCGGTCATTCTTCGACAGGTTCCCGGCAGATGCTGTCGGCGGTTCGAACAAGGCGGCTCGCGCCAGCCGCGAACTGACAGTGGATTGGGGTAGCGGCGAACCAGTCCAGACAGACCTTGATGGATCGAAGAAATTCTTCCGCGCCCGCGGTTGGATTGGGGCCTTCTTCAAACAGAACCGAGCAAAGGCTGGTGACCACGTAATCATCGATGAAACTGGTCCCTACCGCTATCGTGTGCGCCTCGGGTAACCCCGCATGCTGAACTTGAATTACCGATTAATTGGAGGCATCGATTGACCACCGTCTACAAAAAGAAACTGATCGAGGTCGCCATTCCGCTGGAGGCTATTAACGCGGCTTCGGCGCGCGAGAAGTCGATCCGTCACGGCCACCCGTCCACGCTGCATCTTTGGTGGGCGCGGCGGCCGCTTGCGGCTTGCCGCGCAGTGCTTTTCGCCCAGCTGGTGGATGATCCGTCGAGCCACCCAGACCAGTTCACGACCGAGGAGGAAGTTCAGGCTGAGCGTGATCGCCTCTTCCGGATCATCGAGGATTTGGTGAAGTGGGAGAACTCGACCAACGAGGAAGTCCTCGAACGAGCACGTGCAGAGATCCGCAGGAACTTCCCAGACGGGGTTCCACCGGCCTACGATCCCTTCTCCGGTGGTTGCTCAATCCCGCTAGAAGCACTTCGGCTTGGTTTGCCTGCGACAGGGTCTGACCTGAACCCGGTTGCGGTGATGATCGGCAAGGCAATGATCGAGCTGCCGTCCAAGTTCAAGAATCGAACGCCCACCCATCCTGGAAAGCCAGAGCGCTTGCACTACCGTGGAGCGGAAGGCCTCGCCGAGGACATTCTTTGGTATGCAAAGGCGCTGACAGAAAAGGCATGGGCAAAGATTGGCCATCTCTATCCGCAGGTGGCTCTCACCAAGGAGCAAGGTGGCGGCGACGCGACCGTGCTCGCATGGATGTGGGCTCGAACTGTAGCTAGTCCAAACCCAGCTGTGCGTGGGGCTCACGTACCGCTGATCTCGAACTACTGGCTTTGCAACAAGCCCAATAAGTCGGTGTGGGTTAAACCTGTAGTCAGCGGAACAGATATTTCGTTTGAGGTATATACCGGAAAACCCGACGACGCCGAAGCTATCGGCGCGGGTACCAAAGCTGGAAGAGGGGCAAACTTCAGGTGCCTGTTAACTGGCGACGCCATTACCGCCGATTACGTCAAGGCAGAGGGCATGGCCGGGCGGATGGGCTGGCGTCTCGTTGCCATCGTTGCCGAAGGAAAGGGCGGACGGAGATACGTTTCTCCAACGACGCAGCAAGAGTCTCTTGCATTCAGCGAGAAACCAGAATGGCGGCCGGAATACCCTCTTTCTCAGCATCCTCAGTACATGAGCGTGACCAACTACGGTCCCACCAATATCTCTGACCTGTTCATGGATCGTCAAACGATTGCCCTGAACACCTTTATGGAGCTAATTCCCCAAGTTGTAGATCAAATTGAGGATTCCGATTACAGACAGGCGATACATTCCTATCTCGTATTGGGGGTGAGCCGATTGGCGAACCGGCAATCAACAAGCACGTTCTGGCATACAACGCGCGAGAACGTTGAGCAGGTCTTCGCTATGCAGGCCCTGCCAATGCGATGGGACACAGCTGAAGGAAACCCCTTCTCGTCTTCATCAGGAAATTTCATCGGTCAGGTCGAATACTTGGCAAAAAGTGTCGCTGCACTTCCTTGCAGTGAGCACCCTGGTATCGAGCGGCAAATGGATGCCCAGAACGTCGATTTCTCGGGCTACGTCATTTCAACTGACCCGCCATACTACGACAATGTCCCCTACGCTGACCTTTCGGACTTCTTCTACGTCTGGCTTAGGAAGGGCCTTGCGAAAACATACCCGGAATTGTTCTCGACCATGCTGGTTCCGAAGCAGGAAGAGCTGGTCGCCGACTACAAACGGCATGGTGGCAAGGACGAAGCGGACAGCTTCTTCCTCGAAGGCATGACCACGGTTATGCATCACATGGCCACCCAAGGCCGTCCCGATGTTCCCGCTGCAATTTATTATGCATTTCGGCAAGGCGAGGTAGATGAAAGCGGCTTTTCGGTAAAAGGGTGGGCTACTTTCCTTCAGGCGATCGTCGATGCAGGATACTCGATCGGGGCAACGTGGCCTGTTCGCACGGAACTGGTCGGCAACCTTAAGAAAAATAAGAACGCGCTTGCGACCTCTGTCGTGATGGCGTGTCGACCGCGCTCGGCCGACGCGGAAATCATTTCTCGCGTCGAGTTCATCCGTGCTCTGCGCCGAGAGCTCCCTGCGGCCCTGAAAGAGATGCATCGTGCGAGCATTGCACCTGTGGACATTCCCCAAGCGTCCATTGGCCCAGGCATCGCGATTTTCAGTCGTTATGCTTCCGTGATCGAGCGCGATGACAAGCCCATGTCGGTGAAGACTGCTTTGCAGATTATCAATGAGGAACTCGACCAATATCTGTCTGCGCAAGAGGGCGATTTCGATCCGGAAACGCGCTTTGCGGTGACCTGGTTCACACAACACGGCTTCGAAAAGGGGATGTTCGGCGACGCCGATAGCCTTGCACGCGCACGCGGCATTTCAGTCGACGATGTGCGCCACGCTGGTATCGTAGAATCATCTGCTGGTCGCGTGCGGATCTACAAGCGTGAAGAGCTTGAGGAAGGCTGGGATCCAGAATCTGACAGGCACCTCACCATCTGGGAGTGCTGCCAATATCTGGTGCGCCAACATCAGCTGGACGGTTTGTCGCACGATACAGCCGTACTGCTGAAAAAGTTCGGAAGTGACAAGGCCGAAGCGGTGAAAGACTTGGCTTACGTCCTTTATGAAATCAGCGACAAGCGGCGGCAGGATCGGCAGGAAGCCACAGCCTACAACGCCCTGATTACTGACTGGACCGAACTTACCCGACAGGCAGCTGCTGTCCACGACACGCGCCGTGACGGCCAGATGCGCTTCGACGTCTAAAGGGAACGACCATGGCAAAAAGCACCCGCCAGTATGTGTTCGAAGGCATGGAACTGTTGCCTTCCGCGTTGATCCCGTTTGTGGAAAAGCGCCTGGAAAGCTCGATCAAGGGCCATTGGCAGCTGGAAGTGGTCCAGCGCGTTCAAGGGTTGCGCCCCAATTCGAAGGGCGACGTGGGCTGGGACCAGCAAGGTCTTCTCAAGACGATGATGGCTTTCTGGAAGGACGCCTTCGCCACGGTGCTGGGGCATCCCGAGCGCTCGTATGTGTCTGAGCTACTCGATGTCCGAAACAAGCTCTCGCACAACGAGACCTTCACCTACGACGATGCCGACCGCGCCCTCGACTCCATGCGCCGCCTCATGGAATCGATCAGCGCAGGCGATGCGGCTGAGCAGCTCAGCCGGATGCGTGACACGATCCTGCGCACCAAGTTCACCGAGCTTCAGCGCAACGAGGAGCGGCGTAAGACCCAGCGCCTGGAGATTTCGGTCGAAACGGTCGCTGGCCTCAAGCCGTGGCGTGAAGTCGTCGAGCCACACCAGGATGTGGCGACCGGCGAGTTCCAGCAGGCGGAGTTCGCCGCAGATCTTGCCAAGGTCCATTCGGGCAGCGCTCCCGCAGAGTATCGCGATCCGAAGCAGTTCTTCAGCCGCACCTACCTGACGGAGGGCTTGAGCACTCTGCTGGTCGGCGCAGCCAAGCGCTTGTCCGGAACCGGCGGCGACCCGGTGGTTGAACTGCAAACCAACTTCGGCGGCGGCAAGACCCACTCGATGCTGGCGCTCTACCACATGGCAGGCACGACACCGGTGCAGGACCTATCTGGCCTCGACCAGCTGCTTGAGACCAACGGCCTGACGGTGCCCAGTGGCATCAACCGGGCTGTCCTCGTCGGCACGTCGCGTGGCCCGCAGGACGTGCTTAATGCTGATGGCGGTCGGAAGATCAGGACCACCTGGGGCGATCTTGCTTGGCAGCTGGGCGGTGCCGACGCCTTCGACATGGTCGCGGAGAATGACGCGACCGGGATCGCACCCGGCTCGAACCTTCTTGAAGCGATCTTCAAGAAGTGCGCCCCATGCCTCATCCTGATCGACGAATGGGTCGCCTACTTGCGCCAGATCTACAAGGTCGAGGGGCTGCCATCCGGGTCTTTCGATGCCAATCTGTCGTTCGTCCAGGCGCTGACCGAGGCGGTGAAGGCCAGCCCCGGCACACTGCTGGTGGCGTCCTTGCCGGCGTCGCAGATTGAGGTCGGCGGCGAAGGCGGCCAGGAGGCCTTGGCTCGTCTCAAACAGACGTTCAGCCGCGTCGAATCCTCATGGCGACCGGCCAGCCAGGAGGAGAGCTACGAAATCGTACGCCGGCGCCTGTTCAAGGAAATCCCCGGCGACCGCTTCCACCATCGTGACAACACGTTGAAGCAGTTTGCGAAGCTCTACCGCGAGAACGCCAATGATTTTCCGCAGGGCTGCGCCGATGAAGATTATCGGCGCAAGCTGGAGAAGGCATACCCGATCCACCCCGAACTGTTCGATCAGCTCTATACCAGCTGGGGATCGCTTGAAAAATTCCAGCGCACCCGCGGTGTGCTCCGATTGATGGCGCAGGCCATTCACGAATTGTGGATGAGCGGCGATCCCTCAGTCATGATCATGCCGGGCAGTGTCGCCATCAATTCGCCGCGCGTGGAACCCGAACTGCTGCATTATCTTGATGTCAGCTGGCAATCGATCATTGCTGGCGACGTCGATGGCACGGCTTCGACCCCATACAAGATCGACCAATCGGCGCCCAACCTCAACCGCTACTCGGCAACGCGCCGTGTCGCCCGCGCCATCTTCATGGGCACGGCCCCTACTCACCAGCAACAGAACACGGGCCTCGACGACAAGCAGATCAACCTCGGCGTCGTGCAGCCGGGCGAGCGGCCAGCCATTTTTGGCGACGCATTGCGGCGCCTGACCAATCAGGCCAAGTTCATGCACTCGGACCTCGGGCGCTACTGGTATTCGATGGCGGCCAGTCTGAATCGCATTGCGACGGACCGAGCGGCTCAGATCGAAGCAGCGTTGGTCGATGTGACGATCGACGCAGAGCTGACCAAGTACGTCAATGCGCTGCCCGATCGAGGACATTTCGACGCTGTGCAGGTTGCACCGGCAGGGTCGGCCGAGGTGCCGGATGAGGCCGGTGGAGTCCGGGCGGTGGTCTTGGGTGTAGCGCATCCGCATAATGGCCGGGAAGGCTCGGAAGCGTTGGTTGAAGCCAAGGAAATCCTGATGCAGCGCGGCAGCACGCCGCGCGTGTACCGGAATATGCTGATATTCATCGCAGCCGATGCAAAGCAGCTCGACAACCTCAAGGACGCTGTTCGCGCATCACTCGCCTGGAATGAAATCGTCCGAGATACGGACCGCCTCAACCTCACACAGAGCGATAGCGCTCTGGCCAAGGCAAAGCTCGCCGAAGCCAACGAAACGGTGAAGACGCGGCTCAAGGAAGCGTGGTGTTACCTTCACTATCCGGCGCAGGAAAGTGCGCAGGCAGACCTTGAATGGGTCTCCGGAAAGATCCCCGCCCAAGACGGATTGCTTGCTCGCGCCAGCAAGAAGCTGATCGGCGAAGAAGGGCTGTTGACCGAACTCGGCCCGACGCGGCTTGATAGGGACCTGCAGAAATACATCTGGAACGACCGGCCCCACCTGCAACTGCGGGATCTGCGCGAATACCTCAACCGCTACATCTACCTGCCCCGTCTCAAGAATCAGGACGTGCTGATCAGGTCTGTGCAGTCCGCAGTGAGTGGGATGCTGCCTGGGCCATTTGCTTATGCGGAGCGTTGGGAAGAATCGACAGGCAGGTATCTTGGTCTGGCGATTGATCACGCCAGCAATGCGATGATCGTCATCGACGGCGATAGCGTCATCATCAGGCCTGAAGTTGCTGAAGCGCACCGACCGGCACCTTCGCAACCCACCGAACCCCAACCGGGAACACCGGAGACCGGCAACCCCGCCGAACCGGGGAGTCAGACGCCGGGTCAGGAACCGACCCCGCCTGTCGAGCGCAATCCGACCCGGTTCAGTGGCACGGTCATGATCTCACCAGATCGCCCCGCCCGTGACATGCACCAGATCGTCGAAGCCATAGTCGAGCAATTAACGACGCTCCAAGGCAGCAAGGTGACTCTGCGGCTCGAGATTGAAGCAGAAGTGCCCGCCGGCCTCGATCGCGCCAAGGTTCGCACACTCATCGAAAATGCCAATACCCTTGGCTTCGCGGAAAAATCTGTCGAGTGACGCAAGCTCGAATTTCTTACAGTGTGGCCCAGATATTTCTCCAAATTGGAGAGATATCTGGGCAGCTCTCTGAACTGTAAAATCTGTGCTTAAGTTCTCGTTTCAATGCACTACATTGCTGATAAAGAATTTTTTCATTGAACACGAATGCTGAACTTGGCTCAATTGGCATAAGGGAGCGAGTTTGGGGGCGAATGCATGACGATCGAGGTTCGGCAGCTGCGCTACGCAGTGCTGACGGCAGACATGAGCAGTTTGTCCCGGGCTGCGGCGGCGCTCAACTTGCGGCAGGCGACGCTCAGCCAACGGGTAACGCAGCTTGAGGATCAGCTGGGGATCAAGCTCTTCACTCGGTCTACGCGCGGCGCTGAGCCGACCGAAATTGGCAAGGTATTCATCGAATCCGCCCGGCGTATCATCACCGATATCGACAATCTGCAAACCACTGCGCGGGCGGTCAGTTACGGCGAACAAGGTCGGCTCGCGGTTGGCTACAGTTCGTCCCTGATGGCCGGAAACCTCAAGCAGACCTTCTCGGATTACCTGGTGCGGTTTCCCGACGTTCAATTCGATGGCGTCGAAGCGGGTCCCGAGCGCCTGCTCCATCGCTTGCAAGCCCGGACGATCGATGTCGCGGTGGCTCCGACAGGTATGGAAGTGGTCGGGATACGGTCGCGACGGGTCTGGTCGGATCGTCTGATGGTGACTCTGCTCGACGGTCATCGCTTGTTGCAGAACGAACGCATCTATTGGTCTGACCTGCGGCGCGAAGTGTTTGTCGTCCCCGGCAGTGGGGTTGGCCCTATCATTTCAAACCTGCTGGCCGCGCGCCTGACCGAGCAAGGCTACCGCCCCAATATCATTGTCCAGGATACAAGCCTGGAAAGCGTCCTCAGCATCGTGTCGGTCGGGCGTTTCATCACGATCGCGACCGAAGCTTCACAGGGCGTGACATGGCCCGGGCTCAATTTCCGGGAAATACATGATCAAGGTGGAACGGCCCGCCTGGAGTTTTCGGTCTACTGGCGCGAGGACAATGAAAATCCCGCGCTGCAACGCTTCTTCACGCTCATCAACGAGCGCTACCCCGCCTGAGAATTTCGACGCCCTTTGGAGAAGCCACGGTCGGTGGCAATGAACCGCTCCAGCATGGGCGGGACAAGCCTCTCGACCGTGGGCGCCCCCTTGGGATCTCCCCCGTTCACCGCAAGGGCATAGGCGGTAAGATCCCGATGTAGCCGCGCTGGCAGCTCGAGTGTCAGGCGTACAGGCTTTTCGTCGGCAAGATCGGTCAGTTTGAGCCGGGTCATCGCGCTTCTCCTGTCTGAAAGGGCTCAAGGATCAGGTCACGCGTGACAATGATCCGGAGAGCAAACCCCGGACGCACGGTAAGGGTGGGTGGAACATTGAGCTGCCGCTGCACCACCTGCCGCCCCGTCTGGTTGACGGTATCCTGTGTGCCATAGCGCAGTGCCCGGACAAGATCGCTCTCATCACTGGCGACCAGTTCCGTGCCCGCGCCGAGCAGTGTTGAGATCAGGGCAGCCTTAAGCATGTTGCCCCAGTGAAAGTTGGTGCGATCCTGAAGGCCGGCCATACCTGCGACATCTGCACCGGGAAGCCGGTCGAGCAGGATCGAGTGCCCACCCGGGAGGATGAGCCTGTCCCAGGCCAGCAGTACGCGGTTTTGCCCGGACGCGACGTCGCTGTCGTACTCGCCGATCAGACGCGCCCCTTGCGGAATCAGCAGGATGCGTCCGGTGGGACTGTCGTAGACATTCTGCGTGACCTGCGCCGTGATCTGGCCAGGAAGATCCGAGCGAATTCCCGTGATCAACGCGGCGGGAATGATGCTTCCTGCCTGCACGACATTGGGAGACCCAAGCCGCATAATGCGCTCGGGGCTCTCTGTCCCACGATCCGCCCTTCGCTTCAGAAATGAACGGCGACTGGTCGACGGTGAGGCAGGAGCGGCCTGAGCCGCCTCACCGGCGGAATTGGCAATCGCAGGTATTGCGTTAGGCGCCGCATCGGCTCGATTCTCGTTCGCCCGTGTGCCCCCTGCCAGAAACAGCTGACTCGTGCGCGCGCTGTCGCGCTCCTGCGCGGCCCGTTCCCGCGCTTGCTCCGCAGCTATCTGCCTTGGATCGGACGTTGGTGTGTCATTGGCTGGCGGTCCGATTGGGGGAATCGGGACATTTTGACCACCCTGTTGTGCAGCGACGATTGGCCTTCCCAGATCACCTGGTAGCGGAGGCCCTAGTTTGGGGACATCGCTATAGTTGGCTGGCGCGCCGGTCACCTGTTCAGCGCGGTTCCGGCTGTTCGTATCGAAGAGGTTTTCTGGCGGTACAGGCGACTTGGGCTGAAGGGCATAGATGAGCGAACCGCCAATGGCGACGCTGGCAGCCACGCCGAGCGTGGCAAGAGCCTTTCGCGATAGCCGCATTACGCGTGGCGGCTCTCCGCCAAGGCGAAAGCCGTCGGGGCTGGTCGGCGCCATTGGGGCTTCTGCTTCCGGCTTTTCATGCAAATCCTTGAGCAGCTCGTCGGCAGATGGCTGATGATGAACCTGGGAGGATGTGATCATGCCCGCCCCCTGCTGCGGGGAATTTCGCGTACGATGCGAACCTGACGTGCGTTGCGGCCGGCACCGAGCCGCAGCTCGGCTTTATCGAATAGCCGGTCTACGACCATGTAGCGCCCTCGCACCCGATAGTTGACGAGTTCCGCCGAACCGTCTGCGCCGATTACGAAGAGGGGTGGCATATCACCGTTGGCGATGCTCGCGGGGAACTCGATGAAGACCTGGCGTCCGTCATCAAAGACCCGCAATGGTCGCCATTGCGGCCGGTCACCAGACATGCGGTAGTCAAAGCTAAGCGCTGAAAAGTCGATTCCTGCCGCAACCGGGGCGCTGCGTTCGGCTTCGGCCTCAGCGCTGCGCAGAGCAATGAGGGCATCCTGCGGATAGGTCCAGGAGACGGCTGCCATATAGGTGGACGTCGTGGCGCTCAGTTCGAGGTGATAGGTACGACGATTGGTGTTGATGACCAGATTGGTGCTGATATCGGCCCGCGTTGGCTTCACCAAAATGTGGACGCGGCGCGTAAGGCCGGTGCCGCTCACTGTATCTCCGATGATCCAGCGGACTGTATCGCCCGATGCTACCGGCCCCGGCCCCACAAGCTCCTCGCCTTCTTGAAGCATGATATTCGTGACATGCCCCGGTGAGGTGTAGATCTGGAACAGCGCGCCTTCAGCATAGGCATATTGCTGGATCGCATTGAAATAGCTTGTCCGCTCCGGCTGCACGCGCGCCGCAGCGTTTGCGCGACCGATACGTGTTCGCGGGTCTGCAGGTTCGGCAGTGGGCGGCGGCGTCTGCGCAAAAGCCCGAACGGGTGCCCCGCTGGCAATGACAGGGACAGGGATGTTTCCGAGAGCGGTTACCGACAACAGAAGCGACAGGCGCAGCGCGCGTGAATGGGGGATCATTGGCTAAGCTCCTTTGACCAGTTGATGGCGTTGACAAACAGGCCGAGCGGATTCTTGCGCAGCGCGTCAGGTGTTCGTGGCGGCTGCACGACCGTGGTTAGAATGGCGGACCAACGTGTGGTTTCGATCAGCGCCCCGTCTTGATAGCGCCTCTCGGTCCATGCGACGCGGAAGCTGTCGTTCGAGGCACGGATGACGCTTGAGACATCCACTGCGACCTGCACCTTGCCGACTTGGGCGAAAGGATCGTTGCCACGCGCATAGTCGTTGAGCGCCTGTGCGCCGCGGTCAGTGGTGAAGTCGTAGGCTCTGAGCCAGTCCTGCCGCAACACAATGGGATCGGCCGGAATGGAGCGCACCTGCTCGATGAAACGGGCGAGGTGAAAAGCCATTTGAGGATCAGTTGGACGAAAATCGGCGTCTGCCGGAGCAATGGCCTGAGCCTGTCCCAACTTGTCGACTTCGACCACCCATGGGGTGATTGTGCCGCGTGCGGATTGCCAGACCAGACTTCCCGCAAGTCCACCCGAAAGCGCAAGGCAGCCAAAGAATGCCAGGCGCCAGTTTTTCGCCTGGACGCGTGCGGAGCCAATACGATCGTCCCACACCTGCGCTGCGCGCTGATAGGGAGTGACGGGTTCGGGACTTGCCCCGTAGCGGATGGATGGACGTCGAAACATGGTGATGTCCTCGTGGATGATTTCAGCTCTTGTCGGTGATGTCGGGGCCTGAGCCGCTGCCATGGCTGTCGCCGCCCTTCAGCGTGTGCGTGGCAATGGAGGCGCCTTGGCCCATGGTCTGCCGGCGCCGCATTGCTGTTGCCCAAGCCGGTGGACCGTCAGGCGTCGCTGTTCCGTCTTTGGGAGCGTCAGCCTTCGCCGAGGCATAGTTGGCCTTGAGGCTATTGGCTGCGCGCTTGAGCGGCGAGGTTGCAGCGTCGGCGGCCGATTTCGCGACGTTGGCAAAACCCAATGCCGCTGCGGCCCCGCCAGTCTTGCCGGCGGCGCCTGCTGCGTAGGCGCGCGAGGCACCACCCGCGGCGCGAGCGCCTCCAGTGGCAGCTCCTGCCATGGCCGATCCGGCGGCACCCGCAGCAAGCTTGGCGCCCGCGATACCACCAGCCAATGTAGCACCTGCAGCAATCACCGTTCCTGCCGCCGCGCCTGCGCCGAGCTGCGGGCCACCGGCAACGATGCCGTTAGCGATGCTGGGACCAAAAATGCCGAGGCCGAGCAGTGTCAATGCAGCCAGAGCAATGGCCATGACCTGCTGGATGTCAGGTTCGGCGCCAAGCCCGGCGTTGATGAACTGCGCAAAAAGAGTGGTGCCGATGCCGGTGATGACGGCCAGCACGAGGACCTTGATCCCCGACGAAATGATATGCCCAAGAACGCGCTCTGCCATGAAGGCGGTGCGTCCAAAGAAGGCAAACGGTAGCAGGACGAAGCCTGCAAGCGTGACCAGCTTGAACTCGATGATCGTGACGAAGACCTGGATTGCCAGCACGAAGAAGGCGATTACGACGATCACCCAGGCAATCAGCAGGATGAGGATCTGCACGAAGTTTGTGAAGAGCCCTACCGGTCCGACGAGGTCTGCGGTCGCATCGATCAGAGGCTGTCCGGCATCAAGCCCGGTGGCGGCGACGACACCAGGGCGCATGAAATCGCCAATCGCCATGCCGCTGCCGCTGGCCTGGAGGCCGAGACCGGCAAAGCTCTGGAGCATGATCCCGGCGAGGCTCGAGAAATTGCCGATGATGAATGCGAAAGTGCCAATATAGAGCGTCTTCTTGATCAGACGCTGCAGGACATCCTCGTCCGTGCCCCAAGCCCAGAACAAGGCCGCCAGGGTGACGTCGATCACGATCAGGGTCGATGACAGGAACCCCACCTCGCCGCCCAGCAGGCCAAAGCCACTGTCGATATATTGGATGAAGACCGCCAGGAACTGGTCGATCACGCCGGTGTCATTCATCGGTGATCATCCCTTCCATGGAAAAATCGCTGGCGTTCGGCATCCCAGACGGCGTCGCACCCAGATTCCGGCATGGTGATTGTCCGACAGCGCCTGAGTTCGGCGGCATGAGGGTCCGGCGACGTTGCCTCGTCAGCGACAAGGACGGTCGTCGTTGGCACCACTGGCGACCGCGTTTCCGAAGCAATCGCGATCGCCATGAGGAGCCCGCCAAGTGCTGCGGCCGCCGCCAACTTGACCGACCGGCTCATGTCAGTTGCGGGTCCGGAAGCGGCGGAAGCGCTCGCGTCCTTCAGCCTCAGTCGCTGCACTGCGGGCAGATTCCAGTGCCTGTGCGCGGCTATGCGCCGCGATGGCCGCTGTCAGATCGGCAAGCTGCTGGGTCTGCAACGCGAGCAGCTGATTTCCCGCCTGTGCTGCCTGAAGAGCGCCTGTTGCCGACTGGCTGGCACCAACAAGCGTCGTGATGGTGCTGCGGGTCGCGCCGAGATTGCCGACGATCCCGGCCTGAACCTTCATGGCATCTTCAAACGCGCCGACGCTGTCCTGCCAGCGGGCATCGGCATTGGCGACCATCTGAGCCTGCCCCGCTGACAGGGCTGCGCCCTTGTAGCGACCGTTGAACACCTGCTGGACGTCGGTCACATCGTAGGCGATCCGCTGCGCCTGGTTGAGCAACTGCCTTGTCTGATCGACCTGTTGCTGGAGCGTCTGGATCGTCGAAACCGGCAAGCTTGCGAGATTGCGCGCTTCGTTGATCAAGCTGGTCGCCTGATTCTGGATCTGCTGGATCTGGTTGTTGATCTGCTGCAGCGTCCGGGCGGCGGTCAGCACGTTTTGCGCGTAGTTGCTGGGATCATAGACAATCCCGCCGAACTGGGCCTGCGCTGGCGCGGCCATCATGGTGCCTGCCACCAGCGAGGTGGCGATTGCCGTCGCCATGAGGGTGCGGCGTAGGACGGGAATTTTCATGGGAGGATTTCCTTTCCGTTGAGTGCGGGCGGCGGGGGAGGAAGCAGTTCGGCCGCCCATGCGAGGCTGCGATGCCGGAGCCAGGCCGCGGCAAAACCGTCGCGGCCATGGGCAGCGACAAGTTCGGCAATGCGGAGCTGGTCGGATTTGGAGGATGCCGCGCTGAAGGCGAGTGCGACCTCGCCAAGGCCAAGTTCGAACAGGCGATTGCCGCGCCGTGACTGGCAGTAATAATCGCGCTTCGGCGTGGCCCGGCTCAGGATCTCGATTTGCCGGTCATTCAGTCCAAACCGCTCATACACCTTGGCAATCTGGGGTTCGGCGGCCCGCTCGTTAGGCAGAAATATCCGCGTCGGGCAGCTCTCGATGATGGCCGGCGCGATAGCCGAGGTCTCGATGTCGGCAAGGCTTTGCGTGGCGAAGATGACGCTGGCATTCTTCTTGCGCAGCGTCTTCAGCCATTCGCGCAGTTGTGCGGCAAAGGCCGGGCTATCGAGCACCAGCCAGCCCTCATCGATGATGATCATGGTTGGCGAGCCGTCGAGCCGACCTTCGATCCGGTGAAACAGATAGGCGAGAACAGCCGCAGCCGACGACGCGCCGATTAGACCCTCGGTCTCGAATGCCTGGACCGGGGCCTCACCAAGACGTTCCTGCTCGGCATCAAGCAGCCTGCCCCAAGGGCCTCCGACGAGGTAGGGCGACAGCGCCTGTTTCAGCTCCTGCGATTGCAGCAGCACGGCTAGTCCGGTCAGGGTGCGTTCGGGCGGTGGGGCGGACGCAAGTGACGTCAGCGCCGACCAGAGATGCTCCTTTGCCGCCGGGTCAACATGCACGCCTTCGCCCGCGAACATCGCTGCCAGCCATTCCGCAGCCCAGGCGCGCTCACCCGGATTGTCGATGCGGGCGAGCGGTTGAAGCGCGACGGCCGTGTTGTCATCCTCATCTGCGCTGAGGGCACCGCCCAGGTCCTGCCAATCGCCGCCCATTCCAAGTGCTGCGGCCCGGATGGAACCGCCGAAGTCGAAGGCGAAGATTTGCGAGCCGGGGTAGCGCCGGAATTGCAGCGCCATCAGCGCAAGCAGCACCGATTTCCCGGCCCCTGTCGGGCCAACAATCAGGCTGTGGCCGACATCGCCGACATGAAGGGAAAGGCGGAACGGGGTCGAGCCTTCGGTCTTGCCGTAAAGCAAGGGGGCGTCACCGAAATGCTCGTCCCGTTCCGCTCCCGCCCATACCGCTGACAGGGGGATCAGGTGGGCGAGATTGAGCGTGGAAATGGGGGGCTGGCGGACATTGGCGTAGACATGACCGGGGAGCGATCCCAGCCACGCCTCGATCGCGTTCATGCCCTCGATCGTGCAGGTGAAATCGCGGCCCTGGATGACCTTCTCGACCAAGCGAAGCTTCTCGGCAGCAAGCGCCGGATCGCGGTCCCAAACGGTGACCGTTGCCGTAACGTAGGCAATGCCGGCATGGTCGGCGCCGAGTTCCTGAAGCGCCATGTCAGCGTCGGCAGCCTTGTTCGAAGCGTCCGAATCCATGAGTACCGATTGCTCGTTGGTCATCACCTCCTTGAGAATGGCGGCGACCGATTTGCGCTTGGCGAACCATTGGCGGCGGATTTTTGCCAGCAGCTTGGTTGCATCGGTCTTGTCGAGCATGATCGCACGGGTCGACCACCGGTATGGAAATGCCTGCCGGTTGAGTTCGTCGAGCAGTCCGGGAAATGTTGCGGTCGGGAAGCCGGTAATGGTGAGTGTGCGCAGATGGGCTTGCCCGAGCTTCGGTTCGAGCCCGCCGGTCAGGGGCTCGTCGGTGAGGAGGGCGTCGAGATAGACCGGTGTCTCGGGCACCCGGACGCGCTGGGTCCTGGTGGAGACCGTGCTGTGGAGATAGG
This sequence comes from uncultured Porphyrobacter sp., assembly GCA_964500135.1. Lineage (GTDB taxonomy): Bacteria > Pseudomonadota > Alphaproteobacteria > Sphingomonadales > Sphingomonadaceae > Erythrobacter. The sequence continues at coordinate 60,281 of CAZCNF010000008.1, forward strand.
TCAAGGTTTCGCCATCATCGAGCCAGGCAGACTCGGGCATGAAGCCCTCGACTAGGTTCAGGACGCGGTCCGTCCGATCGACGAAGGACTTAACCAGCTCGTTTGGGTCGACACCCGTCGCCGCCTTGCCCTCGTAGAGCCAGCTTTCGGCACGGGCCGCATCCTCCGGCGGCGGCATCCACAGCAGGGTGAGGTAGTAGCCGCTCTCGAAGTGCGCTCCCTCTTCGCGAAACTGCTCACGACGTTCCATGTCGACCAGGGCCGAAACGGGATCGGGGAAATTGCTGTGCGGGTAAGCCTGTGCGGGGATACGCTGCGCTTCGACGAACACGGCCCATCCCGAGCCCAGTCGCCTCAGGGCATTATTGAGGCGTGATGTCACGGCTACCAGCTCAGCGGGCGTGGCGCTGTCGAGATCCGGACCGCGAAAGCGCGCCGTGCGCTGAAACGATCCATCCTTGTTGAGCACCACGCCCGGCCCCACCAGTGCGACCCAGGGGAGGAAGTCGGCCAGACTGGCGGATTTGGCGCGGTATTCGCGGAGCGACATCATGGCCGCACCCACGTCGGATATTTGAGGTGACGGCGCGCGACATCGACGAACTGGGGATCACGCCGGGCCGCCCAGACAGCGAGTGCGTGTCCGATTGCCCATATCGCGAGGCCCGCGATCCACAGCCGCAAGCCGAGGCCAATCGCGCCCGCCAACGTACCATTGACGATGGCCAGAGCACGAGGGGCACCGCCGAGCAGAATCGGCTCTGCAAGCGCGCGGTGGACCGGCGCGTAGAAACCCAAGATATGGTCAGCCGGTGGCATCAGATGAGCGCCCCGCCGCCAAAGCTGAAGAAGCTGAGGAAGAAGCTCGATGCGGCAAAGGCGATCGAGAGGCCGAAAACGATCTGGATCAGCCGGCGAAAGCCGCCGGACGTATCGCCGAACGCCAGGCTGAGGCCGGTGACGATGATGATGATCACCGCGACAATCTTGGCGACCGGCCCTTCGATGCTTTCAAGGATCGATTGCAGTGGTGCTTCCCAAGGCATCGACGATCCACCAGCAAGGGCCGGGGTGGAAGTGGCCACCGCAACAAATGCTGCGGCAGCGGCGAGCGAAGCACGAGTGGTGCCACGCCGGAGGGCACGGGTCATAGGAGGTCTCCTTGAGTTTGGGTGGCGGGGATCAGGCGATAATCGCCGGTGACAGGGTCGAGCCCGTCGATGCGGGCCAGTTCGGCGAGACGTCGCCCAGTGCCCTCGCGCACCAGCACGGCGACGAGGTTGATAGTCTCGGCAATCAGGGCGCGCGGAACGGTGACGACTGCTTCCTGGATCAATTGCTCCATCCGCCGAAGTGCGCCCATGGCGCTTCCGGCATGGATCGTTCCGATCCCGCCAGGGTGGCCAGTGCCCCAGGCTTTGAGCAGATCGAGCGCCTCGGCGCCGCGCACTTCGCCAATCGGGATCCGGTCAGGGCGCAGACGGAGGCTGGATCGAACCAGGTCGGATAGCGAAGCCACGCCATCTTTTGTCCGCATTGCCACGAGGTTTGGCGCGCGACATTGCAGCTCGCGGGTGTCTTCGATGAGCACGACTCTATCTGTGGTTCTGGCCACCTCGGCGAGTAGAGCATTGGTCAGGGTGGTTTTGCCGGTGCCGGTTCCGCCCGCGACGAGGATGTTGAGGCGGTCAGCCACGCCGGAGCGAAGCGTTGCGGCCTCTTGAACGGACATGATCCCGGAACCGACATAGTCTTCGAGCAGAAACACTGCGATGGCGGGCTTGCGGATCGCGAAGGTTGGTGCGGCTACCACCGGTGGCAGAAGGCCTTCAAACCTCTCCCCGCTTTCCGGCAGCTCGGCCGACACGCGGGGAGCATCGCTGTGGACTTCGGCACCGACATGATGAGCGACCAAGCGGATTATGCGCTCCCCATCGGCAGCCGTTAGCCGGTCACCGCTGTCCGAGAGACCCATACCCAAACGGTCGACCCAGAGCCGCCCATCGGGATTGAGCATGATCTCGATGACCTGCGGATCGGCAAGCCAGGTTGAGATCGATGCCCCCATCGCGGTGCGCAGCATGCGTGCGCCGCGTGAACGTGCCTCGATTTTGACTGGCTCAATGCCCATCGGATACCCCGCCTTGGGAGCGGGACAAGTTCGTCCTGCTCGACGGGGACGATTAAGAGACGCAGAAAAGGGGCAGATTCAACAAGGATTTAGCATCATCGTAGTGGGGCGCAGAAAAACAGGGATGAGCGTAGATTGCGACCTGTAGCAGCCGTCGACGCTGCGACGCTTACGCCGGGGATTTAATGGTTAGGCCAATACAACCTTGCGGTTCGGTGCTGGCGTTAGGTGGAAGCGGCGCAGCTTGATTCCGAGTTCTGCTAAGCAGAGATCCATCCCCTCTGGCAGGTCCCCTTCTGGCAGGACCAGTGTCCGATTGACTTCTGCGCCTTCGCGGACTGAGTGGGCTAAGAGTTGACCGATACCTGTGTAGAGAGACTGGCGCCCGCAATCCGTTTTGATCTCATAAATTTCGGTCATCCTGCTTCCGATTTTCACCATGAGGTCGACAAGCAGACTGTTTACGACCACTTCATTTTTTGCGGCCATCGCCTGGCGTTCATCACGAATCGCCCTCACAACATCGCCGTGGTAAGAAAAATAATCGAACTCGGGGCGTCGCCGTCCTTTCCGGCGGCCTGAAGCTTCATCTCTGAATTTATCCCATTCAGCGATCTTCTTACGAGCAGCGACGTTATCAAGGTCTCCTCGCTTCACGGCGTCCTTGAATTCACGGACGGTGCAAACGAAGGTCCAGATGCGGCCAGCCAGATCGGGATCATCTACCCGACCGATGACGATCCCTGATCTTGGCTCGCCTGTCGTTCGTTCGACATCCTCGAGGACACTGTCTGACCAACTCATGAAAGCACCGCGTCCAACGCCCTTTTTCCCGCCGCCCACGCTTCCATCGTGCATGAGATAGGTGGCGCCCGTTGATGGGTCGTGAGCGAAGAAACCTGCGACAGATGCGGAGTTCGTAGTGGTCGGGACGTTAATCTCGACGGTAATCATCTGGGTATGGCGCTTGCTGTCATAGACTCCGAAGGCATTCCAGCGCCTCGGTATTTTGGCATCATTGGCATGCGAGAACGCTGCCCACAAAGTGCCGTCACCGTTGGCATACATAGTTTCGTCGAGATTTCCGCTGGGAAAGCCGATGTTGCGCTTTCCGATGCACTGCAAAGATCTAGTCAGGACGTCTTCCATAGCCTTCTGGGCTGCGTCTTTCGCCTTTTTGTCTTCCACCAGTACGAGCATGCATCACCAATTTCTGGAATTTCCGGCCATATGAAGCATGAATATATGTGCCGGGCAGCAGAAAATGTCAGGCAACATTTTTGCAGGGGCACTGCCGGCGCGCGTATGTGACGGCATTAACTCTCGTGATGATGTTGTGGGCTTAAAGTCGGATGAGAGGCTGACCACAAACCAATGGCCATCGCCAAGGTCGGTTTCTTACCCTTCCATCTCTTCCCGCAGCTTCGGCCCAGCCTCCATCCGCCGCGCTAAGGACTCCACAAAGGCCTGATACCGCTTTTTCCCGGTTGCCTGTGCCGCCCGCATTGCCTCGTCGGGCAACGGAGCATTGCTGGTGAGCCAGAACCGCACGAAGATCGCAAACGCTTCATTCGACAGCTCAACATGCCATTCGAGGCGCTCAAGCTGCCGCGATATCCGGTCGAGCCGCTTGGTCAGCACGGCCTCGACCCGTTCCTCCTGGTCAGGAGTGAGCATCGAAGCGAGCGCGGCCTCGAGGACTTCTGTTTGCGACACCCGCCTGGACCGCGCACGCTCCGAAAGCTGTCGCGCCAAGTGGGCATCGATGCGGAACGTCATCTTTTGGCGATCAGGCTTCTTCACAGCTCGATTCCATCGTCTGGATCGAGCGAGGCATTACGCGCATTGCGCCGCATGGCCCGGTCAATGGCCTGCCGGTTCTGTACCGTCTCGTCCGGGGATGTGTCGGCGTCGGGATCGAACGGGTTGAAGGGACGGTCCGGCTCCGGCGCGATATTCTCATGCTCGGGCAGGCCGGGCTCCTGGCGGATACCGCTGGTCTCGGTCTGACTATCGGCCTTCGACTTCATGTTGCGCCTCTTGACGGACGCATTGGGCCTGGTGGTTTTCAAAGCTCCTATCGCTGCGGGCCGTCCATTGGCCTCGGGAGCCTGGAGAAGCTGTTCGGCTTGGATGGGCTCACGGCCAGACCAATCATCTGCAGCAGCTTTCGAGAAATTGGCGTGTACCGGCTTTGGTGGCTCGAGCACACGCATGGTGAATCGCGGGTCTCGGAAATAACGTGCCTTGTGCGCACGGATCGGCGGGATCCCAGCAGCCATCACGACCTCGTCATCTGGGGGCAGTTGCATCACTTCGCCGGGCGTCAGCAAGGCCCGTGCTGTCTCGGAGCGCGAGACCATGAGATGCCCCAGCCATGGTGAAAGCCGGTGCCCTGCATAATTCTTCATGGCCCGCATTTCCGTCGCGGTTCCCAAGGCTTCCGAGATTCGCTTCGCAGTCCGCTCGTCATTGGTCGCAAAACTGACCCTGACGTGACAGTTGTCGAGGATGGCATTGTTCTGGCCGTAAGCCTTCTCGATCTGGTTCAATGACTGCGCGATCAGGAACGCCTTGATCCCGTAGCCCGCCATGAAGGCAAGTGCGCTCTCGAAGAAATCGAGCCGTCCGAGCGCCGGAAACTCGTCGAGCATGAGAAGCAGACGCTGCGGACGATTGCCGGGATTGAGGTCTTCGGTCAGGCGTCGGCCGATCTGGTTGAGGAGCAGCCGGATGAGCGGCTTGGTCCGGCTGATGTCACCGGGCGGAATGACGAGATACAGCGAGGTCGGATGCTGACCGGCCATAAGGTCTGCGATGCGCCAATGCGACGCGCTGGTGACCTTCGCCACCACCGGATCGCGGTAGAGCCCAAGGAACGACATCGCGGTCGACAGCACGCCGGACCGCTCATTGTCCGATTTGTTGAGCAGTTCCTGCGCCGCTGCCGCCACGACGGGGTGGACACCCTTTTCACCAAGATGCCGGGTGGCTTTCATCCGGTGCAGCGTCGTTTCGATCCCGCAGCGCGGATCAGACAGGAACGCGGCGACCCCGGCGAGCGATTTGTCCTTTTCGGCATAGAGCACGTGAAGGATCGCGCCGACAAGCAAAGCATGGCTGGTCTTTTCCCAGTGGTTGCGCTTTTCAAGGCTGCCTTCAGGATCGACCAGCACGTCGGCGACATTCTGCACATCGCGCACTTCCCATTCGCCGCGCCGGACCTCGAGCAGAGGATTGTAAGCGGCGGAAGCGGGATTGGTCGGATCGAACAGTAGAACGCGGCCATGGCGAGCGCGAAAGCCTGCCGTGAGCTGCCAGTTCTCGCCCTTGATGTCGTGAATGATCGCCGATCCGGGCCAGGTCAGCAGCGTTGGAACGACCAGGCCCACACCTTTGCCTGACCGTGTCGGTGCGAAGCAGAGGACATGCTCAGGCCCGTCATGCCGGAGATAGGTGTCCGCGAAGCGTCCGAGTACCACACCAGCATCTCCGAGCATGCCCGCCTTGCGGATTTCGCGCTCATTGGCCCACCGCGCCGAGCCATAGGTTTCGGCCTTCCGGCGTTCGCGGGCACGCCAGACAGACATGGCGATAGCGACCATGAAGGACAGAAATCCGCCTGATACTGCAATGAGGGCACCGCGCTCGAATACTGACGGCGCATAGGCATCGAATGCGAACCACCACCAGAAGAAGGCCGGTGGCGGATAGACGGGGGAAGCGCCGATCCAAAACCACGGCTGTCCCAGTTCCGGCTGATAGCCGAGCGCGGCAGCGGTCCACTGGGTCGCGCTCCAGATGGTGAAGAGGATAATCGCGAACACGGCCAATATCTGGCCCCAGAGAATCTTGTCATTCATGGGATTTTGTCCTCTCGGAATTGGTGCATCACAGGCCGATCCCCCGCCCGCGACCCAAGCTCCAATCGACTGTCCCGCCGGGCGACATCGTGCCTGTGATGTGTTGCCCTAGGTGCGTGTCGAGCGCTGGGCGCCACGGCACGAGCTGGAAGCTCATACCGTCGTCGATCCTCGCGAAGCGCCCGGACGATAGTGTCAGGCGCTCGCGATAGATCCCGCTGACGTATTCGCCCGAAGACGACGATTTGTGCTCAAGCCCGGTCCGCGCAGCGATCGCTTGCGCGGTCGACGCAAGCTCTTCGTTCCGGAGCGTGCCGATAAGGTCCTGTGCGAGGATCAACCTCTGTCCCTGCCGCCGGGCAAGACCCTGCGCTTCGAGATGGTGCGCGCGGGCCTCCATCGCGTTGCGCACTTCGAGTCCGAAGCCATTGCCTGTGGTTACCGGTTCGCGCGCGACGATCTGGCGATCGAGCCATGTTGCGCCTGGCGAAGTGATCTGGTCCGCAAGGGGCACGTCCGAACGTGTTGCCAGCGAGAGCCGTGTCTGGCCTTTGGCGTCCTCCCATGATCTGAGCTCGACGATTGCTCCCGGCCTCGCATCGCCGGTCATGTCCATGTCGTCGAAGCGCAAGTGATGCGTACGGCCATCGGTGCCGTCGACGATGGCATAGGCGCTGCCTGCCAGTTCATCCTGGAGGCCGCGCTCAACGAGCCGCCCGACGATGGGGTCACTGGGCGTCTTTGAGTGCAGAGCCAGTGCAGCTGGATCGAAGCGTCCGCCGTCCCGGGTCATGGCGCGGTGCATGGTCTTGATGATGTCGTTGCGGACCGAAAGATCGCGCAAGGCGCGCTCGGCACCGGGATCAATGGTCCAAACTGCAGGACCTTCGCGGGACGCAAGCCCTAGCTGTTCCAGCTTGGCGGCACGGCCGATGAGCAGACGGCGCATGCCGGGTTCGCCATCGCCGCCGGGGCGAAGGTCGACCCGGCCCGACATGTCCTCGCCGAGCTTTGAGAGCTGGCGGTCAAGACCAGTCCACCGTTCGGCATCGACTTCGCGTTCAAGTGCCGTACGGATATCCAGTTCACTGCGCCGTCCGAGTTCGAGCGTGACGCGCTCCTCGGCTCGGCGGCGCAGTCCATCGCTTATGTAGCCTCGGTCGATGATCAGGTCTGTGCCGTCATCAGCAACGCCGCGGACAAGGATATGAATGTGCGGATTGTCGGTGTTCCAGTGGTCGACCGCCACCCAGTCCAGCCTGGTGCCGAGATCCTTGGCCATGTCGGTCATCAACTCGCGGGTGAATGCCCGCAGGTCCGGCATGTCGCCCGCATCTTCGGGACTGACGATGAAGCGGAAGTGGTGCCGGTCATCCTCGCAACGATCGGCGAAGCCTTCGCGATCACTCTCGTCAGAGCGGGCATCGAACATGGATGCATCGCGTCCGTCGCGGGTCACCCCGTCGCGTTCGAGATAGGAGATATGGCGAGCAAGCGGTGCGGCGCGATAGTGTGCGCCCTTGTGCCGGATGATGCGAGCCAGGACAGTAACCCGTCGCTGACCAGGCGAGCGGTGTCGCATAGCGGCAAGCGCAAGCCGACCTCGGCCCGCTCTGCCAGAGCTTCGGCCTGTTCGCGTCCCACCTCTGCGCAGGCGCGTTTGGCCTGATCGTGCTGCAGCACGGCGGACCTGTGCCGCCAGCTTCTGGCCTCTTTGGCCTGCGCCCTTACCGCTGTCTCTCCCCCTTCCCGGCCGGACACGAAATTCATTGTCGTCCCCGCTCATGGTCGGTGTGCCATACTGTTTTGCGTTGAAAACAATGCCGAATTCGAGGCAGCGTATGGCAGACATGCCTTCATGCCATACGAAATCTGCCAATCATCCCAACCACATAGGACTAGCCTGCTGGCAGCCCTTTTATCTTGCCCTCCAAAACTGACCTGTCTCTCCCACGCCTGCCTCACCGCCAGAACAAGCCCGCACATCGCCGTGACCGTCAGAACTGCGACCGAGAACACCATCACGGCACCCGCGGTGAAAGCGGAATAAACAGGGGGTGCGGAGCCGACTCATCGCGCTGCGAAGAAGCCGCTGTTGGTGCACTGATCGCACGTTCCAGCTGCACCGAAGTTGCATCGGTGATGGCTTCTGCGCCGCCATAGTCACGCGCCGCAAACAACGCCGCCTGACGCCAAGATTGTGGAGCTGATGCCGGGATCGCCGCAGTGGCAACAGTACTGGCTATACCAAGGCTTGGGGTGATCTGCGCAACATAGCTGACGGTCTCTGCTGGCAGTCGCCGACGACCATTTGCATAATCATCAGCTCGACCCGGCCCGGCATTGTAGGCCGCCAGCATCAGGCTGACGTCGCCATATCGGTCCCACATAGCGCGTAGATAGGCTGTCCCGCCGAGAATATTTGCGCGGACATCGAACGGGTCAGATCCAAGCCGGTGGCGCTCGGTGAGCATTGCCCAAGTGCCCGGCATGATCTGCATCAGACCCATCGCGCCTGCTGGCGAGACGGCACGGGAGTTGCCCCGGCTTTCGGCCCGCATGACCGCCCAGATCCAGAGTTCGGGTATACCGAAACGCCGCGAGGCTTCCGCGACATGCGGGGCGTAAGGATGGGCCGCGAACTGGTCTGACCCGCTAGCAGACGCTGCCTGCTGGGCGGTCACTGAACTGACACCAAGTGCGAGGCAGAGACCGGGAAGGAGGAGATAGCGGTGCAGATGAACGGCGATCCGCAATGGATGCCGCCTGCTCGCGGAGCGTGATCGACGATCCATGGCTATCTCCGATCGCGATGTGTCGGACGTGTCCAGAGCAGGTGATACTCATCATGCCGACCCATCGAGCGCAGCAGGTTGGCGCGCAAAGGCTGAACAAAAGCCGGGTCATCGATCTGCACCGCAACATAGGCGCCGGCGCGCTCGCCGGTGCGATCCCATCCCGCACCGATTTCGATACCGGTGTCCGCATCTCCAAGCAGAACGCGCCAGTCGGGCGCATTTTCGCTGTCGTTTGCAAGCGCTGGAACAAGTGTCACAACAGCATCAAGCATGAGCGTCCTGATGCGGCCTGCAAAGCCGTCCTGCGTGGATTGAAAGTCGCCGATCATCATGGCTTGATCTCCTGGTTGGTCGTCGGGAAAGGGATGGGTCTGTCCGGCACGCGCCAGCGAAGCGGCTCTCCGGGTGCATTGCGTGTGAGGACGGGGTGCGCGGTGCCAATCAGGCCTGCTGCTGGGAGCACCCCGAAATAGCGCCCATCGAGACTGTCGGGGGCAGGATTGAGGAGGAAGATTTCACCGGCTCGGACCCGATGGCAGCCGCGCCAGACAGGCAGCGCGCGGCTCATGCGGTCCTGCAATTTGGCCACAGCCAATGGCCGTCCATCGATCGTGATGACTGCACCGACGCGGCAGACCTGCTGACCCGGCAAAGCCGCGACATGCTTCATGAGCGGCACACCGGACGGCAGATAGCGGCGGTTGTCGAGGAAACGGGCAATCTCGGCGCTAGGCGCGACAGCGACGAGCTGGCCGAGCGTCACAGGCGCATCGCTATCGATCCGGTAGAGACCGATGGGCGCGCTAGCGCTCGCGTTCCACATCAACCGCGGTCGCGGTGCCAGCACAGCGACTGCGGCAAATCCGGCGCTGAACAGGCCTGCCGACAGCAGCGTCGCGTGCAGATAGGGACGGCGCCTCACGCTTCGAGCGCCTTACGGCGAAGCCAGGCTGCATGGCGCTCAGCCGTATAGGCGCGAGCCGGCATTCCGGCGCTCAAGCGGTTGCAGACATGGCGCCAGTGATCGGGTGATACGTCGCACGGATCGACCCCGGCCGCTTCGACGGCATCGATGGCCTGGAGCACTTGTGCGACCTTGGGCCAGCCTTCGATATGCAACAGCATTTCACCGCCCGGGCGCACGAATGGCAGCGTCGTGTAAGGCTCGCCGGGTTTGACGGCGGTGATGATGTCGATGCTGGAGTGAACCGTTCCGAAGTCGCTCGACAACCAGCGCACAAACGCGAAGGTTGCCCCAGGACGGAAGCCGACGATACGTGTGCGACGGTTGATGATCCGATCCGTCGCCATGCGGCCGAAGCGGATCCATTGCTCGTAGCGCTTCTCGATCCAGGTCAGTTCCACCTCGGTCAACGCGCTGCGTGGTTGCGGTCTGGCTGCAGACCGTTGCAATGCCGGACTGCTCATGATCGCCGTCCCGACCCCGAGCGCAAAGCGGCGGTCCCGAGGCCTGGCAGCGTCGGCGCTGCGCCAGCGTTTTCCACAGGTGGCCGGGCCGTTAGCAAGAATCCGAAGGATTCTGTTCTATTAGCACCGTTAGAGAGCAGTCGATTTGTCGCGGATTTCTGCGGGTTTCCGGCACTATCGGGTTTCCGATAGGCCGAGGATCGGGTTTCTGATGGGCCGAGTCTGGCGGTTTTCGATAGGCCGAGCGTCATGGCAACTTCTCCACAGGCAAGCCAACGCGCCGGGCCGCAGCGACGAACGAGTCGACGGGAATGGGTTTGAAAATCAGCCGCTCGCGGCCGAAGCTGTGCTCGAGGCTCAAATGGTAGCCCGGAAGCGACTGCTGCCGGACGATCTTGCGCAGCTCGAACGCGAATTGCTTGAGCGGCGAGAGCACGCCTGATTTGAGATGCAGGTGTGGAACGTCGAAGCTCCAGCCACCGCGCTGATGGCCGCCATGCTTGCGCACAATCCGGTAAAGCCAGCGCTCGACGCCGCCAGTCAGGCTGAAATAGGCCCGGTCGATGGTCAGGATCAGCCCTCTGTCGAGCACGCCTTCATAGAACCAGTCAGGAAGGATCATCTCGATGCCGGTCGCCCGGCCACGATCATCCAGTGTTTCCCGCCATTCGTTGATCCAGGAGAAACGGTGACGGCGACGTTGGTGCTGTTGCCGTATTGAGGTCGCAACGGTGGTGGATTGCAGTCGGTCAAGTGCCGCGCGCAGCCGCTCATAATGGTCTTTGCCAGTCCCGCGGCCGATGAAGTTCAGGATTTCGTGCGGTCGAGCTGCAACAAGGCGTGACGTGGGTCTTCCTGCATCGCGGGCCTCGACGAGTTGGCTAGCCGCCCAGATCAGGATGTCGGCGTCCCAGATGGTCGCCATGCCATGCTCTGGCACGGCCTCGACCGAAATCCACGTCGCGCCCATCGTGAAATCGATTGGTGTGCAGCGGCGCGATTTGGCGAGGCTGAAAAAGGGCCACGCCATGAGATCCTGTGCGTCCCGCGCGGCGATATCGCCGCCGATCGGCCGGAACAGCTCCAGTTGCGTGGCGGGCGCAAAGGGCCGCATCAGCGCCGCACCGGTCGAGCGGAGAGACAGATGCCTTTTCCGGGGTCCGACGTCGAATTCCGGCGTCCATTCTGTGCCCAGGCGTCGAGGTCTGCGATGGCATAGACGATCCGGCGCCCCAGCTTATGAAAGGCGGGCCCTGTCCCATAGCACCGATGCTTCTCGAGCGTGCGAGCGGAAAGCCCAAGGTGAACGGCAGCGTCTGGTGTTCGAACGTAGCGCGGAACGACGGGTACAAATTCTCCATCCATGACTGTCCTCCTGTGAAGTGCCGGACACACGGGGATTGACCGGCGAGCAGGAGGCGAGAGATCGGATTTTCAGGGGATTGGGTGAACGGACATACCGCGACGGTCTGGATTGTCCCGATCAGTTGCCGTTCAGCAGGCGGCGGTAGCCGCCGTCGCGGACTGCGAGCGCGTGGCGGTGCCAGCGTGCAATCCGCTTGCGCTCGCTTGAGCTATCCCATTCAGCTGCGGAGTAGTGGCGCGCGTCGTTGGCAATCAGGTCAACTGCGAGTTCGCGTGCGCTGACACCTTCAGGCAAGGCATCGAGCAACCTCAACCATTGCACCAAACGCCAGCGTTCGGATGGCCCAGGGTCGAGAGAAACTGGTCGCGGACGCAGCCGACCAAAGTGAATATGCTCATGGAAAGCTGACATGGCAGCCCGGCGCAGTTCCCAGAACGTGTCCGCAGGCAGCATATAGGTGAGCGGGTCAGTGTCGGATGCTCCTGTTGGGACGGTCAACCGATAGCGTCGTCCGCTAGACGTCAGCACCAGATGTGATGCTTGATCAGCAATATGGCTGGCGATGACCGTCGCACCTTTGCCAGCGGAAAGCATATTGAAGCTGCCGGTCGTGGCTGGATCCGGTTGCAGCCGGATGATTGTAGCGGATGCGAAAGGGTCCCAGATGGCGGGGCTTTGCGTGGCGGTATGTTCAGGGTCGGCCGCGAAAGACCAACCCCCAGTGCTTGGCCAGACGTTTGCGCGCTATGGGCGCTGCGTCGATGGCACGAGCATATTGGGCACGATAATCGGGATTGCGGCGCAGGAATTCCTGCGCGAAGTCCGCACGGTCGTGTGCTTCAAAGGCTTTGGCGTAACTCTCCGAACGCCAGTCGGGCTTCTCTTCCATCACAGCTCTCCTGTGAGGTTTTTTGGAGTCGGACGATCATGTTACCGGCAAGCTCCGAGAAGTGCCGGAGTCAGTGGCACGCTATCAGCGCGAAATGCACAATCGATTGCGCCACAATCGTGGAAAGTCGGGAGTTTAGTTTGTGCGAGGATCCAGCAAATGACGGTATCCGCTCTGTGTCATCCATTTGGCACGAGCGAGGTGGCCGTCGTAAACCAGCTTGGCCCGCTCGGGCTCCTTTTTGGGATCGATGGCGAAGATGATCGCTACCGCCTCTTCCCAGTGCGCACCCTCTTTTTCGGCGTCCAGCAGACGCAAATAGGTCACGAGGTGGCGCTCGTCATAAGCGCTTAGCCGATCCATCTGCGGTGGTTGATCTTCGAAGTCAGGAGCCGACATGGGTCCCTCCTAAGTGTGGAGCCATAATAGTCGCGTTAACGCCGCAACACGAGTGGTGAAGCAGGCCACATTTCCCCCTAAATCCGTATGGCATTATGCGCTTTCCCGCATAAGCTGAGACGGATTGTGGTTGCGCAACCACTTGCGAAGAACAAGCTTCTGCTTTCTGTCGTTGAAAAATTGTAAAGTTGGAACGTCGAATCTGCGAACGGGCGCTATTGTGCGGTCACTGTTCGCCAGTCTTTTCGAAGAATCGGGCCGGATCGACGACAAGTTCCTCTGCCAGTCGTTCAACCGTGTCGAGCGTGGGCGAATTTGCTGCGCGTTCAAGCAGGCCGACATAGTTGCGGTTGAGCCCAGCACGATGCGCCAATTCCTCCTGCGAAAGCCCACTGGCGTGACGCATTCGCCTTAAATTCGTCGCAAAAATCTCCCGAAGCTTCATGCTCCGTGGGTCGGCGGAACCCTAATATACTGCCACCCAATATACTAGGGATTCGTCATCGCCCGGTGTTGCCCGGGCGATGACTTGGCCGGGTCAGCTTTCGCTGCGTCGTGCGGGGCGGTTCCAGACCAGATCGTAGCTGCCGTCTTCAGCTTCGAAGAGCTGGGCGAAGATGGGGGCTACAAAGCTCGGATCATCGAGCTTGATCGAGAGGTAGTGCCGGTCATCCTGGGTGCGCTTTTCCCATGCCGCGCCGATTTCGACGTCGCCGACAAATACGCGGTGGCTGGGAGCATTCGAGCTGGCGCCTTCTTCTGCTGCGATACGGACCGACTTGGCCTGCAGTGCGAGAGTGGCGATCTGGCCACGGAATTCTCCCGAGACCTTCTTGAAATTGCCGATCTTTGCCATGGGTATTTCCTTTCCGTTGGTCGGACCGCTCCAGTGCGGCCTCGATGCGCGGATGAAGGTCAGCCAGTGGCAGGCGCCGCAGCGTCAGCCCGCAGCGTCAGCGAAGGACGGGGTGATCGGTCTTTCTTGTCTCGCGAGGAACGGCGGAACGCCGGGGGAAGAAAGTCCGAAACACACCGTTGCGGCAAGCCTGCCAAGCGTAGCATCTTGCTGACATAGGCGCGGATCGAAAGAGGCCGTCCTAGAGCTGTCCGTCTGGAAATGAAGCCCGGTACGCAGTTCGCGAGGTCAATCGTCGGGAGGGCCGGTCCAGAGGAAGCTCGAACCTGGTCAGTCGATGACGCTGCAGGAGGCAATCGCCCTGACCACGCCGTCCTGCTATTCGTTTCCGACGAATGCAGCGCTATCGGGGATAGCTTCCATCTGATCGGTCGGTAGCTGAGGCCATGTCGAACAGATCGCTGCCACCCATCACGTTTCGCCAGGCGGAGATGGATGTGGCGACAGCCGCGATCGTTCCGAGAATCGCCAATGCGGGATCGCTGCTCGTCGCTAGTGAAGCCAGGCCGTGGGCAGCTTGATAGCCAGCGAAGGCGGCCGGCACCGCAAAAAGCAGCGCAATTCCAAGCCGAACCGAGGGTGATTGGATATAGGCGATCAGAAATCGGCCGATAAGCAGGGTAGCGATTCCAGCGAAAAAGCCAGTCAGAATTGCCGCAGGATAACCGTGGGCGCCGCGAAGCAGGGCAAAGCTCGTACCGATGGCGACGTAGACTGGCAGCGCCAGGCTGGCGAGCCGGAACAGGAGCGAGAGCATGTAAAGGCCGGCGATGCTCCCGAGGATGAGAAGAATGGTCATAGGCGTCCCTTGTCTGGACGCGCTCGCCACCACCACCTCAGCGCAATCTGCGCGGCAAGATTAGCACAATGAATCTCGGTTCGAAACGTCCGAGTGTCCCTGAAGTCAGCGGGCGAATGGGTCATATTCGCGCACGACCTGATCGGGGTCGCCGTCAAATTCGTCGGCAGGGATGACAAAATAGCCCTGACCGGTCTTGATCAGGACGATAACCGTCATCAGCGTCCGGGAAAGGTTCAAGCCAAGTGATTGTGCGGTTGCAAGTGGCATGATGCGGCTCCTGTCGAGGAGCGGGACCACCCCGCTCGACAGTCGCCCCAAGGGCCGGGGCTGGCCGCAATCACCGCGGCTCGGCTGCGGCCGCACGCGCTAGCGTAGCGGACCCTTCACGGGTTGATTGAAGGAGGACAGGCTTCGAGCCCAGGGATCAGCGGCTAATGCGAGTGGTTGGTCATGCCCGGGTGCAGGCAATTCGCGTAACCGGCGCCCCAACAAGATTGGCCTGTCCCGACCACCGGTCGTGTGATTATCGATGTTATTGATTGGGCTGGCTGGGACGTGAGCACGCCTGAATTGTCCCAAGCTGGAATTGCACTGGTGACAATGTGGTGACAATCCCGGGGGAATTGACTGTTGTCACCAAGCCCTCGCGAGCTTCGCGAGGTTCAAACAATTGGTTTTCCGGGAGAAAACTGGAGCGGGCGAAGGGATTCGAACCCTCGACCCCAACCTTGGCAAGGTTGTGCTCTACCCCTGAGCTACGCCCGCTCACTGGCGCTCAGCGATCCCGCCACAAGGGCATATGATCGCCGGGAAGGCGGCGCGATTAGCAGCGGGCGGGCAGTGCGGCAAGCGGAAAATGTCGCGCTTGCAGTGTCGCCACGGGAAGGCCACATACGCCCTTCACATCGGCGCGATCGGCCCCACATGAGGCCAGCGCATTCCGGGCGCCAAGGTGCCGCCCCGTAACAGAGCAGGAGCACGCAGCGTGGCTAGCATGGGTTTGAACCTCGACGAGCAGAGGGCGGTCGACCGGTTCCGCAAGAATGTAGTCGAACCCTCGATGACGCAGCTCGTGGTGCTCGATTTCTGGGCCGAATGGTGCGGCCCGTGCAAGGCGCTGACTCCGGTGCTGGAAAAGGTCACCGCCGAGTATGCCGACAAGGGCGTGGTGCTGGCCAAGATCAATGTCGACGAGGAACAGTTCATCGCCGCCCAGTTCCAGGTGCGCTCGATCCCCACCGTCTATGCCATGTTCCAGGGGCAGCCGGTGGCCGATCTGACCCAGGCGCGCACCGAATCGCAGCTCAAGGCGATGCTCGACCAGATCCTGGCACAGTTGCCGATCCAGGCCGGCGATGACGCCACGCCGCAGCAGGATGTCAGCCAGTTCGTGGCGATGGGCGAAGAGGTGCTGGCCCAAGGTGACGGAGCGCGTGCCGCCGCGATCTTCGCACAGGTGGTGGAAATGGCGCCCGACAACGTGCCGGCGCATGCCGGGCTGATCCGCGCCATGGTGGCGGCGGGCGAGGCTGCCAATGCGCAGCAGGTGTTCGATGCCTTGCCAGTGGAGATTCAGCAGGATCCGGCGCTGGCCGCGGCGCGCACCACGCTGGAACTCGCGGCGAGCCAGGTCGACGACAGCGAGCTGGCCGCGCTGCGCCAGGCTGCGGCGGCCGCGCCGGAGGACATGGACAGGCAGTTCGCGCTGGCCGAGGCGGCCTTTGCCGCCGGTGCGCGCGACGAGGCAGCCGATGCGCTGCTGGCCATGATCGCGCGCGACAATGGCTGGAGCGACGGCGCGGCACGTGCCAAGCTGCTCAAGATATTCGAAGCGGTGGGCCTCGAAGACGATTGGGTCAAGGCCAGGCGTCGGCAGCTGTCCGACATCCTGTTCGGCTGAACTCGTGAGCACCCGCCTCTCGATCTTTCCCTTGCCCGGAGTGATCCTGTTTCCGGGGCTGCAGTTGCCGCTGCATATCTTCGAGCCGCGCTATCGCGCGCTGGTGAGCGATGCGCTGGCGCGCGACCGGCGGATCGCGATGATCCAGCCGCAACGCCCGATGGAGGGCGCGCCGCTCTTCTCGGTCGGCTGCGTCGGGCGGATCGGCGAGATCGAGGCGATGGACGACGGGCGCTTCAACCTGGTGCTGCAGGGCGAGGCGCGGTTCAGGATCATCCGCGAGCTGGATGTGACCACTGCCTTCCGCCAGGTCGAGGCCGAGCTGCTCGAGGAGGACGAAGATGCCGTGCTCTCGGCGGTCGAGCGCGCCAGCTTCGAGCGCGAAGCGCGGCGCTTTGCCGACAACCAGGGCTACAGCGTTGACTGGAAGTCGGTCGAACGGCTCGATGACGAAACGCTGATCAACGGGGTGGCGCAGATCGCGCCGTTTGATCCGGCATCGAAGCAGGCGCTGCTCGAAGCGCCCGACCTCGCCGCGCGCTGCGAACTGCTGATCCAGCTGATGTATTTCTATGGTCGCCGCGATGGCGAAGACGACCGGGTAACGCTGCAGTAGCTTCTGCTGCGATCGGGCCTAAAGCCGGAAGGTCAGCATTCGGACGAAGCGCAAAGGTCCAAGAACGTCGGGAAGTGGGGTGGAAAGCGGTCGGCTCCTAATCCCAACCACCTGCGAGCTCCGCGATACCACCCGCCGTGAATGCGACCAAAATTGCGGCGATAAAGACCCCGTAGCCGAGAAGTATCTTTCGTCCGTAGCCTTCATGTTCCGGACGCTTTCGAAAGCCCGCGGCCCAACGAGGAATGAAAAACCTCGTCGCATAGATATGGGCAACGGCAGCTACGCACCATGCGGCGATGAAGATCCAGAGCATGAGCTTCGGAACGACGTCCATGTCAGAGTGATAAGAGCCGAACTAAATGACTGCAATGGGGTCGTTTGCGGAAAGTCCGCTTTTGGCCCGCTAAAGCCCGAAGCTGC
>CAZCNF010000009.1:0-76955 GCA_964500135.1 uncultured Porphyrobacter sp.
TTCGTAATGATGGGGTCACGTGTTCGAGTCACGTAAGCGGCACCATTTCCTCTAGGGCAGTTAGCTGGCTAACCCGCGTACCGACGCAGGAATTCCACCTGCGAACTGACGAAGGCCTTTGCGATGGCCGTTTCCGTCATGTCAAAGGCATGGATCGCCCCATCGACCTCCACATAGGTGGTTTCGATACCCGAAGCGGCGAGCCGCGCAGCATAGTTGCGGCTCTCGTCCAGGAACAGGTCCGATGTCCCGATTCCAAGCCAGGCTGGTGGGAGGCCTGATAGGTCTTCGCAACGCGCGGCGACGGCATAGGGACCCGCGGGATCGCCTGGCGGTTGCCCCAAGTAGCTGGTCCAGCCGAACAGATTGTTGCGGTTGCTCCAAACCCTGTGTCGGGGCGTATCCAGCTCCCTCCTGGTCGCGGTGCGATCATCTGCCATCGGGTAAATCAGCAGTTGAGCAGCCGGAAGCCGGGCTCCTTCGTCGCGCAGCCGCTGAGTCAGGCATGCCGCGAGGCCAGCGCCTGCGCTATACCCGCCGATCACGATCCGAGCGGGGTCGATGCCCAGCCTGTCAGCATGTGACAAAACCGCGTGCCAGGCGGCGTGACAATCATCGAGCGCGGCGGGGAACGGCGCCTGCGGAGCCAGGCGATATCCCGGGCACACTACAGCGATGCCCAACCGGTCCGCGAAGAAAGTGGCCTTGGGTAGAATGTCCAAGGGGCTTCCGATGACATAGCCGCCACCATGGATCAGGAACAACGCCCCGGCTCCACGGGCTTCGGCTGGTTCGACGACGAATGTGCCTTTGCCGGGCAGTTGCACACTGGCGAAGCGGACCGTGCCGGTTTCGATAGGGGGGCGCATCAGGCGGCCCAAGGCGCGGACAAGGCGGTAGGTCAAACGATTGACCACAAGTCCGCCGATCCTGCGATCGAACTCGCGCAGTTCGGGAGCGACCGGCGAAGGGCTGGTCGAGCTCCAGCGTGGATCCGGCTCGGACCGCAAGATGCCACCGTCGAGGCTCACCTATTCTGACTCCTTGCGCTCATGCTGGGCCGAGGCCGGTGCCTGTGAAACAATACCATTGGGCGTTCAAGGCGGGGTGAGCGGCACGGCCCTGAGGAGCCGTGCCGCTTCTGACGGACATGGAGAGAGTGCCGCACAACACAAGCGGGATAAGAGCAGTAACTTGTGTCGCCAGCGTCCGCCGTTCTCGCAATGCGATCCGCTAGAACTTGAACCCGAGTTCGACAAACACCTGCCGCCCGCGGTTCAGGGTGACCAGCCGGTCGTCCGTGCCCGGTGCACCAAACGGCGGGGGAGCAGAGGTGTTGATGAAGATCTTGTCGGTCAGGTTTGTCCCGATCAGCGAGAGCTTCCACTTTCCGTCTGGATCGCCGACCGAAATCGAACCGTCGATCGAGAAAAACCCGTCCTGGACAAGGTCGCCGATGTTGGTGGCCGGATCATAGGCGGTTGGGCTGGTGGTCGTGGTGAAATAGTCATCGGTGTAGCTGACGACCGAGTTCAGGCCGAGTTCCAGCGAGTCGCCGAGCGGGATATCCCAGTCGATCGCCACATTGCCCGACCATTGCGGGGCTCGCGCTGCATCGCGGCCATCAAGGTCGAGCCCGTTGACCGAAATGAACGTATCGCTGAATTCCGCATCCAGATACGACACGGCGCCGCTGAGGTTCAGGCCGTCCAGGGGCGTCGACCAACGCCAATCGATGTCGATCCCTCGAGTCGTCGTTTCACCCGCATTGAAGGTGCGGAAGTTGAAGATGTTCACATCGAAGTTCTGGATCTGCTGATCGTCGAACACATAGTGGAACAGAGTGGCGTTGAGCGTGAGGCTGCGGTTTGCCAGCTGCGACCTGATCCCGATTTCGCCCCCGATCGAGGTCTCGGAATCGAACCGCAACGCGCTCGCGGCTGCTTCGGCAACGGCCGGGTCGGGGCTGTTGAGCAGCAGCACGGTCCCGGTCGGCAGGGTGTTGTTGTCGACGCCGCCCGATTTGAAGCCGGTCTTGAATGCGGCATAGACATTAACATCGTCGTTGATGTCATACTTCAGCACCACTTCCGGCGAAATGTTGCTGTCGTTGAACTTGATCGGGCCGGCAAAGAACCCGGAGGGAACCGCGCCAAGCGGGCCCGAGATGAACGAATGCACATACGGGAACGAGATGGTCGTGCTCTTCTTCTCGTCGGTCCAGCGCACGCCGCCGGAAAGATTGAGCTGGTCGGTAAGGTCGAGCGAGCCGCTGGCATAGAACGAGACCGCTTCGGCCGAGAGCGGCCGATCGGCCAGCCAGTCGAAGGTGAAGCCCGTGGCCGCATCGGGCCCGAGGATGATCGACGGGAGGAACGCGTTCTGTGCGGTCAGCAGGCCGCTTTCACGGCTTTCCCAGAAGCCACCGACCTGGAAATTGAACGGGCCGTCAAAGTCGCTCGACAGGCGGAATTCCTGCGTGAACTGCTCCAGCGTGTTGCGGAACGGCGCGGCAAAGCCGCCCGCGGTGCCATTGGCATTCTGACCGGTCGAATTGAACGTGTCATTGTAGACATTGTCGAGATCGACATAGCCTGACAGCAGGGTCAGGGTGATGTTGTCGGTCAACCCGATATTCGCCTCAAGGCTCGCCAGAAACAGGTCGGTGTCGTTGAACGCCTGCGTGATATCGACATTGTCGAGGTTGAGGCCCGAGGGCACAACGGTGATCCTCGGATCGCCATCCGGGCCGGGGAAGCGATTGTCCCTGATGTTGCAATTGTGGGTTGGCGCGAACGACAGCCCGAACACCGCAAGGTACGACGGCTCGGCCTGCCCGTTCGGCCCGCAAAACACGTCCGTGAAGGCATTGAGCGTTTCGGAGCGCTGGCGATTGTAGTTGAGCTTGAGCTTGGCGCTGAACCGGTCGCTCGGATCGAACGCCAGTGTCAGGCGACCGAGGAAGTTCGTCAGCCCCTTGTCCTGATCCTTCGCAGGCACATTGTCCTGCAGTTCGACGAACTTCTCGATGTCCTGGTATTCGGCGGCTAGCCGGATGCCGAGGGTTTCCGTGAGCGGACCCGAGACGTAGCCGCCAATCGTGTATCCCTCTTCCTCGAGTTCGTACGATGCCTTGCCCGCAAACTCCCACTGCGAGGTGGGATCGGCGCTGCGCAGGGTCAGCACGCCAGCAGAAGTCGACTTGCCGAAGAACAGCGGCTGCGGACCCTTGAGCACTTCGACCTGGGCCACGTCGAAGAACGCAGTCTGCAGGATCCGCTGCGTGCTCACGGCGATGCCATCCACATTTATCGCCACCGCCGAGTCGAAGGCGTTCGAGATGTTCGAGGAATTGATCCCGCGAATGCCGATCTGTGCGCCTGCGCCTGATCCGCCGACCTGGACCGATAATGCAGGAACGCGGCTGAGCAAGTCAGTCGCCTCGTCGATGCGGAAATCATCGAGGGTTTCAGCGGCAATCACGGCAACCGCAACGGGCGTGTCCTGCAGCGACTCTTCCTGTTTGCGCGCGGTGACGATGATGACGTTCCGGTCTTCGGCCTCCTCGGCCGCCGCGCCGCTATCCTGGGCCTGTGCGCTGGCCGAGAACGTCAACGCGGTGCCGATCGCCACGGCGGATCCGCCAATGGCAAGCAGGCGGCGGGTATGCGCTGCACCAAGTATCTTTGTCATGTTCCCCTCCCTATCTTGCGCCTCCGCTTCTTGCGGCAATGGCGCGCTCAAATTGTGCTCTAGTGCGGTATCCAGCTCCCGTGAAATCCGGCCGGGATTCGTGCCGGCAGGTGGATGCGCGCGATCGGATCATCGGCCAGGCTGGCCGCGTTCAGAATTACCAGTTCGCTGGCGTCGTCGGCTGGATCGTAGACATATGTCAGCAGATAACCGTCGTCCTCGCTCGCGCCTGCGGCCGCCGGAACGAAGCGGGCTTCGCTTCCGCTGCGCCCACCCTTGAGCAGGTGCGATTGCCGCTGCCCGCTGACCATATCGTATTTGTGCCAGCCCTCGACTGTCGGCGCGGCCTGCCCGAACTGCGCGAAATAGCCATAGCGGTGGTACCGGCCCACCAGGCTGTCGGGAACGACCGGAAAGTCAATGCCCAGATCGTCGATCGGGCATTCGGTGACCTGGCCGGTCTGAAGATCGAGCCGCCAGCGATAAGGCACCGGGGTGGGCGGCTTCACCATGCCTTTCGCCATGTAGCCAACCATCCGGCAGCCTTCGACAACCACCTCGTTACCGGCATCATAGGCATTGAGCGTGTGGTAGACATAGCAGGGTTCGATCTCGAACCACTGGACGTCATCGGACATGCCGTCACGCGGCATGACTCCGATCCGTGCCCCATATTGCTCGTCATGACGGATGCCGAGGCCGCCCTTCCTGCGTTCCTCAAGGTCGAAGACGACGGGCAGATCAAGGAAGATCGTCCGGGTTTCAGTGATGCAGAAATCATGCATCATCGTCGGCCCCTTGACCGTGATTTCCGTTTCCTGGACCAACTCGCCGTTCGCGGTAACGCGGTAATATTTGAGAAACGGGGGCTGCATCGCATAGCCGAAGAACATCAGCTCGCCGGACACCGGGCAGACCTTGGGATGCGCGGTCATGTTGCCATTTAAGCGGCCGCCGAAGCGATAGGGCCCCACCGTCTCCAATTCATCGGTCACCTCGATCGGCAGATTGAGTTCTGCCAGCGCGAGTATCTTTCCCCCGTGTCCGATCACATGCGTGTTGGCGATCGAGTTTTCCAGCCGACTGCGGGTTTGCGGATCAGGTGTTTCCTGCTCGAGCAGGCAGGTCCGGACATAGCGATTGCGGTACCAGCGCGGCTTGCCGTCGGAGATTTCGACCCCGTGCAGCATGCCGCAGCCTAGGAACCAATCCATGCTCTTGCCCGATGGCGGGTTCGCGCCATTGCGGACGTAGAGGCCGTTCAGTTCCCGCGGGATTTCGCCCGTGACGCGCAGATCGAAGTCAGTACGTTCCTCGAAGACAGGCGCGAAGTTCCCGCTCAGCCAGAATGGCACCTGCTGTCCAACCTCCGCCGGATTGTTCATCCTTGGGTGACCTCCGCCATTCTTCCTCCCTAGGTTGGGAGAATGGCCATGCCAGGCGTCAAACAACACTCGCAAAATTGATACGATTGTTTAATTGATCGCTGGCGCCTTGCTGCCAAGGACGTGACGGGCTGTGATCAGCGGTCAGAGATTGAACAGCCGCATGATCGCATCGGCATGTGCCTCGATCTGCTCTTCGGTGAATACGTCCACCCCGAAGCTGCGCTCGATCTGCGGCGCCATCGTGAAGATGGTCTGGATCGCCCCCATGGTCACATACACGAGGTTGAGCGGCGCCACTTCCTTCGAGAACACGCCGCTTTGCTGCGCGATCGAGGCCCAGGCCATCGACCGCTCCATGAATTCGCGCAGCTGGAACCGGGCCAGCCATTCCAGCCGTTCCCCGCCTTCGATCATCTCGAACAGCGTGATCCGGTACAGTTCCGGGTTACGGGCGGAAAACAGGACGTAGTTGCGCGTGGAGTTGCGGATGACCTCCCGCGTGGAGACCGGCGCGAACCGCTCTTCATCGTTAAGGATCGCATCCGCAAGGGCGCGGTAGAGATAGGAGACAACCGCGCGCCACAGCTCTTCCTTGGATTCATAGTGATACTTGATCGCCGCGACATTGGTGTCCGCCCGCTTGGCGATGTCGCGCAGCGAGGCGCCGCGAAATCCATGCGCGCCGAATTCCGCTATCCCCGCCTTGAGCAGCCGGGACTTTGTATCCAGTCGCAACGCCTTTGCCATGGCTGCACTAGTAGAAACGCTGCCGCCTTGCGGCAAGGCATGGTTGCGGTGCGATGTGTGCTCGATGTGGTCCTTGGCCAACCTTCTTCGCCCGGAGCGGTTCAAAAGGTGGAGGTTCCGATCCCGCCGTCGACCACCAGTGACTGCCCCGTGACATAGCCCGCCATCTCGCTGCACAACATGGCCACCAGCGCGCCAAGGTCTTCGGCATTGCCGAAACGTCCCGCAGGAAGGCGAACCGCTTCCACAAACGCGGCCACTTCCTCATCATAGCTGCGACCGTTTGCGGCCGCTCGCGGGCCCAGCACGTCCTCGATCCCCGGCGTGTGGTGCATGCCGGGCAGGACCGAATTGATCGTGACATTATGGCGGGCAAGGTCCTTGGACACTGCATGGCAGTAATTGGCCAGCGCGGCGCGCGGCGGGCCTGACAGTACGCGCATGGCGGCGGGGTATTTCGCCGCTCCGGTGCTGATGTTCACAATCCTGCCCCAACGCCGGTCGATCATGGGGCCGACCACGGCCTTGATATAGTCGATCGGGCTGAGCAGCGCGATGCGCACAGAGTTCTCGAACTCGTCGCGTGACACGTCGCGGAAGTCATTGGTGAAGGGTGGTGGCGCGCAAGTTGCGACCAAAATGTCGGGGTCGGGACATGCGGCAAGGATCGTGTTGCGCCCGGCTTCGCTGCTGTGATCGGCCACGATCGGGTGAACCTGCGCGCCCGTCTCGCGGGCAATCGCTGCACAGGTTGCTTCGAGGCGATCCGCGCCCCGCGCGGAAATGAACACGTCCACCCCTTCGCGCGCCAGGGCCAGCGCCGCGCCCCGGCCCATGCCGGCGCTGCCGCCATTGACCAGAGCCTTGCGACCCGAAATGCCCAGATCCATCTCTCCCTCCATCCTTCTTGTCGCTGCCATCTTGCGGCGGCAGGCACTTGTGCCACCATGGCTACGTCATACTCGCAGGCGCCGATGTGCGGTTACCTTCCACCAGTCACGTAGAGGCACTGGCCGGTAACCCAGCTCGCCGCAGGTGAGGCCATGTAGACAACCGCCGCCGCGATATCCTCGGGTTCGCCATAGCGGCCCAGCGGAATCCCGATCAACTCAAGCAGTCGTGCGCGCTTTTCCTCGGTATCGGTGCCCATGCAGTCATCGAAGTTCTCGGTCGGAACCGGCCCCGGAGCGACCGCATTGACCCGGATCTTCGGCGCGACTTCGACGGCGAGCGTGCTGGTCAGGCTGTTCACCGCTGCCTTGGCCGCGCCGTAGGGGCCGTTCTTCACCTGCGGGCCAAATGCCGAGCGCGACGAAATGTTGATGATGGCGCCGCCCGCCTCGGCCATATGGCGCGCCGCGGCGGTGCACCCCATCCACACCGCCTTGAGGTTGAGCGCAAGCTGCGCGTCGAAATTCGCTTCCGGAGTGCGGGTGAGATAGCGCGGCGTGCCATCGGGAATGCCGCCGGCATTGTTGACCCAGATCGTGAGTTTGCCCAGCCGGGCCACGGTCTGCTCGGCGAGCCGTTCCAGCGCTTCGGAATCGGTCGCATCGGTCGCCAGCGGCAACGCGCGGCGGCCAAGCGCTTCGATCTCGGCAGCCACCGCATCAAGGTCTGCCTGGGTGCGCGAGGCCAGCGCGACATCTGCCCCCGCCTCGGCCAGCCCGATTGCAATCGCGCGGCCGATCCCCTTGCCTGCGCCGGTGACCACCGCCACTTCGCCATCAAGCCGGAACCGGTCGAGAATGCCCATGTTTCACCCTTCCATCGCCATATGCTGGTGCTGACATCACCTAGGGCCGGGCCGGCAAAGTCATACTGCCCGATCAGATAGGCGTAGCCGCGTTCGGTGCATTGGCAGGGCCGTTGCCGGTACTCTTCGTCAGCCTCGCGTAGTGATCGAACAGCGTGTCGCTGCCGGTCTCGGGGGTCAGATCCGTGCGATATTCTCCGCTCGCCGCGTCCCACACCAGCATTGATTCGGTCGCGTAATAGCGCCCGATCCGGGCATATTCGGCCTTGTCCGCCGCCTTCTGCGAAACCTTGCCCAGCAGATCAAGCAGGCCGATTATGCCGTCCATCAGCCGCAGCGGCACCCGCCGATAGCGCGGCGCTCGGCCCAGCAGCGCGAATAGTGCCTCGCCCTGTTCCAGTGGGGTGATCGCCGGGCCCGGTCCGCCAATCGGCAGGATCCGGTCCCACCTCTCGGGCGCGGTGATGCAGCCGGCAATGTAGCCCGCCAGGTCTGCATCGCTGATCGGCTTGCACGCCGTTAGCTGCCCGTCGCCGAACAGCAGATAAGGCTTGCCATCGCGCACCCGCTCGACCTGGCCCGACAGCGACTTGAAAAAGGCGGTGGGCCGCACGATCGACCAGCGTAGCCCGGCTTCCATCAACTCGCGCTCGAACGCCAGCTTGGCGTGCTGAAAAGCCAGCCGCGGTTTCTGCACGCATATCGCGGACAGCAGGATCATGTGCCGCACGCCCGCCGCCACCGCCGCTTTCAGCACGCGGCTGTTTGCCGCGTAATCGACCAGCCAGGCATCGCGCGGGGTGCCGCTGCGCGAGGCGAGGCATGAAATCACCACGTCGAACTGCGCGGTGGCAAAGACGGACTGCGCCAGCGCCGCGGGATCGGTCGCCTCGCCGTGCACGATCCGTGCAGCGGGGACGGAAAGGTGCGCGGGAGGACGCAGGAAACAGGTCACCTCGTGCCCCTCGTCCACCAGGGCTGCGGCGACCGCACGGCCGATCGTGCCGCTCGCGCCGAACAGCAACACGCGCTGCGGGCCAGGCGGGGCGGGGGTTGGAGGCCGGATGTTCATCCGGTCACAAACGGCTCAGCTGTAAGCATCCCCCCCAAGGAGTAACAGACTGGGCGCAGTGGGCAAGCAGGCTTGGGTCGTTGGAATCCGAACGCCCGGTAATGCCACATCCCTCGCGGCCATGCTTCCGGTTTGTCAGGGAAGGACTGTTTGGTGCGGTCGAGAAGACTCGAACTTCCACGGGCTTTCGCCCACAACGACCTCAACGTTGCGCGTCTACCAGTTCCGCCACGACCGCACCCAGTCGTTCGAGCGGCACCAGGCCCCTCGCGAACAGGAGCGCGCCACTAGCAACACAGGTGCGGCTCCGCAAGCACTTTACCAAAGCAAGTGCGGGCCGCGCCCGATCAGGGCGTCCAACCGATTTCGATGATCCGCGCCGAACGCGGTACATCGACCATGGCCTCGCTGATCGGCAGGGTTTCGCCAGGCGCCAGCTCGCGGCGGGGCGGCACGATTTCCCAGGTGTAGACGATCTGGTCCTGCTCGTTGCGCAGCGCGATGGTGATGGTGGGCAGCGACAGGGTTTCACGCGCGGTGTTGGTAACCGCGCCGCGCACCTCGAGATATTCCGAGCCATTGGGCAGTGTGCGCAGATCCTGCTGCTCGGGCGGGAAATCGAGTTCGAGTCCGGGGCGGTTCATGCCGAACACCGGCCGCTCGAACGGCAGCCAGCTGGGCATGCCCCAGACATTGATCGCCACGATTGCGCCCATGGCCGAAACGGCGAACAGCAGTGCCGCTGCGGTCCACAGCTTGACCGGGTTGCGCCGCGGGCGAAACGGCGGCTCGTAGCCGAATTGCGAATAGCGGCCGCCGTCATCCTCGTCGGCATCGCTGGCCTCGGCATAGGCCGGTTGCTCGGGCGGCTCGACCGGCGCGGGCGCAGCCTCGCGCTCTTCCTTGCGATGCTCCTCGCTGGCGCCCGGCGCGCTGGCCGCTGGCATGAAATGCGTCGGGGGCGGGGCAGCGGGCGCAGCCTCAGGCGCCTCGTCGGCTTCGGACGGGCGACGCCAGAAATTGACAGAGGGTTGCGGCGGCGGGCTGGCCGGTTCCGGCGCATTGCCGGCAGGCGCCAGTGACGGTTCGGCAGCAACGGGTTCGGCGGCAACTGGTTCGTCGGTAACCCGCTCGGCGGCGGCCGGTTCGGTGGCGGTTTCCGGAGCCGCTGCGGCTGCCGCAGAAGCGGTGGCAGCTGCCGCCGTCGGTTCAGGCCCGTCCTGGAACCAGCTGTGCTTGCACTTGGCGCAGCGGACCGTCCGCCCATCGAGGCCGATGGCCGTGTCAGGCACGACATAGCGCGTGCGACAGGCTGGGCAGGATATGATCATCTCAGTCAAAGCTTTAGGCCGCAGCGGCAGGCGCAACAAGGGCAGGCGGCGTACGCGGCGGCCAAACCCGCCTGTTTTCCACACCGAAGCCGCGATATCGACCCGGGGCGGCACGATTGGCCTTGCGCTGCCTGGTGCGTGGGATAGAGCCGCGCCATGACCGAAGGGGCCAGCGAAATCGTGACCTTCGACAATGTCGGGCTGCGCTACGGCACCGAGCCGGAAGTGCTGCGCGACGTTTCGTTCACGCTGCATCCCGGCATGTTCTATTTCCTGACCGGGGCGAGCGGCGCGGGCAAGACCAGCCTGCTCAAGCTGCTGTACCTGGCGCAGCGCCCCTCGCGCGGGGCGATCCGGATGTTCGGCAAGGACACAATCACCCTGCCGCGCGAGCGCCTGCCGGCCTTCCGCCGCCGGCTGGGCGTGGTGTTTCAGGACTTCCGCCTGGTCGAGCATCTTTCGGCCTTCGACAATGTCGCGCTGCCGCTGCGGGTGGCGGGCGTGCGGGAAGCGGACATTGCGAGACCGGTGGCCGACATGCTCGAATGGGTGGGGCTGGCGCAACGCATGGAGGCGGTGCCTTCGACCATGTCGGGCGGGGAACAGCAGCGAGTGGCGATTGCGCGCGCGGTGATCGGCCGGCCCGACCTGCTGATCGCGGACGAACCCACGGGCAACGTCGACCCTGAGATGGCACTGAAGCTGCTGCAGCTGTTCGAACGGCTCAACCGGCTGGGCACCACAGTGATCGTGGCGACGCATGACATCCACCTGCTGCGCCAGGTGCCCGATGCCATGATCATGCGGCTGCAGAAGGGCCAGCTGCTCGATCCCACCGGGGCGCTGCGCTTTCCGCCGCGCCCGGCCCCGCGGCGCCTGTTGAGCGAGGACGAGGCATGAACCGCGCACCGCTGATCGACCGCACGCTGTGGCGCGACCTGCTGCCTTTCCTTGGCCGGCGCCGGGCCCGGCTGATCCCGCGCAATCCGGTCAGCGGGCCGATGCCCTGGGTGATCGCGATCATGATCGCGCTGATGGTAATGGCCGCAGCTGCCGGGCTTGCGCTGGGCAATCTGGCCGAGCGCGCCCGCGCCGATCTGTCCGGCGCGCTGACGGTGCAGATTGTCGAGGCCAATGCGGAGCTGCGCGCCGCGCAGGCCCGCCGGGCGGCCCGGATCCTTTCGGCTGACGATGCGGTGGCCAGCCTGCGGGTGATTCCGCCGGACGAATTGCAGGAGATGCTTGCACCATGGCTCGGCAGTTCGGTGGAGATCGGCGATGCCGTGCCGGTGCCCGCGCTGATCGACGTTCAGCTTTCCGGCGTGGCCGATCCGGGCGAGGTGGCGCGGCTCAACGCCAGGCTGGTCGAAGCCGTTCCCACGGCCCGGATCGATGCCCAGTCAGACTGGCTGCGCCCGGTCTATGATGCGCTGGCCGCGCTGCAGGTGCTGGCGCTGGCGCTGATCGTGCTGCTGGCCTGCACCAGTGCCGGTGCAGTGTGGCTGGCCGCCCGCAGTTCCTTTACCAACCACCGCCGCACAGTGGAAATCGTCCACTTGCTGGGCGGCACCGATCGCCAGATCGCGCAGGTGTTCCAGCGCAGCATCACGCTTGATGCGGCGGTCGGGGGGCTGATCGGGTTCGCACTCGGTGCCGCAGCCGTGCTGGCGATCGGCAATCAGTTCGCCGCGATCGATTCCGGGATGGTGGTGGGCGGCAGCCTTCACCGGGCTGACTGGTTGCTGCTCGCCGCCATCCCCTTGGCCGGGGTCTTGCTTGCCATGTTGACAGCGCGCATCACGGTGATGATGGCTTTGCACCGAATGCTATGATTCTGCGATTCCTCTCCGCGCTGTTCCTTGCCTGGGCCTTCGGCTTCGTGTGGTTTTTCGTCACGCTGCCTGTGCCGGCTGGCGACGTGCGCACCGATGCCGTGATCGTGCCGACCGGAGCGGCAGGGCGGATCCAGCGCGGGATCCATGTACTTGATCGCGGCTGGGCCGATCGCATGCTGGTGAGCGGGGTCGATCTTGAAGTGAAGCCTGATGAGTTTGCCGAGGAGTTCGGCGTCTCGCGGCGCCAGATGAACTGCTGCATCGAACTGGGCTTCGCGGCGGTCGATACCCGCGGCAACGCCGAAGAGATCGCCAAATGGGTGGAAAAGCGCGGCGTAAGCTCGATCCGCCTTGTCACCAGCGACTGGCATATGCGGCGGGTCGCTGGCGAACTGGCCAGAACGCTCCCCAGCACGGTCACCGTGGTGCCTGATGCCGTGCAGGCCGAACTGCGTTTCGGTGTGCTGCTGCTTGAGTATCACAAGCTGGTCGTGAGCCGGATCAGCTCGCTGTTGCAGGGCTGATCGGCCCGCCATGCCGGTCCTGCGCAGCCTGATCTATTATCCGGCGTTCTATGGCGGAAGCATCCTGCTGGTCAGCGCCTCGCTGGTGGCGGTGCTGCTGGGGCCCGCACCGCTGCAGGCGGTGGTGCGCAACTGGTCGCGCTGGCACCGCTGGTGCGTGACGCGGATCCTGGGCGTGGAGCTGGTGGTCGAAGGGCAGCCGCCGACCGGCCCGGTGCTCTATGCCGTCAAGCATGAAAGCTTTTTCGAAGCGATCGACACGCCCGCTTTCTTCGAGACACCGGCCGTGTTCGCGAAGCGCGAATTGTTTGCGATCCCGGGCTGGGGGCATTCCGCGCTGCGCTATGGCCTGATCCCGGTGGCGCGGGATGAAGGCGCGCGGGCGCTTCGGCAGATGATCGCAAGCGCGCGCGAGCGGCTGGCGCAAGGCCGGCCGCTGGTGATCTTTCCCGAAGGGACGCGCGTGCCGCATGGCTCCTGCCCGCCGCTCCAGGCCGGTTTCGCCGGGCTTTACAAGCTGCTGGGCCTGCAGGTGGTGCCAATCGCGGTCGACAGCGGCCCGGTCTATCATCGGCTGTGGAAGCGTTCGGGCCGCATTACCTATCGCATCGGGGAACCGATCCCGCCCGGCTTGCCGCGCGAGGAAATCGAAGCCCGTGTGCATTCCGCCATCAACGCCTTGAACGTTCCGGCCGGATGAGCAAACCGCAAGCCCGGCGCCGCTGGTGGGATGTGCTCGGGCCAGGCCTTGTCACGGGCGCGGCCGACGATGATCCGAGCGGGGTCGGCACCTATAGCCAGGTCGGCGCGCAATTCGGCTATGGCATGGGCTGGACACTGCTGTTCGGGTTTCCGCTGCTCGCTTCGATCCAGGCGATCTGTGCGCGGATTGGTGCCACGACCGGGCGAGGTATCGCGCAGAACCTGCGCAGGCATTATTCGCCGGCGCTGCTGCGGATCGTGGTGGTGCTGCTGCTGGTCGCCAATGTGATCAATCTGGGTGCCGATCTGGGTGCGATGGGTGCCGCACTGGCGCTGATCGTGCCCGGTCCGATGTTGCTCTATACCGCCGCTTTCGGGGTGATCAGCGTCGTTCTCGAAGTGCTGCTGCCCTATTCGCGCTACGCTCGCGTGCTCAAATGGGCCACGGTCTCGCTGTTCGCCTATGTCGCGGTCACGCTGGTCGTGGGAGTCCCCTGGGGTGAGGCCCTGCGTGGCACCTTGATTCCAAGTTTTGCCTTCGATCGCGAGCACGCCATGGCACTGGTCGCCATCTTCGGGACCACCATCAGCCCCTACCTGTTCTTCTGGCAGGCCGGGCAGGAAGTGGAAGAGCAGCACCGGCGCCATACCAAGCCGCTGCACGTCTCGCCGCGACGGGCCGGGCCCGAACTTGCCCGGATCCGCACCGATACGCTGGTGGGCATGGGCTTCTCGCACTTCGTCGCGCTGGCCATCGTGATCGCGACAGCGGCAACCCTTCACGCCAACGGCATCCACGAGATTACCAGCGCCGCGCAGGCGGCCGAGGCACTTCGTCCGATCGCCGGCGACCTGGCCTTTGCGCTGTTTGCGGTGGGGATCATCGGTACCGGGTTGCTGGCGGTGCCGATCCTGGCCGGTAGCGCCGCCTATGCGGTTAGCGAGACCTTCGGATGGGTCGAAGGATTGGACCGTAAGCCCAGGGAAGCCAAGGCATTTTATGCGGTCATTGCCTTGGCGACATTGGGCGGAGTTGCCCTGAACTTTACCGGGATCGATCCGATGCGTGCGCTCTATTGGGCGGCGGTGGTGAACGGGTTGCTGGCCCCGCCGCTGATGGTGGTGACCATGCTGATCGCGCAGAACCGCAGCGTGATGGGGCAATTGGCCGTTTCGGGGCCGCTGGCGCTGGCCGGCTGGATTTCGACCGCGGTGATGTGGCTTGTGGCGGCAGTGTTCCTGCTAAGCTGACTTGGCGTTACGCACCGTGATCGCTGCGACCGAAGTCGGGGCGATCGTCGTCCTGCCCCTCTTCGATGATCCCGCGGCGGATCGCTCGGGTTCGGCTGAACAGATCGTAGAGCGTATCGCCATCGCCGGACCGGATCGCGCGCTGCAGCGCGGTGAGATCTTCGGTGAAACGGCCGAGCATCTCCAGCACCGCCGCCTTGTTGTGCAGGAACACATCGCGCCACATGGTGGGGTCGGAAGCAGCGATCCGGGTGAAATCGCGGAAGCCACCGGCCGAATATTTGATCACTTCGCCGCGCGTCACGCCTTCAAGATCGCTGGCGGTGCCGACAATGGTGTAGGCGATCAGATGCGGGATATGGCTGGTGACGGCCAACACCAAGTCGTGATGCTGCGGGTCCATGATTTCGATCTTGGCGCCCAGCTGGCGCCAGAAATCCGCCAGCGCCTCGACCGCCTGCTGGTCCGCGCCTTGCGGCGGGGTGAGGATGCACCAGCGGTTGACGAACAGCGTGGCAAAACCGGCCTCGGGCCCGCTCTGCTCGGTCCCTGCCACCGGATGTGCCGGGATCACCGTGGCACCCGGCAAGGCGGCTGCCAGATCTTCCGCCACGCTTTGCTTCGAGGAACCGACGTCGCTTACGATCGCTTGGGGGGCGAGTGCCCCCGCAATTTCGCCAGCCGCAGCGCGCATCGCGCCCACCGGCACGCACAGGATCACCAGATCGGCATCGCGCACGGCCTCGGCCGCGCTATCGCATACCGCATCCGCCAGCCCACGCGCGGTCGCGCGCTCGCGTACCTGTGGCTCGGCATCATAGCCGCTGGTGATGATGCCCGGCGCTCGCGCCTTGACTGCCAGACCGATCGAACCGCCCAGTAGGCCCAGCCCGATGATCGCAACCTTGCCGATGCTCATGCGCGGCGCTCCACCAGGCGGCGCAGGGTCTCGGCAATCGCGGCCATGTCTTCACGTCGTCCGATCGTGATCCGCAGGGCATGCGGCAGGCCCTGGCCCGGCAGGTGCCGTACGGCATAGCCGGCCTCGCCGATTGCCGCGAGCGCCTCCGCCGCGCTGACCGCGCCTTCGAACAGCACGAGCAGGAAGTTCGCCTTGCTGGGCACCGCGCGCAGCCCATGATTGCCCAGCGCCTCGATCGCCGCGACGAAGCGAGCGAGTTCGGCCGCATTGAGCTCGCGCGAGCGGCGCACGAAATCCTGGTCGCCCAGCGCGGCCAGCGCCGCTGCCTGCCCGCTGGTGGTGACATTGAACGGCCCGCGGATACGGTTCAGCACGTCGACCAGATGCGGCGCGCCTGTCGCCCAGCCGATCCGTTCGCCGGCGAGGCCGTAAATCTTCGAGAAGGTGCGCGTGACCAGCACGTTGCCATAGCGTGCGGCGAGCTCGAGACCGCCGTCATCCTCGCCTGCGCCAAGATATTCGGCATAGGCCTGGTCGACCACCAGCAGCACACCCGACGGCAGGCCTGCGTGCAGCCGTTCGACTTCATGGCGCGGCAGGAAGGTGCCGGTGGGATTGTTCGGGTTGGCCAGGAACACCACCCGTGTGCGCTCGCTCACCGCCGCCACCAGCGCGTCGACACTGGTGGCGTAATCCGTGTCGGGCGCTTCGACCGGGGTTGCGCCGCAGCGCCGCGCGGCGATGTCGTAGACCGCGAAGCTGAAGCGGCTGAACAACACTTCGTCGCCCGGCCCGGCAAAGCCCTGCGCGACCAGGTTGAGCAGTTCGTCCGAGCCGGTGCCGCAAACGATCCGCGCTGGATCGATGCCGTGAAGCTCGCCAATTGCATTGCGTAGCGTCGAGGAATCGGGGTCGGGATAATCCGCCGCGCCGGTCAGGGCTGCGCGGGCCGCAAGTGCCGCGGCGCTGGTGCCCAGCGGATTTTCGTTGGCCGAGAGCTTGATCAGCTTGCGCCCGTCGCTGCTCGTGGACTTGCCGGGCACATAGGCGTGGATGCCCATGATCCAGGGCTTTCCTTCGGGACGCTTGTGTGGCTGTTCGGTCATGGCGCGGCGGCGCATAACCGCTTTCCCGCATGAAAAACAGTGCAATTGACTTGAGCCGCAAGCTCGCCCAAGCGAAGCGGCCCATGGCCACGCTGATTGCCTCGAAAAGCCTTGCGCTCAGCCGGGACCTGCCGCTCGACAGCGGGCAGTCGCTTGCGGGCGTGCAGATCGCTTTCGAGACCTATGGCGAGCTGTCGGCAGACCGGTCGAATGCGATCCTGATATGCCACGCTTTGACCGGTGACCAATATGTCGCCTCGGCCCATCCTATCACGGGCAAGCCCGGCTGGTGGGCGCGGATGGTCGGGCCGGGCAAGGTGATCGATACCAATCGCTATCACGTGATTTGCGCTAATGTGATCGGCAGCTGCATGGGCTCGACCGGCCCGGCGAGTCTAGCGCCCGATGGCCTGCCCTATGCCATGCGTTTTCCCGTGATCACCATCCGCGACATGGTGCGCGGCCTTGTCGGCTTGCTCGATGAACTGGAGATCGTTCGGCTCCACACGGTAATCGGCGGCTCGATGGGCGGGATGCAGGCGCTCAGCCTTGCCGCCAATTGGCCCGACCGGGCAGCGCGGGTGCTGGCCATCGCCACCACCGCGCGTCATTCGGCGCAAAACATCGCTTTCCACGAAGTGGGGCGGCAGGCGATCATGGCCGATCCGAACTGGAACGGCGGCGACTATTACGGCGGTGTGGCGCCCGATGCCGGCTTGGCGGTGGCGCGCATGGCGGCACACATTACCTACCTGTCCGAAGAGGGACTGACCGAGAAGTTCGGGCGGCGCCTGCAAGATCGGGACGCGAAGAGCTTCGGCTTCGATGCCGATTTCCAGGTCGAAAGCTATTTGCGGCACCAGGGGCTGGGCTTCACTCAGCGCTTCGACGCCAATTCCTATCTCTATATCACCCGCGCGATGGACTATTTCGACCTTGCCGAGGAATTCTCGGAAGGTCAGGGTGGCGGCAAGCTGGCAGATGCCTTTGCCGGGGCCAAAGCGCGGTTCTGCGTGGTCAGCTTCGACAGCGACTGGCTCTATCCGACAGCGGAAAGCCGCCACATCGTCCACGCGCTCAACGCCTCGGGCGCGCCGGTCAGCTTCGTCGAACTCAGCGCACCGTTCGGGCATGACAGCTTCCTGCTTGACGTGCCGGCGCTCGACCGGGTGATGAAGGGCTTCATCGATGGTTGATGCACTGCGTCCCGACCTGGCGGTGATTGCGCGCCATGTCGCGCCGGGCACCCGCGTGCTCGATATCGGCTGCGGCGACGGGGGCCTGCTGGCCGAATTGCGCGACGGCAAGCAGGTCGATGCGCGCGGGCTAGAGATCGATCCGGCGCTGGTCGAACGCTGCGTGGCAAGAGGCCTTTCTGTGGTGCAGGGCGATGCCGACAGCGACTTGGCCGACTACCCCGACAAGGCGTTTGATTATGCCATTCTGTCGCAAACCTTGCAGACCGCCGCGCGGCCCGATCGCCTGCTCGACGAGCTTCTCAGGGTCGGCCGCCAGGCCTTTGTAAGCTTTCCCAATTTCGCGCATTGGCGCACGCGCGGCGCGCTGATGTTCGGCGGGAGAATGCCGGTTACCCGAGCGCTGCCGGTCAGCTGGTATGAGACCCAGAACATCCACCACGTGACGATCGTGGACTTTTACGAACTGGTTGCGGCCAAGGGCGTGACCGTCGAAAACCGCTGGTTCTTTTCAGGCGGACGCGAAATCGGCGCGCCAGCGGCAAACTGGCGCGCCGAATTCGCGCTGTTCCAGCTCAGCCGCTAGCAGCTAAGGTTTGGAAAATCACGCGCGGTGAAGCGCGCAGAGCTTGTTGCCGGTGGGATCGCGCAGGTAGGCAAGGTTGAGCGTGCCCATGCCGCCCTGGCGCGGCCCCGGCGGATCTTCGATGCTGGTGCCGCCATTGGCAACGCCGGCATCGTGCCAGGCCTTGACCTGTTCCAGGCTGTCGCAGGCAAAGCCTACCGTGCAGCCATTGCCCGCGGTCGCGGGATTGCCGTCGATCGGGGTCGAAACCGAGAAGATGCTGCCGCCGTGGAAATAGAACAGGCGCACAGTGCCGTCTTCCTTCTCGTCGCGCATCGGTTGGCCGGCGCCCAGCACGCCCAGAACCGCGTCATAGAATTTCTTGGATGCTTCGATGTCGTTGGATCCGACCATCACATGGCTGAACATTTGCGTCTCCCTTTGCAACCTATATCGCCTATGCCATCGCCTGACGGTTGGCAAGCAGTTGGTAGTGCATGGTTCACATTCGCTGGTATAGCAGGTGCCCATGCACATGATACAGATCGCTGCCGCCGCCCTTGCCTCGCTTGCAGGGCAGGCGCCTGTTCCTTCTCCTCCCCTCGTTCCGCCGCAGCTTTCGCAGGCGAGTGCGGCGCTGCTGCGCTGTTCGGCCGCTTTTGCGCTCGTGTCCTATGGGCAGGAAAATGGCGATGAGGGCGCAAAAAGATGGCCCGCGATCGATCCGCGCGGTCGCGAATTCTTCGTGCGGGCCCTCGCGCAGGTGATGGACGAGACGGGGCTGGGCCGCGACGACGTGGCGCAGCTGGCCCAGGCCGAGGCGCGGCGGCTGCTCGATCAGCAACAGGTGGACGAGGTCATGCCGGCGTGCCTCTTGATGCTCGATGCCAGCGGGATCGAATAACCGGCAAGAATGCTGCCTGCGCCGGTAGATTCGCCGCGCGATTTGAGGCATGAGCGTCTCAGCATGTGGCGCCTCTATCAATTTCCGCTTTGTCCGTTCAGCCGCAAGATCCGCCTGTTGCTGGGCGAAAAGAACGTCGCCTATGAGCTGGTGCGCGAGGATCCCTGGGCGGCCAGCGACTATTTCTGGAACCTCAACCCCGCCGGACGAACCCCGGTGATGGTGCATGACGAGCGCGAAACCGTGCTGTGCGACAGCCGCGCGATCGCGGAGTTTTTCGAGGAGACGGTCGACAAGGCGCCGATGATCAACGGCACCGCCGCGAACCGCGCCGAAATCCGTCGGCTGGTCGCTTTGTTTGACGAGAATTTCTATTACGACGTCACTGCGCCGCTCTTGAACGAGCGGATGAAGAAGCGCCTGGTGTTCAATCAGCCGCCGGATTCGCGCGTGCTGCGCGAGGCCATGAAGCTGGCCCATGGCCATCTCGATTATATGGACTGGCTGATCGACAATCGCCCGTGGCTGGCCGGATCGACCATGAGCCTTGCGGATCTGGCCGCCGCTGCCCAGATCTCGGTGGCGGATTACCTCGGCGGAATCGACTGGTCAGGCCACGAGCAGACGCGCGGCTGGTATTCCGTATTCAAGAGCCGGCCGAGCTTTCGCCCGCTGCTGACCGAGCGGATGGGAGTGATCCAGCCGCCCTCGCACTATGCCAAGGTGGACGCCTAGGAGCTGCATGCAATGGAAAAGATCGACCTGCCCGATGCCGAATGGCGCGCCCGGCTGACGCCCGAGCAATACCATGTCCTGCGCGAAGCCGGGACCGAGCGGGCCTTTACCGGCCAGTATGACAAGCACTACGAGCCGGGCGAATATCTGTGTGCCGGCTGCGGCACGAAGCTGTTCGCCAGCGATGCCAAATACAACTCGGGCTGCGGCTGGCCCGCCTTCACCCGCCCCGCCGAAGCCGACACTGTCGAGGAACGGCGTGACACATCCTACGGGATGATCCGCACCGAAGTGCTATGCTCGACCTGCGGCGGCCATCTGGGCCATGTCTTTCCCGACGGGCCGCCGCAGGACGGCGGCTTGCGCTATTGCATCAATTCCGCTGCGCTCGATTTCGAACCGGGGGACTGATCGAGCTGGCGGAAATCCTGCGCGGACGCCGTTCACGCCGGGTTACAACTCGCCTATGCAGGTCGCTGGTCCGATCGCCCCAACAGGGAACCTACGAAACACCCGATGTCTAAGCGCGCTGACGGTCTGATGAACAGGAACAAGCGTGGTGCCCGCCGTGCTGCGGCAGAGCGCAGCCAGGCCATGCCGCCGTCGCGCCCCCGCACGCCGCAGGGCAACGGCAAAGGCGGTGGCGGCTCGCGGCTTTCACGCTGGATTAAGCGTATGTTCGTGTGGGGTGGGGCGTTGGCGCTGCTCGGCCTGCTCGCGCTTGGCGTGGCGGTGGGCTTTGCCGTGCAGTCGCTGCCCAGCCACTACCAGCTACGCACCACCCAGACCGCGCAGACGATCGTGGTGCGCGCACGTGACGGGACCGAGATCGTGGAGCTTGGGCCAAGCTATGGCGAGTGGCTCGATTACGAACAGATCCCGCAAGTCATGAAGGATGCCATGGTGGCGGTGGAAGACCGGCGCTATTATTCGCATTTCGGGGTCGATCCGATCCGCCTGACCGGCGCGATCGTGGAGTCTTTCATCGGCGACAAGCGCATCGGTGGCACCTCGACCATCACCCAGCAACTCGCGCGCAACCTGTTTCTCAACAACAACCGCTCGCTCGACCGCAAACTGCGCGAAGCGATCCTGGCGTTGGCGCTCGAATGGAAGTTCTCGAAGGAAGAGATTCTCGAGCTTTATCTCAACAAGGTCTACTTCGGCGGCGGCGCCTATGGCATCGACAGCGCCAGCCGCAATTTCTTCAGCCATCCGGCCACCGAGTTGTCGACCGCCGAGGCTGCGATCATTGCGGGGCTGGTCAAGGCACCCTCGCGCTATTCGCCCACGGCCGATGTCGACCAGGCGATCGCCCGGGCCAAGACGGTGCTGCGCCTGATGGAAGAGCAGGGTTACATTACCGGATCGCAAGCCTCGGTTGATGTCGGCGCAGTCAACCTTAAGCCGGAAGTCGGGCAGAACTCGGCCCGCTACTTCACCGATTACGTGCTGCCTCAGCTCGACCTGCTGCTGCCCGAGACGTTCGAACCGATCGAGGTCTGGACTACGCTCGACATCGGCATGCAGCGTGCAGCGGCGGCGGCGATCAGGGCCAACACCCCTGGCAATGCCCAGGGAGCGCTGGTCAGCCTCGACCGCGACGGCGCAATCCTCGCGATGGTGGGCGGCACCGATTATGTCGCCAGCAATTACAACCGTGCAACCAATTCCCAGCGCCAGCCGGGCTCTGCGTGGAAGCTGTTCGTCTATCTCGCGGCGCTGGAGGCGGGCTATACTCCGGACGACCGGGTGAACGACACGCCGGTCACGATCGATGGCTGGAGCCCGCGCAACTCGAACGGCAAATACGCCGGCGAGATCGATGTGCGCACCGCCTTTGCCTATTCGATCAACACCGTTGCCGCGCAGCTCGGCCAGGATGTCGGGTTCGGCTCGGTCGCCTCGATGGCGCGGCGGTTCGGGATTACCTCCTCGATCTCGACCTTCCCGTCGATGGTGCTGGGGAGCAGCGAGGTGCGGCTGATCGATATGACCCGCGCCTTTGCCGCGATCTCGGCCAAGGGCACCTCGGTCGAGCCCTATGGCGTGCTGCGGGTTACCACGGCCAGCGGGCGCGAGATCTATCGCCATGAGCGGGCCCGTTCGAACCAGCTGGTTCCGGGCTATGTCGCGGCGGGCATCACCGACCTGCTGCAGACAGCAGTCAACACCGGTACCGGGCAGGCGGCCCAAATCGGTCGACCGGTCGCTGGCAAGACGGGCACGACCAATTCGAACAAGGACGGCTGGTTCATCGGCTTTTCCTCGGGCGTCACCACCGGCGTGTGGATGGGCCGCGACGATGCCCGGCCGGTGCCCGGCCTGCAGGGCGGGCGCGCGCCGGCGCGTGCCTTTTCGGACTTTATGCGCTTTGCCGTGAAGGACCGTCCGGTCGAGGAATTCGAGACCGAAGTGAAGCTGCCCGGCTGGATGCTCGAACCCGACGAGGAATATCTCTACGGCGATCCGGGCGACTACTACTTCATCGACGAGCAGGGCAACCTGGTCGAGCCGGGCCGCGCTGACAGCGGCATGCCGTTCGGCGTCGAAGGCGAGCAATTCCCCGAAGATGGCCCGCGCGCCCAGATCCCCGTGCGGCCGGGCGAAGCCGGGCAAGCCGCCAGCGACGATTTCCTCGAGCGAGCGACCGGCCAGCGCGAGCCGCCACCCCCGCCCATGCCGCGCACGATCCGGCCGAGCGATGCAGCCCGCGAACGTGCCAACCAGCAATAGGTGACGGCAAGAAAAAGGGGCACCGAAATCCTGTTCCGGCGCCCCTGTGTGTCAAGCTGAGGTCAGGGTTCAGCGCAGCCGAACTGCGACATATTGCGCAGGCTGCCCGCGCCGCTGGACGCGCAGCAGGATTGCCTCGCGTCCGGCCCTCGTCGCTTCGGAAATCACCGTCTCCACCTCGGCAAGTGTGGTCACTTCACGATAATTGGCGCTCAGGATGATGTCACCGCGCTGCAGGCCCTTGCGTGCCGCATCGGAATTGGGGTCGACCCCGCCAACCACCAGCCCGCGCGTGCTCTCGCCTGCGCCAAGCTGGCGGGCAATCTGCGGGGTCAGCGGCATCAGCTGAAGGCCGAGCTTTTCCTCGACCGCGCTGTTGGTATCCGGCGCCGGGGCTTCGGGTTCGGCATCCGGATCGAACATCTGCTGGCGCCGCAGTTCGTCCTCGGTCGGACGCTTGCCGACGGTGGCGGTTACCCGCAGTTCCTTGCCGTCGCGGATCAGGTCGATCGGGATGCGTGTGCCGGGCTTGATGTTGGCCACCAGGAACGACAGCGTCTGGTCACGCGTCACCGGCTGGTTATTGATCGAGGTGACCACGTCACCCGGCCGGATCCCGGCGCGTTCGGCCGCGCCGTCGGACTGGACCGTCTGCACGAATTCGCCGCGGTTGCGCGGCAGGCCCAGCGAATCCGCCAGATCGTCGCTGACCGGCACGATGCTGACACCCAGGAAGCCACGCTCGATTTCGGCGCCCGATTTGAGTTGTTCGACGATCGGCGCTGCAATTTCCGAAGGAATCGCAAAGCCGATGCCCACGCTGCCGCCATTGGGCGAGATGATCGCATTGTTGATGCCGATCACATTGCCCTTCATGTCGAACAGCGGGCCACCCGAATTGCCGCGGTTGATGCTGGCGTCGGTCTGGATGTAGCGGTCATAGGCCCCGCCGCCGGTGTTGCGCAGCACCGACGAGATGATCCCGCTAGTCACGGTGCCGCCGAGACCGAAGGGATTGCCGATCGCGATCACCCAGTCGCCCACCCGCGCCCCGGCCGAATCGCCGAAGGTTACGAACGGGAAGGTGCGGTTGCTCTTGATCTTGAGCACGGCAAGGTCGGATGCCGGATCGGCTCCGACCAGGTCAGCCTCATATTCCGTGCCATCGGGCATGGTGACGGTGATTTCTTCCAGCGTCGCGCGGTTGTCGGGCGCGACCACATGGTTATTGGTCACGACATAACCGTCAGCCGAAATGATGAAGCCCGAACCAAGCGACTGGCCCTCGCGGAACTGCGGCTGGTTCTGCTGGCCATTGCCGCGCTGGCCGAACAGGTCGGCGAACGGCGTGCCGGCGAAGGGATTGGTGTTGACCTCGATCCGCTGGCGGGTCGATATGTTCACCACTGCAGGCTGGAGCTGCGCGGTTAGGTCGGCAAAGCTGGCTGGTGCACCCTGCATCGGCACAATCCGCTCGATCGCGGCGTCATCATTCTGCGCCACCTGCGCACCGGCGGGGTAGCCAGTCGCGAGCGACAGTGTAGCGCCGCCGATCAGCAGGGCACTGGTCAATCCATATACGTAACGCACAGGCTTATCGTCCTCTCGTTCTGGTCACATTTGCTGCAGGTGGCCTGCGCATGGCAGGGCCTGCATTCATGCATGTCGCTTCAGCAAGCTACGTGCGACTTATGGCGCAAGACGCACTTAACCGCATTTGAACAGCGCCAACGCCCGCCGGGCGTGGTTGGCCGTTCGTCGGATTGGGCTGCCAACGCCGGGGCCGACCGTCGCTCAGCGCCCGCCCCGGAACTGGCGGAAATACTCGCTGTCCTCGCTCAGGATCATCGAGCTGTCGCCGGTGCCCTGTTCGAAGGTGCGGCGATAGCTCTCCATCGCGCGGTAGAAGTCGTAGAACTCCGGATCCTTGCCATAGGCGGCCGCATAGGTGTTGGCGGCGTTACCTTCGGCTTCGGCACGGATGATCTGCGCATTCTTGCGGCCCTGAGCCCGGATCGTCTCGGCCTCCTGCTGCCGGTCAGACTGCATGCGGGTGAAGGCGGCGTCGAGCGGGCGGCCTTCGGGCAGGTCGGCGCGCTTGATCTGTACGTCGATCACCTGCGCGCCATATTGCCTTGCCTGCTCGTCCAGCTTGACGCGGATATTGGTCATGGCGCTCCCGCGCTCGGCGGTGAGCAGCGAGGCAAAGCTGCGCCGTCCCAGTTCCTGGCGCAACACCGAGGTGAGGATCGGCGCCAACTGCAACCGAACGTTTTCCTCGGTCCCGGCGTTCTCGATCATCTCGACCGGGTCGATGATGCGGAAACGGGCATAGGCATCGACCTGCAGCCGCTGCTGGTCGCTGGTCAGCACTTCCTGCCGCTCCATGTCGAGGTCAAGGATCCGTCGCTCGACCACCTGCACCCGGTCAATGAAGGGGATGCGCCAGTAGAGCCCGGCCTTGGTCTCGCCGAAGGGCACGTCGGGCCGGTAGATATTGACCACCTTGTAGGGGTTGCCGGTGCGGATGATCACCGCCTGCTGGCTTTCCGAGACGACAAACAGGCTAGAGAACAGCGCCACGACAAGTGCGGCCACCGCGATGATCGCGACCTTGTAGGTCTGCCAAACGTTTTCCATCGCTTATTGCCCCCCCTGCGGAACCGGAGCCTTCGCCTCGCGGGCACGCCGCTGGATTTCAGGCAGTGGCAGGAAGGGGGTCACCCCGTTCGATTCGACGATGGTTTTGTCGGTTCTCGAAAGCACGCTTTCCATGGTCTCGTAATAGAGTCGGCGCCGGGTGACTTCGGGCGCAAGCCGGTACTCCTCATAGATCTGGTTGAACGCTGCGGCATCGCCCTCGGCCCGCGCCAGCAGCTGCTGCGCATAGCGCCGCGCCTGGTTGATGTCGCGTTCGGCATCCTGCTGTGCTGCCAGCACATCGTTGAAGGCATCGACCACAGTGGCCGGCGGATCGGTCTTGCCGATTTCGATGCCTTGGACCGCGATCCCTGCACGATAGGCGTCAAGGATCGCCTGCATCCGTGCCCGTACGCTCTGCTCGATGTCGGCGCGGCCTTCGCCCGACAGCACGGTGTCGAGCTGCTGCTCCGCCACCGAGGCGCGCATCGCGGCTTCGGCCGCTTCGCGCAGCGTTTCCTCAGGGTCGACCAAGCTGAACTTGAAAAGCTTCAGATCCTTGATGTTCCAGCGAATGAGATAGGACAGGTCAACCAGGTTCTGGTCACCCGTCAGGATCAGTTTCTCTTCATTGCCTTCGGGGATCTTGACCGAGCGGATCTCGCTCACGTTCTCGACCTCGACCTGGTGGATTGGCCAGGGCAGCGAGAAATTGGTGCCGGGGTTTAGCGTGCTGGAATACCGGCCACCCAGCCAAGTGACGATCCCCTGTTCGCGCGGCTGCACGAAGTGGACGCCAGTGGTGAACAGCCACAGCGCCACCAGCCCGCCGGCGATGATGGGCCACCAGCTCTTGCCGCCGGGCCGCTGCGGCAAGCGGAAATTGGGGCCACGCGGGCCGCCGCCGCTGCGCCTGGGGCCTTCCGGGCCGCGCGATCTGAATATGTCCTCGATGCTGGCCGAGCGGCGCTTGTCTTCGCTCCCGCCGCCGCCCGGCAACCACGGATTGCGCGGGCCCGAGCTCTTGTCGCCGCCATCGGTGGGCGATTGATCCTCGCCCGAGGGAGGCTCGGCGTTGCCGCCGTCGTCTCCGCCTGATCCACCGCCCCACGGGTTCTTCTTGCCGGCCATGGCAAGGCCGATCGATTTTCTGAAACTGTCGAACATGTCCATGTCACTCTTATAGGGGCGGTTCCTGTGAAAAACAGGGGTGGCACGCGCGAATTTGATGCTAGGGGCTGCGGCCATGGAAAAGCAGGATTTGCTGGCTCATCTTCCTCAAGCGATCGGCAAGCGGGTCGGTTCCGCCACGATGGTCGGCGGGCGCGCGGTCGTGGTGGTCGATGCGACCGGCCTTGCGCCAGGCGAACGCGCGGCGGTGGAGCAGGAGATCAACCACGCGCTGGCCGGCGTCGAGGGTGTGAGCGAAGTGCGCGTGGCGATGATGGCGGATCGCCCGCGTCGCCGGATCATTGCCGTGGGCTCGGGCAAGGGCGGGGTCGGCAAGTCGACGCTCACTACCAACCTCGCGGTGGCGCTGCACCGCTTGGGAGTGAAGGTGGGCGTTGTCGATGCCGATATCTATGGCCCCTCGCAGCCCAAGCTGCTCAAGCTGGAGGGCCGCAAGCCCGAAGCCGAAGGCGAAAAGCTGGTGCCGGTTACGGGCGAGCACGGCGTGCCGGTGCTGTCGATGGGGTTCCTGGTCAAGCCGGCGCAGGCGCTGGCCTGGCGCGG
The DNA here is from genome assembly GCA_964500135.1 of uncultured Porphyrobacter sp. GTDB lineage: Bacteria > Pseudomonadota > Alphaproteobacteria > Sphingomonadales > Sphingomonadaceae > Erythrobacter. Next base: position 26,838 of record CAZCNF010000009.1, read on the forward strand.
GCCGATGGCAGGCAATGCCCTGTCGCAATTGATCGACGCGCAGTGGGGCGACGTCGAGGTGTTGCTGATCGACCTGCCGCCGGGCACGGGTGATGTGCAGCTTTCCATGCTGCAGAAGCACAAGCCCGACGGCGCGATCCTGGTCTCGACCCCGCAGGACCTGGCGCTGATCGATGCGGCGCGCGCGGGCCAGTTGTTCGAAACCGGCAAGGTGCCGGTGATCGGGCTGGTCGAGAACATGGCGGGCTATCAATGCCCGCATTGCGGCGAAGTGTCCGATCCGTTCGGCAAGGGCGGCTTTGAGGCGATGGCGGCGCAGGTCGACATTCCCTTCCTGGGGCGCATTCCACTGGCGCTGCCGATCCGGGAAGCGGGCGACAGCGGCAACCCGCCGGCCGCCGGCGACACGATCGAGGGCGAGGCTTTTGCCGCCATCGCGCGCAAGGTGGCGAGCTGGCTCGGGCAGGGGCACGTCTGAGAATGCCGATCACGCGCCGCGGATTGCTGACCGGAGCCGCGATCGGGGGCGGATTGCTGGTCGCCTGGACGCTTTATCCGCGCCATTTCCCCAATCCGATCGAGCCGCGCGAAGGCGAGGAAGTATTCGACGCCTGGCTTAAGATCGCCACAGACGGTGTGGTGACCGTGGCGGTGCCGCAGCTGGAAATGGGCCAGGGCGTCACCACTCTTCTGCCCCAGATCGTGGCGGCGGAACTGGGTGCAGACTGGCGTCAGGTCGCGGTCGAGCCCGCGCCGGTCAGCGCACAATATGCCAATGTCCCGCTCGCGGCGCGCTGGGCCCCGCTGTGGATGCCGTTTGCGCCAGGCCTGGCAGGCGAGCCCGATGCTTTCCTGGCGCGCCGCTTTGCCGAGGACCGGCGCTTCTCGGCCACCGGCGACGGCACGTCGCTCGCGGCATTCGAGGCGCCTTGCCGCCAGGCCGGGGCAGCAGCGCGGGCGATGCTGGCGCAGGCTGCGGCCGACCGCTGGGGCGTGTCGTGGGAAGAGTGCGAGGCGTCCGGCGGCTTCATTCGCTACGGCGACCAGCAGCTCAGCTTCGGCGAGCTTGTCGCCGAGGCAGTCGATTACGATCCGCCCGATCCCCCGCCGCTCCGGCCCGTCGCCTATGCCGAGGATGCCTTGCCCGGTGAGGCGGGTGGCAACCAGGCCTATCCACGGCTCGACCTGCCGTCCAAGGTCGACGGCACCCACCAGTTCGCAGGCGACGTGCGTTTGCCCGGGCTGGTCTATGCCGCGATCCGCCATGGCCCGATCGACAAGGCCGAGCTGGTCGAATTCAATCCCTTCAATGCCCGTGGAATCCGCGGGATCGTGGGCGCGGTGGAAGGCAAGCGCTGGCTGGCGGTGTGCGCGACCAGCTGGTGGGCGGCCGAACAGGCGCTCGACACCATGCACCCGCGTTTTTCGGTCGAGCATCTGGTCGACAGCAACGAGATCGAGCGGCGGCTGGATGATGCCCTGGCCACCGGTTCGGCCTATCGCATCTTCGAGCGCGGCGACGCCGACGAAGGGATGGACAGCCCCGACCTTGCCTTGCGCTACGATTTCGAACCGGGCGTCCATGCCACGCTCGAAACCTCGAGCGCGACAGCCCGCTTCGCTGATGGCCGGCTGGAACTGTGGATCGCTTCGCAGGCTCCCGAGCAGGCCCGCGTGGCAGCGGCCCGGGCACTAGACATCGCAGTCGAAGACGTGGTGCTCTATCCCATGCCCGCCGGTGGCAGTTTCGATCGCCGCTACGAACATGACCACGCGATTGAGGTGGCGCTGATCGCACGCGAGATCGGCCGTCCGGTGCAACTGATCTGGTCGCGCTGGCAGGAACTGCTCGCCGGCCGCCCGCGCTCGCCGGCCGCCGTGGTGCTGCGGGCAAAGCTGAGCCAGGATGGCGAGGCGCGGATCAGTGCGATGCGCACCCGCATCGCCATGCCGCCTGCCAATCTCGAGTTCGGTCGGCGCCTGTTCGACAACAGCACCAGCTGGGCCGCAATCCGTGACACTGAAGGTGCGGTGGATGCGATGGCCGGTGAAGGTGCTGTGCCGCCCTATGCGATCCCGGCCGTCGCAGTCGATCACATTCCGGTCGAGATCGGCCTGCCCGTGTCGCGCATGCGCGGCAATGCGCATGGCTACAACTGCTTTGCCCTCGAAAGCTTCATCGACGAATTGGCCAGCCGCAACGGGCGCGAGCCGGTGTCCTACCGCATGATGATGCTGGGCAGCGATCCGCGACTGGCGGCCTGCCTGCAGCGCGCCGCGCAGCTGGCCGGGTGGGATGGCGGGGTCGACCAGAGCGGCAACGGGATCGCCTGCCACCGCATCGGCGATGCTGCAAGCGGCGGGCGGATCGCGTGTGTCGCAACTGCACGCGCAGGCGAGGGCGGGGTGCTGGTGACCCGGTTGTCGGCCGCGGTCGATATCGGGCGGATCGTCAATCTCGACATTGCGCGGCAGCAGATCGAGGGCGGGCTGGTGTTTGGCCTGGCGATGGCGATGGGGGCAAGCACGCGCTATGCGGGTGGGCTGCCCCAATCGCAGCAGCTAGGCGCGCTCAATCTGCCGCGCCTGGCGGATTGCCCGGACATCGAGGTGGAATTCATCGCCAGCGACGCCCCCTCGGCTGATCCGGGTGAACTGGGGGCGGTGGTGGCGGCCCCGGCAATCGCCAATGCACTTTATTCGGCCACCGGGTTGCGGCTGCGGCGCCTGCCCCTACTTTCAGGCGGCATATGACTGAATTTCTTTCCAGCGCGCGGACCCTTTTGCCAGGTGCATGCATTCAGCCTTGCATGAATGCAGTGCAGCACCCCTTGGCCATTCCCGCGTGACCTGGCTCCCCCAATCCCTGCCGGCCGACCACCCCCCGGTGAGGAGCGGGCGGATCGGCGTGCTGGTGGTCAATCTCGGCACGCCCGATGCGCCCGACCCGGCATCGGTTAAACGCTATCTGAAGGAATTCCTGTCGGACCCGCGGGTGATCGAGATTCCGGCGATCGTGTGGCAGGTGATCTTGCGCGGGATCATCCTCAACACCCGCCCCAGCAAGAGCGCGGAGGCCTATTCCAAGGTCTGGATGAAGGATGGTTCGCCATTGCTGGTGATCACGCGCGACCAGGCGGCGGGATTGCAGCAGCGCCTGGGCGACGGCGTGATCGTGCGCCACGCCATGCGTTATGGCCAGCCATCGATTCCCAGCCAGCTTGAAGCCCTGCACAAGGACGGATGCGACCGGATCCTGCTCGCGCCGCTGTATCCGCAGTATAGCGCCGCGACCACTGCCACCGCCATCGACAAGGCTGCCGAAACACTGGGCCGGATGCGGTGGCAGCCCGCGCTGCGCACCTTGCCGCCCTATCACGATGATCCGCTTTATATCGATGCGCTGGAGGCCGATGTCGTGCGACAGCTGGCTGCGCTAGAGTTCAAGCCCGAAGTACTCTTGCTCAGTTTTCACGGCATGCCGCTGCGCACGCTGCACCTGGGTGATCCCTACCATTGCCAGTGCCGCAAGACTGCGCGGCTGCTGAGCGAGCGGTTGTCCGCGCGCCCGGAATTTGCCGGGCTCAGGATCGAGACGACTTTCCAGTCGCGCTTTGGCCGGGCCCAGTGGCTCGAACCCGCGACTGACGACACGCTGATTGCCGAGGGCGCGCGCGGCACGAAGCGGCTGGCCGTGGCGGCACCGGGTTTCTCGGCCGATTGTGTCGAGACACTGGAGGAACTGGCGATCGAGGGACGCGACGAGTTTCTCGAAGCAGGCGGCGAACATTACGCGGTGCTGGCCTGCCTCAACGCGTCGGATGCGGGCATGGCGATGCTCGAAGCGATTGTGAGGCGCGAACTGGCCGGCTGGATCTGATCGGCCGCTTGCATTCGGAACTGGATTTGCCGAAATGATTTACTTACATCAAGGTAAGTAGAGGGTGGCGGTCGCTGCCCGCGTCGCAACAACAGGATTGACCATGGCCACGCTTGCAGAGCCTGCTCCCGCCGCAGACGAATTCCGTCCGAGGCATTGGACCGAGAAGCTGCCCGAAGACGCGCTTGACCATATTCCGGGCGAAGCGGGCTGGCCGATCGTCGGCAACACCTTCCGCATGCTGGCCGATCCGCATGCCTTCGTGAAGCAGATGGTCGCCAAATACGGCAAGGTCTACAAGGGCCGCGCCTTCGGCGGTTGGCAGGTCGCGCTGATCGGCGCCGAAGCGAACGAACTGATGCTGTTCGACCGCGACAAGATCTTCTCGTCAGAGCAGGGCTGGGGCCCGATCCTCGACAAGCTGTTTCCGCGCGGGTTGATGCTGATCGATTTCGAGCATCACCGGGTTGACCGCCGCGCTCTGTCGATCGCGTTCAAGCCCGAACCGATGAGGCATTATTCGGGTGCGCTCAATCGCGGCATCGCGAGGGAAGTGGCTGGCTGGGGCGGTGCGCCCATGCTGTTCTACCCGGCAATCAAGCAGCTGACGCTCGATCTTGCAGCGGATAGCTTCATCGGCATCCCCTGGGGGCCCGAGGCGGACCGCATCAACCAGGCTTTCGTCGACATGGTGCAGGCCTCGGTCGCCCCGGTGCGCCGTCCGCTGCCTTTCACCCAGATGAAGAAGGGCGTCGACGGACGTACATTCCTGGTGGATTATTTCACCCGTGAAACGCTGCGCCGTCGCGAGGAAGGGGGCGGGCAGGACATGTTCAGCCAGTTCGCCACCGCCACGCGCGAAGACGGCTCGCTTCTGCCGGTCGACGAAGTGGTCGACCACATGAACTTCCTGATGATGGCCGCGCATGACACGATCACGTCGAGCGCCACCTCGCTGATCTATCTGCTGGCGAAAAATCCCGACTGGCAGGACAAGCTGCGGCAGGAAATCACAGCGGTTACCGGTGGGCCCGACGCATCGGGCAATCCGCGCCCGCTCGATTATGACGATCTCGGCAAGCTTGAACTGACCGAGATGGCCTTCAAGGAAGCATTGCGGATGATCCCGCCGGTGCCGTCGATGCCGCGCCGCGCGCTCAAGAGCTTTGAGTATGGTGGCTACACCATCCCGGCCGGCACCATGGTCGGGATCAACATCCATTATGTTCACCATTCAGAGGAATACTGGCCCGAACCCGAAAAGTTCGATCCGATGCGCTTCACCCCCGAACAGGTGCGCGCGCGCCACAAATACGCCTGGGTGCCGTTTGGTGGTGGGGCGCACATGTGCCTGGGGCTGCATTTCGCCTATATGCAAGTAAAGATCCTGCTTGCGCAGCTGCTGCAGCGCTATTCGATCGAGATCGCCGAAGGCTACGATCCGGATTGGCAGGCTTGGCCGATCCCGAAGCCGAAGGATGGGCTTAAGGTCACCTTCCGCCCGCTCTAGAAGTCGACCGCGATGCCGTCTTTCTCCCAGTCGCCATAGCGGGTGGGCGAAAGCTTCTCGTCAACCTTGCCGGGTTTGGGGGCGGGCGGCGGATCGTTGCTCCAGTGCGCGGGCTTTTCGAATGCGCTGGCGGCGGCGGATTTCTTCTGAGTCATGCCCAGACAATGCGCGGGGTGGCGCTTCGTTTCAATAGCCCCTAACGGCTGCGCATGGCACAGCCTCCCGGGATTCACGCGCGCCGCGCCGCACTGCAGATGCTCGACGCGGTGCTGCGCCGGGGTGAAACGCTGGAGCAGGCTGAGCCTGCGGCACTGCGATCGGTGCGTAGCGCGCCCGACAAGGCGCTGGCTCGTGCAATCGCCCACGAGGCCCTGCGCTGGCTCACCGATCTCGACGCATTGATCGATAGCGCCATGCCGCAACGCCTGCCCGATGACGCCAAGGCGCGCAGTGTGCTGCGGCTGATGCTGGCGCAATGGCTGCGGCTCGGCACCCCGCCCCATGCCGTTGTGGCGACCGCACTGCCGCTGCTTACGGGCGGCCCTCGCAGGCTGGCGCACGGGGTGTTTTCCACGCTGGCGAAACGCGAAGCGACGCTGCCGGCGGTGCCAAGCCTGCCCGCGGCAGTGGCGGCACGCTGGGGCAATTGGGCGCCTCAGATCGCAGCCGGCCTAGCCGATCCGCCCCCGCTTGATCTGACGCTGCGCGATGGCTTGCATGACCCGGTGCAGACCACGCAATGGGCGGTCAAGCTGGGCGGCGAAAGCTATGCCGCGGGCCATGTGCGCCTGTCGCGCGGGGTGGCGGTCGAGAAGATCGAAGGGTTTCGCCAAGGTGAGTGGTGGGTGCAGGACCTGGCGGCATCGCTTCCGGCCCGGCTGCTAGGGGAAGGCGCCGGGCGCCATGTGCTCGATCTCTGCGCGGCGCCGGGCGGCAAGACGATGCAGCTGGCGGCGATGGGCTGGAAAGTCACCGCGCTCGATCTCAGCAAGCGGCGGCTTGATCTCCTCACGGAAAACCTCAAACGCACGGGGCTCAAGGCTTCGCTGGTGCGGGCCGATGCACAGGAATGGGAACCAAAGCACAGGTTCGATGCCATCCTGCTGGATGCGCCTTGCAGTGCAACCGGCACCTGCCGTCGCCACCCCGATGTGTTGCACCGGATCGGCCAACGCCAGATTGCCGAGATGGCCGAACTGCAGTCCGCGCTGCTCGATCGCGCGGCAGGCTGGCTGAAGCCAGGGGGTATCCTGGTCTACGCCGTTTGCTCGCTCGAAGCTGAAGAAGGTGAACAGCAGGCCATGCGGATCACGCTCGACCCGCTCCCGATCCAGCCGCACGAGCTTCCGCCCGGGATCCCGTCTACGCCGGACGGCTGGATGCGAACCCATCCCGGTTTGCTGGCCGAACACGGCGGGCTGGACGGCTTCTTTGTGGCGCGCTGGCGCGGGTGAGAGCTGCTCTGTAGCGCTTAGGCCGCTTTCGGTTCGCCGCAGGATGCGCTCTTACCACCCAAGGCGGCATGGAAATTGCGTCGCACGTTAATCTAACAGAAAGGTTACCGGGAACAGGCAGAATGGCGAACAACCCGCCGGCCGCGACTTGCCGAATGGCAAATCGCACAGCATTGTTGGGGGTAATGACGACCGGACACGCTGTCTGTGGGGGGCGGTGGGACCATGGCCGCGACCAAGCATGGCCGGGCGTCGTTGATTGAAGGAGTGGAAGGTAATGAGTGTCATTTCGAGGAAGTCGGGTTTCCTGCTTCTGCTGGCTGCATCTGCCCTGCCGATGACGGCCGGGGTTGCCGCACAGAACGAGGATTACGGCGCCAGCGAAGACCAGATCAACGTCTACGGCTCGCTGCCGACCGACCTCAAGGCCTTGCCCGACGGGCCTGAACTTGAAGGATTCATCTCGGCCCGCAACGGGAACCGCGTTCAGGTTACCAGTGCTGGCGGGACCAAGACCGTGGTGAACGTGGCGCCCGCCACGGAAATCCGCACCAGCGGCGGTTTCCTGGGCCTGAGCCGCGAAAAGCTGGGGACTGAAGCGCTGCTCAATGGCTTGCCGGTAACCGTCTCGACGGTGCAGTGGGAAGGTGGGCTCGTCGCCAGCCGGATCGCGCTCAAGGGCAAGGACCTGCGCACTGCGGCGATGATCCGTAACGGCACCGACCAGCGCTTTGGCGAGAACGAAACCGCGATCGCCGCCAATGCCGCCGCCACCGAAGCGCTACGTGGGCGCATGGGCGACATTGACAAGTACAACATCAAGGGCACGACCAACGTTTATTTCGACACCGGCAAATGGCAGCTGTCTGCTGCGGCCCAACGCGACCTGTGCACTGCAGCCAATGAAGCCAAGGCGATCGACAACGCGCTATTGCTGGTGGTCGGCTATACCGATTCGACCGGCAGCTATGAAATCAACCAGACGTTGAGTGAAAAGCGCGCCGGCCGGGTTGTCAATTTCCTTCAGCAGGAATGCGACTGGGAGCCCTGGCGCATGCTTACCCCTACCGGCATGGCCTCGGCCGATCCGCTGGCCGACAACAGCACGCCCGAAGGCAAGGCGCAAAATCGCCGGGTTTCGGTGAACATTCTCGTCAGCAAGAGCATCGACGGGATCTGAGGTAAACAGGGGCGGGCCAATGGTCCGCCCTTGCCATTTCAGCCAGCCTTCACTTTGGCGGCAAAGCTCTTGCGCAATTTCTGCAGCTTGGGCGGGATCACCGCGAGGCAATAGGGGTTACGCTGCCCTTCGCCTTCCCAATACTCTTGGTGATAGTCTTCGGCCGGATACCATTCGGCCGGCCCCTCAATGGTCGTCACCGCACGCTGGCCGGGATGCTCGTCATTCCAGCGCGCGATCGCAGCTTCAGCCTCGCGCCGCTGGGTCTCGCCCAGAGGAAAGATCGCGCTGCGGTATTGCGTGCCTATGTCATTGCCCTGGCGGTTGAGCTGCGTCGGGTCATGCGTACCCATGAACACGTCGAGCAGTTCCGCATGGGACAGTTGGGCCGGGTCGAACGTCACCCTGATCGCTTCGGCGTGGCCGGTCGCACCGCTGCACACTTCCTTGTAGGTCGGGTTGGCGGTGGTGCCTCCAATGTAGCCGCTTTCCACGTCTGCCACGCCCACCACATCGCGGAACACCGCTTCGGTGCACCAGAAGCACCCGCCCGCAACGATTGCCTGCTCCATGTCGCTCATCGAATTCTCCTTGTTGCCTGGCAGATAGGGAACGGCTTGCGCATTGTCATCGTTTGCTTTCCAGTTACTGACCGCATCCCAGTTTCGACGGAAGAGGACCGAACCGATGAACAAACTGATCTATGCCGCCGCGCTTCCCGCCATGGCGCTGGCAGCCGCCCCCGCGCAGGCCGACCATCATCAGCAGGCCGAACATGCGCACCATGCGCAGATGGATCATGCCAACCATGCCCAGCACGCGGATCATGACAAGATGGCGCATGCCGAGCATATGGCCGCTGCCTATGCCAAGAAGCATGGCGAGGCGATTTCGGGAGCGGTCAACCATCCGACCCGCAAGGATGACAAGGCGCGCGATCCCTATCGCCATCCTGACAAGATGCTCGCGTTCTTCCAGATCGCGCCTGACATGAAGGTGGGCGAATATGCCCCTGGCGGCGGCTGGCTATCGCGCCTGCTCGGCCATTATGTCGGCGGCGAAGGCAAGCTCGTGGGGCTTTTCTTCACGCCCACCAGCGGTCCTTTCGATGCCGCTGCGCAAGACCGGATCCGTGCCGCCGCCGCAAAGTTCCCGGCCGATGTGGCCGGCTTCACCGGGTTGCCCGCCGATCACTTCACCGGCTACACGCTCGACGGCGTGCCCGAAGGGGAGAAAGGCACGTTTGACCGGATCATCATCGGGCGCATGATGCACAACATGCTGCGCTGGAACATGGCCGATGCCGAGATCAAGGCGATGCGGGACCTGCTCAAGGACGATGGCATGATCGGAATCGAACAACACCGGGCCAAGGCGGACGCGCCGTGGAGCTATGCCAATGGCTCGAAGGGCTATCTGCGGCAGCAGGACGTGATCGATTTCATGCGCCTCAACGGCTTCGAACTGGTGGGGGCTAGCGAGATGAATGCCAATCCGAAGGACAGCGCTGACCACCCCGAAGGCGTTTGGGAAATGCCGCCCGTGCTGCGCACGCAGCGCGAAGACCTCAAGGGACTGGGCGAAAGCGACCGCATGACGCTGCTGTTCAAGAAGGCGAACTGAGTTTAAGGGCGGCGGCCAGAGGTTCCATGATGAGAGAAATCACCGTCGCCGCCCTTCAAATGCAACTCGGCAGCGATGACGAGGCTGCCAATATCGCTGCAGTCGGCGAATTGGTGGAACAGGCTGCTGCGCGCGGGGCGCAGATCGTGCTTCCACCGGAGCTTTTTTCCGGGCCCTATTTCTGCCAGATTGAGGACGAGGCGCTGTTCGCCCTGGCGCGCCCGACGCTCGAGCACCCGTCGGTCGTCGCGATGCGCAAGCTTGCAGCCAAGCTCAAGGTCGCGATCCCGACCAGCTTCTTCGAGCGTGACGGGCATCATTACTACAACACCATGGCCATGGTGGGGCCCGATGGCGAAGTGCTGGGCACCTATCGGAAAAGCCACATTCCCGACGGGCCCGGCTATGAGGAAAAGTTCTACTTCCGCCCGGGCAACCACGGTTTCAAGGTGTGGGATGTGATGGGCACGAAGATCGGCGTGGGGATCTGCTGGGACCAGTGGTATCCCGAATGTGCGCGGGTGATGGCTCTGATGGGTGCGGAGATCCTGTGCTATCCCACTGCAATCGGATCGGAGCCCTACGATGCCGGGCTCGACACCAGCCGCATGTGGCAGCGCGCGATGCAGGGGCATTCGGTGTCGAACTGCATGCCGGTGGTGGCTGCCAACCGGATCGGGAGTGAAGGGCTGCAAAGTTTCTACGGCCACAGCTTCGTGACCAACGAATGGGGTGACAAGGTGGTGGAGTTCGGCGCCGAAGAGAGCGGCGTGCTCGTCGCCACGCTCGATCTCGAGCAGGCTGCACGGCATCGCGCCGGGATGGGTTTCTTTCGCGACCGCCGCCCGCAGCTCTATACGCGCATCTGCGAGGACATCTGAGCAGCACCTACCTGATCGCGTTCGGTTCCAACCGACGGCATCACCGCTATGGCGAGCCGCGCGCGATCCTGGCGGCCGCGATGGAAGAGCTGGCGGCACTGGGGACCGTGCACGCGCGTTCACCCGTCATCGGCAGCGCGCCTATTGGCCCTGCGCAGAGGCGCTTTGCAAACAGCGTCGCGCTCGTCGAGAGCGAGCTGGATCCACTGGCCATGCTGTCTGCGTTGCAGCGCATGGAACGCGAGTTCGGGCGCCGGCGTTGGCGGCGATGGGGCGATCGGGTGCTCGATTGCGATATCGTGCTGTGGGATGGCGGCTGGTGGACGAGCGATCGCCTGCAGGTCCCGCACCCGGAATTCCGGCAGCGCGCCTTCGTGCTTGGCCCGGCGAGTTCGATCGCTGCGAACTGGCGCGATCCCTGCTCGGGATTGTCGCTTGCGCAGCTTCATGTGCGCTTGACCAAGCCGCGCCCCGTGCCTAGTGCAGCGCCTCGGTGAGTGGGCCCTTAGCTCAGTCGGTAGAGCAACTGACTTTTAATCAGTAGGTCGCTGGTTCGAGCCCAGCAGGGCTCACCATTACCCCCGATCAGCGCCGGGCCGGACAGGCGGCGTTGTGACGATTGGTCGCTAACCATAATAATCGTTGATTGTCCTAAGCAGGGACCATCGGTTTTGATTTGAAATGCGGCATTGCAAAAATTTCTGTATTACCGCATCTTTAACCAGTTAGCTGGGGGCTCAGCCTTGTCTGAAACGGATATCTTCATCTCCTATAGTCGAGATGACCGCGCCAAGGCGCGGCTGGTAGCCACATGCCTCGAGCGCGAGGGGTTCACCGTTTGGTGGGACGCCTCGATCCATTCGGGCGAAAGCTTCGACATGGTGATCGAGCGCCAGCTGGCTGAAGCCAAGGCCGTGGTGGTCCTTTGGTCGCCCAGTTCGGTCAAGTCGCGCTGGGTTCGGGCAGAGGCTTCATCGGCCGATCGCCTGGGCAAGCTTGTACCGGTCACGATCGAGCCTTGTGTCAGGCCGATCATCTTCGAACTGGTGCACACTGTGGAGTTGAGCCACTGGAACGGTGATGTAGCTGACCCGGCTTGGGAGCAGCTGTTGCTTGACTTGCATCGTACCATCCGCAGCCGCAAGGCCGATGCCGCAGCATCGCCAGCCTCTATGCCCATGCCGCAACCTGCGGCGGTGGCGCCGCCCGCGCCATCGTTCGAGCAACGCAGCAGCGAGGCGTCGGCCTTTCCTTCCTTTGCGTCGGCGCCGACGGCCGATGAGGATGACGATGAGGACGAAACCTACGCGGCAACGCAGTTTGGAGCTTTCGAGCCCGCTCCCCAAGGGCCCGAGCATTTCCTCTACCTGCTGGTTGCCGGGAAAGCCGAGAAGCAGTTTCCAGTGGGTCGCGCAGGCTTGCGCATCGGGCGAACCGCCCCGGCCGAGGTAATCTTGGCCGACAAGCACGTCTCGCGGCGGCATTGCCAGGTCGAGTTTGACGGGGATGAGCTGGTGGTGGTCGATCTTGGTTCGACCAATGGCACCTACATCGACGACCGGAAGGTGGTGGACCGGGCCGTCCTGCCGATCGGTTCCGTGTTGAAGGTCGGCCAATGCGAGCTTGTTCACGAACTCCGGACTTCCGCACTCGCTTGAATTCACAGAACTTGGCCAGTCTGAACCCACCTCGCCCGAATCTCACGCTCAATGTCGGGATCACCGGCCACCGCGCCCATGCCTTGAGCGATGCGGTGGTCACGCAGCTGGAAACACGCATCCATGCATGTTTCGAACGGCTGCAGGCGGCCATGCAGGCGATTGCTTCGGATGCTAGCAGCGCATTCTCAGACGCGCCGCCCAAGCTGCGCCTGCATACCGCGCTTGCCACTGGCGCCGACCAGCTCGCCGCCACCGAGGCCAAGAAGCTGGGCTACCAGGTGCGTGCGCTGCTGCCCTTTCCAGTCGAGGAGTATCGCCACGACTTCACCGAGCGGGACGAGAATCGCGAGTTTCGTGAGCATCTCGAGGCAGCCGACAGCTATTTCGCATTGCCCGGCACCCGCGAGGAAGAGAACCACGCCTATGTGATGGTCGGCAAGGCGGTCATCGCAGCTGCCGATGTGCTGATCGCGGTGTGGGACGGCAAGGAAGGGAATGGCCCGGGCGGCACCGCGCATGTCATTGACCTGGCGCTACGCGAAGGGGTGCCGGTGCTGCACGTTCCCGTCGACCGGAGCAACGATACCCTGGGCAAGACGCGTTTGCTGGTGGGCGGGGATATCGTCGATCCCGAGGTGGCGCCGATCGACAATGAAGAAGATCTCGAACGGCTCATCCGCGAGGTCTTGACGCCCACGGTGGAGATGGGGCTCGGCGATCTGGAGACTTTCTTCTCGGAAATCGAGAACACCTTCAACCCCAGGATCGAATACCCCCTGCTGCTGGCCTTGCTGGGCGTGAAGAAAATGCCGCCGGCCCCCTGGCGCCAGACACCGCTGGCCGAGGCATTGGCCGACTACAAGGCGCGCTCTGGTACCGCTTTCGAACGTCAGGCGCTGGCCTATGAGTGGGCGAACTTCCTGGCCATCCGCTATGCCCAGTTGTTCCGTGGTGGCCACATCACCAATTACACGCTGGCAGCGTTAGCAGTCCTTACCGCACTCGCCGGGCTGATCGTGCCTGAAATCAAGGCACTGCTGGTGGTGGGCGAACTCGCCATCATCGGGCTGTTGCTGTTCAATACCAAGGTCGGCAGCGAAGGCGGGTGGCATCGCAAATGGCTGCAATACCGGCATCTGGCCGAGTGCTTGCGACCGCTGCCCTATCTCAAACGCACCGGCCTGGTCGGGCCGCCGTTTCGCAACGAACATGTGTCGGCTAGCCGCGGCCGGGGCGCTGTGGGCGACTGGACCCGCTGGTATGCAGCTGCAATCTGGCGCGAAATGCCCAGTCCAGACGGCACCATGGATGCTGCAGCCATCCGCAGCCTGGCTGACGAAGTGATCGAAAGGGACGTTGACGGCCAGGTCGCCTATCACCGGGTCAACGCGAAGCGCATGCACGAGCTTGACCATCGGCTGCACCTTGTGGGCGAGATTGTGATGACCAGCGTCATCGCAGCTTGCGGGCTCTACCTGCTGCTAAATGCCCTCGCACCGGGGCTGCTCAAGCACCTGACCTACTTTTTCGTGTTCGTGACGGCGGGGTTTCCGGCGCTGGGTGCGGCCGTGTTCGGCATGCGCGGCCACGGGGAGCATCTGCTCGCGGCCAGCCGGTCGGTCAACACGGCCAATTCGCTTGCAGCCAACTCCGAAAAGCTGGCGCAGGTGCGCGACATCGAGGATCTGGCGAGCGAGCTCCAGCGCACGGCAGAGATCATGCTGGCCGATCTCAACGAATGGACCGTGGCCTACAGCGAAAGGTCGCTGCAAGTCCCCGCCTAGCTTCGATCAGCGCAGCGTCGCCTGCGAACGCTTGAGCAGGTCGGAAAGGTAGCCCCGGGTCTGGTTGGCTTTGGCGATCGACTGAACGGCATCGGCATCGGTGATATTGCCGCGCATCGAGGCTTCGAGACCGTCGAGATACTTCAGGTAATCGCGGGCACCGGTGGCGGCACCCTGCCGCACTCGGAAGTCCTGCTTTTCCTGCTCGGTCGCATTTGCACCCGGACGGTCGCGATCACCCAGCCGGATGACCTGCTGGGCGACTGAACGGGCGCCTCGCACCGCGCTTGCAAACTCACGCCGGCTGCGATCGGAAACCGGGCTGCCGCCACCGGGACTGGCCGCAGGTGCGGCCCGGGTTGGTGCCGCTGCGACTGTCGGCTCTTCGTTCGCGGCGCGTACATCTGCTGTGGGGGCAGCTGTCGGGGAGGCTTTGGACGTGTCCTTCCTGGCGGCAAGGCGCACCGTTTCGACCAAGCCGTTAAGATCGCGATAAGCGCCAATGAGGGTGCGGGCCGAAGTCACCGCCGCGTCGGGCTGCTCGCTGGTCTTGATAGCCTCGACACTCTCCTCGATTGCCGCCACCCCGCTTTGTAGCCGCTGTCGTTCTCTCGCAGCGGCTGGCTTGACTGAGCCAGCGAGCGATTGAGCTTGTGCTTTTGCAGCGAGGCTGAATTCGGCCAGCGTGGCGATCGTCATCACGGGCGGATTGCTGCCATCGTCGGCCTTGGCCTTGTCGGTTACCGGCTGAAGCTTGGCCACAACATCGCGGCTCATTCCTGCTGCTCGTGCCTCTTCGGCCAGTTTGGCCGCCACTGCGGGATCGATCGCGGTTGGCGCCACGTCGGCGAGTTCCTCGGCGATGCTGGCAGAATCTGCGGGAGAAGGCGTAACTTCCTGGTCCGAGCTGGTAAGCGCCCAGCCCGCAATGGCGATGACGGCGATGGCCGCCACGCCGCCGGCTATTGCCTTCTTGGGCAGGCCACCGCTGCTCGCGGCATCAGTTGTCACGCTTGCCGCCTTTGGCGCACTTGCGACCGGCTTGGCCTCAGCCTTCCCTGCATCCGGTGGAGTATCTGCTACCCTAGCTGCACTTGCCTTGCTCTCTCCAGCGTCCTTGGCCGCGATGGGCGCAGACGGCTCGACCTTTTCGGCTGCAGGCGCGGCGGTAGGGGTTGGTGCTGGTTCGGCCTTGTTTGTCCCTTTGGCTGGCTTGCCTGCTTCGGCCGATTTGGAAGCGGCTACACCTGTGTCCGCCGCCGCCGCTTTTGGTGCCTCATCATTGCGCTTGCTGAATTCGGCCTTGCTGGGCGTGTCGGGTACGCCCGTGTCGATCTTCTTGTCCGACGAGGCAAACCCCTCCTTGGCGGGTGCCACGGGCACGATGTCGGGCGAGGCAGTGTCCCAGGTGCCGATCCTGGTCGCGGCCTCTTCCTCGTCATCCTCGTCGTCGTCCGGCTCGGCGTCCTGCCCATCAAGCAGCGCAAGCCATTCGGAGATCGATTGCGGCCGATCCTCGGGCCGCACCGCCATCGCGCGGTCAACCGCTTGCAGTAATGTCCGGCTGAATCCGGGCCAGGTGCCTTGCGCCAGCGGGGTTCCCGCGTCGCTATGCATGCGCTCCAGCACTTCAGCCGGCTTCTGGCCGGTAATGCATTCATACAGCACCACGCCGAGCGCATAGATGTCGGTCCAGGGTCCTTGCGGAAAGGTGCGGACATATTGCTCGATTGCGGCATAGGGCGGCGTGTGGAACGTAACCGTGGTGCTGGTCGCTTCGCCGGATTCGAACCGTGCCGAGCCGAAATCGATCAGCACCGACCTGCCATCATCGTTGATGATGATATTGGGTGGCTTGATGTCGCGGTGGAGCACGCCAACCCGGTGCGCCCGCTCCAGCCCCTCGGCGATCGGCAGGATCATTGACCGCAGGGTCGCCTCGTTGAATTTCCGGCCCTTCTTGATGATCCGCGACAACGCGGTGCCATCTTCGAAATCCATCACCATGTAAGCGGTGCCGTGAATCTCGAACAGGCTGCGCACGCTCACGATATTCGGGTGGCGTGTCGGAGTGGAAAGATTCCACAGCAGCTTGGCTTCCTCAACGAACTTCTTCAGCCCCAGCGCATGCACCTCTTCGGCATCGGAATCGATCGGAACGACGGTTTCGTCCTCCCCCCGTTCGCTGATCGAAGAAGGAAAATATTCTTTGATTGCAACAAGTTCGTTAAAGTAGATCCCACGGCCCTTGTAGACGATGCCAAAGCCGCCAACGCCCAAGACCTCTTCGAGACGCCACTCGCGCAGAACTGTGCCCGCGGGCAGCGCGCGATTGCTGTACGCCTTACTCATTGGCTGTTTGCCCCCTGCAAACGGAGAATCTGGTTGCCATGGTAAATCAGATATTATCTATTCCAAACAGGAATTTGGGGAGGGGTCGCAATGGGCATGGAATTTCTGGCTGCTTCAGCCACGCATGTCGGGCTCAAGCGCAAGATCAATGAAGACAATCTGCTCGTCCGATCCGACGCTTCGGTGTGGGTTGTGGCTGACGGGATGGGCGGGCATGAAGCCGGCGAGGTTGCGTCTGCCAAGCTGGTCGAAGCACTGGCCAACTTGCCCCCCAGCGGCTCGCCCGACGAAACCGCTGAAGTGGCCGAGCGGCTGGTTCAGGACGTCAACCTGGAACTGCTGCAACTCGCTCAGGGCTCACTCACGCCGCGCACGATCGGCTCGACCGTGGTGGTGCTGGCGATCCGGGCGGGCGAGTACCGGTGCCTATGGGCGGGCGACAGCCGCTGCTATCTGGTGCGCGATCGCGAGATCACCCAGATCACGCATGATCACAGCCTGGTTGAAGATCTGGTCCGTTCCGGCCTGCTCAGGCCCGAAGATGCCGCCGATCATCCCGACGCCAATGTGATCACCCGCGCGGTCGGCGCGACGAGGGAGCTGCGGATCGACTGCGTGGCTGGCGAGGTGCGCCGGGGGGATCACTTCGTGCTGGCGAGCGATGGTGTGACCCGGGTAATGGAAAATGCCGAACTGGGCAAACTGGTTGCCTCAAGGAACCCGCTTCAAGCAGTCGAGGAAATCCAGTCGATCGTGCTGAGCCGCGGTGCGCCCGACAATCTTACCTGCATAATCGTTCGCGTGCTCTAGGAACAGCTCAAGCTGCCTTGCAATGCTCGGCGATATAGTCGACATGCAGTGGCAATTGTCCAACCGCCCGTTCGATGATTTTCCGTAGATCGGCCATGAACTGCTCCAGCTGCGCGTCATCGAGCTGGTCGGCCATGGGATTGTAATCCTGCGGCACAATGCCCTGGCCCAGCATCACCTGGACCCAGCTGGCATCGCGGAACAGATCATCGGCATCGCGCCCGATCCGGCCTGATGCGGCAAACAGTGCCATCTTTTGCGCCAGCGGCTCGGGGATCGGCATGTTCCTGCAATATCGCCAGAACTCCGAATCCTCGCGCTCGGTCTGGTGGTAATGCAGGATCAGGAAGTCCCTGATCTGTTCGAATTCGTGGATCGTGCGGCGATTGTACTCGCTGCGATCGGCCTCGCGGATCTGCTCTCGCGGGAACAGTTCGATCAGCCGGCTCACATTCGACTGGATCAGATGGATGCTGGTCGATTCAAGTGGTTCGAGGAAGCCGCTGGAAAGGCCGATGGCGACACAGTTGTGCGCCCAGAACTGTGCGCGCCGCCCTGTCGTGAAGCGTATCGGACGGGGCTCGTCGAGCGCTTCGGTGTCAAGATTGGCGAGCAACAGATCGGCCGCCTCGCTGTCTTCCATGAAGCTGCTGCAATAGACATGGCCATTGCCGGTGCGGTGTTGCAACGGGATGCGCCATTGCCATCCGGCAGTTCGGGCAGTGGCGCGGGTGTAGGGCACCAGGTCTGGCAAACGGCCGCTGGGAATAGCCAGGGCCCGGTTGCACGGTAGCCAGTGTGACCAGTCATGATAGTCGACGCCCAATTCCTGCCCCAGCAGCAGGCCCCGGAAACCGGTGCAGTCGATGAAGAAATCGCCCGCGACCTCGCGTTCGCCATCAAGCCGGATCGCGCGGATGTCGCCCGTCTCTGGCTCGCGCTCGACCGCATGCACGATCCCCTCGGTACGGACCACGCCGCGCTGCTCGGAATAGGCGCGCAGATAGCGGGCATAGAGGCTGGCATCGAAATGATAGGCGTAGGCGAGGCCGGTCATCGCGGTGTTGCCGACCCGGTCGAGATGGGCGAAGCGCGATTGCGCTGCGGCCAGCTGGTGCAGCGAATAATGCCAAAGACCAGGCACATCGCCCCGCAGCGCATGGCGCCGCCAGTAATGGTGGAAATGCACATTGCCGAGGTTGAGGCCGGCATCGCCGAAAGTGTGGAGATAGCGCTGGCCCACGCGGCCCCAGTCGACGAATTCGATCCCCAGCTTGTAGGTGCCGTAGGTGTTCTTGAGGAAATCGTTCTCGTCGAACCCCAGGATCGTGTTCAGCCGGATGATTTGCGGAATGGTGGCCTCGCCCACGCCGACGGTTCCAATGGCATCGGATTCAACCAGTTCGATCGAGAGCGCGGGCCCGAGCAGGCGCGCGAAGGCAGCGGCCGTGATCCAGCCGGCCGTGCCACCGCCCACGATCACCAGTTTCCGGATACCACGCTCGCCCATCTCTATACCCATGCCATTCTGTTCCATCCTGCCCGCTGTCAATTTGCCGCCGGTGGCCGCAGGAAACCGTTGATCGTCAGCCTGCCCATGCGCGGATTGGGCGACAGGGGCACCGAATTGTCGATCACTCCGCTATGAAGGAGATTGCCGCGATAGAATACCGCCTGGTTGAAAGCGCCCGACGAGGCAAGGGTCCGCTCGAACAGCGGCTCGCCGTCGGTGACATAGGCGGCGCGCGGCAATCCGGCGCGTGAAACATCGCGCTGCAACTGATCGCGGTAGTGTGGGAAGCAGTCATCGGTCAGCGCTTCGTAGCCGGTTGAGCGGTGGCGGAAGAATGCGGTACCGCCGTGCCCGGTGCGGTGCAGATAGAGCATCATGGCGATCTGGTTGGGATCAGTGCCGTCAACATGCGGCAAGCGCTGGATCGGCAGCAATTCTGACGGCGCGCTGGTGACGATCGAGTACCAGGCCTGGATTGACCAGCGCCCTTCCGCCGTTCCGAACCACCGGCTCAGATGAGGCGAGAGCGCATCGACCAGCGCGTCGCAATCATCAGGATCGAGCGGCGCGCGCAGGCCGGGATATTGCGGCGTAATTCTTGCAAAATTTTGCAAAGACGCTTGGTCAATCGCCTGTTCGGGGTGCTCCAGGAAGTTCTCAACCGTTACAATCGTATGTTTTGCATGGGAAAAATGGTCAACAGCGAGGCTGGAGTGCGAGACGGTCAATCCGGGCATGGCTTTTCCAGGCGATCCTAGCCGCAGTGAGTGGACTCGTTGCAGGCTATCAAAACATCCTTTGTATTCCAAATGCCTTGCCATAAAATACTGTAAATAAATCGAAACGTATTGATCAAGCGCATCAGGCAAAAGGCGCGGCGAATGCCGAAGGAGGGAGCAGGACAATAGCTAACTGGACGCATCCGGAGCGAATGTGTGGCGTTGGCGTCACATTTTTGGAGGCCACCGGCCAAACGATGCCTGCCTTGTGCCGTAAAGTCATTTTAAGTTGATGAAAGAACGGCTAAAAATGATCGAGATTGAGTGCCCGCCCGGGGTCTTCGATTTGTCATTTACGCGGGCCTCGATCTACGCTATGTAAAAAATTGCAAAGATGCACACCTAGAGTGATTCTTGGGGGAGGTTAGATATGGGTTTTGGTCGTTCAACCGTACACGCGCGTCTGCTGTGCGGCGCAGCAACAGGCCTGGCGATGGTGGCGGCCGCCACCCCCGCGATGGCGCAGGACGCAGACACGGCGCCTCAGGTTGCCGAAGAGGTCGAAGGCGAACAGATCATCGTTTCGGGCATTCGTGCCGCGATCGAAACCTCGCTGCAGGCCAAGCGTGAGGCACCCGGCATCGTCGAAGTGATCTCGGCCGAAGACATCGGCAAGCTGCCCGACCTCTCTATCGCCGACTCGCTCGCCCGCCTTCCGGGCGTTACTGCACAGCGCGTGCGTGGCCGCTCGCAGCAGATTTCGATCCGCGGCCTGGGTCCGGACTTCTCGCTGGCGCTGCTCAATGGCCGCGAAGTCGTTTCGGCCGGCAACAATCGCGGCATCGAATTCGACCAGTTCCCGTCTGAACTGATCGGCCAGGGCGTCGTCTACAAGACGCCGAATGCCGCGCTTGCCGCCACCGGCATCGCCGGCGCGGTTGACCTGCGCACGATCCGCCCGCTCGATTTCAACGAGCGCAAGATCAACCTCTCGGCGCGTTATGTCATCGCCGACATCGGCAAGCTCAACCCCGATTTCGACGATCAGGGTTATCGCTTGTTCGGTTCGTATATCGACCAGAACGAGGCCGGCACGCTGGGCTGGTCGCTGGGAATTACGCAGCAGTCGAACCCGACGCATTTCATCTCGCGCGAGTTGAAGACCAATCGCAACCAAGTTGGCCGTACGCCTGACGGCCTGATCTATCCGGCTGACAACCCGCGCCAGGGCGTCGTCAGCCGCGAGTTCGAGCGCCTGTCGGTCACCGGCGCGCTGCAGTTCGAGCCGAGCGACAAGTTCCAGCTTACACTCGACGCTTTCTATGGCGACACGAAGGACAGCGGGATCTTCCGCGGCACCGAAACTCCGATCGCGTCGTGGAGCGGCGCATCCTTCTCGGACGCGACGGGTGACGGGCCATTTGCAGACACGGCGACGTTCACTGATGTCGGCCCGATCCTGCGCACCGACACCGAAGGCAATGAATCGGAAATCTTCGCCTTCGGCGCCAATACCTCGTTCAGCGTGACCGATCGCCTGTCGCTTGAGTTCGATTACGGATACTCGAAGCTCAACCGCGATGACATCGACTACGAGTCCTATGCCGGCACTGGAAGGGCACGTTCGGGGCCGCTCGACACGATCACGTTCACCATGCCGCAAAGCGGCGCCTACAGCATCGACTCTCAGCTTGATTACACCGATCCAAGCCTCGTCCTGCTGACCGATCCGGGTGGCTGGGGACAAGTCGGCTTCATCAAGGAGCCGAAGATCAACGACGAGCTGCACCAGCTGCGTGCTGAGGCGGAGTACGAGCTCGACAATGGCTTCCTCAAGAGCGTCGTGATCGGCTGGCTCTACACCGATCGCGAAAAGGACTTTGACTCAAACGAGGCCTTCGTCCGTCCGACCACCGCGTTCGGCGATGGCCTGCCGATCCCTTCGGGCAGCATCATCGGCAGCACGAACAGCCGCAGCCTGGGCATGGACATCATTGCCTATGATCCCTCGAGTTTCTTCGAGGATGGCACCTACATCTATGACAAGGCCACATTCGACACGCAGTGGCGTGTGGGCGAAAAGGTGCACAACATCTATGCCATGGCCAATATCGACGCCACGCTGGGCAGCGTGCCCGTGCGCGGCAATGCGGGGCTGAAGTATGTTCGCACCGAGCAGAACTCCTTCGGCACCCTGGGTGGTGGCCTTACCAACAACGTCAGCGACTCCTACGAGAACTGGCTGCCGAGCGTGAACCTGGCGTTCGAAGTGGCGGATGACACCTTCATCCGCGCAGCCTTCGCCCAATCGATCACCCGAGCACGGCTTGACCAGTTGAGGGCAAACCAGAACCTGAACGTCAATCCGGCAAGTTGCGAAGACACCAACGCCGACCAGATCCCTGACACGTTGAATGCCTACGATCCGCCATCGACGGTGTGCTTCAGCGTCGATGGCGGCAACCCCAACCTGCGCCCCTACAAGTCGACATCGTTCGACCTGTCGTTCGAGAAGTATTTCTCGCGCGGCACGGCGCTGGCGGTGGCACTGTTCCACAAGGATCTGTCGGACTGGGTTATCCAGTTCAACGCGCTGGCAAACCTCACGGACCAGATCAACAATGCCGGGTACGGTGACTTCCTCGATGCCAATCCCGAAGTCGCGGTTGGGCGCGTCGATGGCCCGGTCAATTTCTCGAGCGGCAAGATCACCGGGATCGAGGCAACACTGCGGCTCGACTTCGTTGATCTCACCGAAGCGCTTGACGGCTTCGGCGGCAGCTTCAGCGTCACCTATGCCGACGCCAAGGTGGATGATCAGAACGGCGAGGCGCTCGATATTCCGGGTTATTCGGATACCGTGTGGTCGAGCGATGTATTCTACGAAAAGAACGGCTTCCAGGCCAAGCTGAGCGCCCGCTACCGCAGCGGCTTCCTGTCCGAAGTGCAGAACTTCGACGGCAGCCTGAGCGGCGCGGAAGCCCGCAGCGAGACGATCCTCGATGCCCAGATCGGTTATACCTTCGAAGATCGCAATGACTTCCTCAATGGCCTGGGCTTCCAGTTCGAAGTTTTCAACCTGACCAACGAGCCGTTCGTGACGCAGAACGATCTGTTCGATGCCGGTGGCAACGAGATCGGTGCCTTCCCGAGCCGTCACGAAACCTACGGCCGCACGTTCAACTTCACGATCAAGAAGGAATTCTGATCGCCTGAGGGCCCTGCCAGGGTCGCATTTTGAGGGGCTCGCCGGTTCGCCGGCGGGCCCTTGTTCATTAAGGCATGTGAATAACTGTCAGGCGTGCGGGCTGGGGCAGTGCAGCGCCAGGAATTCGGCATGGCTCGGCATGGCCGCCACTGCTTCGCGCATCGCCAGAGCAATCGCTCCCAAACGCTCGGCCACCGGTACCTGGTCGCGCAGTTCGGCGATCGCCGGGGCGCGGCGTGGCACCACGTTCTGGCCCAGATAGACCGCGATCCAGCTGGGATTGTTGAACAGCTCGCGTTCGTCCGACACGATCAGCCCGTAATTGCGGAAGTGGTCGATCTTGTACTGCAGGCTGTCAGGGATCGGCATCGCCGCGCAATAGCGCCACAGCTCGGCATCGTCGCGCTCATTGGCCTTGTAGTGCAGGATCAGGAAGTCGCGGATCCGCTCGTACTCGGTGGCGGTCTGGCGGTTGTATTCCTCGGCCAGCAAAGCCGACATCTCGCGATCGGGAAACAGCGCCAGCAGGCGCAATATTCCGTACTGGATCAGGTGCAGGCTGGTCGATTCAAGCGGCTCCATGAACCCGGCCGACAGCCCGATCGCGACACAATTGCGGTGCCAGAACTTCTTTCGCCGACCGGTGACGAAGCGCAGCACGCGCGGGTCAGCCAGCGCCTCGCCATCGAGTGACCCAAGCAGCGTTTCACTGGCCTCGTCTTCGCTGATAAACTGGCTGCAATGGACGTAGCCATTGCCGGTCCGATGCTGCAGCGGAATGCGCCATTGCCAACCGGCCGCTTTGGCGGTCGAGCGGGTGTAGGGCGCGATCTCCGCCCCTTTGGTGCAAGGCACCGCCACTGCGCGGTCGCACGGCAGCCAGTGCTGCCAGTTCTCGTAGCCTGTCTGCAGCGCACCCTCGATCAGGAGGCCCCGGAACCCGCTGCAGTCGATGAAGAATTCGGCGGCCAGCACGCGCCCGTCGGCCAGCGTCACCGATCGGATCGCCCCGCTTTCGGAATCGAGCGCGACATCGGCCACGCGCCCTTCGATCCGCGTCACGCCGCGTGCTTCCGCAAAGCCGCGCAGATAGCGGGCATAAAGCACGGCATCGAAGTGATAGGCGTAGTCGAAAGTCGACTGGATCAGCCGCCGGTCAGCCTGCGGGTGCGCGAACTTGCCGGCCTTTGACATCGCCCAGGCCATCGAGAAATCGTCGATCGGGCCGTCGACCCGCCCGGCCAGGCTCTCGCGCATCCAGAAATGATAGAAGGGCACCTGGTCGAATTCGGCGCCATGCTGGCCGAAGGGGTGGAAATAGCTGTGGCCGATGCGGGCCCAGTCGACGAACTGGATGCCCAGCTTGAACGATCCGGCGGTTTCCTTGACGAAAGTGGCCTCGTCTATCCCCAACCGCTGGTTGAAATAGCGGATCGGCGGGATGGTGGCCTCGCCCACGCCGACGGTGCCGATTTCTTCCGATTCGACCAACGTGATCCGGCAGCGCGGCCCCAGCGAAGCTGCCAGGGCGGCGGCCGTCATCCACCCGGCACTGCCTCCGCCGACGATCAGGATCTGTTCGATCGGAGAGTGGCTCTGGTCCAATTTCGCTTCCCTCGGGCTCCACCGTTTCCGGGATGTTGGAATCTATTGTGCGGCCTTGGCAAGCCCTCAGCCGCCGCAACTCTCGCGGATCAGCAGGCTCGTCTCCAGCCGGTCCGAGGTCGCCACGCCGCCTTTGGAATCGATCAGCTTGGCCACCAGCATCCGGCCGGCGAGGTTGGCATCCTGGTCGATGGTGGTGAGCGGCGGTGTCACCAGGCGCGAGGCCGGGATATTGTCGTAGCCGACCACCGAAACGTCCTCGGGCACGCGCAGGCCGGCACGGATCAGGGCGCGGATAGCGCCGATAGCGATGAGGTCGCTCGCGGCGAAGATCGCGTCGAACTTCGTGCCGCGTTCGATCACGGCGCTGGTGGCCGCATCGCCGGAATGCACATCGAAATGGGCTGATACGTTGAGCTCGCCGCGGAACGGTATGCCGGCTTCTTCGAGCGCCTGGCGATAGCCACGATGGCGTTGCTCGGCTTCCGGCGCTTCGGTGTCGCCCAGGAACAGGATATTCTTGCGACCCAGCCGCGCCAGATGCGCGGTGGCGCGCCGCCCGCCCGCGACATTGTCCGACCCGATCGAGCAATATTGCGCATCGGGCAGTTCCGCACCCCACACGACGAAGCGGTTGTCGCGCTTGGCAAGCGTGTTGAAGGCATCGTGCAACGAGCTCTGGCCGATGAAGATCACACCGGTGGCCCGGCTGGTGGCCATGGCGAATTCGATGTCTTCGGACGAGCTTGGGCTTAGATGGCTGATCAGGAGATCGGCGCTGCGTTCGCGCGCGGCTTCGGCAATCCCTGCGAGCAGTTCAAGGAAGAATGGATCCGCTACCCGCGTCTCGCGTGCCTGCGGGGCAGGGACGACCACCGCGATCGTGGCCAGCGCGCCGATTGGGCCCTTCGGCATGTTGGCACGGAAATCGTAATCATGTTCGCGCGCTATCCGCCAGATCTGCTGCTTGGTCCGCCGTTTGACTGCCGGGCTGTCATTCAGCGCGCGGGAAACGGTCGCGATCGATACGCCAGCTTCGCGCGCGATGTCCTCGAGCCGCGCACCCTTCGCCACTGGCCGGTCGGCATCCGCCATCAGTTCTGCCCACCCCCTGCAATCGCCCAATAGCCGGTCCGCGGCTCCATGCGAAGCGGTCGATGCTCCATCGCGCCGACCTCGCGTTCGTTGGCGACCACTGTAGCGGCTTCGAACTCGCCGGCTGGCGACCATTCGACCGCGCTATCCGACAGGTTGAAGGCGCACAGTACGTTGCCCGCCGGTCCAATGCGGACAAAGGCCACGATCTCGCTTGGGGTATCGAGCAGGCGGATCGCACCATCGACCAGCGCGGGCAAGGCCCGCCGCTGCGCCAGCAGCCGCCGGGTGTAGTTGAGCATCGAGCCGCGATCGCCATTCTGCCGGTCGGCTGCGCGTTCGGCATGGGCCGGATCGAGTTTGAGCCAGGTACGGTTGGCGTTGGAGAAGCCGGCATGCGGTGCCTTCGCTTGCCATGGCATCGGCGTGCGCGCCCCGTCGCGTCCCAGCGTGTGCGGCCAGTTGGCAATCGCCTCGGGGTCTTGCAGGTCCTCAAACGCCACCATGCCCTGCGGCAGCGCCAGTTCTTCGCCCTGGTAGATGAAGGCGTTGCCGCGCAGCGACGTCAGCAGCAACAGGGCCAGGCGCGCTGTCTGCTCCAGATCATACCCTGCCGCCCAGCGCGTGATCGCGCGTGGCGCATCGTGGTTCGAGAATGCCCAGGACGGCCAGCCTTCGCCTTCGCTCCCATCCCATTGCTCGAGCGACTTGCGCACCAACGGGGCAGTCAGCCGGTCCGCGTAGAGGAAATCGAAGTTATAGGCGGAATCGAGCCGTTTGCCGCCCTCGGTAAAGGCCTTCATCTCAGCCAGCGGTTCAGCCCCGCCGACTTCGGCCACGGTGAAGCGCCCCGGAAACTCATTCAGTGTTTGCCGGATACGTTCCAGGAAGCGCGGGATGTCGGGGTGCGACTGGTTGTAGACCTTGTCCTGCATGTCGAACGGCCGAGTGACTTGCGCGAGCGGCAGGCCCGAGGGCGGATTGTCCCGCAGTTCGGGATCGTGCATCGCGAAATTGAGTGCATCGAGCCGGAACCCGTCGACGCCGCGGTCCAGCCAGAAACGCGCCACTTCGATCAGCGCGTCCTGTACCGCGCGGTTGTGCAGGTTCAGATCGGGCTGGCTGGTCAGGAAGTTATGCAGGTAATACTGCTTGCGCGGACCGTCCCATTGCCAGGCGGAGCCGCCGAACACGGACTGCCAGTTCGAAGGCGGCGATCCATCGGGCTTGGCATCAGCCCAGACATACCAGTCAGCCTTCGGATTTGTCCGGTCCTGCCGGCTTTCCTGAAACCAGGCATGCTGGTCCGACGTATGCGAATAGACCTGATCGATGATGACCTTCAGGCCCAGCCGGTGTGCTTTCTCGATGATCCTGTCGAAATCGGCGAAATCGCCGAAGCTCGGATCGATCCCGCAGTAGTCGGACACGTCATATCCGAAGTCGTCCATCGGTGACGTGAAGAACGGTGAGATCCAGATCGCGTCGACACCGAGCGAGGCAACATAGTCGAGTTCCTCGACGATCCCCTGGAGGTCTCCGATCCCGTCGCCATTGGTGTCGCGAAAGCTGCGCGGGTAGATGTGGTAGAACACCGCACCACGCCACCATTCGCGCGATGACGCGGCCGGTTCCTGCTTCTTGTCCAGGGACGGGGCGTTCACGCGATCAATACTCCGACTTGCACACGACATAGCCAGTCGCGGGGACTTCGAGCTGGTAGCTTCCGGGCGCCTTTGACCGCGCGTTGCACCGCCCGATCAAGGAACTCCACCCGAGCGCGCGACCATCGACCGGGAAACTGATCGTCCGGTCGCTGTTGCCGGCGTTAAATGCAATCACGATCTCGGACTTGTCCGCAGGATCGAGCCGCGAAATCACCATCAGCCCGCCGTCGTGATCGGCATGGCGGGTCACCTGTTCGCCGCGGCGCAAGGCCACTTCCGCCTTCCGCACCTGCGCCATCTGCGCCAGCGAGCGGTAGATCGGGTGCTGGACGTCGAAACTCGACCCCGCCAGCGTGGCATCGGTCGCGATCAGATCGTTGTCGAGATAGACGGCTGTCTGCGACGGAAACATCGTTTCGCGTGCATCCTGATCGTTGCCGTCCGACACGAAACCCTGCTCATCGCCGTAATAGATCGTGGGTACGCCGCGCGAGAACATCATCATCGCATGGCCCAGGATCACGCGGCTGGCGAGCTCGGCGTCGGAGATATCGGGCCGGGCCCGCTTGATGAACATGGCAAACCGGCCCATGTCGTGGTTACCAAGGAAGGTCGGCAATTGCTTGGCTGTCTCGGCGCCCTTGGCATAGACGGCATCGGCTTCGAACAGATAACTGAGGTTGGTGGCCGGGCGCCCGTCTGCGACCACCGCCTGGACCCGGCCCTGGAACGCGAAATCCAGCACCGCCGGCAGCTGGCCGGCAGTGGTGAACTTGGCCAATTGTGCCGGCTCGAACTCGTAGGCTTCACCGAACATGTGGAAGTGCGCAATGCCTTGCGCCTTGGCATGATCGAGGATCGCCGGGGCGAACTGCTGCCAGAACTCGAGATTGACATGCTTGGCCGTGTCGATCCGGAAGCCATCGACCCGGAAATCGGTGATCCACTGCTTGTAGATCTCGATAAACCCTTCGACCACCCGCGGGTGCGACGTCATTACGTCGTCGAGCCCCGAGAAATCGCCTGTCACCCGGCTTTCGCCCTCCCAGATGCTGTCGCCACGGTTGTGGTAGTAAATCGGGTTGTTGAGCCATTCCGGGTGCTTGGCGTTGCGCTCCGCCTCGGGCACATAGGTCGTGTATGCCCAGTCCGGATTGGTGAGCCGGGCAAAGTTTTCGGCGGTCAGGTGCTTGCTGTCGGTGCCGAGAAAGCCATGGTTGATCGGCTTGCCCTCGGCCCCGCCACTTGCGGTGTACGGATACTCGCCGATGGTGCGGTAGGGGCAGCTGGCGTTGTCGCGATATTCGGCAGGTGCATCGGGGCCATGGCACTCGGCGTATTTGATCACATCGGCGGTATGGTTGGTGATGATGTCCATATAGACCTTCATCCCGCGCGCATGCGCGGCTTCGACCAGCGCCTTGAAATCGGCCCTGGTGCCGAGGTGTGGATCGACGTCGAGGAAATCGGTGATCCAGTAGCCGTGATAGCCCGAGGATTCGCGCCCCGGCGGGCCCTGGACCGGCTTGTTCCTGAAAATCGGGGTCAACCAGATGGCGGTCGCGCCTAGCCCCTGGATGTAGTCGAGCCGACGGATCAGACCCATGAGATCGCCGCCCTGATAGAAGCCCTTGTGCGTTGGATCGAAGCCATGGTCGAGCCGTCCGCCAGCCATGCCGCCCCGATCATTGGCCACATCGCCGTTCTCGAACCGGTCGGGCAGCACGAAATAGATGATCTCGTCTTCCGGCGGGCGATTGATCGATGCCGGCGTGCCGGCCATCGCTGGCGCCGCGCTCAGCGCAGCCAGAATCGGAAACAGAAACGTTCTCATTGCCAAGACTCCCCACGCCATGGATGCCATGACTCGATCCGATTTACAAATTTTTGTTTTCTTGTGCCGACATGATTCCGGCAAACAAAATCCTTGAATTGCTGATGGATCGGGAAAGAAGCTGGGGCAGCACCCACTATCCGGCTGCACGAATGTCGGAAATTCTTGCAAAATTTTGCAGTTCGGTCAGACTGCCGCGCAAACGGGAAAGCCGACACCAGCATCGGGACGTGTAACCCTACGGCGAATCACGCCCGAGGTCACGCGCAAGCTGAGCGGTCGGAATGAGGATGGAGAGGGATACGCCATGCAGAAACCGGCGATGAATCCGGCGCAGATCTGGAACATGAGCTTTGGCTTCCTGGGCATCCAGATCGGCTTCGACCTGCAGAACGGCAATGTCAGCCGGATCTTCCAGACGCTGGGGGCGCAAGTTGACGAACTGGCAATCCTGTGGATCGCCGCGCCGATGACAGGCCTCCTGGTGCAGCCGATCATCGGCCACCTGTCGGACAAGACGTGGGGCCGGTTCGGCCGGCGGCGGCCCTATTTCCTGGCTGGCGCGATCCTCGCCAGCCTGGCGCTGTTCGTGATGCCCAATTCGCCTGCGCTGTGGATCGCGGCGGGCATGTTGTGGATCATGGATGCCTCGCTAAACATCACGATGGAGCCGTTCCGGGCCTTTGTGGGCGACAATCTGCCCGATGCGCAGCGCACCACCGGCTATGCCATGCAGAGCTTCTTCATCGGTGTGGGCGCAGTCGTTGCGGGCGCGCTGCCCTGGGTGATGACCAACTGGCTGGGGATGAGCAATACCGCGCCCGCTGGCGAGATACCCGAAACCGTGCAGTGGGCCTTCTACATCGGCGGCGCTGCACTGCTCGCAGCGGTCAGTTGGACCGTGCTCAAGACCAGGGAGTTCAGCCCTGAACAGCTGGCTGCCTTCGAGGCGGCACAACGGGCCGAGCTGGGCGTGTCGCCCGACCGGGGCACGGGCGTGCAGCGAAATACCGAGCAGTTCCGCAACGGTGCCTTGAAGTGGGGCGCAGCGGGGCTGGCCCTGGCTGCCTTCATCTTCCTTGCCCGCGAGGAGCCACGTCGATCCGCAATGGCATACCTCGGCCAGATCGAGATCGCCCAGGAGCTTTATGTCCTTGCCGGCCTGATTGCCGCATTCGGGGTCATCCAGCTGGTGGCAGGAATGCTGCGCAGACGCGGGCACGACAACAACGGCTTCATGGAGGTGGTGAACGATCTGTTCGCCATGCCGGCGACCATGCGACAACTCGCAGTGGTCCAGTTCTTCAGCTGGTTCGCTATGTTCGCGATGTGGATCTATGGCACGCCGGCGGTGGCGGAATATCACTTCGCCGCCCCCGATCCGGCAACCCGCGGCTATCAGGATGCGGCGGACTGGTGGAGCTTGCTCGGTTCGGTCCGCAACGGCGTGGCTGCGGCCGCCGCGCTGGGCTTCGTCTTGATCGCCGCCCGGATCGACCGGCGCCGGTTGCATGCGTTCAATCTGCTGGTCGGGGCTGTTGGCTTCGCGCTGATGCTGGTGATCCGCGATCCGCAATTGCTCTGGCTTGCGATGATCGGGGTGGGCGTGGCCTGGGCGTCGATCGTATCGCTGCCCTATGCCATTCTTGCGGGCTCTGTGCCCGCTTCGAAAATGGGCATTTACATGGGGATCTTCAACATCTTCATCGTGGTGCCGCAGCTGCTCGCGGCGACCTTGCTGGGCTTTCTGGTCACCAACCTTTTCGACGGTGCGCCGATCTATGCCATGGCGATTGCCGCCACCTCGTTCCTGCTGGCGGCGGTAGCCACCCTGTTCGTCACCGATGCGACGCGGGAAGCTCGCGCGGCGACGGGAGCGACAACTTGATTCCGCAAAGCCATCCGGCAGCAGGACTTGGCGCATGCTCCAGCGCGCCCGCCAATGCGCTGCAGCGGATGGCACGCTTGAACTCGCCCCTGGGGCCATCGCCTCTATCGAAAGGTTGATTGACGTGGAAAGGAAGATCCCGATGCCGAGCCTTGCCAAAAGGCTGATTCTCGCTGTCATGCTGCTGCTGGCGCCGCTGTTTCCGGCCACTGCCAGGGAAGTGATCGCCTCGCCTGATGGGCGGATCGTGGTGACGGTCGATGTGAATGGCGAGAGCCGTCCCTTCTACCGCGTCGATCTCGATGGCAAGCCGCTCTTCACCGAGAGCCGCCTGGGGTTCCTGCTGGCGGACCAGGACAAGCTTGAACGGCGGCTCAAGATCGCATCGAGCGAAGTCGGCAGCAATGATAGCACCTGGGAACAACCCTGGGGCGAACGGCGCTTTGTGCGCGATCATTACAACCAGCTCACCGTTCGCTTCGAGGAAGCGAGCGAACGCAAGCGAGCATTCGGCGTGGTGTTCCGCGTGTTCAATGACGGGGTCGGCTTCCGCTACCTGTTCGACAGCAAGTCCATGGGCGAGACGCTGCGGGTTGCGGACGAGCTTACCGAGTTCAATCTTGCCGGCGACGGCAAGGCCTGGTGGATTCCGTCAGGCGAGTGGAACCGCTACGAGTACCTTTACGAGAATACCGCGATCTCGGGCGTGGGCACGGCGCTCACCCCACTGACCTTCCGGCTCGATAGCGGCACCCATGTCGCGATCCACGAGGCGGCGCTGGTCGACTTCGCGGGGATGTTCGTGAAGCGCGTGCGGGGTACGCATTTCCGCGCGACCTTGGCGCCCAGCGGCAGCAGTTCGGCCCGCGCGGTGCGCGACATTCCCTTCGCTACCCCATGGCGCACGATCCGGATCAGCGACAACGCCGCCGGGCTTGCCCGCAATGACATCGACCTCAATCTCAACGAACCCAACAAGCTGGGCGATGTCAGCTGGTTCAAGCCGCACAAATATGTCGGCGTATGGTGGGGCATGCATCTGGCTACGGAGACATGGGGCTCCGGGCCGAAGCACGGCGCCAATACCCAGAACGTGAAGCGCTATATCGATTTCGCCGCCAAGCATGGCTTTTCCGGTGTTCTCGTCGAAGGCTGGAACGTGGGTTGGGACGGTGACTGGTTCTTCAACGGCGAGCTGTTCAGCTTTACCGAGGCTTATCCGGATTACGACTTCGAGGAACTGGCCCGCTATGCCAGGAAGAGCGGCGTCGCCATCGTGGGGCACCACGAAACCTCGGGCGACATCGGCAGCTATGAAAAGCAGCTTGAAGCCGGGCTTGACCTGATGGCCAAGCACGGCGTCAACGTGATCAAGACCGGCTATGTCACCGATGCGCACAATCTGCGTTTCCTTCACCCCGACGGGAGTGAAAGTCGCGAGCATCAGGAAAGCCAGATCACCCAGCGCCACCATCTGCGCGTGGTGACAGAAGCCGCCAAGCGCAGGATCGCGATCAACCCGCACGAGCCGGTCAAGGACACGGGTCTCAGGCGCACCTATCCCAATTGGGTGTCGCGAGAGGGCGCGCGGGGCATGGAATACAATGCCTGGGGCGCGCCGCCCAACGGCCCGAGCCATGTGCCCACCCTCGTCTTCACCCGGATGCTGTCAGGCCCGATGGACTACACGCCAGGTGTGCTGAGCCTGGAAGGCAATGGCCAGCCATTGCAGATGACGCAGGCGCGTGCGTTGGCGGAGTATGTGCTGATCTATTCGCCGATCCAGATGGCCGCCGACCTGCCTGAACATTACGACCGGCACATGGCCGCCTTCCAGTTCATCAAGGACGTGCCGGCGGATTGGCATGAATCGCTCGTGCTCGATGCCGCAGTGGGCGAATATGTCGTGACTGCGCGCAAGGATCGCAACAGCGAGGACTGGTATGTCGGCGGGGGCACTGACCAGCAGGGCCGGACGGTCGATCTCAGGCTCGATTTCCTCGACCAGGGGCGGGGCTACACCGCGCAGATCTATCGCGACGGACCCGATGCCCATTTCGAGGGGCAGGGCAGGTTCGACATCGTGATCGAGCAGAAGCGGGTCAGGGCGGGCGACGTGCTAAAGCTGGCAATGGCGCCCGGGGGTGGCTTCGCAATCCGCTTCAAGGCGGAGAAGTAATCGTCTGGCGAAGGGGTTCTGGCAGGGCGCTATGCCCTGGCGTCGAGCCGCTTCGCCAGCCATACCCCGCCGGTGATCAGGAACGGCACCAGCACAATGCTGAGCGCGACCTTGGCGACGACCTGGCCGATCAGGAGATTGGTGATGTCAAACTCGCCGTAGAAGGCGAGCGTCACGAAAATGATCGAGTCGATCGCCTGGCTCAGCGCCGAGGCGATCGCGCCACGCACCATCAGGCCGATCGTCCCGGCATCGCCGCTGCCGCGCAACTTGGAGAAGATCCACACGTTGAGCAGCAGCGATGTGAGATAGGCCGCTGGCCCCGCCAGCCACACCCGCCAGGTCGAGGCATTGACTCGCTCGAACGCTGCGAGGTCGTCCGGACGGAATTCGAGCATCTCGGTCGAAGCCGGCAGGGCCAGCACCAACTGCATCAGCAGCGCAGACATCACCAGCGGTACAAAGCCCCACCACACGATGCGGTTGGCAGCCTGCTGGCCGTGGTTCTGCGCCACCGTGCTGGAAATCACCACCAGGATCAGGAATGCGAAGATCCCCGCTTCGACCGCAAGATCGGTTGGGGGCAGCTGCACCTGCTTGAAGGCAAGCACGCCTGCGAGCACCGTCATCCCACCATAAAGCAGCATATAGACGATCAGCGAGCGGGGCATGGCGGGCGGCGTCGCGGCGGGCTGGTTATCACTCATCCGGGCAATCTATGCCGCGCCCGCCGGAAAAGAAAAGCGGGGGACAGCAAGCAGCTGTGGGACAAAAGCGGGTTTGACTGATCGGCCGCAAAAGGCGAAGTCCGGCATGGTCCAGTTGCAAGGGCAGTATCAGGGGTCTCATGTCGCCATTCCTCATCAGCTTCGCCGGTATCCTTGCGATCCTCGCGATCGCCTTCCTGCTTTCCAACGGCAAACGGCGCATCCGCCTGCGCATTGTTGCGGCGGCCTTCGCGCTGCAAGTGCTGGTGGCCTTGCTGGTTCTGCGCACGCCCTTTGGCGTCAGCGCGATCCAGGGCCTGTCGAATGGCGTAATCGCGCTGCTCGACTATTCCAAGATCGGGATTGAGGCGGTGTTCGGGCCGATGGCCAGCAATCCCTTCGCCAACACCTTCGTGATTGCGGCGCTGCCGGTGATCGTGTTCTTCGCTTCGCTCGTGGCGATCCTCTATCACTGGGGCATCATGCAGCGGCTGGTGCGCTGGGTCGGCGGGGCGATCGGCTGGATCACCGGCATCAGCAAGGTCGAGGCGCTGGGCAGCGCCGCCAATATCTTTGTCGGCCAGTCCGAAAGCCCGCTGGTGGTGCGACCCTATCTTGCAGCATTGCCGCCATCGCGCCTGTTCACGCTGATGAGCGTGGGCATGGCCGGCGTCGCGGGCACGATCCTGGCGGCCTATGCCAGCTTCATCGGCACCGATGCGGTTCCGTTCCTGCTCGCGGCCGCCTTCATGTCGGCCCCCGGCGGGATCCTGATGGCGAAGATCATCTACCCCGACGAAGACAGCGATGCGGCGCACGATGCGGTCGAGGTGAGCGTGTCGGAAACCTTCGAGGAAGGGCATCACCCGGCCAATGTCATCGAGGCGGCGGCGCAGGGCACGCAGACCGGCGTAAGGCTGGCCGTGGCGGTGGGCGCGATGGTGCTGGTGTTCGTCGCGCTGGTGGCGCTGGCAAACGGGATACTGGGCGGCATTGGCGGGCTGTTCGGCTACCCCGATCTCAGCTTCCAGCAGCTGCTCGGCTATCTGTTCGCGCCGGTGATGTTCCTGATCGGGATTCCCTGGAGCGAGGCGGGCACCGCTGGCGGGCTGTTCGGCACCAAGATCGTGCTGAACGAATTCGTCGCCTTCATTGACCTTGGCCAGATGGACACCGCGCAGCTATCCGGGCGCAGCCGCGCGATCGTTACTTTCGCGCTGTGCGGCTTCGCCAATTTTTCCTCGATCGCGATCCAGATGGCAGTGACGGGAGGGCTTGCGCCCAACCAGCGGCCGGTTATTGCGCGGCTCGGCCTCAGGGCCCTGGCAGCCGGTAGCCTCGCCAATCTGATGAGCGCGGCACTGGCAAGCCTGTTCCTGCCATACTAAGTAAGAGTCATGACCGAGATTGCATCCGTTTCGCTGGCCCAGCCGCTTGAGAACATTGCCGATGAACTGGGGCGCAGCTTCGCCGAATACGGCTTTGCCGTGATCCGCGACCATGGCATTCCGCAGGCATTGATCGACCGGGCCGAAGCCAGGTCGAAGGAATTCTTCGCCTTGCCCGAAGCGACCAAGCGCAAATACCACATCCCCGGTGGCGGCGGTGCGCGCGGCTACACGCCGTTCGGCACCGAGAAGGCTAAGGATGCCGAGGTACAGGACCTCAAGGAATTCTGGCATGTCGGGCGCAGCCTGCCTGACGGCCATCCGCTGGCGGATTACATGGCACCCAATGTCTGGCCGGAGGAAGTCGAGGGATTCGAGGAAACCTTCAGCGAACTCTACTCGGCCTTCGAGGTGGCCGGCGGCCGCGTGCTCGAAGCCATTGCGCTCCACCTGGGGTTGCCGCGCGACTATTTTGCACCCACAGTTCAAGACGGCAATTCGGTGATGCGCTTGCTGCACTACCCGCCGCTCAGCGATGAAGCGCCCGAAGGCGCGATCCGCGCGGCCGCGCATGGCGATATCAACACCATCACTCTGTTGCTGGGCGCAGAAGAGGCCGGGCTCGAACTGCTGACGAGGCAGGGCGAGTGGAAGGCGGTCGATGTTCCGGAAGGCGCGCTGGTAATCAATGTTGGCGACATGCTCGACCGGCTCACCAACAGCCGACTGCGCTCGACCACGCACCGGGTGGTCAACCCCAAGGGTGCAGCGGCCCGGCGGGCACGCTATTCGATGCCCTTCTTCCTGCATTTCAGGCCGGATTTCGTGATCGAGACCTTGCCCGACTGCATCGAACAGGGCCGCGAATCGGAGGCTCCGCCACCGATTTCGAGCCACGAGTTCCTCCAGCAGCGGCTGCGCGAGATAAATCTCGCCTGAGAATGCCGCCGGGCGCTGATAAGTCTTAAAAATTTGTATCTTGTTGCAGTGCGGCAACACTCGCCGGAGTCGCAGGGATTCTGCGGCTTTGCGGAGCGATTGCCGCCCTCGCGACCGGCGCCGCGACGCGAGCCCGGCATCCGTTTCACAGATTTGTCACAAATCTGCCTTTTTGCCGCAGCGCAACACCCTTATCGGGTGACATCGAGAATCGTTTCATCTCTCATCTTCTTCACCAGGGGCTCATCCGTCATGAAGCTTAAGTACCTTCTGGCCGCCAGCGTCGTCAGCCTTGCGGCCACGACCACCGTCGCCACTCCCGCCTTCGCGCAGCAGATTACGTCGGGCATTGAGGGCCGTATCGTTGATGAAGGCGGCGCCGCGATTTCCGGCACCGTCACGATCACCGACACACGGACGGGCCAGGTTCGCACGCTAGCAACTGGTGCTGATGGCACGTTCCGCGCGGACAGCCTCGTCACCGGTGGCCCCTACACCGTCACCGCGACCGGTTCGGGCTTCGAAGGCCAGACGCTCGAGAACGTGTTCCTCAACCTGCAGGGTAACACCCAACTTACCTTCACGCTGGCAGGTGCTTCGATCGGTAGCGAGAACGTGATCATCGTGACCGGCGCGCGAGTGCAGCTGGCGCAGCGGGCGATCGGCCCGGGCCAGTCGTTCGGTGTCGAAACCATTGAGGCCTTCCCCTCGATCAGCCGCGATGTTCGCGACATCATCCGCATCGACCCGCGCGTGAGCCTTGACCGTTCTAATGAAGTCGATCGCGTGTCCTGCCTAGGCGGCAACGACCGTTCGAACTCGTTCACGGTTGACGGTATCGCGCAGTCCGACCTGTTCGGCCTTAACGGCACCCCGTTCGCCAGCCGCAACTCGCTCCCGCTTCCGTTCGACGTCGTTCGCGAAACTTCGGTCGAATTCGCGCCCTTCGATGTGCAGTATGGTCAATTCACCGGCTGCGCGATCAACGTCGTCACCAAGTCGGGTGGGAATGAGTTCACTGGCTCAGCCTTCTTCACCTATGCCAGCGACAGCTTGCAGGGTGACACTGCTGATGGCGTGGATTTCAGCGCCAGCCCCTACAAGGAGTATCGCTGGGCGCGACGCTAGGTGGCCCGATCATCAAGGACCGGTTGTTCTTCTACCTGGGATACGAAGAAGTCGATCTTTCGGACAGCTTCGAGTTCGGCCCAGCGGGGGAAGGTTATCCGAACGAGCTCGACTTTTTCACCACGGAGCAGTTTGAGCAGTTTTCTCAAATCTTGAGCGATACCTACGGTTTCGAGGCCGGGCCGCTGCCGACCAGCCTGACCGAGACGAACAAGCGCTACTTCGGTCGTATCGACGCGCTCATCAGCGAAGATCACCGACTTGAAGCGACCTATCAGCGGCTTGAAGAGACCAATGTCGAGAGCGACGATTTCTCTGAAACTTCGAACATCTTCACGGGCCTCAATGCCTTCGAGGAAGAGGGCACCCAGAGCGACTATTACTCGGTGCGCCTGTATTCGGATTGGTCGGATAGCTTCTCGACTGAGTTGCGTGCCAGCCGGGCGATCGTGCAAGACGTCCAAGGCCCGGTCGGTGGCGGCGAAGCGCAGTCGGACAATCCGATGCCGCGCTTTGTCGTTGGCGTGACCAACGACGGCGAGAACGGCTCCCTCGTTGCCGGCCCAGGCTTTTCGCGCACTTCGAACGATCTGAAGACCACGGTCACACAGATCAAGGCGCTTGGCCGTTTGAATCAGGGCAACCACACCTTCACGTTTGGCGCCGAACTGAACGAACTCAAGGTTTTCAACCTGTTCGCGCAGAACTCAACCGGCACGCTGACGTTCAACAACTTGGCTGATTTCGCAGCCGGTATCCTGTCGGGTGGCAGTAACACCAACCCAAGCGCGGATCAGATCGTGGCCGGACAGTCCGCAGGTGCTTATGGCAACTTCACGGCGAGCGGTGACATCAATGACGCTGCCGCACGCTGGAAACGCAGGACTTGGTCGGTCTATGCCCAGGACGAATGGTCGGTTACGGACCAGCTTGATGTGGTTGGCGGCGTTCGGCTCGAATGGTTGTCTGGTGATGCGCCGGCAGCCAACCCGAATTTCTTCGACCGATATGGCTTCACCAACTCGATTGGCTTCGGCAAGATTGATCCAGTTTTGCTGCCACGCTTTGGCCTGACCTACAACCTCTACAACGAGGGCTTTCTCTCGAATACCCAGGTCAAAGCCGGGATCGGCCGCTTCACCGGAGGTGATCCGGCGGTGTACTTCTCCAACGCCTTCTCGAACAACGGCTTTGTGACTGGGTTCGGTCAGACAGGCGTTACCGCCAGCACTTCAAGCGGAACGATTGCGTGCTTCCCGACTAGCGGTGCGCGGGCGGACGTGGTCGACGCGTCGGGCAACTTCACTGGTATTCCAGGCTGTGTTACTACCAACGCGGCGACCCAGTCGGCGCGCGGCCTTGCCGATACACAGTCGACCGATCCAAACTTTGACATGCCGACCGTGTGGCGCGCCAATATCGGCCTTTCGACCACTTTCGGTACTGAGACCGGATTTTTCAGTGACTGGAATCTCAACCTCGACTTCATCTGGTCGAAGTTCGAGAATCCGATCAACTTCGTCGACCTTGCTCAGGTCGTGAATCCGGCGCTCGGTCTGAACGGCTTCACGGTTGATGGTGCCCCCATCTATCGCTCGATCGACCCGACCCGGGCCGGTTGCGATGCTGTGCTGCAGAACCAGGGCGGCAGTCCGCCCGTTTATACCGGCGTCACCGCAGCCTGCTTCGGCACCAGCCGGGACGACGAAATCCAGCTGACCAATGGCAAGAGCTACGAGAGCAAGATCGCCTCGGCAATCCTCTCGAAGACTTGGCGCAACGGGATATTTACCGAAGGTGGCCGGATCAACTTCAACCTTGGCTATGCTTTCACCGACTCCGACAACAACCGTCAAAACAGCCGGACCACCGCAACGTCGAGCTACGACGACGTGGGTGCATTCGATCGCCAAGCAGTGGACATTGCCACTAGCGAGTATGAATCCCGCCACAATCTCACACTTGGCCTCAACGTCCGTGAGCAGTTCTTTGGCGATTACGACACCAGCTTTGGGTTCATCTTTGTGGCTCGTTCTGGTCGCCCGTTCTCGGCGGTGTGGGACAATGCGCCGTCTGAGGTGCTGAACGACAGTGCGAGTGGCGACTTTAACTCGCTGATCTACGTGCCGACCGGCCTCAACGATCCGAATGTGGTGATCGCGAATGCCGATTTCGCAGCCGCTCTCGATAACTTCATTTCGGAAACGCCTTGCCTCAACAAGTATCGCGGTCAGACCGTACCGCGCAACAGTTGCCGCAACCCTTGGTTCTACGATCTCGACCTGCGGTTCAGCCAGGAAATTCCGGGGCCGATGAAGGCGTTCGGGCTGAAGGACGACAAGCTGCGGTTGTTCGTCGATTTCGATAACTTCCTCAATCTGGTCGACAGCGGCTCGAATGTGTTCAAGCGCTATTCGGGCACTGAAGGTTTGGTCCGTGCGGATATTCAGTCAGGCACTGGCCGTTACATCTACACGCCGATTACTGCACAATACACAGCCGGCACCGGCGGCAATGTGGGCACCATCAGCTTCCGCGATCCGGTGGTGCAGTCGTCCTCCTCGCTGTGGAAGATCCAGGTAGGCGTGAGCTACGACTTCTGATCTCTGATCCGAAGCGACATGAAAATGAACGGCGGGGCCCCATGGGTTCCGCCGTTTTCTTTGGCCCGATCGCAGGCTAGGCTGGGATCATGGATCAGTCCGAACAGCGCTTTTCCGCCCGGCGCCAGCGGCTTCGCCCCGGCGTGATCGCGCTGCTGGTGCTGGCCCATCTAGCCGCGCTCTATGGCCTCACCCGCGTCTTTGCCCCGCAGGTGACCGACACCATCGAGCGCAGCGTGGTCGAGGCCTTCACGGTGACCGTCACGACCCCGCTCGAGGATCTGCCGGCCGAACCCGATGAAGGGGCAGCGGGCGCTGCAGGGGAGGAGGCCGTTCCGAAGCCGGTCACAGCCCCCACGCCGCGGATCACACCCAAACCGGATCAGGCTTTGCCTCAGGCTGCATCGACCGGGTCCGCGGCGAACTCGGGGGCGCGTGACAGTGGCGAGGGCACCGGCGCGAGCGGGGCGGGGCACGGCACCGGCAGCGGCGGCGAGGGCAGCGGGCAGGGCTCGGGCGCCGCGACCGGCCCGGTCAAGATTGCCGGCACGATCAATTCCGCGCGCGACTATCCGGTGCCCGAGGGCGGGCGCGAAGTCCGCTTCGGCACGTCGGTCCGGATTGCCCTGCTGGTCGGAACCGATGGCTTGCCCAGGCGCTGCCGGGTGTTCCGATCGAGCGGGCTGCCGGACACCGATGCACGCACCTGCGATCTGGCCATGGCGCGGTTCCGTTTCGAACCGGCTCGCAACGCGCGCGGGCAGCCGATCGAGGCGGAGTATGGCTGGGAGCAGCGTTTCCGCCGAGCAGACTGACGCTTGCCTATAGCCCGCCCCTTGGCGGCTTGATAAAGCCAGCGCATGTCGCAATCCCCCCCAGGCGAGTTGATCCATCCCGTCATCCTGTGCGGCGGCGGGGGCTCGCGCCTGTGGCCGCGCAGCCGCCAGGGCCGGCCCAAGCCCTTTCTGCCGCTGCTGGGCGATCAGACCCTGTTCCAGCAGGCGCTGGCGCGCTGCGCCGATCGCTCGGTCTTCGCCGATCCTTTGGTCGTCGGCGGGGCCGATCATGTCGCCTTGATCGAAGCGCAGGCGGGGCACCTGGGCCCGGGTGCGCTGATCGTCGAGCCGGCCGCTCGCAACACTGCGCCCGCCGTGGCGCTGGCGGCGGCAAGGTTGCACCCTGATGCCGTGATGCTGGTGTGCCCGAGCGACCATCACATCGCCGACATTCACGCCTTCCAGGCGGCGGCGAGAGCGGCAGCGCAGCTGGCACGGGAAGGGTGGCTGGTGTCGCTGGCGATTGCGCCGGACCGGGCCGAGACGGGCTATGGCTACATCAAACGGGGAGAGACGGTGCTTGGCGGGTTCGCAGCCGCGCGCTTTGTCGAGAAGCCGTCCCGCGCTGTGGCGGAACGGTTCCTAGCCGAAGGTGGCTATTTCTGGAACGGCGGGATCTTCGCGTTTCGCGCCGGTACATTGCTTGAGGAACTGGCACTACACCGGCCGGACATGGCCAGCGCGGTGATCGAGGCTGTCGCCCAGGGGCGCATCGAGGGCCGACAGTTTCACCCTGCCGCAGCACCGCTCATTTCGATCACGGCAGAATCGATCGACTATGCCGTGTTGGAGCACACACGCCGTGCAGCGATGGTGCCGGTGGCCATGGGCTGGTCGGACATCGGCAATTGGGCGAGCCTCGCCGACGCGCTCCCCGGCGATGCAGCGGGCAACCGGGTGGTCGGACCCGCCCAGCTGATCGATTGCACCGGTGTTCTGACGATGAGTGACGGGCCACGTATCTCGGTGGTCGGTCTTGCCGATGTCTGCGTCGTGGTCGATGGCGACGAGGTTCTGGTCACCAGCCGAGCGGCCGCTCAGCAGATCGGCCAGTTGCAGGGAGAGCGCGAAGCGTGATCCGCGCCCGCGTAACCTTGCTCGCGCGACTGGGCGTTACCTAGGTCCTTCGAGCATCTTGGCCGCATCCTTGCGGATCGCCTTCTCGATCATCGGTTCGACGAAGGACAGCATGCCGGGCAGCCGGATTTCGAACACGACCTGGTCGTCGAGCACATCGATATGGCCGGTGATGGTCTGGCCCATGGTCGATACCTGCATCGCCAGCCGATCATCGCCAACCCAGTCTGTCTCCACATTGGCCATCCCGCCGGGAAGATAGCCGGCGATTTCGTGGCTGCGTTCCTTCAGTCTGCGGCGCACTTCATCGCGACCTAGGTCATGTGGCAGGGCAACTCTCACCGGCTCTGGTCCTCCAGCGCCTCGGCACCGCCGAAGCGGTAATCGAGATAGCGCGACTTGATCGCCAGGTCATCCAGTGCACCTTCGGCGAGGCGCCGTGTGACCCGGTCGATCTCGCCGCTGAGCTTGCCGAGGCTTTCGGTCAGGCGCTCGTCGGCGGTCTTGCCCGCATGCTCCTCGCGCCGCAGGTGGGGCGGGATCTTGCGGTAGTTCTCGATTGTCTCGGGAATGTATTCGCCCACCAGTTCGCGCACTTCGTTCACTGCCGGATCGTTCGGGTCGATGCTGGCCAGCTGAAGCCCGAGCGCGTCGAGTTGCACGCCCAGTTGGTCGACGATCTGCACCGCCGGTGCGGGCAGGGCCGGGCGCTGCGCCTCGAGCCACAGTTCGGTGCGCGCCACCATCGCCTTGGCATCGCCCTTCTTGAGATCCGCACGCTTGGGCACCTTTACCTTGGGGAACAGCGAGAAGCCGCCCACAGCGGCGACAACCGCAGCAAAGGTGAGGACCACGCCCCAGAAGCCAATCCCGTCAAGGATCAACCCGGCGACCATCGCGGCCGCAATGATCCCGACCACCGCAATCGCCATGTTGCGCACACGCCGGACCAGCGCGTTGGCCTTGAGTTGCGCCGAGCCACGCCCGATCGAGTCCGCCGGCCGATGCGTGCCACCGTCGCGCTGCACCCGCAGCGAGCGGCTGGCCGCGCTCAGAATCTGGTCGGAATGGGGGGTCGAATCCACCATCAGCCCTCAAGCGCCAGCAGCGAGGGTTCCAGTGCCTTCTTCTGCGCCTGCGCCTGCCCTTCGGCCCGCGCGATGTAGCCCTTCGACTTCTCGACCTCCTGCGACAGGGTCTCCACCGTCTGCTTCATGCTGGCCAGCGCCTTGACCTTGAACTCGTCGACTTCGTCCATCGTGTCATAGATGTTCTGGAACGCGCGCTGCAGCGTTTCCAGCGGAATGGTGGACGAAGCCGCCTGCTCGTGGATCTTGCCGGTCTGCTCGCGCAGCATGGTGCTGGTGGAATCGATGATCCCGGCGGTTGTCTGGTTGAGCGAGGTGATCTGCTGCAGCACCAGCCGCTGGTTCGTCATCGCCTGGGCCACAGTCACCGCAGTGCGCAGCGCTCCCACCGTGGTGGTGCTGGCGCGGTCGACGCCCTTGACCAGTTCGACGTTGTTCTTCTTCACCAGGTCAAGCGCGAGATAGCCCTGCACGCTTACCGCCATCTGCGTCAGCAGGTCCTGCGTGCGCTGGCGGACATAGAACAGCGCGCTTTCGCGCAGCGCCTTGGCCTTGGCCGGATCGGAACTCTCCAGCTCTTCGGCCTTCTCTTCCAGCCGCTGGTCAAGCGTCTTGGCGATATGGATCATCTGCTCCAGTTCGCCCATCGCAGCCCACAATTTCTGCCGTTCGACATCGATCGCGGCA
The DNA here is from genome assembly GCA_964500135.1 of uncultured Porphyrobacter sp. Classification (GTDB taxonomy): domain Bacteria; phylum Pseudomonadota; class Alphaproteobacteria; order Sphingomonadales; family Sphingomonadaceae; genus Erythrobacter. Next base: position 70,134 of record CAZCNF010000009.1, read on the forward strand.
TTGTCTTCGTAAAGCTCGCGCTTGCCCGAGGCGAGCCGGTCGAGGATCGCCTGGATGTGCCCCTGCGCGCTGGTGTAGCTGTCGAAATAGCGCTGCAGCTTGCCGCCGAAGGGAATGATCCCGAACAGCTTGCGCCCCGTCATCTTGCCCTTGCGACCGGGATCGAGGTCTTCCACCGTACGGCGCAGTTCGGCCAGATCGGCGCCCACGCTGTTGTCGCTGTCCATCGCCCGCACTGGCCGGTCGAGAAAGCGGTTCGACATCGCTGCGGCCGCACGGATCTGCTCCTGGCCCATGCGCGTGATCTGGTCGACCTTCTCGCCGAAAGCGGGCGAATTGGCGTCCTCGGCAACAAGATCGGCAACGAAGGCATCGACCTTCTCGTCCAGCTTCGAGCGCTTCTCGTCGGTCACCGGCACCAGCCCGGCTGCCTTTTCAGGGGCGACGGTGGGGACCGGATCGGGCGGCGACAGCTCGAAATCGATGCCGGTGGCGGTTTTCGTCTCCTGCGTGCTCATGATCGGTGCTCAAGCTCCCTCGCGTGGCGGACATCCGCCTCTCGAAACTGTATTAGTGTCCTAAGACACGAACTTCAAGAAGTGTGCCGCAATCGCACGCGGGCGTCCATGCTTTCGTTCGCCGAACCAATCCGCTAGTCGTTTGCAGGCAATCATCATCGCGACGGAGTGAACTTGCCCGAGCAACTCGAGAGCGGCCCAGCCGGCGAACGCAACAGCATCGGCCAATCGGGCGGAAACTTCATGCGGATCCTGGCCAGCCTGCGGCGGTGGTGGCGGATAGATGTCATCCAGACGGTCGAGCAGGGTGACGTGATTGCGCGCCGCAAGGAAGACAGCGGGCTGACCGAGCGTTATCTGTTCATGACCGCGATGGCTGGCGGGATCGCGATCCTCGGCCTGTTGCTCTCCTCACCGGCCGTGGTGATCGGGGCGATGCTGCTTTCGCCGCTGATGGGCCCGATCATGGGCCTGGGATTTGCCCTGGCCATCGGCGACTATCACTGGCTCAAGCAATCCGCCCGGACACTGGCCTGGGGCAGTCTTATCGCCATCCTCCTGTGCGCTGTGCTGGTGTTCCTTTCACCGATCCAGACCGTGACACCCGAAATCGCCGCCCGCACGCGGCCGAACCTGTTCGACCTGCTGATCGCCCTGTTCTCGGCCCTGGCAGGGGCCTATGCCACGATCCGCGGGCGCGAAGGCACGATCGTGGGCGTGGCGATCGCGACGGCATTGATGCCCCCGCTTGCAGTGGTCGGCTTCGGGCTTGCCACGCTGAACTGGACGGTGTTCTCGGGCGCCTTGCTCCTGTTTGTCACCAATCTGGTAACCATTGCCCTGACATCGTGGGCGATGGCGCGGCTTTACGGTTTCCGCACCAGCCTGAGCGAGCGCAATACGCTGCTCCAGAATGGCGCGATCGCCGGCGTGATGCTCGCGCTGGCCGTGCCCCTGGCCATTTCGCTCCAGCAGATCGCGTGGGAAACCAATGCCCAGCGCCAGATCCGTGGGGATATTCTCGACAGTTTCGATGCCCCTTCGCGCCTGAGCCAGCTCGACATCAATTTCGAAGCCGATCCGATCGAGGTCGAGGCCACCGTGCTGACCCCGCGGATTGTGCCCGATGCCGAACAGAAGGGCGAGCGGGTGCTGACCCGGCAACTCGGCCGCCCGATCGCACTGACCATCAACCAGTATCAGGTCGGAACCAGCGCAACGGCGGCTCAGCAGGCCGAACTCTCGGCAAGCCGGGCGCAGGAAGAGGCAGCCTCGCGCCGCGCCTCGGAGCTTGCAGCGGAACTGGCGCTGGTGGCGGGTGTGGCCGAAACCGACGTCACGGTCGACCGCGAGCGGCGCCGCGCGGTGGTGCGGGCCCAGCCGCTGGAGGGTGCTTCCCTTGTGACCTATCGCGCGCTTGAACAGCGGATACTCGACACAAGGCCAGGGTGGCAGATCGAACTCACGCCGCCACTTGGGCCTCTGCCTTCGATCACATTCGCCAACGGCCAGCCGGATGCGGCCGGCCAGATCGCCCTCGATCTGGCGGCCTGGGCGGCGCGGCGGCGCGATGCGCCGGTCCTTGTCGAAGGCCCTGCGGCCGAAGCGCAGGCAGCTGCCGACCTGCTGGCCGGAATGGGCGTCAAGGCGCGCGCGATGCCGTCACGCGGCACTGGCCCTGTGCAGGCGCGCTGGGACGATCCTGACTAGCCTCAGGCAGCCAGCTGGATCGGTTCGATCTCGCCCGACAGATACAGCTTCTTGGCCTTGGCCCGGCTCAGCTTGCCCGAACTTGTCCGCGGCAGCGTGCGCGGCGGCACCAGTTCCACGATGCAGCTCATGCCGGTGACCGAACGCACCTTGTCGGCGATCTCGTTGCGCAGCCGGACCCGTTCGGCAGGGTCGGAGACGCGGCAATGGACGAGCACCGCAGGGGCTTCCTCGCCGTTCTCCATCTCGATCGAGAAGGCTGCGATGTCGCCGTGGTTGAAGCCCGGCAACTGCTCCACTGCCCATTCGATATCCTGCGGCCAGTGGTTCTTGCCGTTGATGATGATCATGTCCTTCGCGCGGCCCACGATGAACAGATAACCTTTGGCGACATAGCCCATGTCACCGGTGTCGAGCCAGCCGTCGACCAGGCATTCGTCGGTCGCTTCCTGGTTGCGGAAGTAGGAATGCATCACGCTGGGCCCGCGGCACCATACCTTCCCGATCTGGCGGTCGCCCTTGGCCTGGCCGTCTTCGCCGCGAATCTCGACCTCCATGTCGGGCAGCGGCTTGCCGCAATTGACAATCGCGCGATAGCGCGCAGGCCGCGACAGGTCGCGCCCGGAGCCCGACAGCCGCTCCTCCTCGACCAGTTCCACCCGGATACCTTCGCCCGGCGGCATCACGGTGACCGCCAGCACGGCTTCGGCGAGACCATAGCTGGGCGTGAAAGCGCTGGCCTTGAAGCCTGCCTCGGCAAAGGCATTGACGAAGTTCTGCATCACGTCGGGGCGGATCATGTCGGCCCCGTTGCCGGCCACGCGCCAGCGCGACAGGTCGAAGCGTTCGGCCACATGGCTCTGGCTGGAAATGCGCCGGGCACAGATGTCGTAACCGAAGGTGGGCGAATAGGACAGCGTATTGCCCGGGTTGCGGCTGATCAGGTCGAGCCAGGCCAGCGGGCGGCGGGCGAAATGGTCGGGCTTGAGGTAGTCGCAGCTGACCTGATTGGCGATCAGCGACAGGAAGCAGCCAACCAGCCCCATGTCATGATACCACGGCAGCCAGCTGACCACGCGGTCGCCCTGGCCCAGGTCCATCGTTTCGGCATGGCCATAAAGGTTGTGCAGCAGCGCGCGGTGGGTCACCGCCACCCCGGTCGGGAAACGGGTCGATCCGCTCGAATACTGCAGATAGCAGATGTCTTCCGGATCGGCGTCGGGCAGCTCGCATTGGAGCGCTTCGCGCCGACCGAAGTCCTGCCAGGATTCGCTGGCGCAGCCTTGCCGTGCGGCGGCCGCGCTGGCCATTTCGGCGATTTCTTCGGGATAGAGCAGGATCTTGGGGTCCGAACTCATCAGTTGCACGGTCAGCTGGTCGATGTAGCTTTCCTTGCCGCCAAAGGTGGTCGGCAGTGGCAGCGGTACCGGCCAGGCGCCGGCATAGACGCAGGCGCAGAACAGCGCCGCGAAATCGGGCCCGGTTTCGGCGATCAGCGCAACCCGGTCCTGCTTGCCGATTCCGGCCGCGATCAGGCGCCGCGCCATCTCCAGCGCATCGGCGCGCATCTGCGAATAGGGATAGGGGCGTTCGAGTTCGCCCCGCATATCGTGAAAATTGAGCCCCTTTTCGCTCTGCGCAGCATAGTCGATCGCTTCATTGAACGTCGCAAAGTCCGCTCGCCGGCGCGGCAAGGGGCAGTCGTTCGGCGTCGGCAGGATGGCGGCGTCGGTCATATTATTCAGCGATACCCGTTATTTGGTGCGCCGGACGGCGCTTCGATCGTCCCCAATGCGGAAAACTCCTTGTGTCCGCACCCATTCCAGCTTTCCCATTTGATAAGGAGTGTGGCACGAATAAGGCGAAATGGTTGCAAAGCAATCCACCATGTCACGCAAACGCCGCAAACCGGCACCGCTTGATCGACAGGCGCTGGAAGATCTCGCGCTATCCTATCTCGCCCGTTTTGCCACCAGCCGGGCCCGCCTCGAAGACTATCTTCGGCGCAAGATCCGCGAACGGGGGATCGCCGAAGGTGTGGAAACGCTCGACGTTGCCGCGCTGGTCAAGCGCATGGCGGAACTGCGCTATGTCGATGATGCCGCCTTTGCGCGGGCTCGCTCGGCGGGCTTGCTGCGCAAGGGCTATGGCGCGCGCCGGGTCGACCAGGCACTGCGCCAGGCCGGGATCGACGAGGAACTGCGCGCCGACGCATCGCCCGGGGAAGCGGTCGGCAGGCGAGCCGCTCTGGCGCTGGCGCGCAAGCGCGGGTTTGGCCCCTTCGCCCCTCTGCGCGAGGCGTCTCGACCCGAGGACCGGGCGGTCTGGCAGAAGCTGCGCGACAAACAGATTGCGGCGATGATCCGCGCGGGCCATGGCTTCGAAGCGGCGCGCGCGCTGGTCGAGGCCGCCAGTGTCGACGAGGCGGAAGCCTGGGCCGGTCAGGCGGAGGAGTGAGAAGCATGAGATCGCAGTGGCTGGTTGCGCTGGTTGCCTTCGCCCCATGCGCGGTGCTGGCGTGCTCACCGGCCCCGGTTGCCGACACCCAGAGCGGCGCCGCCGGCGAGCCAGCCGGCGCAGCGCAGTCGGCGCGCCATCCCGTTTCGGGCTTGCAGGTGATCGACCTTGCCATCCAGTCGGCCAAGACCCGCCACCGGTTCCGGGTCGAACTGGCCGATACGTCAGAAGCGCAGCGCCAGGGGCTGATGTTCCGCACCGAACTGGGCGAGGATGAAGGCATGCTGTTTCCATCCGATGTGCCCGATGTGCGCAGCTTCTGGATGAAGAACACGCCGCTCTCGCTTGACATCATCTTTGTCGGCGCCGACGGGCGGATCCTCAATATCGCTGCCAATACCGTGCCTTATTCGCTCGAATCGGTCAGGTCCGAGGGCTTGGCAAGCGCTGTGCTCGAATTGCGTGGCGGCAGAGCGGCCGAACTCGGCATCGCGCCGGGCGACCTGGTGGAATACACGCTGCCCTGAGCGTGCTTCGCGCTTGGCGCGGCCCGCCTTATCCGCTAATCGCCGCCGCCATGGGAATTCTCGGCAAGATCTTCACCTGGTGGGATGGCGCGACCATCGGCACCATGCTGTTCACCGCGCGCAAGGGCGTGCACGTGGGCACCGATGCCCAAGGCAACCGCTATTTTCGCTCGAACCCCAAGCCGGGCGAGCGCGAGCGCCGCTGGGTGATCTACAACGGCAACAATGACGCGAGCCGCGTGCCCAGCGAATGGCATGGCTGGCTGCATGGCGCGTTCGACGATGTGCCGGAAAGCCGACTGCCGCCACCGAAGATCTGGGAAGCGGACTACACGCCCAATGCCACCGGCACCGCGGCCGCCTATCGCCCGCAGGGGGCGCTTGAACGCGGCGGCAAGCGGGCCCGGGCGACGGGCGATTACGAGGCGTGGAGCCCGGAAGGCTGACCATGCGCAGGCTGCGTCCCTGCGCGGCTGCGGCGCTGGCGCTGGCTTCCTGTGGCCAGGAACCGCCCGCGCCCAAGCCGGTCGAGACGGCGCTGCCCGAAGAGCTTGCGACTCCAGCCGACGCGCCGCCGCCAGGGGCAGCCGAAGCCGCCGGGATCGGGTCGCCCATGGCCGAGCGGGTGGCGACGCTGGGCCTGCTCAACAAGCGCAACAATTCGAGCCAGGACCTGCAGCTGAAGCCCGGCGAATCGCGCCGCATCGGCGACATCATCGTTCGCCTGCAGGCGTGCGAGCGCACCGCGCCCTGGGAAATGCAGCGCGAAACCGGCGCCTTCGTGCAGGTGCTGGTGCAGGATCGCGGCTCGCAGGATTTCCGCCGGATCTTTTCCGGCTGGCTGTTCAAGAACTCGCCCAGCCTCAACGTGGTCGAACACCCGGTCTATGACGTCTGGGTCAAGGACTGCGCAATGAGTTTCCCGGGCGAGGAACCGGCGGCGCCGGCTTCGCGCAGCAGCTCGTCATAGGCCTGCGGCAGGGTAAGGGGCGCCGCGCCCGACGCCCGCGCCAGCCCTTCGAGATAATGCTTCTGGTCGATCTCGACCGCGCCCATCGAACGCAGATGCTCGGTCATGAACTGGCAGTCGAGCAGGCGGAAGCCGGCTTTGCGCATCAGCGCCACCAGCCAGGTCAGCGCGACCTTGCTGGCATCGCGCTGGCGGCTGAACATGCTCTCGCCGCAGAACACCCGGTCGAAACTCACGCCGTAGAGCCCGCCGACCAGGGCCTCTTCGTCCCAGCACTCCACCGAATGGGCGTGGCCGAGCCGATGCAGCTGGCGATAGCTGGCCATGATCCGCTCGCTGATCCAGGTTTCCGGATGATCGGGGCGCGGCTCGGCACAGGCTGCGATCACCGCTTCGAAATCGCGATCGACCGTGACTGTGAACCGGTCCTGCCGGATCGTCTTGCGCAGGCTGCCCGACAGGTGGAACCCGTCAAGCGGCAGGATCGCGCGCTGCTTCGGCTCGACCCAGAAAATCTCGGGATCGTCGCGCCGGTCGGCCATCGGGAAGATGCCGCTGCGATAGGCGAGCAGCAGGATCTCCGCCGGAATCGGGGCAGGGTAGGGCGAATGCATCGCCGCCCTTCATAGCAGAGCCAGCC
>CAZCNF010000010.1:0-76515 GCA_964500135.1 uncultured Porphyrobacter sp.
CAGTGTCGATCGACACTACCGCGGCCGGCGGCAACGCCAGCCTGATGGCCGTGGCTTGAGCCAAGACAGGAAATTCCCAAGATGGACCGCAAGACCCAGATCGTAGTTGTAGGAGGCGGAGCGGGCGGCCTTGAGCTGGTTCGGCGGCTGGGCCGGAAATTTGGGCGCAAGCGGCACGACATCATCCTTGTGGAAAGGAACCGCACGCACATCTGGAAACCCCTGCTACACGAAGTTGCAGCCGGTTCGCTCGATGCAAATCTCGATGAAGTCGGCTATCGCAGCCACTGCCACCGCTGGGGATACCGCTATTTCAACGGTAGTTTCGAAGGTATTGATCACGAAAAGCAGCAGATCATTCTTGCGCCGCTGACGGATGACAACGGGGTGCAACTGATCGGCCGGCATGTGATCCGCTACGACTATCTGGTGTTGGCGATCGGCTCGGTCACCAACGACTTCTCGACGCCTGGCGTCGCCCAGAACTGCATGTTCCTTGACAGCCGGCAAGATGCAGATCGCTTTCGCAACCGTCTTCTCGATCATTGCTTGAGAGTTTCGCGCAGCATGATGGCCAATTGCGAGGAAGACGCACGCGTCAAAGTCGCAATCGTTGGCGGCGGTGCCACCGGGGTCGAACTGGCGGCGGAGTTGTTCAATGCGGCGGGCGCGCTCCGATATTACGGACTTGAGGTGTTCGACGAGAGCAGGCTCGAAGTGACCCTTCTCGAAGCTGGCATGCGTATCCTGCCCGCCCTGCCGGAACGGTTAGCGCAAGCAGCCAAAGACGAACTGGAAGCACTCGGTGTGAAAGTTATCGAACAGATGAAGGTAACAAGAGCAGAACCGCGCGTGTTCCACACCTCGAATGGAAGGCAAATCGAGGCAGACATTCTCGTATGGGCGGCCGGCGTAAAAGCGCCGGCAATGCTCGCCACACTCGGCCTCGAGACCAACATCAACAATCAAGTATTGGTGAACCCGTTTCTTCAGACAACAAGGGATGGGAGGATCTTCGCACTGGGCGACTGCTCTTCTTGCGCACAGCCCGGACGCGATCGCCCGGTCCCGCCCCGAGCCCAGGCCGCCCATCAAATGGCTTCAACCGTCTACCACAATCTGCTCAAAACAATGCAAGGCAAGCCGCTTAAGGCGTTTTCGTATCGCGACCACGGATCGCTGGTCTCACTCAGCCGATTTTCCACAATCGGCAGCCTCATGGGCAATCTGGTGGGTGGGAAAATGGCCGTCGAAGGGCGTCTGGCCCGGCTTGTCTACACTTCCCTTTACCGCATGCATTTATTCGCTATTCACGGCTGGACAAAAGGTCTGGCACTTCTAGTAATTGGTCGCGTTAATCGCATTATCCGACCACGCTTGAAACTCCATTGATTCCTTTGCGCGTAGCGCAATACCCTCCTTGGGTCTCACGGGTCTAATGCCGGACTCGAATTTTGGAGTTTTCCCATTGATGTTACCCAACAAATCGGTTCTACGGTAGGTTCAATGCCCCGTTCGTGACCCTCAGAATACCTGCATGCCTGACTTTTCAGACAAGAACGTTTTCGAGATGTACGTCGCCAACGGTACGAGAGCTGGCTTCTGGTTGCGCAGGATCACCTGGGGAAACACTTGTGCGCGAGTCGTCGATGTCGGTGAACTCAATGGCCCGGCACCCTATTTCGGCAACCCAAAGGTCTATGCTGACATTTATGATCTTCGAACTGGAGAGCTGAAGGAGGCCTGTTCTCGGATTCCTGCTGCTGGAACTTACAAGACCTGGCGCTTAATCGACGCACCAAGTTGGTGGACCAGTACGGATTGAAGCAAATCGGCTGGCGCAACAATGGAATAGCAGCTAATCTTACTAAATGGCGGGTGAGGCTTCAAATTTTGATTTTCTGGAGAAAAGGGAGCCACTGCTTTTCAAGCTTGGGGCTCTGAGCGAAGGCTATTTCACAGAAGATCCGAATACCGCCCAAATCAAACTCCGTCAGTTTGCCGAACTTCTGGCTCAGCTTTCCGCTGCTCACTTCGGGATCGATGTCTCTGCTCAGGATGCCCAGGTGGATATCCTGCGGCGTTTGAAGCTGGAGTGCGGCATTCCACGAGAAGTGTCTGACCTGTTCCATACGCTGCGCCTGAGCGGCAATCAGGCAGTTCACGACGTCAGAGGTGATCATCAATCGGCCTTGGCCGGACTTAAGATCGCGCGCCAACTTTCAATCTGGTTTGTTCGGACATTCTATGATCCAAACCAGAAGTTTGGCCCGTTTACACCGCCTCAACCGCCTACTGACAGTTCGGCAGATCTATTGAACGAGATTGAAGCACTCCGTCGCGAACTAGAAACTTCGCAGACGGAAACGGAACGGCTTCGCACCCAGGCTGAGAGAGCTGAACGGGATCTGCGAACAGCTGCGGAGATTGCCGAAGATTCCAAGCGTGAGCGAGCTGTTTGGGAGCAACTCGCTGAAGAGGCTGATTTGGCCAGGCAAGGCCTGCAAGAGCAGCTTGATGCTGCCGTACATTTTGCCAGGTCGGAAGAAGCGCCCGATCCTGAGATCTTGGCGGCGAATGCGCAAGATGCAGCCGATCTGATCGACCTTGATGAGGCGGACACAAGGTTGTTGATCGATCAGCAGCTTCGCGATGCCGGTTGGGAAGCGAACAGCGCTGAGCTACGGCATTCGAAAGGTGCCCGGCCATTGAAGGGGCGCAACCGCGCCATCGCCGAATGGCCGACCATGACGGGACCTGCCGATTATGCGCTGTTCTGCGGATTTACGCTTGTCGGAACGATTGAGGCCAAGCGCAAGAATCGAAACGTGATGGCGGTTCTGAGACAAGCAGAGCGCTACGCGTCAGATATCGACATGCAGGAATCGGAGTTCGCCGATGGCGGTCCCTGGCTGGAATACAAGGCCCCGCTGGCCTTCTCGACCAATGGTCGACCATATCTGAAGCAAGTGGAGGCCCTTTCGGGGATTTGGCGACGCGATTTGCGCGATCCCAACAATCCCGCAGAAGTGTTGGCGAGGTGGCCTTCTCCGAATGGTATCTTGGAAAGGCTGGCGGTCGATAAAGCTGCCGCCGAACGTGAGTTGGCGGCTCAGCCATTCGATTTCGGGTTCGTCCTGCGCCATTATCAAAAAGCGGCCATCGAAGCCGTGGAGCGCGGGCTAGCAGAGAACAGGCGAGAAATGCTTGTGGCCATGGCCACCGGCACAGGCAAAACCAAGCTGGCAATCGCAATGCTTTACAGGCTGATATCAGCGAAACGCTTTCGCCGCGTATGCTTCGTTGTGGATCGCAGCGCTCTGGGCCGACAAACCAAAAATGAGTTCACGACAACGAAAGTTGTCAGCGGAAAGGCCTTTGCCGACATTTTCGGCCTTAGGGGCCTGGAAGACGTTAAGCCGGACGAAGACACTCGCATCCACATTTGCACCATTCAGGGTCTGGTCCGTCGGGTTCTCTACGCAGAGAACGCCGCTGAAGAACCTCCAATCGACCAGTACGACTTGCTGGTCGTCGACGAATGTCATCGAGGTTATCTGCTTGATCGGGAGATGTCGGACAGCGATCTAAGCTTCCGCGACCAGAACGACTACGTGTCGAAGTATCGCCGCGTGCTGGAACACTTCGATGCCGTCAAGATTGGTCTGACTGCTACTCCCGCTTTGCACACAACGGAAATCTTCGGCCAACCCATCTTCACATATTCCTATCGGGAAGCAGTGGTAGACGGTTTCCTAAACGACCATGAACCGCCCATTCGGATTGCGACCAAGCTATCCCAGGAAGGCATCCACTTCGCGCGGGAGGATACGGTCGATTTCATTCACCCGACCAGCGGCGCGATTGAAACAGTCACTCTGCCGGATGAAGTGGATTTCGAGGTCGAGCAATTCAACAAGAGCGTTGTGACCGTGCCTTTCAACAAGGCCGTTGCCGAAGAGCTCGTGAAGTACATCGATCCGTCTGACCCAGATAAAACCCTAATCTATGCGGTGTCGAAAGCACATGCAGATATCCTCGTGAAAGAGCTGCGCGACGCCTTTCGCAATGCGTACGGTCCTATGAAAGATGAAACGGTCCAGCGTCTCACGGGTGACGTGGACAAAATAGATCGTCTGATCCTCTCGTTTCGCAATGATCCCCTTCCCAAGGTCGCGGTGACCGTCGATCTTCTGACCACCGGGATCGATATCCCGAAGATTACCAATCTCGTCTTCATGCGGCGCGTAAACAGCCGTATCCTTTATGAGCAAATGCTTGGGCGTGCGACGCGCCTCTGCCCTGAGATTGGTAAAAAGAATTTCCGCATATTCGATGCGGTCGATCTTTATCCTCATCTGGCCGACCTGACGGACATGAAGCCGGTTGCGGCTGACCCCAAACTCACTTTGACCAAGCTCTTCGAAGAGCTGGTTGGCCGAGACGATGCCGTTCACAAGGAACGCGTTCGTGAGCAAATCATCGTTCGTTTGCGCCGAAGACTGAAGAGACTCACCCCGGAAGCGCGGGCAAATTTTGAGAAGGAAGCCGGAGAGACTCCCGAAAGTTGCCTGGATCGTTTCATTAATGGGGAAGTGATCGATCTGGCAGCTTGGGCCGCTGATCGTCCCAACCTTGGCGCAATTCTCGATTGGGCCAACGACGATGGAACGCCTCGATATGTTCCGATATCAGAGCATGTTGATGAGGTCGTTAGCGTCACGCGCGGTTACGGCACCGCCGAGAAACCCGAAGATTTCCTTGATGCTTTCACGCGGTTCGTTCGCGAAAATGTAAACAAGATCGCGGCGCTGAAATTGGTAGTCCAGCGACCGCATGAGCTGACCCGCGCGGAGCTTCGCAATCTGCGCCTCGAACTGGATGCGGCCGGCTTCACTGACACGAAAGTTCGCCGGGCCTGGGCAGACGCGAAGAATGAAGAGATTGCAGCGTCTATCATCGGCTTTATCCGTCAGGCGGCCATCGGCGATCCGCTCGTGCCTTATGGCGATAGGGTTCGACAAGCAGTGCATATCATTCTCCAGCAACGCGATTGGACTGAGGTTCAGCGCAAGTGGATCAATCGGATCGGATCACAGCTCGAACTTGAAATCATCGTCGATCGCGCTGCGTTCGATGCCGAACCATTTGCCGCACAGGGCGGCTGGTCACGGATCGACCGGGTCTTTAATGGCAAGCTCGAACAGGTCGTGCGCGACATCAAAGAACAAATCTGGAAAGAGGCCGGGTGATGAACGGACCAAGGGCACGGGAAACCGTTCAAAAGCTTTGGAATGCCAGCAAAAGCCTGCAAGGCGGGGGCGTCAGCTATTATGAATATGTGACGGAGCTGACCTATCTTCTGCTCCTCAAAATGCTTTCCGAGGTGAAGCGAGACGGCAAGCTGTTGGAAGAGCGAATTCCCGCCGAATATCGCTGGAGTGCGCTGACTAAGAAGGAAGGCGAGTCCCGGCTTATCTATTATCGCGAATTGCTGGTTGCCCTTGGCGATCGCTCGAAAGTGAAATTCGAGCTGGTCAATCAGGTCTTCACCGACGCTAAGACGTCTCTGACCAAAGCGACTGCCCTAACCTCGTTGATCACAGCTATCGATGCGGTCAATTGGTATGAAGCCGAAGAAGACGGCCTCGGCGACCTCTACGAGGGCCTGCTTGAGCGCACGACCTCGGAACGCAAATCGAAAGCAGGCCAGTATTTCACGCCCAGGCCGTTGATTGAAACGATCATCAAGCTGGTCCAGCCTAAGCCAGGCGAAACGATCCAGGATCCCGCTGCGGGTACGGGCGGATTCCTGATCGCCGCCCATCGCGAAATCTGTCGTCAGACCGACGATCTGATGGAGCTGACGTCAAACGCTGCCTTCTTCCAGCGCAACAATGCTTACAAGGGAGCAGAGCTTATCACCGGCACCCACAGGCTCAACACGATGAACCTACTGTTGCACGGGATCGAGCAGCCCATCGACCTGGCCGATGCGCTAACGAATGAAGGCGAAGACCTCGGCAAAGCGAATCTCATCCTGACGAACCCGCCGTTCAACAAGTTCCCGGAGAGAGTAACACGCAGCGACTTTTCGATTACGGCGGGAGCGGCCAAGGGTCCGCTGCCGTTCATGGAGCACATCGTTCGCGCGCTTGAAGATGGTGGACGCGCGGCAGTGGTCGTACCGGACAACGTGCTGTTCGAAGACAACATGGGCCGTGAGCTGCGCGCCTGGCTCATGAAGCAGTGCAACCTGCATACGATTCTTCGTCTGCCCACCGGCATTTTCTATGCCCAGGGTGTGAAGACAAATGTCATGTTCTTCACGAAGATTTCCGAGACCGCTGAAAACGCGACAAGGGAAGTCTGGTTCTATGATCTGCGCGCGCAGATGCCGAGCTTCGGCAAGACACGTACGTTGATGGCCGAAGACTTTGCGGACTTCGTCAGAGCCTTTGGCGATGATCCAATGGGCGGAGCCGAGCGCAAAGACCAGGGTGAGACCGGGCGCTTCCGGAAGTTCACGCGCGAGGAAATCGCCAAGCGCAACGACAATCTCGACATTTCTTGGCTACGCGACGACGACGAGGAGGTCGAAAAAGGGCTGATCGAACCGGAAGAAATCGCTTCTGCCATTTTGGGTCACCTCCGAGCTGCCCTAGCGGACATCAAAGCGATGGAAGCGGAACTGGCCGAGACTGATGAGGCTGAAGCGTGACGAAATTCCATAAGAATTACTCGCTAGTTACAGGGCTGGTTCCGCAAAAAATCGGTGTCCAAGACACTGAGACCGGTAACACTGGCGAGCACGATCTGATCCGGGCCCAACGCGAAGCAGCGCTGAACAGGGCCCATGAGATCCGCAAATTCGAAATCGAGCTCTACTGGAAAAGGGCAACTTACTTCTGGGTCCTTCAGGCTGCTGTCTTTGCTGCGATCAGCTTTGTATGGAAGGCTAAAGAGCTTGAGATTTCACCCGTTATCCCTTTAGCTTTTGCGGCTTTGGGTTTGTTGACTTCAGTGGCCGGTGTCTTGTCGGCAAAGGGATCAAAGTTCTGGCAGGAGAACTGGGAGCACCACATCGATATGCTGGAGGACGAGTTCGAGGGTCGTCTCCACAAGACAGCATATGTCGGGAAGGATGGTTTGGCATGGTCGGTTTCGGGGGTAAATGAACGCCTAGGGTACAGCTTTGTTGCCTTTTGGGTGGCAGTGATATTCGCGGCGGTCGACAAGGCAAACCCATGGCTCAAAGCGGGGTTTGCTGACTGCTTTGCATGGATTACCTCAACTGGCTTCCATACTCTCGCTGTCTTGGCAGTTATGTTCATCGGCATCGCTTGGCTGATTATCCGGCGGACAGACTTTGAATACGCGAAAGCTGTTCAATACGATTCGCCTGCTCCGACAATTGACGGCTTTGATGTCATTAAGCCCGAAGGCCTTCCCGAGGTCGGCGAACTGGCAACTAGCGGTAAGCCGTTCCTTATTCGCAGGGAGCCGAAGATATGAGCTCCGAAGCATTTGGCCGCACTATCCAGCTGTTCCTCGTCGATGGTACGCCCAACGGGCTTCGCAAGGCCACGATCCACGGCTGGACTGGACTAACCTTCGTCGCCACAGCCAGCACTTTCGCGGCGCTCACGGCGCGGGGCGAGCTTGATCGCACTGGGATCTACATTCTTGCAGGCCCCGATGCCGACGCGGTCGGTGGTATCCGTGCTTATATCGGTTCGGCCAACAGCGTGCGCGAGCGCATCAAGCAGAGCGCTCAGCAGCGTGATTTCTGGGAGTCGGCGATTGCTGTCACCACCAGTGACGATGACCTGTCGAAAGGCCATGTCGAATATCTGGAGGCCCGGTTGATCGAGCTGGCCCATGCAGCAAATCGCGTTACCCTCGACAATGGCACCGCGCCTGCTGGCAATCGGCGTCGCCTGCCGGAGGCGGACCAAGCAAATATGGAGCAGTTCCTGGCCAACTTGAAGATCATCCTCCCGGTAGTCGGACTGGAACTCTTAAAGCCACAGCCTCGGGCTGTTGCTCAGGCGTCCGATCCGGTTGGGCAACGAACAACCGGCGAAGTCACTTTTGAGATTCGGCACAAATCCGGCTTGGCAGCATTCGCAGTTGAAGAGGACGGCGAATTCATTGTTCTCGAGGGCTCAGAAGCGATGCCCGATACAGGCGGAATGCCGGGCGGTTATTCTAGCCTGAAAAAATCCCTGATTGAGCATGGCAACTTGAGGCCAAACGGGTCGGGACGATTTATCTTTTGCCAGCCAACTGCATTTAGCAGCCCTTCCGCAGCTGCTACTGTGGTTTATGGCCGGAGCAGCAATGGCCGCAAGGAATGGAAGGTCAAGGACACCAGCCAGTCCTACCACGACTGGCAGCAAGCCCGCGTTGCCAATGACGAAGTCAGCGCATGAACGAGCTTCCCGATACCTGGTCCCAGGTGCCCATCAGCGAAGTCGCCGAGATCAACCCGCGAAAGAGCGTCGATTTGAATGGAGATGACCTGGTCTCATTCGTCCCGATGGCTGCCGTTGACGAAGTGTCTGGCACTATCGCCGCACCGATTGATCGGCCTTACAGCGAAGTCTCGAAAGGGTTCACCCACTTCCGTGACGAAGACGTGATCTTCGCGAAAATTACGCCTTCGATGGAAAACGGCAAGTCGGCAGTCGCTCGCGACCTGACCAATGGCACTGGCATGGGTTCAACTGAATTCCATGTGTTCCGCAGCTACGGGGCAATCGAGCCGGAATATCTCTGGCGTTACATCAGGCAACAATCGTTCCGTGATGATGCGCAGACTGTCATGTCGGGTGCCGTTGGCCAGCAACGAGTCCCAGCGGAGTGGCTGAAGGAATACATGATCCCGCTCGCGCCGAAGGCCGAGCAGGGGCGCATCGTGAAGAAGGTGGACAGCCTGACCACACGCACCGCCCGTGCCCTCAAAGAGCTGGACCACGTCCCCGACCTCATCGCCCGATACAAGCGATCTCTATTGGGGAACATGTTCGAACGGCTTGCTGCGGAGCATGGCACACAGCCACTGGCAGAGCTTACAACGAAAATTGGAAGTGGAGCTACTCCACGTGGCGGTTCGAGCGTCTACGTGGAGCAAGGAACTCCCTTTATTAGATCTCAAAACGTCTATTTCGAGGGCTTCGAGTATGAGGGATTGGCATTTATCGACGACGCTGCTGCCAAGGCTCTTTCAAATGTGACAACAGAAGAAAATGACGTTCTGCTAAACATTACCGGAGCATCAATCGGCAGAGCCACTATCCTGCCGGATGAGCTGGCTGGTGGCCGGGTGAACCAGCATGTCTCGATTTTACGCTGCAAACCTAATCTGCTGAACTTGTTCCTTCTGTATTTTCTATGGTCCCCTGAAATGCAGAAACTGATCAATGACGAGAATTATGGCGTCACACGGCAAGCCCTAACAAAGAGTATGATCGAGGGCTTCTTGGTTCCGCTACCACCACTAGAAGAACAGGCCAAAATCGTACGCCGCATCGAATCCGCCTTTGACTGGATTGACAGTGTGGCTAATGAACATGCCTCGGCTACAAAGTTGCTCCCGAAGTTAGACGGGGCCATCCTTGCCAAAGCCTTCCAAGGCAAACTTGTCCCGCAAGATCCGAACGACGAGCCCGCGAGCGCGTTATTGGAGCGAGTAAAGAAAGCACGTGTCGCGGAGCCAAAGGTAATGCGCGGAAAAGGGGCGAATAACTCGAAGTCCCGAAAGGAAACGCAGACCATGACCAAGAACCTGGAAGAGGTGTTGTCTGAAGCCGGAGACTGGATTTCTGCACAGGAAGCGTTCGCACAGTGCGGAATTGGCGGCTCTGCAACAACAGAAGAGATCGAAAAGATCTACGCCCAGCTGCGCAAGCTCGACAAGGCGGACCGTCTTGAAGCCGAGCCGATCCATGACGAGCAGGGGCGAAAGCTGCACGATCGGCTGCGTCTGAAGGCCGCCTGATCCCATGCGCCTGGACAAGATCACCATCGGCAGCGCGAAGGATAGCCCGACCCACTGCTTCAAGAATCTGAAAAACGTCACGGTCGATTTTGATCAGAAGCACTGGGTCACGGTGGTTATCGGGTGGAACGGCACCGGTAAATCCAACGTCCTGGAAGCCTTGGCGATCATCTTTCGTGATTTGATTCAAGGTAGTGAAAAACCAAACAAACCTGTTCGACCTGCCTTTGCGTTCAATTTGAGTTACCGCATGGGCAGCGGCGATGAAGCCCTGCATATCAGCATCGATGCAGACCCCGATCGGGACAGGGAAACGCTGATTATCCATGTCGCGACTGATGCTGAAGCAAGGGGCGTCGGAACGCTGACGCCGTTCATAGAAGGCGAACCCAAAACATCTCCGCTGCGGGGCAAGAAGATTCCCGCCAAGGCGTTCTTCGAAGCCGGAGCGCGACACTTACCGCGCTTTGTTTTCGCTTATTACTCTGGCGAAAGCGACCGTCTTTATGAGGTATTCAAGCCCTATCTGGAAACCTTCGACAGGCAACTCAGGCAAGGCAGAAATCCAGGCTTGAAGCGGCTTTTCTACGCCTTGCCGACCCACAGCCAGTTCGTCTTGTTGGCGTTTCTGATACAGCAGTCTGACGAGGTCAGGGAGTTTCTCGCGGATCATCTTGGGATTGATCCCGAAGAAGGGATCGACTCCGTCCTGTTCGTCCTGCGCCAACCGCCCTGGGATTCGAAAGAAGGTGACCCGCGCTTTTGGTATGCGAAAGGGGTTGTCGCCGACTTCTTAAGTCGACTTCAAGACATTGCGCTTGCACCGGTCGAAATCAGCCGCCGCGTTGCCGTATCGCTGTGGAACGAGAAGACACTTCAGTTCAAGTATCTATATATAAAAGATATTGCATCACTTCGGGAGCTTGTCGGCGCACAGCGCCCGGCCGAATTCTTCCGTGACATGGAAAGTACCTACGTCTCGCAGCTGATCGAAGAAGTGCGCATCCGCGTGCGTCTCAAGAAGAATGACGGGACAGTAACATTCCGCGAGTTGAGCGAAGGCGAGCAGCAGTTGTTGACGGTCCTGGGGTTGCTCCGCTTCACCGCCGAGAGTGAAAGCCTGTTCCTGCTGGATGAGCCTGACACGCACCTCAACCCCCGCTGGGCGGTTGATTACCTCAGCTATCTCCGCAAGTTTGCCGGACAGAATGACGGTGACCGAGAGAACAGCCACATTTTGATTACGACGCACAATCCCTTGGCCATCGCAGAACTCGCGAAAGAGCAGGTGCAGATCTTATATCGGACACCGGAAGCCAAAATCGTATCAGAAAATCCTGCCCTCGATCCCAAGGGGATGGGTTTTGCAAATATAGTAACGAGCGACATGTTTGGTTTGGGCACCAGTCTCGATCAGCAGACCAATGATGACCTGGTCGAATTGCATCATTTGTCTACCAAGACTGAACTGACGGATGAGGAGCGCACGCGGATCGTCGAATTGCGGAAGGGACTCGAGGGTTTAGACTTCAATTTTGCGATGCGCGACAGGCTTGAGCAAGAGTATCTTCGAGCTCGGTTCGACTTGGCGAACGACGGCGAAATGGACGCCGCAATCGTAACTCCGGAGAACAAGGAAAGGGCCCTACAGGCTCTGATCACCAGCCTGCTTTCAGATTTACAGCAGGAACGCCCGTGAGGTTCATTGCCGTCGCGCTTCCGCCCAACCTGCCGAAGAAGTGGTCCAAAGTCTACGAGGGCCGGACTTCCGGACTTGCCAGCAAGGCCACGCAAAGGCTGCGCGCCGAATACTTGACGAAAAATCCGAGCTGGGGCCGATTGAAATCATGGCTGTCGAACTTGAGCCATCAGAAGTGCTGGTATTGCGAGGCAAATAGCCGCCGTTCGCCTTTCGACGTGGATCATTTCCGGCCGAAACTCGGGGTCACCGTCGACGGTCAACCACTCCCTGACGGTTTCGGCTACTATTGGCTGGCGTACGAGTGGTGGAATTTCCGCCTGTCATGTCAGCGCTGCAATCGACCTGAAAAAATAGATCGAACGACCCGGCGAGGTAAATGGAACGAATTTCCGATTGAATCTGAGCATACGCGTTGTGCGCCAACCTCTATCACGGTGGATCAAGAAACCCCTCGCTTCCTTGATCCCTGTGTACAATCAGATTGTGATCTGTTGGCGTATGGCATCGACGGCGAGGTCAAGCCGGCATGTCCTGCCGGGACTTGGGAGCACGAGCGTGCACGCTACACAATCGAGCAACTGGGCTTCAATGACTGGAACGTGCCGGAGGATCGAAAGAAGGCGTGGCAGACGCTTGCCCTAGTCATTCAACACGCGCCACAACCCGAAGCTGAAGGGTGTGTCGCGTATTATTTGAGCGAAGAGCACGAATATTCCAGGTTTTTTCGGTCCGTAGTAGGAACACACCGTGATAAGCAATGGGTTGATACCCTCCTCTAGTG
The DNA here is from genome assembly GCA_964500135.1 of uncultured Porphyrobacter sp. Classification (GTDB taxonomy): domain Bacteria; phylum Pseudomonadota; class Alphaproteobacteria; order Sphingomonadales; family Sphingomonadaceae; genus Erythrobacter. Next base: position 12,487 of record CAZCNF010000010.1, read on the forward strand.
TGTTACGAGCCTGGATCGAAATTCCGCGGCCTTCACCACCGCCCTCGAAGCGTTGAGGATCGCGTAGTTGGCGGCCTTGAGCACTTTCAGCTAGCACAAGGGGTAGTGAGCCTTACCTAAGCTCGTCCTGCTCGGGGACCCGCAGCACGCCATCAAGTCCCTGCAATCGCAAGGTCGCGGATAGCCTTGTTGCGGATTGGCCCCACAATGAGGCCCCCTTTCCGCTCCAGGGCATGGATTTCGGAAGCACTCACAATGAGGAAACCGGTGCGTGAGAGGCTAAGCCTCGTAGGTCATCTTTGATACCAATCACCGACTTCCTTGGCGGCCGCTTCTACCGCCTTGCGGATCTGCTCGGCCGCACCCAGCACATTGCCTTCGCCTGACTCCATGATGTCGAGCGCCTTATCGACAGTACGTTGCAGCTGATCGAGCCGATATGCCCTGTGGGAGATAGCTATTTTGCCTACTTCCTTGTGGAAGCGCTCTCGCACCAGCGCGTGATACTCGAGCCAACGGAGAGACGCTGCGAACTGAAACGATGCAGGATCGTAGGCCCTAACGTGCCGTGGCGTGAGTATGACGCCGAACTCCTTCTCGATCAGATCCACAACGTCCGCCGGCCTCTGGAAGCAGGCAAGGTGCTCCACGATCCGTTTCTTGATTGCCTCTGGAAGTCTTTTCATAAGGTAAGTCCTGGGTAAGAAGCGCACGTCTAGGGACGTGGAAAACGCCCTAGAGTGCTCGCCAAGTTTTGAGTTTCTTGCACATCCCACGGCAGTGCACTGCCCGCTTCTCCTGGCAACTGAAGTGCCCGTTGTGAATGTTGCCAGACTCAGTCTGTTACGTCTGTTACGTCTGTTACGTCTGTTACGTCTGTTACGCTTTTCCCGGGTTCCGTGAGCTTGACGTCGGTGATCGCCAAATCGGGGAGGTAACGCTTCCAAGCATCGTATAGATCTTCCCGAACATAGCCCTTGAGTGGCCCGAAATCGGTTCGAATCGATCTTGGCCGAACTTTGTATGGACTAAGAAGCGCGGCCAACTTTCGATCATCGAGCGGCTTGCCTCGAAAGTCTCCCCAAGGGGCTTCTTCATCGCTGTTGAGCGTCTCGAGAATCTTCGTTGTTGGCATCTTTTCTTCATCGCCGAAGATCTGGCGAAGGTCTGATAGCAGACGGACGCCTATGCTGGGCTTGTTGGTCTTGGAAGCCGTAACAAGCGTAACAGCCGCTACACGAGCCCGTCGTTCCCACTCCTCCCCAAACGTTGTTGCGACAGCAAGAAGCGGCTCCCAGAGGTCAGCGTCCCGATCGGCTATGCCATACGGCATAGTTGGCCGCAGTGCCCTCAATCTCGCCACGTTGCGTTCAGCCCAGCTGGCAAGCCTATCACGGAGTTTATGCCCCAGCGGCGCATGATCTCGGTATCGATAGGATTCGACCTTTTCCTCACGGCTTCGGCGCCTCATATGTATAATGATTGAGCGCGTACGGATTGTGAGTGGGAGCTCAAACAAGCCAGCGAGAGCAACCGCTGAGTAGGCCGGCAGCTCCTCGGTCTCTATCTGCCTTCCCCTTACGATGCACCGACCCGCTACTGCGCCTTTCCGGTGTCCGGCATTGAGCAGGCCCCGGATCTCTTCGTTACCTTTGGCTTGCGGGCCAAAGATCGTGTCGATCTCATCAAACAGAATCGTTGGCCGACCGGCCTTGGCGCCAACCTTGCGGAAAAGATATGCCGGCGTGACGTTGACCGCTTCCACTGGGTTCGGGACTAATGTCTCGGTGACCTCAAGTGCGCGTGTCTTGCCAGATCCCGGTTCGGGAGACAGAAAAGCAAGTCGAGGGGTGGAGTCCCAGGCATCCATGGCATGGGCATGAGCAATCCAGAGGACATGGGCATCGGCAGCCTCTGCGCTTGGATACACGACAAAACGACACAAGAGCCGGTGAACCATGTCCAACAAGCAGCCATCCGATTTCTCACGAGGAGCTAGGGGCATTTGGATGATTGTCCCCGATGAGTTCCCACTTGGCGCATGATGTTTGTCGAAGGTCATGCGCCTGGGCCCTCCATATCAATGTTCTCCGCCTGCATCGCTGTGACCAGGAGGCGACGAAGGAAGAGGTTGAGGTCCTTGAGCTCGCTTTGATGGGCATGTGAGTAGACCCAAAGCGTGGCATAATCTGAGGCAATCCACGCCAACTGCCTCGCGGTATCGCTGGCTGTACTGCGGATCATGCAGCTTGCTACGTTCCTGAATGAACGCATCTTCGCTCTGAGCGCATGCTCTTCATCACTGATGCCCGGCAAGAAGATGCGGATATCGTCCGGCTCAGGAAATGCAGTGGTTGGATCTTTGGAGCTCGGCATCACACGTCTCCCTCAAGGAGAGCGTGCAAACTTTCTGCCGTGATCAGGGACCTGCGGCCGACCCGGCGCTTAATTAGCTTTCCCTCTTGGATGAGCTCATAAATTCGGGTCTTTCCGAGGGATGTGAGATGGGCAGCCTGCTTGATTGAATAGGCAAGCTGCCGCTGATTCTTGATACCTTCAGTCATTGGATATCTCCGTTCTACTTCGTGAACGGCCATCCAAATACACTGATGTCAGCGGACGTCAGCAACCATCGGCATGACAAAAAGCTGTACCAAGTTTTCGTCCAGAGAGGTCCTATGTTCGCTCTTTGCTCGCTGAAGCTAAGATCCGAACCCATTGGCCCCAAGTCAGAGACCGTGCGAGCGCAGCATTCTTTTGTTCAGCTTCCTTGTCCGCCCTTACTGCTTCCTCATACAGCTTAACCTTCCCGACATACTTGTAGACGGTATTGTCTTTGACCCCGAATTCTTTGGCTAATTCCTTGACCAGCGACTCGACCTCGCCTTTCCGCCACCGCGCTCGGTATTCTTTTGCTATTCGGAAAGCCAAGTCCGGAGGTCGCCCATTTTTTTTAGGCGCCCCACCTTTCGCAGCCGGCCGATCGGGATGCTCCACAACAATAAGCCGATAATCAGATCTATAGTGGGTTCCCGCAATCAGCTTTCTTAGTTCGAGAACAACCTCCCGGTCGGGTATGCCGCGCTCTTGTCGCAAATATTCACCGAGGCTATCGAGGCAACCATTCCGCAGGTCGGCCACTACGACCAGGGGGTGCACCCGTGACAAACAAGCCTTCTTGGGTAGATCATGCACAGGTTTGAAGCGCTTGTGCCGAATGCTCGTTTCCCTAACGTGCCGTACCTTTACTAGCTTACCTTTTGCACGGCCTGAACGTCGTCTTGTCATCTCCTCACCCCTTCATTTGATGCAGCAGGAGAAAGCCAATTGGCTTCCCCTAACGCCCACTTGTCGAGGCAGGCATTCACCCCGCTGCACCCCGACATCACCTCTTTGGCGAACTGGAGGTATTGAGCCTTCCGATTCTCGCTCCAATTTGGCGGCGCAGCCTTGATGTCTCTTAAGTTCGCAATCTTATCGGCGATCTTGATGAGCTTGGCGTCATTCGACTTCCTTGGCGCATTGAGCACCTGCAGGCGCTTGCGCTCAGCCTTTGGGAGGGTCTTGTCGTCGGTGACTTCGAGAACCAGGGAACATATCCGCTCACCAAAGACAGCGGCCAATTCCTCTGCCGTGGTCTCGGTGTCCTCGATCGTGTCGTGCAGGATGGCCGCTACGAGGATGTCCGTGTCGTCAATTCCAGCCTCGGTCAGGATCCGGGCCACCTCGAGCGGGTGGTTGATGTAGGGCGTGGCACCTACGTCCTTACGTCGCTGGTTCCTGTGGCGGTCCGCCGCGAAACAGGCAGCCTCAAGCAGCCTTGCAGCGTCAGTCTTCGTCCTCTTCAATTCTTCCATACCTTACCTCCATGCGTTGGCTGAGCTCGTCGAACACGTCGACGATGTGGACCTCACGTCCCGGTGACATTGCTTCCAGCAGCCCTGCGGTCTCGAGCACGCACCGCGTCCAGTCGGGACGTTCGGTGACGCGGGCAAAGCACTCCTTCTCGAGGAAACTCCCCCATTTGCGGTGCTCTCTCGCCCGCTGGTCCTCGAACAGGTCGATCTGCGGGTCGAACAGCAGTCGGCGATAATGCGAGCAGAACCCGGCCCAGGGCAGGTAGAACTCGCCTAGGTCCAAAGCCGAGCGGTCGAACAGGCTGTCAGGTGGGTTGGCGCGCGGGTTGATCAGTTCGACCGCGTAGCAATAGCGCTGCCGGCACAGCCAGATCAGTTCCTTGAGATCGCTCTCGGACGAGCGCTTCTGATGGAACACCATCTCGTCGAGGCTCATGGTCGCGTCCGAGACGTGAAGCTGACCGGTGGGTCGAAAATAGACGGGTAGCCCGGATTGAGCCTTGAACTGGCTCTGGGCAAGTTGGTGCATCGGCAGTCTCCTAAAAGGACACCGAACCTTCTGCGCTGCTGGTTGGAACCCAACAGAGCCTTGAGGCTCGGGTTCGTCAGCAACTTCCTGATTTTCAGGGAGGTCGAGAACTTCTCTCGACGACAATCACGATACGAAAACTGCGCCGCTTAGCAACTCAAAACCAACGCATCCGGCCCATTCACCGACAGCTGCATCTTCTGTGCAACACTCATAACAAAGGGCTGAGTCTAGCCGCTCGTCACGCACGGTTGGCCAGCTTGACCACCTCACCGCCATCCCTCAGCTGGTCGAGATAATCGCTCCACCACTGCGCCATGCGCACGCGCTCGTCCCAGTGCTGGCCACGGTGGTAAATGCCGCGCACGACGTTCTGGTCCTGGTGCGCCAGCGCACGCTCGATCGCGTCATGGCTCCACAGGCCGGATTCGTTGAGTAAGGTAGACGCCGTAGCCCGCAGGCCATGCGCGGTCATCTCGTCGCCGGTGTAGCCCATGCGGCGCAGCGCGCCGTTGATCGTGTTCTCACTCATCGGCCGATCCTTCGAAGCCAGCGAACGGAACACGTAGCGCGATCCGCCGTTGAGACCGCGCAACTGCTCAAGCAGCCCAAGGACCTGATGGGAGAGCGGAACGGCATGCGGCCGGCGCGATTTCATCTTGCCGGCAGGGATACGCCAAACCGATGCCTCGAGGTCGAACTCCTCCCATTCCGCGTGGCGCAGTTCGCCCGGGCGGACGAAGACATGCGGCGCCATCCGCAGCGCAAACAGCGTCGTGTGATTGCCTTCGTACTTTTCGATCGCACGCAGCAGTCCGCCAAGTTCAACCGGATCGGTGATTGCGGCATAGTGTTTGGGCTTGGGGGAGATCAGCGCGCCCTTCAGCGGCGCGCAAGGGTCATGCTCGGCGCGCAGGGTCGAGACCGCAAAGCGGAACACGCGGCTGGCAAAGCTGCGCAGCCGGCGTGCCTTCTCGTAATTGCCCTTCTGCTCGTAACGCTTGAGTGTGGCGAGCATCTCATGCGGCGTGATCTCGGCGATCGGTCGGTGCCCGATCGACTTGTTGAGCACGCTCGCCAGCCAGTTCGACTTGACCAGTGTCGCCATGGCCAACCCCTCGGCCTCGCGCTTGGCGATGTATTCAAATGCAACGGCCTGGAAGGTGTCGCCTTGCCGGATGATCGCGGCGATCTTCTCCTCGCGCCTGCGCCGCGCGGGATCACCGCCCCGCCCGACCTCGACCCGCGCTTCGTCGCGCATCAGCCGCGCCTCCTTGAGGCCGACCTCGGGGTAGCGGCCGAAGGAGAGTTTCTTCTCCTTGCCGAGCTGGCGATATTTCATCCGCCACAGCTTCGAGCCGTTGGGCCGGATCAGGAGATAGAGCCCGCCGCCATCGGACAGCTTCCAGTCGCGCTCGCGCGGCGTAGCTTGCTTCACCTGCAGATCAGTCAATGCCATGGGGTCCACCTCCAATAGGGGGCGATTCCGGCGTCATTTTCGCTGGGGGCCTCAGGGCAAAAAAGGCCCCCAGGGCCCCCAGGTCGAAAATGGACGTTGGCGAACGCCTCCGAACAGCTCGGAGAATTTTCTACCATATTTCAGTGGGTTTTGGAATTGCCGGCGAACAAAGCCGGAAGAACAAATGGTGCCCAGAAGAGGACTCGAACCTCCACGGGGTTACCCCCGCCGCCACCTGAAGACGGTGCGTCTACCAATTCCGCCATCTGGGCACGAAAACGCGCCGGTCATCGAAGTCCGGCTCGCGGTAGGCGCGGGCCAATAGCGAGTGCCGACACCACCTGTCAACGCCAGAAAGCAAGCAAAGCAACCGGCCGGGCTTGCGGGGCGCCGCGCATTGCGGCAATGCGCCCGCGACCAAGCACGCGCATTCGAACACGGACTTCCGATGGCCCAGACCAATCCCCTCGCGAACAAGCTCGTCACGCTCTTCGGCGGCAGCGGCTTCCTCGGCCACTACGTCGCGCAGGCCCTGCTTGGGCGGGGCACGCGCCTGCGCATCGCCAGCCGAAATCCCGAACGCTCGTTCAAGCTGAAGCCGCTCGCCAACCTCGGCCAGCTGCAATTCCAACGCTGCGACATCACCAGCGAGCAGAGCCTTGCCGCTGCGCTCGCAGGCAGCGATGCCGCCATCAACCTGGTCGGCGCCTTTGACGGCGACCTGATGCAGCTGATGGGCGAAGCCCCCCGCACCATGGCGCGGCTGGCCCAGGCGAATGGCCTGCAAGCCTTCGTCCATGTCAGTGCGATCGGCAGCGACGCCGCATCGCCTGTGCCCTATGCCCGTGCCAAGGCCACAGGCGAGCAGCAGGTGCTGGCCGAGTTTCCGCAAGCGACCATCATCAAGCCTTCGATCATATTCGGCGAGGACGACAACTTCCTCAACCTGTTTGCCGGGCTGATCCAGCTGATGCCGGTGCTGCCCGTATTCGGGCCCGAGGCGAAGCTGCAGCTGACCTATGTCGGCGATGTCGCCGAAGCGATCGTCACCGCGCTGGAAGACCCGGCCCGGCATGGCGGCAAGACCTTCGAACTGGGCGGCCCCGAAGCGCTGACGATGATGGAGATCAACCGCCGCATCGCCGCCGCGCAAGGGCGCCAGCGCCATTTCATCGCAGTGCCCGACACTGCTTCTGCAGTGTTCGCCGCACTGCCCGGTTCGCCGATGAGCCGCGACCAATGGGCGCTGCTCAAGCCTGGCAACACCGTATCAGGCGAACACCCCGGCTACCACCAGCTGGGGATCGATCCGCGCCCGCTCGGCCTGTTCCTCGACAAGTGGATGGTGAGATACCGCAAGCACGGCCGGTTCGACGTAACCGCAGGCACCAGCGCGACCTAATCGCCGACGCCCCCGCCGTCACCAACCCCGTCTCCGCCGTCGATTGCGCTGTCATCAGCCTTGCCGGGCGGCGGAAGCGCGGCCTCCACCGGCTCGACCAGCAGCACAGCCCCGTCGCTGCCCGTGATCCGCACCCTTGCGCCTACTGGAATGTCCGGCCCCTTGGCCAGCCACTCGCTGTCCCCGTGCCTGACCCGGCCCGAGCCGCCATCGAATGCCTGTGTCACCACCGCCGTATCGCCCGCCAGCCGCGACCCGCGCCGGTTGAGCAGCGGGTCGGAGCTTTCGATCGGCGAATCGCGCAGGAAGCGCCGCGCACTGAACGCCGCGATCAGCGAAGCGGAGACAAACACCACGATTTGCGCTGGCAGCGCCAGGTCGAGGCCGAAGGTCAGCACGCCGGTTACGATCGCGGCCACCGCCAGCCAGATCAGGTAGACCCCCGGCAACAGCATTTCGAGCGCGGCAAGCACCAGCCCGATCGCGATCCACACCCAATGCGGATCGAACCCGTCCAGCCCGTTCATGCGCTGTCACCGGAACGCGGCACGGCCGCGCGCGAGCGCACCTGCGGCAGCGGCTGGCCCGCGGGGTTGGCGGCCGGCACCGTCACGTCGCCTTCGCGCGTGCCGATCGCGTCCTTGACCAGCTCGCCGATCCCGCCGAGCGAGCCGATCAGCTGGGTCGCCTCGACCGGGAACAGGATCGTCTTGGCGTTGGGGCTGGTGGCAAACTTGCCCACCGCCTTGGTGTATTCCTGCGCAATGAAGTAATTGATCGCGGCATTGCCGCTTTGGGCGATTGCATCAGAGACCATCTGCGTCGCCCGCGCTTCAGCCTCTGCCGCGCGTTCGCGCGCTTCGGCATCGCGGAAGGCGGCTTCCTTCTTGCCTTCGGCCGAAAGAATTGCCGACTGCTTCTCGCCCTCGGCGCGCAGGATACGGCTGGCGCGCTCGCCCTCGGCCTCGAGAATCTCGGCGCGCTTGAGGCGTTCGGCCTTCATTTGCCGCGCCATCGCTTCGGAAATGTCATGCGGCGGGCGAATGTCCTTGATTTCGACCCGGGTGATCTTCACGCCCCACGGCGAAGTGGCATGATCGACCACGCTGAGCAGGCGGGCATTGATCTCGTCACGCTTCGACAGCGTCTCGTCGAGGTCCATGCTGCCCATCACCGTACGCAGGTTGGTGGTCGTCAGAGCCATGATCGCGGCATAGAGATTATGCACTTCATAGGCCGCCTTGCCCGCATCGAGCACCTGGAAGAACACCACCGCGTCCACCCCCACCATCGCGTTGTCGCGGGTGATGATCTCCTGCCCGGGGATGTCGAGCACCTGCTCCATCATGTTCACCTTCTGCCCGACCCGGTCGATGAAGGGGATGATCAGGTGCAGCCCGGGATCAGCCGAAATGGTGAAGCGGCCCAGCCGTTCGATGGTGTAGACATATCCCTGCCGTACCACGCGCACCGCCATGATGAGGAAGGTGACCAGCAGAAACAGCAGCGCAAGCAGCACATATTCCATCGAAAATTTCTCCCCTAAAGACCAGGCCCGGGCAGATTACATGGCCTCTGCCTGGCTTCCAAGGGAAACCGGACAAACACATCGCTGGGGAAGCTCGGCCAAGGTGGCAACCTGCCTTCCGAAGGGGCAATTCTCCGGTTGTTGCAACCCTGGGTGCCAGCTGCGAACGCAGCCACAGCTGCGCCCCGCGCAGTTGTAGCATCACTGTCATATTCCAATTATAGGCGCGCGCCATGGACGTGATCATCTACCACAACCCCGCCTGCGGGACCTCGCGCAATACGCTTGGACTGATCCGCAACGCCGGTGTCGAGCCGCAGGTAATCGAATATCTCAAGACCCCGCCCAGCCGTAGCGAACTGGTCGATCTGATTGCCCGCATGGGTATGCCGGTACGCTCGGTCATGCGCGAAAAGGGCACGCCGTTTCACGAACTGGGGCTCGATGATACCGCGCTGGGCGATGACGCGCTGATTGATGCGATGATGGCCCACCCGATCCTGATCAATCGCCCGATCGTTGTGACACCCAAGGGCGTCAGGCTATGCCGCCCGTCCGAACGGGTGATCGATCTGCTGCCGCCACAGTTGGGAGAATTCTACAAGGAAGACGGGCAATTGCTGGTGGACGCAGAGGGCAAGCCGGTCGCATGAACCAAGGCCTGCCGCGCAGTCTGCTGGCCGAGGCGCTGGGCACTGCGCTGCTGGTCGCCACAGTGGTGGGATCAGGCATCATGGCCGAAACACTTGCCGGCGGGAGCCTGGGCCTGGCGCTGCTCGCCAACACCATTGCCACCGGCGCGATCCTGTTCGTGCTGATCACCGTGCTTGGCCCGGTGTCCGGTGCGCACTTCAATCCTGTCGTGATCTGCGTGTTTGCGTTGCGGGGGCAGTTGGCCCCGTCATATGCGCTTGCGTTTGCAGCCACGCAGCTGCTGGGCGGAATCGTCGGCACATTGCTGGCTCATGCCATGTTCGACCAGCCGCTGCTGCAATTCTCGAACACCGGGCGGGCCGGCCTGTCGCAATGGCTATCGGAAGGCGTCGCGACCTTCGCGCTGGTCTTCACAATCCTGGGCACGCTCAAGTCGCGCCCCGCCGCGGTGCCCGCGGCCGTGGCACTGGTGATCGTGGCTGGTTACTGGTTCACCGCCAGCACATCCTTTGCCAATCCGGCGGTGACCGTGGCGCGCGCGCTGACCGATACATTCTCCGGTATTGCGCCGCGCGATGCCCTCCCCTTCATCGTGGCACAGTTCATTGGCGGCATCGCTGCCTTGGTGCTCTGCAAGGCCCTGTTCGACCTCGACGAAACAGCCAGCCAGTGAACCGCCGGCGCTAGAGCGCGCCTTCGTAAAGCCTCAGCAATTCGCCCCAGGCGCGCTCCGCCTCGGCTTCGGCATAGGCGGGGCTGTCGGGCACGCACCAGCCATGGTCGCCGGCGAAGACCTCGACCACTGCCTTGCGCCCGGCGCTGGCAGCGGCTTCGCGCAGCGCGTCCTTCTCGCCCGGCGCTTCGGCGTCATCGTCCTGTGCGATTGCAATCAGCAGTGCAGCGTCCATCTGCCCGAACAGCTTGTGCGGGCTCATCGGATTGTCGGGACGGATCAGCCCGCCGCCGTGGAAGCTGGCGGCTGCCTTGACCCGCGCTGGTGCCGCCGCTGCGGTCCACATCGCGAAGGGGCCACCCATGCAGTAACCCTGGGTGCCGATGCCGCACTGTGCGTCCACCTCGCGGCGGCTATCGAGGAAAGCGACGGCAGCGGTGGCATCGCGCATGATTGCTGCCGCATCGAGCTTGCCCCGCATCGCACGGGCGCGATCCCACCCGCCATTGGCGGCGAATTCGGCGAAGCTCGACCAGATCGGCGCGGGCAGATCGCGGTAGTACTGGTTCACGACCAGCGCCGCGAACCCGCGATCAGCCAGCCGCCGCGCCATCGCCTTCTTGCTTTCGCGCACCCCCGCGATGTCCGGCCACAGGATCACCGCCGGTGCCGGGCCGGACGTAGGTGCAGCCAGCCAGCCGTCCATCGTACCATCAGGTGTCGGGAAGCTGACCGCCGCTTCGGTGAAGCTGGGAAACCCGGGCGAAGTCACCACCTGCGCACCGCCATCGGCAGCGCCAAGTGCGGGCGAGCACGCCGTTATCGCCGCAGCTGCCCCCAGCACACCGAATTCGCGGCGGCTCAACCCTTCGCGCGCCCAGCGGGCGATCTTGTCCTCATCGCACATGGCCAGTCCCTTCTATCGCCGCGGCAAGTGTGCCCCTGCGCCGCTAAATGCGCAATGGACAGCGCCCGCACTTCGCGGCAGTCTGCCGCTCGAGGGGAGAATGCGGGATGGCGGCAAAAGGTTTCCTGGCGGGTGCAATCGGCGCGCTGGCGCTGCTGGTGGCGGGCTGCAGTGAGCGCGGAGCGGAGCGATCAGCGGCGCCGACGCAGGGCGTGACCGACGCGATGATCGAAGCCGGCGTGGGCGAGGAATGGCTGAGCTACGGCGGTGGCTATGAGGAGCAGCGCTTCTCGCCGCTCGACCAGATCGACGAGGCCAATGTCGGCCAGCTGGGCCTCGCCTGGTATGCCGATCTCGATACCGCGCGCGGGCAGGAAGCCACCCCGCTGATGCATGACGGCACCATCTATGTCTCCACCGCCTGGAGCATGGTGAAGGCTTATGATGCCAAAACCGGCACGCTCAAATGGAGTTATGACCCGGAAGTCCCGCGCGAAACGCTGGCCCGCGTGTGCTGCGACGCGGTGAATCGCGGTGTGGCGCTCTATGGCGACAAGGTGTTCGTGGCCGCGCTCGACGGGCGGCTGATCGCGCTCGACCAGCAAACCGGCAAGGAGGAATGGTCGAGCCTGGTGGTGCCCGACCAGGACAGCTATGCCATCACTGGCGCGCCGCGTGTCGCCAAGGGGCTGGTGTTCATCGGCAGCGCCGGGGCGGAATATCGCGCGCGCGGCTTCCTGGCCGCCTATGATTGGCAGACCGGCAAAGAGGTGTGGCGCTTCCGCACCGTGCCGGGCAATCCCGCCGATGGCTTCGAGAACGACGCCATGGCCCGCGCGGCAGAGACCTGGCAGGGCAAGTGGTGGGAATTCGGCGGCGGCGGCACCGTGTGGGATTCGATCGTCTACGACCCGGTTACGAACCTCGTGCTGTTCGGCACCGGCAATGCCGAGCCGTGGAACCCCAAGACCAACGACCGCGGACTGGGCGATGCGCTCTACACGTCGTCGATCGTGGCGGTGGATGCCGACACCGGGGAATACGCCTGGCATTTCCAGGAGACGCCTGAAGACCGCTGGGACTTCGATTCCAATTCGCAGATCACGCTCGCCAATCTCGAAGTGGGCGGCAAGATGCGCCGGGTGGCGATGCATGCGCCCAAGAACGGCTTCTACTATGTGCTCGACGCAAAGACCGGCAAGTTCCTGTCGGGCGAAGCGATCGTACCAGTCAACTGGGCCGAAGGGCTGGATCCCGCCACCGGGCGACCGAAGATCCGGCCAGAGGCACGCTATGAGCAAACGGGGCAGCTCTTCATCGGGACACCGGGGATTTACGGCGCGCATACCTGGCACCCGATGAGCTTCAGCCCGAAGACCGGCCTGATGTATATCCCCGCCAATAACACCATGATGCCCTATCTTGCCGACAAGGAATTCAGGGGCAGCGAGTTCGGGATGCAGCTGGGGATCGATGCAGGCGCCGTCGAGTTGCCGGCCGACAAGACTGCCCGGCAACAGGCGATGGATGCCACCACCGGCATGCTGCTGGCGTGGGACCCGGTCGCGCAGAAGGAACGCTGGCGGGTGAGCCATCCGGGCCCGTCGAACGGGGGCACGCTCTCGACCGCGGGCAATCTGGTGTTTCAGGGCACGGCCGGGGGCGAGTTCCGCGCCTATGCCGCCGACACCGGCCGCCAGCTGTGGTCCTTTGCCGCGCAGACCGGGATCATCGCCGCACCGATGACCTATGCGATCGACGGCGAGCAATATGTCGCGATCCTGGTCGGCTGGGGCGGGCTGTGGGACCTCAACACTGGCCTCCTGGCCGGAAAATCGGGCCCGACCCCGAACATCAGCCGCCTGCTGGTGTTCAAGCTGGGGGCTAAGGGCGAACTACCCCCGCCCCCGCCGCTGCGCGAACTGGTGCTCGATCCACCGGCTTTCACCGGTACGGCGGCGCAAGTGGCCCGCGGCCAGGCGCTCTATGGGCAATACTGCTCGGCCTGCCATGGCGACGCGGCGATCGCCGGGCAGCTCAACCCAGACCTGCGCCATTCCCCCACCATCGGCCGGACCGAAGCGATCAGGGCAATCGTGATCGACGGTGCGCTGAAGCACAATGGCATGGTGTCGTTCAAGCAGGTGGTTGACGGCAACGACGCAGTGGCAATCCGGCAGTATCTGATCAAGCGTGCCAATGAGGACAAGGCGCTGGAGCAAAGCTGATGGCTAAACCAGGGAACGCCGATCCGGCCGACATCCGCAACTGGCGCCGCCGGCCCGACGGCACCACGACCTCCGGCAGGCTCGAGCCGCATGACCCGGCGCGCCTTGCCGCCGTAGGCGTCAGGCATGTCGTGAACCTGGCACTCGACAGCCATCCCGAAGCGCTGGCGGACGAACAGGCCCTGCTCGCCGCCCAAGGGATCGGCTACACCCATATCCCGGTGCCGTTCGACGCGCCGACCGCCGAGCACATCGCTAGGCTCAAGGCTACGCTGGAGGAGGCCGAAGGCCCGGTCCATGTGCATTGCATCATGAACTGGCGCGTCACTGCCTTCATGTATCTGCTCGACCTTGAGGCTGGCGTGCCCGAGCCCGAGGCGCGCGCGCGCCTGCTCGACGTGTGGGATCCCTTCACTAGCGACGAACCGGCCGCCCGGCCCTGGCGCGAATTGCTGTCCCAGAGGCGCTAACTGGCGAAGAAGTTCAGTTCCAGCAGCACATTGTTGGGATCGGCGGTGAAGATCTGCCGCAGCCCGATCGCGGAGAGATCGTTCACCCGGTAATCCGCGCCGCGCGCGTCGAGCCGCGCCTTGACTTCGTCGAAGTTACCACAACGCAGCGCTACGTGATGGATCGCGCCCGTCTCGCTGCCGGGCGCTACCTTGCGGTCAAAGGCGCGCGGGCAGTCGACCGAATTGAGGTGCAGGATCGCAATTCCCGCGCTGTCATACATCCAGCGGACCTGTTCGGGCTTCAGCGGCGGCGGGCCGTCGCGCTCTTCCAGATCGAGCAACTCGGCATAGAACCGCGCGGTTTCGGCCAGCCGGTCGGTGATGATGTTCACATGGTCCAGCCGCTCGACGATCATCCGCTTGCTCCTGTTCAGCCCCTGAACACCACGGTGCGCGTACCGTTCATCAGCACGCGCTCTTCCAGATGCAGCCGCACCGCTTCGGCAAGCACGCGCCGTTCGATGTCGCGGCCCTTGCGCACCAGTTCCTCAGGCGTGTCGGCATGGGTGATCGGTTCGACATCCTGGTGGATGATCGGCCCTTCGTCGAGGTCCTGCGTCACGTAATGCGCGGTCGCCCCGATCATCTTCACCCCACGCGCATGTGCCTGGTGATAGGGCTTGGCACCCTTGAAACCGGGCAGGAAGCTGTGGTGGATATTGATGCAGCGCCCGGCGAAATGCGCCGCCTGCTCGTTCGAGAGGATCTGCATATAGCGCGCTAGCACCACCAGTTCCGCCCCCGTCTCTTCCGCGATGGCGCGCACCTGTGCTTCCTGCTGCGTCTTGGTTTCGGCGGTAACCGGCAGATGGTGGAACGGCACGCCATCAACGTCTGTGTGCCTTATGCTCTCGCGCGGATGGTTGGAGACGATCGCCACCGGCTCCATCGGCAGTTCGCCGATGCGCCAGCGATAGAGCAGATCGGCGAGGCAATGGTCGAACTTGCTGACCAGGATCAGGACGCGGCGCGGCCGGTCGCGCTGCACTAGCTTCCATTCCATGCCGTGGTCGGCCGCCAGCGGAGCAAAGGCCTCGCGGAACAGGTCGGGTGATGCGGCGCCGGGATCGAATTCGACTCGCATGAAGAAGCAATCGCTGGCGCGATCGTTGAACTGCTGCGCCTCGAGCACATTGCCGCCGCGTTCGAACAGCAGCGAGGTGACCCGCGCGGTGATGCCGGGGCGGTCGGCGCAACTGAGCGTAAGGACGATCGGTTCGGCCATGTCAGCGGCGCGCCAGCGCGTCCTCGCATTCGGACATCAGCGTGGCGATGATCTGCGCGACGGGCTCTTCCGCCTTGACCATGCCGACCGACTGGCCAGCCATCAGGCTGCCGCTCTCGACATCGCCTTCGATCACGGCGCGGCGCAGCGCGCCGGCCCAGAAATGCTCGATCTGGAGCTGCGCCTCTTCCATGCCCACTTCACCGCGGTCGAGCATCCCCGCCACTTCGATCTGTTTGGCGGTGAATTCCTCGGTGCCTTTGTTCTTGAGCGCGCGGACCGGGATCACCGGCAAGCGCGGATCGACCTGGACACTGGCCACCGCATCGCGCGCCGAAGCGCGGAAGAAGGCCCTTTTGAAATCGGGATGGGCAATGCTTTCGGTGGCGCAGGCAAACCGCGTTCCCAATTGCACGCCGGCGGCACCCATTTCGAGGTAACCGGCGATCGCTTCGCCCCGACCGATCCCGCCCGCCACGAAGATCAGATGATCTTGCGCCAGTTCGGGCAGCATTTCCTGCGCCAGCACGCTGGTCGACACCGGGCCGATGTGGCCGCCCGCTTCCATTCCTTCGATCACTAGCGCATCCGCGCCGGAGCGCAGCAGCTTCTTAGCCAGCGCCAGTGTGGGGGCAAAACAGATCACCTTGGCATCGTGCCCGCTTTCGCCCTTGATCGCTTCAACGCTGCCCTTGGGCGGAATGCCGCCCGCCAGCACGACGTGGCTCACCCCGTGGCTGCGGCACACCTCGATCAGCTCGAACAGTTGCGGGTGCATGGTGATGAGGTTGACGCCGAATGGCTTGGACGTCAGCGCCTTGGTCGCCGCGATCTCCGCGTCGAGCAGCGCCGGGGTCATCGCCCCGCAGGCGATCACGCCAAAGCCGCCGGCATTGCTGATCGCCGACACGAGATTGCGCTCGGAAACCCAGCTCATTGCGCCGCACAGGATCGCCGTTTCGCAACCGAGGAACTCGGTGCCACGCCGCATCAATGCCCTGGTCCTGGGATAGTCGCTCATCTGGCCCCCTTGTTGACCCCAATCTGACCGCCGCGCTTAGGGCGCTCAGTCACGATAGGCAATGCGCAGCTTACCTGCGGCCTCGGCGGCAACCCGCCGCGCGATATCGGTGTCGCTGGCCTCAGCAAGTGCCACGCCCATCCTGCGATAGGGCCGCGTGGTTGGCTTGCCGAACAACCGCAGGTCAACAGTGCCCCCCGCTGTTGCCAGCGCATCGGCCAGGCCATGGAACTCGAAATCGGCGCTGTCGCGCTCAGCCAGCACCACGGCAGACGCGGCCGGGCGCGCGTCAATCGCATCGGGCACCGGCAGGCCCAGGATCGCCCGGGCATGCAGGTCGAACTCGGTCAGGTCCTGCGAGATCAGCGTGACCATGCCGGTGTCATGCGGGCGCGGGCTCAGTTCGGAAAAGATCACCTCGTCGCCTTTGACAAAGAATTCCACCCCGAACAGGCCCCAGCCGCGCCCGCCTCCTTCGAGCGCCAGCACCACCTTGCGTGCCATGTCCTGTGCCTGGGCGATTGCCGCCGCGCTCATCGGCGTGGGCTGCCAGCTTTCCTGGTAGTCGCCACGTTCCTGGCGGTGCCCGATCGGCGGGCAGAAGGTGATGCCGCCTGCATGGCGGACCGTCAGGAGGGTGATTTCGTAATCGAAGGCAATGAACTGCTCGACAATCACGCGGTCGCGGTCGCCGCGCATATTGGCCACGGCATAGTTCCACGCCGCTTCCAGCCCCTCGGCATCATCGACCTTGCTCTGGCCCTTGCCCGAGGAAGACATCACCGGCTTGATCACGCAGGGAAAGCCGGTGAATTCGGCAGCCGCCCGAACTTCGGCCAGGTTCTCCGCGTAGCGATAGCGCGAGGTCGCCAGGCCCAGCTCCTCCGCTGCGAGATCGCGGATCCGGTCACGATTCATGGTCAGCTGGGTCGCGCGAGCGGACGGGACTACGTTGAAGCCTTCGGCTTCGAGCTCGCCCAGCACCTCGGTGCGGATCGCCTCGATCTCGGGCACGATCAGATCGGGTCGATGCCGTTCGACCGCTGCCCGCAGCGCTGCCCCATCAAGCATCGGGAAGACCTCGCAGGCATCAGCCACCTGCATCGCGGGGGCATCGGCATAGGCGTCACAAGCGACCACATAGGCGCCCAGCCGCTTGGCCGAAATTGTGAATTCGCGGCCCAGTTCGCCCGAGCCAAGCAGCAGGATCTTTGCAATGAACGGCATTGCGCCGCCTTAGCGGGAGAATAGGCCCACTCCAAGCGCGCGCTGCGCGGATGGATCGGTCAAGTGCCGGTGCGCGGGGCCTGCCAGGTGGGCAGGTGATCTCGCATCTCGGCGCGCCTTCCGCCCAGCGCACGGGCCACCACCAGCGCGCGCTCGGCATGGATCATGACCGTGTCGAGCGAACCGGCGATGGTGGCGAGCCCGGCCGAAGCACTGAGGCGTGCCTCGGCACGTTGGGCATCGCTCGACAACGCAGCGAAGGTCGCCAGGATCTCGCGCGTGATTTCCATCGCTGCCGGGCCGTCGCAATCGGGCATGAGTACCGCAAAGCGGTCGCCGTCATGCCGTGCCAGGATGAACTCGGGGGGCAGGATATTGGCGAGAAAGCGACCGAAGGCCCACAACATGTCCTGTGCCATGCCGTGCCCGAACCGCAGCTTGAGCGCCGCAAATCGGTCGATCTCGAAAATTGCGACGGCGCCTTGCGCGGACGCGCCCATGAGATGCGCCAGCATAGCCTGGAACGCGCGGCCATTGGCCAGCCCGGTTACCGCATCGGTCGTGGTGGCAACCGCCAGTTCCTCTTCAAGCAGCCGACGCCCTTCAAGCGAGCGCAACAGGCCCAGCGCCCCCGATGCGCGGCCGTGTTCGTCAGGCGCGGGGCGCAGGCAGAGCGAGTACCACGCCGGTTCCGAACCGCCCTTGCCGATCGGAAACTCGAGCCGATTGAGCAGAGGCCGCCCGTGCAGTGACTCGGCGTAGTAGGCGCGCACCGCCGCTGCGTGGCTGGACTCGGCAAGATCGGCGATATGCGGTTTGAACAGCATGTCGGAAAGGTGCAGGCCCAAGGCCTCGATCCCCTTCGAGGCCTCCTCTATGAAGCCTTCGGTGTCGGTCTTGATCACGATGCTGTCAGCCGCGTCGACCAACATCTCGTGAAGGATCTCTCCGTATCTCGCGGAGAACGCATTCATCATGGCCGATTGCCCCCGGCTGTTCACCTACCCCTTGATCCGCCTTCCCCTGGTTAGCCATCAGCCCCTAACCAAAATACCCAGAAATCATGAATAACAGTATTTACTGTTCATTTATTACTGAGTCATGTTAAATGGGTTAGTTAACCTTGCTAAAAAACGAATCAAACTCGTTTTTATTTACCATATTATTGTGGTTTTCAGTCATTTCTATTGGGGGCAATGCGTAGGAAATTATACTGCGCGTCACAGTTCAATGAGGATGCGGATCTGCTTCGGCTCGATCCCCAGCGCTTCGGCGATCCGTTCGCGGCTCGAATCGAGCAATTCGGACAGGCCGGCGGGTTGCTGCAGTTCCTGCAGCTCTTCCGGCGCGAGGCCCAACGCCTCGGCTATCGCCGGAAAGCGTTCGTCAACCGGCCGTGCCTTGCCCTTCTCCCAGGCCCATACGGTCGGCTTGCTCACCCCCAGTTGCTCGGCGACCTGCGCCAGAGTGAGGCCCCGCGTCTTGCGTGCCTGCTCGAGCCTGCGCCCCAGTGCCATGCCGCGAGCAAACGCCGGGTCGGGCATGCCGACGGTGGGCGGCAGCGGGGCTTCGGCTTTCAGTTGGGCTGCACTGAGCGCCGCGGCGCCGATCGGGCCGAGAAAGCGGCAGCCGAACAGCCGCCCGCTGCTCCACACCACTTCAGCGTCAACCGCGCCTTCATGCGGCAGGTCCACCGCCAAGGTGGCGCCGGTTTCGAGCGGCAGCACGGTTTCGATCAGCAGGCCGCTGGCGGAGATGTTATGAACCGACACATTGGCTTGCTCGCCCGTGGCCAGCCCGCCGCTGGTCTCGAGATAGAGCATCCGGCGCGCATGGCGCCGGTCGTCGGGGGTGGCCGCCGCCTGGTCGAGATGTCCCTTGATCGGAATGATGTGTGCTCCTCGCTACCGGCCGACGGTGCGAGGAGCGGGTTAAGTTTTCGTTAGCACACGGGGTGAAACGCGCCGCGGGCGCGGCAGCCTGCGGCGATCGTACGGTCAGGCCGCCTCGTCCTTGGCGTCGAGCCCATAGGCGGTGTGCAGCACGCGCACGGCCAGTTCGGTCTCGTCCTCGTCGATCATGACAGAGACCTTGATTTCCGAAGTGGAAATGGCCTGGATATTGATCCCGCGATCACTCAGCGCGCGGAACATGGTGCTGGCCACGCCGGCATGGCTTTTCATGCCCACACCCACCACGCTGATCTTGGCGATCTTGCTGTCAGTGATGATGCGGTTATAGCCGATCACCTCGCGCTTGTCCTCAAGCAGCGCCTGCGCGCGCGCTAGGTCCGCCTGAGGGACTGTGAAGGTCACGTCAGTCTCGCCTTTGTCGCGCCCCACGTTCTGGATGATCATGTCGACATTGATCGCGGCCTTGGCCAGCGGCTCGAAGATGTTGGCCACGGCACCCGGCCGGTCGGGCACGCGGGTGAGGATCACCTTGGCCTCGTTCTTGTCATGCGCGATCCCGGTCACGAGCTGGCGTTCCATGTCGCCTTCCTCCACTAGTCTGTCCATTTCCTCGTCCGACACGATCATCGTGCCGGGCAATTGGTCGGCGGGCACGGCGTCGTCGCCAAGGAAGCTCGACAGCACTTGCACCCGAACGCCTTCCTTCATCGCCAGCCCGACCGAGCGGGTCTGCAGCACCTTCGCCCCGACCGATGCCAGTTCAAGCATTTCCTCGTAGGTTACGGCCTTCAGCTTCCTCGCCTTGGCCACGATGCGCGGATCGGTGGTGTAGACCCCGTCAACATCGGTGTAGATCTCGGTGGTCGCCGTATCATTAAAAAACGCCACGGCCACCGCTGAGGTATCCGAACCGCCGCGGCCCAAAGTGGTCACCCGACCATCCGCGCCAAGGCCCTGGAAACCCGGGATCACGGCGATCTCGCCGGCCTTCATCGAGGCAATGAGCGCGTCGGAATCAATCGATTCGATGCGCGCCTTGGCATGCGCTTCGATCGTGCGGACCGGGAGCTGCCAGCCCAGCCAGCTGCGTGCCTTGCAGCCCAAAGACTGCAGCGTCAGCGCCAGCAGCCCGCTCGTCACCTGCTCGCCGCTCGACACCACCACGTCATATTCGGCTGGATCGTAGAGCGCGTTGGCCTCGCGGCAGAAGTTCACCAGCCGGTCGGTCTCGCCCGCCATGGCCGACACGACTACCGCCACTTCATGCCCGGCAGCCTGCTGCTTGCGCACGATATTCGCCACGCGACGAATGCGCTCGGACCCAGCCATCGAGGTGCCGCCGAATTTCATCACGATACGTGCCAAGGCCGTTGTGCTCCAAGCTGGTCCGAATCCCCGCGCGCTGTTAGGGATGCCGCATGGCAAAGGCAAATGTCACAAATGTAACTATCCGCCCAGAGGAAGCGGCGCATTTTTCTGCGCTGGCGCGCGAATGGTGGAACGCCAAAGGGCCGATGGCCTCGCTCCACCAAGTCAATCCCGTGCGACTTTCCTTCCTGCGCGACGCGGTTGATCGGCACTGGGGGGGGCAAGCTCGTGCCGCGCGCCCGCTCGCCGGAAAGAGCGCGCTTGACGTGGGCTGCGGCGCGGGCCTGGTATGCGAACCGCTGGCGCGCTGGGGCGCGGCCACCACCGGAGTCGATGCCTCGGCCGAGAATGTCGGGGTTGCCAGTGCTCATGCCGAAGGCATGGGGCTCGCTATCCGCTATCTGGCGGGCGAGTTGGCTCGGCTCGATCTGGGCGCTTTCGACCTCGTCACCGCGTTCGAAGTGATCGAGCATGTCGCGGACAAGCGCGCCTTCGTGCAGGCTCTCGCGGACAGGCTCAAGCCCGGCGGGCTGCTGGTCATGTCCACACCCAACCGCACAATGGCGAGCCGGCTGTTGCTGGTCGAGGCGGCCGAGCGGGTGGGCTATGTCCCGCGTGGAACACATCGCTGGGAAGACTTCGTCACGCCTGAGGAACTGGCGGATCTGCTCGCCGGAGCGGGGCTCGAGTTGGGCCCTGCCCGCGGGATCGCGTGGCGCCCGGGGAGAGGGCTATCTCTGTCTGACAGCGACCTGTCGCTGAACTATATCTTCACGGCGACGCGCGGCTGATCGGCCCGAACAGGGCAGGTGCATCAGTGAAGATCCCGTTGACCCCTGCGCGCATCAGCATGTCCCTGAGCGTGGCAGCATTGCCATGAGCCGCCTCGCCTCCAGTCCCACGCAGGGCGGGAGGCAAGAACGCATTTTCCGGCCGCAGGGTCCAGGCATGAACCAGGAGCCCGGCGGCCCGCGCATCGCTGACCAGCGCGCTCGGCGCACCATCGGTCCCGATTACCAGGCCGATATGCGCGCCGATCCCGTCGGCATATTGCGCGATCTCGGCGAGACCCGAAGGCGCGACCATGTCGATATAGCGCATGGCCGGCTCGTCCGCAGGGCCGTCATCGGGTTTGACAAGCTGCACCAGTTTGAAATCGCTGCGCTGGGCAAGCCGCCGGAGCACGCCCACTTCGAAGCTCTGGACATACACAGGGTCAGCCGCTTCGATGCCGAGCCGCTCAAGCTCGCTCAGCAGCAGATCGACCATGTCGATGCCCGCTTCCTGCAACAGGAAACTGGGATGCTTGAGTTCGGGGTAGAGCCCGATCCTTCGCCCGGTCTGCGCTTCCTTGGCACGGACCAGCCGCACGATCTCTTCCAGCGTCGGCACCTGGTATAGCCCGTCGAAGCGCGCATTCGCCGGGCGGATCGCGGGCAGGCGCTCTTTTGCACGCAAGGTACGCAATTCCGCCAGCGTGAAATCCTCCGCGAACCAGCCCGCCACACGCTGGCCGTCGATGATCTTGTCACGGCGGCGATCCTCGAATTCCTGGCGGCTGGCGACATCGGTGGTGTCTGACAGCTCGTTTTCGTGCCGCGCGACCAGTACGAGGTCCTTCGTCGCGACTAGGTCAGGCTCGATGTAATCGGCGCCCTGGTCGATAGCCAGTTCGTAGGCTGCCAGCGTGTGCTCGGGCCGGTCCGCGCTGGCGCCGCGATGCGCGATCACGACAAATTCACCCTCACCCGCAAAGGCCGTTGCCGGATTGACAAGCCCCGCAGCCAACAGGGTTAGCAGCATGGTCAGGCCGGCCTTTAACCTCGCATTAGCTTTGAGAGTTCTATTTTTGGCTGTCATGTTCAAGAAATTGCTCCTTGCGACCCTGATCGTGATCATCGGCATGTGGGCCGCAGGTTACGATGTTGCGGCAATGAAAGACAAATACTGGAGCGCTGCCAACAAGCAGGCCGGCCAGATGACCGGTCGCGCCATGATGGAAGACAGCGACTGGGGCGATGACGCGCTCTAAGCCGCGCCTGTCAGCACCTTGGCCCACTCGCTCTCGGTAAAGCCGACGAGCAGCCCACCGGGGTGTTCGGCCACCGGGCGCTTGATCAGCGAAGGTTGCCGTGCCATCACCGCCACCGCGCCACCTGCCTCGATCTCTGACCGGTCCGCATCGCACAGCCTGCGGTAGGTGATGCCGCGACGGTTGAGCACGGCATCGAGCCCTGCAGCTGCAATCCAGCCTTCGAGCCGCGCCGGATCGGCCCCTTCCTTCTTGTAATCGTGAAAGGCGTGATCCACGCCCTGCGCCTCAAGCCAGGCGCGCGCCTTCTTCACGGTATCGCAATTGGGAATGCCATAGAGGTGGATTGTCATGGTTTCTCCCGCTGTGCGCCTGCCAGATGCGCGTCGGCAATGGCTACCGCCAGGGCATCGGCGGCATCGGCTCCGGCAATGGCAACGCCGGGCAGCAGCACCTTCAGCATGGCCTGGACCTGTAGTTTGTCCGCCGCGCCGATGCCCACAACCGATTTCTTCACCAACCGAGCGGCATGTTCGTTGACAGTAAGCCCGCCCGCCGCACAGGCGGCCAGCACCGCGCCGCGCGCCTGTGCCAGTTTCAATGTCGATTGCGGGTTCTTGTTAAGGAAGACTTCCTCGGCTGCCGCACGGTCAGGCGCATGCGCCGCAATCACCGCGCGGATCGCATCATGGAGATGATGCAACCGCTGCGCCATCGGCGCACCTGCATCGGTACGCACCTCGCCATGCGCAACATGGGCAATGCGTGATCCCTCGGCCCGCACCAGTCCCCAGCCGGTGCAGCTGAGCGAGGGATCGAGGCCAAGGATCAACATGACTGCGCGATCAGCCGATCTTCTCCATGATCTCGTCGCTTATCTCGTAATTGCCCCACACGGTCTGGACGTCGTCATCGTCGTCCAGTGCGTCGACCAGCTTGAGCAGTGTGGCCGCGCCCGCCTCGTCCATCGCCACAGTGATGTTGGGCTTCCACGCCAGTTTGACGTTATCGGCCGCGCCCAGCGTTGCCTCGATCGCACTGGCAACCGCGTGCAGATCGTCGGCCGCAGTCCAGATTGTGTGCCCGCCTTCCGAGCTTTCGACATCGTCAGCGCCTGCTTCGATCGCGGCTTCGAGCACCTTTTCCTCATCGCCCGCGCTCGCGGGATACTCGATCAGGCCCTTGCGCTCGAACCCGTGCTGGACCGAGCCTTCGCTGCCCAGGTTTCCGCCGTTCTTGCTGAAAGCGGTACGGACATTGGTGGCAGTGCGGTTGCGGTTGTCGGTCAGAGCCTCGACAATCAGCGCGACGCCGCCTGGGCCATAGCCCTCGTACCGCACCTCCTCGTAATCCTCGCCACCGGCCATGCTGGCCTTGTCAATCGCGCGCTGGATATTGTCCTTTGGCATCGATTGCGCCTTGGCCGCATTGACCGCCAGCCGCAGGCGCGGGTTCATGTCCGGATCGGGCATGCCCATCTTGGCCGCGACAGTGATTTCGCGGGAGAGTTTGGAGAACATGGCCGAGCGCTTCTTGTCCTGCGCGCCCTTGCGATGCATGATATTCTTGAATTTGGAATGGCCTGCCATGGGTTTTCGCTTCGGAATTCTGGATGGTGGGAATCGGGGGTCGCATTAGCCGCATGACGCGTAGAACCACAAGCCTTCCTGCGCCGGTGGATGCGCGTGCGGAATGGAGCAGCTATTTCGCTTTCGTTAAGCGTCCCGCCCTGCCCGAGCGGGCGGCTGCGCCGGGCGTGCCCAGTCTGATGGCGCTGCAACGCATGCTGGGGCTCGACCTGATTTTCATGATGGTCCTGATTTCGCTGGCGGGTCTCGCCGTCGCGGCCGGAGTCGACCTGCCCGAAACCGCGCTGGCCGGGCTAGAGATCGATCTCCAGTTGGCCTTGACTGTGGCGCTGATCGCCCCGCTGGCTGAGGAGATCCTGTTCCGCGGTTGGTTGTCGGGCCGCCCCGGCCATGTTCTGGCCATGCTTGTCATGGCCATTGGTGGTTTGGCCGTGGCAATGGCAATGGCCAACCGGGACGAAGGCGTTTATTTTGCTGCCGCAGCAACCACGGCAATCCTCGCGGTGGCGGCGATTGTGCTGCTCAGGAAGCGGCCGACCATGGGATGGTTCCGGTCGATCTTCCCCCTGCTGTTCTGGCTCAGCACGGCGGCCTTCGCGTCGATCCATCTGCTCAATTACCAGGAGGGCAGCCTCGGCGTCCTGCTGCCACTGGTGCTGCCGCAATTCCTGCTGGGCACGATCCTCGCCTATATGCGGGTCAATTACGGGCTGTGGAGCTGCGTGCTGCTGCATGCGCTGCACAACGGTTTGATCCTCGGGGCGGTGGTGTTGGCGGAGAGCGTCTTTGCCTAAGCTGGCAGTGGCATGTGCCGCGCCAGGAACTCGATTACAGCCGCATTGAAGGCATCGTTCTTGTCGCCCGCGACCATGTGGCCCGCGCCGCCCACATCCACCGCCTCGGCATGTGGCACCTTGCTCTGGAACGCCGCGATGCTGGCATCGGACACTATGTCACTTAGCTGGCCGCGTACCACCAGCACCGGCACGTCAGGCCGATGGCCCAGTTCCACGGTCGAGCGTTCGAGCGGTTCGCGGAAGCGGCTGGGGTCTTCAACCTGGAACATCACTGGGTCCCAGTGCCAGTAGAGGCGCCCGTCGTCGCGCAATCGCAGGTTCTTCATCAACCCGCTTGGATCGCGGGGACGCGGCCGCTCGGGATAATAGGCCGCAACGGCATCGGCGGCCTCCTCGAGCGAAGCGAAACCGCCAAGATGCGCGTTCATGAACCCCACGATGCGGTCG
Source organism: uncultured Porphyrobacter sp. (assembly GCA_964500135.1). Lineage (GTDB taxonomy): Bacteria > Pseudomonadota > Alphaproteobacteria > Sphingomonadales > Sphingomonadaceae > Erythrobacter. The sequence continues at coordinate 37,855 of CAZCNF010000010.1, forward strand.
ACTCCCTTGGGTTCCATGTCAGGCACGATGTCGACCAGCACCAGCGCCGCCGGAGCAAGTCCCTCGCCCACCGCATGTATCGAAGTCAGCCCGCCCATCGAAGCGCCGACCATGGCAAAGGGCACGCCGCAACCATCCACCACCGCATGGATATCCTTGATCCGGTCATCGATCGAATAGGCACGGCTGGCCGACCAGTCGCTCTCGCCATGACCGCGCGAATCGAGATTGGCTACGCGATAACCCGCGCGGATCAGTGCCCGCATCGCACCGGCCCAGCTGTGGCGGGTCTGGCCCCCGCCATGCATCAGCAGCACTAGCGGCGCACCGTCGGGCCCGCCGACATCGCACGCCAGCTCCAGCCCGTCCGATGCGACGAAGCGGCGAGTGTCGAATTCGGGAGCGGTCTGCGGGGACAACACGGTCATGCGGCCATCGCCTAAAGAGCGGGCTGAGGACGGGCAATCATCCATTTGCACAGCGCTTCAGGGTGCGATGTCGAAATGGTACGCCATGATCTCATCCGACGCCAGCTTGCGATAAAGTGCGCGGGCCGGCTCGTCTTCGGGTAGAACATCGGCCTGGACAAAAATCGTCCAGGCGCCGATGGCGCGCGCGATCCGCCGCATTTCACCGATCATGGCCGTGGCGATGCCTTGCCTGCGATGATCTGCGTGAACCGCCAAGTCGTAGATATAGAGCTCGCTGCGCACCTGCTCGAACTTGGGCAGTTCATAGCCGGCGAGCGCGCCTACTGCTTTGCCGTCTCGTTCGGCCAGGATAGCGATGTTCCGGCTCTCGCCAAGCCAGTGTGCTGCATAAGCATCATCAGGCGGGTGAACGGCGTATTGTGCCGGTTCCTCGAACACGTCGCAAAACAGCGCGTTCATGGCGCGAAAGCCGGCGATATCGCCTTCGCCCAGCCGCCGCACGGCCAGCATGATCAGATCCTGACCGCAGTCCCGCTGGCCGAGACCATAAGCATCGATCCGGTATCCCCGATCACTTCGTAATCGAGATCGACGCCCACCACGGCATTACCGCCACGCTCACCGCATGCAGCCTGCAATTCCTCGATCGCCTGCTGCCGCGCCTCGGCCAGGATCCGCTCGTAACTGCCCGAGCGTCCGCCTACGATGTCGCGGATGTTAGCGAAGAGGTCACGAAAAAGGTTCGCACCCACAATCACTTCGCCGGTCACAATACCGAGATACTGCTGGATCGGCTGCCCTTCGATGGTGGGCGTGGTCGTAACGATGATGCCGCGTGCGTCTTTCCAGGGTCCAGCCACGATGGGTCTCCTTCCTGCTTGGCCGATCAGGCCAGCCCAAGTGCCGCCTTGTAGGTATCCAGCACCATTTCCATTTCCGCCCGGTCGTCGGGCTTCATCTTCCGCAGCCGCACGATCTGGCGCATGATCTTGGTATCATAACCCACAGCCTTGGCCTCGGCATAGACGTCGCGGATGTCGTCTGCGATGCCTTTCTTCTCTTCTTCAAGGCGCTCGATACGTTCGATCAGCAGGCGCAGACGGTCATCGGTGGCTTCGGCCATGGTGTTCAATGCTCCGGAGAAATGAGAATCGGTTGGCCGGTCGATAGCCAGCGGCCCGCCGTGCGTGAACCCGCTGGCCGCTCAATCCACCTGATTTTTCGCGATGCTTGCATCCATTGCCGCCAGCTGTTCAGGCGTTGCCTCGGTCTGGTAACGCGCTTTCCATTCGCCCATCGGCATGCCGTGGATCACCGCGCGCGCGGTGTCCTTGTCAGCAGTATAGCCCGCATCCCTGATCCAGTCGGCCAGGCAATTGCGGCAAAAGCCGGCCAGCCCCATCAGCTCGATGTTCTGCGCATCGTGGCGGTGGCGCAGATGCCGTACCAGCCGGCGAAATGCGGCGGCGGCAACCTTGTCTTCGAGTTGGTCGAGCGGATCAGGCGCATTCGTATCCATTGAGACTATTCCTTGAGTTGCCACGCTTCTGTGCCATAGCTGCGAGCCATGTCGAGACGCGAAACTGCCAATTCCTCCGCCCGCAAGGTCGATCCGCGCGGCCGTAAGGTCAAGATACTCGCCACCATCGGCCCCGCCAGCAGCAATCCCGAAATGCTGGCTCGCCTGTTCAAGGCCGGGGCAGACGCGTTCCGCGTCAACATGAGCCATGGCGAGCACGCGGTCCACGCCGAAACGATCAAGGCAATCCGCGCACTCGAGAGGGAATTCGGCCGCCCAATTGCAATTCTGGCCGATCTGCAGGGCCCCAAGCTGCGCGTGGGCACATTCAAGGATGGGCAGGCGGTGATCCGCCATTCGGGCCACTTCACGCTCGACCGCGATCCCTCTCCGGGTGACGAGAACCGTGTGTGCCTGCCGCATCCCGAACTGTTCGGCATCCTGGAAAAGGGCCAGCGGCTGCTGATCAATGACGGCAAGATCAGGCTCAAGGTGATCCGCGCAGGCGAAGAGGAAATCCTGTGCTCGGCCGAAGTCGGCGGGGTGATCTCGGACCGCAAGGGCGTGAATGTGCCCGATGCCGAAGTGCCAATCCCGGCGCTCACCGAGAAGGACCGGCGCGACCTCGCCTTCGCGGTAGAACAGGGCGTCGACTGGATCGGGCTCAGCTTTGTGCAGCGACCCGAGGACCTGGCCGAGGCGCGCAAGCTTATGAAGCCCGGGATCGGGCTGTGCGCGAAGATCGAGAAGCCGATGGCGGTGCGACGCCTCGCGGACATTATCGAGCAATCCGACGGGATCATGGTGGCGCGCGGCGACCTAGGGGTCGAGCTCGAGCCGCAGGAAGTGCCGCCGTTGCAGAAGAAGATCGTAAATGAAGCACGCACCGCGGGCAAGCCGGTGATCGTGGCTACGCAGATGCTCGAATCGATGATTGAGAGCCCGACTCCCACCCGCGCCGAGGTATCCGATGTTGCCAACGCGGTGTATGATGGGGCCGATGCGGTGATGCTGTCGGCTGAAACCGCCGCAGGCCAATGGCCCGAAGAGGCCGTGACAATGATGGACCGGATCGCGGTGCAGGTGGAAGGCAGCGAGGATTATCGTGCGCGCGTGCGCTTCCTCGCCACCCCGCCCGATGCCACCACCGCCGATGCGCTGGCGCATGCCTGCATGACCATTGCCGACACGGTGTCGATCAGCGCGATCAATGTGTTCACCTCATCCGGCTCGACCGCCCGGCGTGTGGCCCGCGAGCGGCCTGACACGCCGATGCTGGTGTTGACGCCTTCGGTCCGCACTGCACGCCGGGTGGCGCTGCTGTGGGGCGCGCATGCCGTCAACACCAAAGATATCGGCAGCTTCGAAGAGATGATCGCAAAGGGTAAACGGATGGCGCTGCGCCATGGCTTCGGCAAGGCGGGTAGCAAGCTGATCGCGCTGGCCGGGGTCCCGTTCGGCACGCCGGGTGCCACCAATCTACTGCACATCGTGACCCTGACCGGGGATGAGCTCGACAAGCACGCGGATTGACCGTGGCGTGCGACGCGGCACTCCAATCAGGCGGCGAGGCGCGAAAGATGCTCAAGGGTCGGCTCGTAGAGCGGTTCCTCGAACGCAATCCCGGCGCGCTGGTCCTCGATCCAAACTACTTCGGCCGGCTGGTAGCCGAGGCTGGGCAGCTTGATCGAAACCAGTTCACCCGCGCGGATCGACCAGGTGCGGGCATCGACCATGCAGCCACCGAGGCTGATATCGAGCACCGGCAAAAGCAGCTTCTGGCCCGAGCGGTAGCGGACCTCGGCGTTGTAGTGCGCTGACTGCCGCTCATTCTTCCTGCGCTCCATCGGCCCGTTCCCTCGCGTTTGTGCCCGGCGATTTGCTTTGCCCTGAGTAAGACAATGCGATTGCTAATCGGCAACCGATCATGGCCTATAAATGGTTAACAACGAGGGTTGCAGCGGTGTGAACAAGATCGGCGCGCGACTGCGGCTTCACGATCAACCGTGCGCGGCATGCTCCAGCCGGGCGCGGGCCTCCGCCTCACCAATCAGCGGCAGCAGTTCGGCCATATCAGGGCCGTGATCCATGCCCGTAAGCGCCTGGCGCAGCGGCAGAAACAGCGGCTTGCCCTTGCGCCCGGTCCGATCCTTGAGCGCGTTGGTGAGCTCGTGCCATGGGTCATCCCCCCAACCGAGATTTCGCGCGGCCTCCGCAAGATAGGCGCGGTCCTCGGGCGAGAACTCGAGCTGGTCGATCGGCCCAGTAACGAGGCGCCACCATTCGGCGGCATCGTGCACGGTGGCAAGGTTGGGCCGCACCGCGTGCCAGCCGGCCTCATCCATGCCGGGCGGCAAGCGGTGCCTTACCGCATCGAATTCCAGCTGATGGACGATCGCGGTGTTGAGCCGCTCAAGCTCGGCGTCGTCGAACCTCGCCGGCGCACGTCCGAATGTCGCAAGGTCGAAACTGGCCAGCAGCACCGCGCGGTCGGCTATCGGTTCGACCGGCAGGGACGTACCCAGCCGCGCCAACAGTGCAACCAGGGCTTCGGGTTCGATTCCCTTTTCGCGAAAGGCATCGCAACCAAGCGAGCCCAGTCGCTTCGAAAGCTTGCCTTCGCTGCCCACCAGCAGCGCCTCATGCGCGAACTGTGGCAGCGGGCGTTCCGCAGCAAAGCCTGCAGCATAAAGTGCGGTAAACATCTGTATTTGGGTCGCTGTGTTCGACACGTGATCTTCGCCGCGCAGGATCTGCGTCACCCCCATGTCGATATCGTCGATGGCTGAGGGAAGCATGTAGAGCCACGAGTCATCGGCCCGCCTGATGACAGGGTCGGACAATTGCGCCGGATCGAATTTCTGCGGCCCACGAATTCCGTCGTGCCATTCGATCAGCTCGTTATGGTCAAGCTTGAAACGCCAGTGCGGCTTGATCCCGGCGGCCTCCTTTGCTGCGCGCTCCTTATCGGAGAGCTTGAGCGCGCCGCGATCATAAATTGGCGGAAGCCCGCGCCCGAGCAGCACCTTGCGCATGAGGTCAAGCTCCTGCGCGGTTTCATAGCAGGGATAGGCCCGCCCAGCGGACTGAAGCAAGGACAGCGCCGCATCGTAGCGTTCCAGACGGGCCGACTGGCGTTCCTCGCCCTCAGGCTCGATCCCGAGCCAAGCGAGATCGGCCTTGATAGCCGCAACATATTCCTCGCGCGAACGTTCGGCATCGGTATCATCGATCCGCAGCAGGAACCGCCCGCCTAGCTTCTTCGCCAGCATCCAGTTGTGGAGCGCGGTGCGAATATTGCCGATATGGAGGCGGCCGGTGGGCGACGGCGCGAAGCGGGTAACGGTCATGCGGCGGGCGGTAACGCGCCAGCGCGCTTGCCACAAGCGGCGAAGTGTCAGGCCCGTGCGCTTTCGCTCGCGACCAGTTCAACGCAATCAGCCCACAGCCGCTGGCTGCGCTCGGGTCGGATCAGGCCATGGAGCTGGAGGTTGAACTGGTCCTGCCGGTTGTGCCACGCCGCTTCGACCAGCGCCGCGATGGTGGCTTCATCATGGCTGAGAGCACGACAGCAGAACCGGCGCAACTGGACCGGTTCGGGCCAGCAGGCGCCGATGCTGTCTGCTAGCTGCAGGGTCCTGACCGCCACCGTCATGCTCCCGAGGCGCAGCGCCAACTCGGCCGTGGGATCGCGTCCCGCCCTTGCGTGAATGGCGATGAGCCGAAGCGAGAAGACAAGGCGCGCCGCCGCCGGGTGCAGCACTTCGAGCGCAGGCGGATGCTGCAGCTGCTCGATCCAGCGCGCCGCGCCGGAACCGCCTAGTTTATCACGTTCAGCCATTGGCCCAATCCTTTCGATGAGCCCATGGCTACAGTATTTGCGAATGCCTCGCAATAGCGTTTATGCGCGAATAATGCCCGCGCCATCCAAGCAAAAGCCCCGCCCGAGCGAACTCGGGCGGGGCTCAAGCTGTGCGGTCAATCGGTTGCCGGGGATTATTCCTCGTCGCCCTCCACTTCGACAGCCGGCGCGGCGGCGGCAGCGGCAGCCATCGCCGCCTTCATCGCCTCTTCCGAGGGTATGGCATCGGCTGCAGGCTCGGGCTCCGACTGGCCGGAGGCCGCAAGGGCGTCCTGCTGCTTCTTCCATGCGGCGCGCAGCGCGGCGTCGCGACTCGATGCAGTCACCCGCAAACGGTTCATGCCTGCGCCTGTACCAGCCGGGATCAGGCGACCCACGATCACGTTCTCCTTGAGCCCGATCAGCGTGTCCTTCTTGCCTTCGACCGCAGCCTGGGTGAGCACGCGGGTGGTTTCCTGGAACGACGCGGCCGAGATGAAGCTGCGGGTTTGCAGCGAAGCCTTGGTAATGCCCAGCAGCACCGGCGTGCCGGTGGCCGGCTGCTTGCCCTTGGCCAGCTTGGCGTTGACCGTGTTCATCTCGTCGAGGTCGACTTGTTCGCCCGGCAGAAGGGTGGTGTCGCCACCGTCGGTGATCTCGACCTTCTGCAACATCTGGCGAACGATCACCTCGATGTGCTTGTCGTTGATCTTCACGCCCTGCAAGCGATAGACTTCCTGGATCTCGTTGACGAGATATTCGGCCAGCGCTTCCACGCCCAGCACCTCCAGAATGTCATGCGGGTTGGGCGAGCCGGAGATGAGCGTGTCGCCCTTCTTGACATAGTCGCCTTCCTGCACGTCGATCACCTTGGTCTTGGGGATCAGGTATTCCACCGGATCGCCCTCCTCCGGGATGATCGCAATCTTTCGCTTGGCCTTGTATTCGCGAACGAATTCGACCTTGCCCGAGATCTTGGCGATGATCGCGTTGTCTTTCGGCAGACGCGCTTCGAACAGCTCAGCTACCCGCGGCAGACCGCCAGTGATGTCGCGGGTCTTGGCGGCCTCGCGCGAGGCACGGGCAAGGATGTCACCCGCCTGCACTTCCTGCCCGTCTTCGACCGACAGCGTGGTGCCCGGCGCCAGCATGTAGCGCGCGGCCTCGCCGCTCTTGTCGTCGAGCAGGGTCAGCCGCGGACGCAGGTCTTCCTTGCGCTTGCGACCGGTCGCGCGGTTCTCGGTCACCACGCGCTGGGCGATGCCGGTGGCTTCGTCGACCCGCTCTTCCAGCGTCGTGCCTTCGACCAGATCCTGATACTTCACTACGCCAGAGGTTTCGGTGATGATCGGCAGGGTGAATGGATCCCATTCAGCCAGACGGTCGCCATCCTTCACCTGTGCGCCGGCTTCATGCATCAGCACGGTACCGTAGGGCACTTTGTGGATCTCGCGTTCGCGCCCTTCGGCGTCGATCACCGCGATCTCGCCATTCCGGGCAAGCGAGAGGATGCGGCCCTTCTTGTCGGTGATGGTCGGCATGTCGCGATATTCGACCTTGCCGTCCGAGATCGCTTCGAGATGCGAGGTCTCGTTGAGCTGCGCCGCCCCGCCGATGTGAAAGGTCCGCATCGTCAGCTGCGTGCCCGGCTCGCCGATCGACTGCGCCGCGATGACGCCCACCGCCTCACCGATGTTGACCGGCGTGCCGCGTGCAAGGTCACGACCATAACAGGTTGCGCACACACCTTGTTCGGCTTCGCAGATCAGCGGCGAACGGATCTTAGCCGACTGGACTTCGGCTTCCTCGATCGCCTTGACCATCGGCTCGTCGAGCAGCGTACCGGCCTTGACGATCACTTCACCGGTCTTGGCGTTGATAAGGTCTTCGGCCACGGTGCGGCCAAGGATGCGCTCGCCCAGCGAAGCGATCACCGAACCGCCCTGCACGATCGCACGCATTTCCAGCGCGTTTTCAGTGCCGCAATCGGTTTCGACGATCACGCAATCCTGCGACACGTCGACCAGGCGGCGGGTCAGGTAGCCTGAGTTCGCCGTCTTGAGCGCGGTGTCCGCCAGGCCCTTGCGGGCGCCGTGGGTGGAGTTGAAATATTCAAGAACGGTCAGGCCTTCCTTGAAGTTCGAGATGATCGGCGTTTCGATGATCTCGCCCGAAGGCTTTGCCATCAGGCCACGCATCCCGGCAAGCTGCTTCATCTGCGCCGGCGAACCGCGCGCACCAGAGTGGCTCATCATGTAGATCGAATTGATCTGCGCTTCCTTGCCATCTTCACCGATCGGACGAGCCTTGATCTTGTCCATCATGGCATCAGCCACCTGGTCACCGCAGCGGCTCCAGGCGTCGATCACCTTGTTGTACTTTTCCTGCTGCGTGATCAGGCCGTCCTGATACTGCTGCTCGTAATCGGCCACCAGCGCCTTGGTCTGGTCGACCAGCGCCACCTTCTCGGCCGGAATGATCATGTCGTCCTTGCCGAAGCTGATGCCGGCCTTGAACGCGTGGCGGAAGCCCAGCGCCATGATTGCGTCGGCAAACAGCACGGTGTCCTTCTGGCCGGTGTGACGATAGACCTCGTCGATCACGTCGCCGATGTCCTTCTTCGTCAGCAGGCGGTTGACGATGTCGAACGGAACCTTGTGGTTCTTCGGCAGGCATTCGCCAATCAGCATGCGACCCGGTGTGGTGACGAAACGCTGCATCGAGACCTTGCCGGTCTCGTCTGCCTGCGGCACGCGCGAAATGATGCGCGTGTGCAGCGTCACCGCCTTGGTTTCAAGCGCATGGTGAACTTCGGCCATGTCGGAGAATCGCGGCAGCTTCTCGATCTTGGTACCGTCCTTCTCCTCGATGAATTCCGGCGTCTTTTCCTGCCGTTCCATCGACAGGTAATAGAGGCCAAGCACCATGTCCTGCGACGGCACGATAATCGGCTTGCCGTTGGCAGGTGAAAGGATGTTGTTCGTGCTCATCATCAACACGCGCGCCTCCAGCTGTGCCTCGAGGCTCAGCGGGACGTGCACGGCCATCTGGTCGCCGTCGAAGTCCGCGTTGAAGGCGGCGCAGACTAGCGGGTGCAGTTGGATTGCCTTGCCTTCGATCAGCACCGGCTCGAACGCCTGGATGCCGAGGCGGTGGAGCGTGGGGGCGCGATTCAGCAGCACCGGATGCTCGCGGATCACCTCATCGAGGATATCCCAGACTTCCTTGCGCTCCTTCTCCACCCACTTCTTGGCCTGCTTCAGCGTCATCGACAGGCCCTTGGCGTCAAGCCGGGCATAGATGAACGGCTTGAACAGTTCGAGGGCCATCTTCTTGGGCAGGCCGCACTGGTGCAGCTTGAGTTCGGGACCGGTCACGATCACCGAACGGCCCGAATAATCGACGCGCTTGCCGAGCAGGTTCTGGCGGAAGCGGCCCTGCTTGCCCTTGAGCATGTCGCTGAGCGACTTCAGCGGACGCTTGTTCGCGCCGGTGATGACGCGGCCACGGCGGCCGTTGTCGAACAGCGCATCGACCGCTTCCTGCAGCATGCGCTTCTCGTTGCGCACGATGATATCGGGCGCGCGCAGTTCGATCAGGCGCTTCAGGCGGTTGTTGCGGTTGATCACGCGGCGATAGAGGTCGTTGAGGTCCGAGGTCGCGAAGCGGCCTCCGTCGAGCGGCACCAGCGGGCGCAGTTCGGGCGGAATGACCGGGATCACTTCGAGGATCATCCATTCGGGGCGATTGCCCGATTCGATGAAGCTTTCGACGACCTTCAGGCGCTTGATGATCTTCTTGGGCTTGAGCGTCGACTTGGTGGTCGCCAGCTCTTCCAGCAGGATCTCTCGCTCGGACTCAAGGTCGAGGTCCATCAGCATGTGCTTGACCGCCTCGGCTCCGATCCCGGCGCTGAAAGCGTCCTCGCCATACTCGTCCTGGTATTCGAGCAGCTCGTCTTCCGACAGCAGCTGGTACTTCTCGAGCGGAGTCAGGCCCGGCTCGATCACAACGTAGTTCTCGAAATAGAGGATCCGCTCAAGCTGCTTGAGCTGCATGTCGAGCAGCAGGCCGATGCGCGACGGCAGCGACTTGAGGAACCAGATATGCGCCACCGGCGCGGCCAGTTCGATGTGGCCCATGCGTTCGCGGCGGACCTTGGTCACGGTCACTTCCACGCCGCACTTTTCGCACACCACGCCCTTGTACTTCATGCGCTTGTACTTGCCGCACAGGCACTCGTAGTCCTTTACCGGGCCAAAGATGCGCGCGCAGAACAACCCGTCACGCTCGGGCTTGAACGTGCGGTAGTTGATCGTTTCGGGCTTCTTGATCTCGCCGAACGACCAGCTGCGGATGCGCTCAGGCGAGGCAATGCCGATCTGGATCTGGTCAAAGGTCTCCGGCTTGGCCAGGTGGTTGGTGAATTTGGTCAGTTCGTTCATTTTTCAATTCCCATGCGGGGTGAAATCTCTGGGCAAAGGAAGGTAGGCGCCAGGCAGGCTGGCGCCCGCTCGCCTATTCCGCTGCTTCCGGCCACTGGTCCTGGTCGTCCTCGTCCTCGCCTAGCGCCTTGAGTTCGACGTTGAGGCCCAGGCTGCGCATTTCCTTTACGAGCACGTTGAAGCTCTCGGGAATGCCAGCCTCGAAGGTATCGTCGCCCTTGACGATCGCTTCGTAGACCTTGGTCCGGCCGACCACGTCGTCGGACTTGACCGTGAGCATTTCCTGCAAGGTGTACGCCGCGCCGTAGGCCTGGAGCGCCCAGACCTCCATTTCGCCGAAGCGCTGGCCGCCGAACTGCGCCTTGCCGCCCAGCGGCTGCTGGGTGACGAGCGAGTAGGGACCGATAGAACGAGCGTGGATCTTGTCGTCGACCAAGTGGTGCAGCTTCAACATGTAGATGTAGCCGACGGTCACCTTGCGGTCGAACGCCTCGCCAGTGCGCCCGTCATAGAGGGTCACCTGGCCCGAGCTGTCGAGCCCGGCCTTCTCCAGCATCGCGGTGACATCGCCTTCCCGCGCGCCGTCGAACACCGGAGTGCCCATCGGGACGCCTGCGGTGAGATTGCCGGCGAGTTCGATCACTTCCTCGTCCGAACGGGCCTTGATCTCGTCGGCATAGGTCTCGCCATAGATCTCGACCAGCTTGTCGCGCACTGCCTGAGGCGGCTTGGCGGCGGTGGCGTCGGGGTTGGCATCACGCCACTCCTCGAGCGCGGCCGCGACCTGCTGACCAAGGCCACGAGCGGCCATGCCGAGATGCGTTTCGAAGATCTGCCCGACGTTCATGCGGCTGGGCACGCCCAACGGATTGAGCACGATGTCAACCGGCGTACCATCGGCCAGGAAAGGCATGTCTTCCTGCGGCAGGATGCGACTGATCACGCCCTTGTTGCCATGGCGGCCGGCCATCTTGTCGCCCGGCTGCAGCTTGCGCTTTACCGCTACGAACACCTTGACCATCTTGAGCACGCCCGGAGCCAGCTCGTCGCCTCGCTCGAGCTTCTCCTTGCGGTCCTCGAACTTGTCGTCGATGCTCTTGGCGGCTTCGTCATACTGGCTCTTGACCGCCTCGATCTGCGCTTGGCGGTTGTCATCGGCAACCGCGAACTTGAACCACTCGTGGCGCTCGACTTCCTCCAGCAGCTCCTCGGTGATGACCGCGCCCTTCTTGATACCTTTGGGGGCAGCCGATGCGGTCTGGCCGAGCAGCATGTCGCGCAGGCGATTATAGGTCGCCCGGTTGAGGATCGCGCGCTCGTCCTTGGCGTCCTTGCGCAGGCGCTCGATCTCTTCCTGCTGGATCGCACGGGTACGGTCGTCGATCTCGATCCCGTGACGGTTGAACACGCGCACTTCCACCACGGTGCCGGCAACGCCCGGCGGGAGACGCAGCGACGTGTCGCGCACGTCGCTTGCCTTCTCGCCGAATATCGCGCGCAGCAGCTTTTCTTCGGGAGTCATCGGGCTTTCGCCCTTGGGCGTGATCTTGCCGACCAGGATATCGCCCGGGTGCACTTCGGCCCCGATGTAGACGATCCCAGCTTCGTCGAGGCTGCGCAGCGCTTCCTCGCCGACATTGGGAATGTCGCGGGTGATGTCTTCCGGCCCGAGCTTGGTGTCGCGGGCCATCACCTCGAACTCCTCGATATGGATCGAAGTGAACACGTCGTCCTTCACGATGCGTTCGGAGATCAGGATCGAATCTTCGTAGTTGTAGCCATTCCAGGGCATGAAAGCGACGAGGCTGTTACGGCCCAGCGCCAATTCGCCGAGATCGGTCGAGGGACCGTCAGCGATGATGTCGCCTTCTTCCACCACATCACCCACCTTCACCAGCGGGCGCTGGTTGATACAGGTGTTCTGGTTCGACCGCTGGAACTTCTGCAGCGTGTAGATGTCCACGCCCGACTGGCCTGGCTCGACATCGCCGATCGCGCGGATCACGATACGGGTGGCGTCGACCTGGTCGACGATCCCGCCGCGGGTGGCAGCGATCGCCGCACCCGAATCGCGCGCTACGGTCTCTTCCATCCCGGTGCCGACAAACGGCGCTTCGGCGCGCACCAGCGGCACCGCCTGGCGCTGCATGTTCGAACCCATCAGCGCACGGTTGGCGTCGTCATTCTCAAGGAAGGGGATCAGCGATGCCGCAACCGAAACCAGCTGCTTGGGCGAGACGTCCATCAGCGTGATCTGCTCGCGCGGAGCCATGAAATAATCGCCGTTCTGGCGGGCTGAGACGAACTCTTCGGCAAAGCTGCCGTCGTCGTTCAGTTCGGCCGAAGCCTGCGCCACCGTGTGGCGCTGCTCTTCCATGGCAGACAGGTAGATCACTTCACTGGTGACCTTGCCGTCAACCACAGTGCGATAGGGGGTTTCGATGAACCCGTACTTGTTGACCCGGCTGAAGCTGGCGAGCGAGTTGATCAGGCCGATGTTCGGGCCTTCCGGCGTTTCGATCGGACAGATACGGCCATAATGCGTCGGATGCACGTCGCGCACTTCGAAGCCGGCACGCTCGCGGGTCAGGCCGCCCGGGCCGAGCGCCGACACGCGGCGCTTGTGAGTCACTTCTGACAGCGGGTTGGTCTGGTCCATGAACTGCGAGAGCTGCGAAGAGCCAAAGAACTCGCGCACTGCGGCCACGGCCGGCTTGGCATTAATCAGATCGTTCGGCATCACGGTCGAGACATCGACCGAGCTCATCCGTTCCTTGACCGCACGCTCCATGCGCAGAAGGCCGACGCGGTACTGGTTCTCGAGCAGTTCGCCGACCGAACGGACGCGGCGGTTGCCTAGATTGTCGATGTCGTCAACTTCGCCCTTGCCATCCTTGAGACCGACCAGTTCCTTGACTACGGCCAGGATGTCTTCCTTGCGCAGCGTGGTAACGGTGTCCTCGGCATCGAGGCCAAGGCGCATGTTGAGCTTGACGCGGCCTACGGCCGAAAGGTCATAGCGTTCGCTGTCGAAGAACAGGCCTTCGAACAGCGCTTCGGCTGTTTCCAGCGTCGGCGGTTCGCCCGGGCGCATGACCTTGTAGATCGCCTCGAGACCTTCGTCGCGGTTCTCGGCCTTGTCGGCCTTCAGCGTGTTGCGGATCCACGGGCCGGTGTTGACCTCGTCGATGTCGAGCAGTTCGACCCGGTCGATCCCGGCCTTGTCCAGCATGTCGAGATTTTCAGGTGCCACTTCGTCACCTGCCTCGATGTAGATCCGGCCGGTCTTTTCGTCGATCATGTCGCTGGCAGCAAAGCGGCCGAAGATTTCCTCGGTCGGCAGCAACAGCTCCTTGAGCCCGTCCTTCTCGGCCTTGTTGGCCGCGCGCGGGCTGATCTTCTGGCCCATCGCAAAGACTTCTTCGCCGGTCGCCGCATCAATCAGCGGGAAGGCAGGCTTCTGGCCGCGCCAAGCTTCGGCGACATAGGGGATCTTCCAACCGTCCTTGGCACGCTGCCAGGTTACAGTCTGGTAGAAGTAATGCAGGATGTCCTCGGCATCGAGGCCGAGCGCATAAAGCAGCGAGGTCACCGGCAGCTTGCGCTTGCGGTCGATCCGGACGTTCACGATGTCCTTCGCGTCGAACTCGAAATCGAGCCAGCTGCCGCGATAGGGAATCACGCGGGCAGCGAACAGCAGCTTGCCCGAGCTGTGGGTCTTGCCGCGGTCATGATCGAACAGCACACCCGGCGAACGGTGCATCTGGCTCACGATCACGCGTTCGGTGCCGTTGATGATAAAGGTGCCGTTCTCCGTCATGAGCGGCATGTCGCCCATGTAAACGTCCTGCTCCTTGATATCGAGGACCGAACGGGTTTCGGTTTCCTGGTCGACTTCGAACACGATCAGCCGCAATGTCACCTTCATCGGGGCGGCATAGGTGATGCCGCGCTGGCGGCATTCGGTCGTGTCGTACTTCGGGTCTTCCAGCTCGTAATGGACGAAGTCGAGTTCGGCGGTGCCGGCAAAATCACGGATCGGGAACACGCTGCGTAGCGTCTTTTCCAGCCCCGAGACGTAGCCGGTAGTCTTGTCAGAACGCAGAAACTGCTCGTAGCTTTCACGCTGAACCTCGATCAGGTTCGGCATCTGCACCACTTCGTGGATATCGCCGAAGATCTTGCGGATGCGCTTTTTCGCCGTGCCCTGCGCTTTGGGGGACTTCGCCTTGGTAGCCATGGAGAGGAATGCCTCTTTATCTGATGGGCCGGCGCCACATGGTGCCGGCAGCCGTGAACTCGATCGGTCACGCGTGGACTCGCCCGCCATTCAGGACGCGAAAAGGCCGCAGCGATGGGCACGGCTTTCCGGCCATCTTGCTGCAGCTCACCTAAGCGTCGCGAATATGGAGCCCGCTACTTCCATTCCTAGGTCGATCCCCGCGTATGAATCGGCCTTGCTCGAAGCAAGCGAATGAGGCGGCCCTATAGGCATGGCCCGGGTCGCTGTCAAACCCCGGCTTCCACAACGCAGCTGTCCCATTCTCTTTGCGGCGAAATGTGTTAGCGTGCCAGTGGCGCGGAAGGAGCGGGGATGGCGAAACGGCTGATTTTCTGGCTGGCGCTGCTGTGGGCGGCACTTCTGGCATCAATGCCGCTGCGCGCAGACGACCCGGGCGCCGATTCCCCCCGTATCGTCGCGGTGGGTGACCTGCATGGCGATTTCGAAGCGTGGCGCGCCATCGCAACGGCGGCTGGCCTGATCGATGGCAAGGGTAATTGGGCAGCCGGCGCAACCACCTTTGTCCAGCTGGGCGACGTGACCGACCGGGGGCCCGATTCGCTGAAGATCATCCGCGCATTGCAGCACCTCGAGAACGGCGCAGCCGGCGCAGGCGGCGGCGTGGTGGTTTTGCTCGGTAACCACGAGGCCATGAACGTTATCGGCGACCTGCGCTATGTCCACCCCGGCGAGTATGCCGCCTTTGCGGATCGCCAATCCGATAGACGGCGCGAGGCGACCTGGCGCGCCAATCGCGAGCGGCTTGAAGCGGCCTATGCCGCACTTGATCCTCCAGTTGGGCCCGATGAAGCCAAGCGCCGCTGGTTCGAGACGACGCCGCTCGGCAAGCTAGAGCACCGACGCGCCTGGGCTCCCGGCGGAGAACTGGCGGTCTGGGCTGCAGAGCGCCCGGCGGTGGCAAAGATTGGGGACTTGTTGTTCGTGCACGGCGGGCTGAGCGGGGAGCGGGGGATGGAACCCGTTGCCACGATCAATTCACGGATTGCGGCCGCGCTCGCGCCGGGCGAAATGGTTGATCGAAGCGCGATCGAGGATCCGCTCGGCCCGCTGTGGTATCGCGGGAATATCACAAGAGCACCTGAGGATGCCGCACGTCAGACGTCGCAGGACGAGATTGCGGCAGTGCTCGCATATCATGGCGCCAGCCGTCTGATCGTGGGCCATACGCCAGCAATCGGCGGGATCAAGCAAAGCCATGGTGGGAGGCTGATCCAGGTCGATACCGGCATTTCGGCCCATTACGGTGGGCCAGCAAGCTATCTCGAAATCGTCGGGGACCGCCTCGTCGCGCATCAGCGTGGCAAGGACGGGACGTGGACCAGCCGGGAACTTCCGGCAGCGGTACAGGGGGAACTGCCATGAAGTTCAAATTTGCTATCGCTATGTTGACATGTGTCACGAGCGTTCCGGCGTTGGGGCAGGAGCAGAGCGACAAGGTGACACCGCTCTTCGCACAGGACGGCATCCTCGAACTTACGCTTGAAGGCCCGATCAAGCAGATCGTGCGGAGTGCAGAACGCTCAACCGATCCTCATCCTGCCTCGCTGAAGTTCGCCGGCGAGAGCCTGCCGATTGAGTTGGCCGCCCGCGGTGTCTCGCGCCGCAAACGCGAAAACTGCCGTTTCCCGCCGCTGCGGCTGAGTCTTTTGGCAAAGCCGGGGGAAACCTCGCTGTTCCACAAGCAGGGGCGCCTTAAGGTCGTAACGCATTGCCGCGACCAGGCAAGCTACGACCAGACGGCATTGCGCGAATACACCGCCTACCGGCTCTACAACGTGGTCACGCCGGAGAGCCTCAAGGTCCGCCTCGCGAGGGTGAGTTATGTCGATGCAGGTGAGGCGGTGGCCACTCGGCTCGCCTTCCTGATCGAAGACGCAGACGATGCCGCGCGGCGGCTGGGCCTAAAGGAGGTGAATTCGGGCAATTTCCGACCCAGCGGCCTTAATTCCGCCGACGCCGCGCGAAGCGCGGTTTTCCAGTACCTGATCGGCAATACCGACTGGGACATGACGGTTGGCCCTGATCCAACTGACTGCTGCCACAACTCCAAGCTGCTGGGCGCGGCCAAGGATGCGGTCAGTGACCTGACCCCGCTGCCGTATGATTTCGACAATTCAGGCCTGGTCGATGCGCCTTATGCCGTGCCGAATGCAATCCTCAATATTCGCTCCGTAAAGACGCGAGTCTATCGCGGCTATTGCTCGCTGAATGCGCTGATCCCCGCCGAGGCAGCTCGCCTGAGAGAGTTGCGTCCGGCCCTCGAAGCCGCGATCCGCGAGGTTCCGGAGGTCGACGCCAAGTCGCGTGAAGAGATGCTGACCTACCTTGCCAGCGGGTTCGAAGATATCGCCGACGATGCCGCGATCGGCCGAAACTTGCTCAAGAAGTGCCGCTGACAAGAGCCCGGCACTAGCGCGGGCGCATACCTTCGCCCGATTGCCCCGGTTCCGGTTCGTCCGGGTTGCCAGGCGCTTCGGGGTCCGGATGGCTAGGCTGGAGATATCGGTGCGCGCCTTTTAGCCCGCCATAATCGGCTACCCACAGCAGCGCGAAAGCATAATTGAACATCACCGTCATCACGAGCGCGATCTCGAGCGCGCCGATCCCGGCTGCTAGGCCAATCCCGATTGCTAGAAGGATGTAGATCGCGTCGCCCGAACTCTTGAGATTGTTGCGAAAGCGCACGCCGCCCACGATTCCGGCAAGTGAAAAGGCCAGTGCCAGCGAGTTGTGCACCATCACCACGATCGCTGTGACCGCAATAGGCAGCACGATCATGGTTTCGACCAGCGCTTGGTCGTATTCGCTGCGGCTACGGCTCGCCATATAAGTCCAGGTCACCGGCAGGGTGGTCAGGATTGCGCCCGCGACCGCCACGAACAGCCACAGGATCGAACCGCCCAGATGGGTTACGCGGCGCGCCTCGATCGCCACGCCCTGCATCGGGTCTGAAGCGGGTGCGGCCAACAGGGTCTGCGCGCCGCCGATCGGCAGGAAATCGGACAGAATCGGGCTGAGCGCGGCCGCCGCCACAACCGCCCCGGTAACGACAGCGTAAAACACAGTGAGTCGCAGGAACAGCCTTCTGACGATCACGATCTTCCCCCCAAAGCCACAACGCCCCTCGCCGGCCACTTCCCCGTGGATCAGCGCTTCGGAGCTATAGGGCGAACAGCGATGCTGTCCAATCGCAGATGCAGCCCGCTCGGCCGTTCGATCGAGCAGATTATCGCAAAACAAACATAGAGATATCGTTTTTCAATATTATTGATTGACGATAAGGGCGAATCGGATTATTGATTATCAATATTGACCATCAAGGAGTTCGATAAATGACACGTTTCGCCAATCACTCGTTCGCTGCCATCGCTGCGATCCTGCTCACCATCGTATCGCTGCACGGCATCGTCACTGTCCCTCCGGCACAGGCGCAGGATGCGAATGTGCCGGTGCTGGTCTGACCCTTGGAGCGACCCGAAATGAGCTTGAACCGACCCGATCCCTTGCTGACTGCGGCACAACTGCTGTTGTTCTTCTTCATCGGCGTGCTGGGGCTCTGCGCAGCTCTGGTTGCCATCAGCGTGCCGGCAACCGTGATCTTCCAGGACCGGATCCTCGCGGAAGTCGCGGCCAAGGGCGTTCCGGCCAGCCCTGAGTTGATCGGCGCCCTGTTGATGATCCTCACCTGTGTCTTCGCGATCATGGCGCTGGGGGTATGCTTCATGGAATTGCTGCGCCGGATCGTGCGCACCGTCGGTACTGGCGATCCCTTCATCCCCGAGAATGCCGAGCGACTTTCGCGTATGGGCTGGATCGGCGTAGCCGCGCATCTGGTCATGCTGCCGCTGGGCGGCGTTGCGATGTGGCTGATGCAGCTGGTGGAAGACACACCCGCCGCCGAGGACATCAAGTTCGATCTCGATTTCGGCCTCGATTTCAGCGGGATCCTGTTGATCCTGATCCTGTTCATCCTGGCCCGAGTGTTCCGCAAGGGCGCTGAAATGCGCGAAGACCTGGAAGGGACCGTGTGATGGCGCCCAGGACACCAGGCGAAGAAGGAGCCAATATCGTGGTCAAGCTTGACGACCTCTTGCACGCGCGGCGCATGACGCTGACCGAGCTCGCCGAACGGGTCGACCTGACCCTTGCCAACCTGTCGATCCTGAAGACCGGCAAGGCCAAGGCGATCCGTTTCTCGACCCTCGAAGCGATTTGCCGCGAACTCGAATGCCAGCCGGGCGACCTGCTCGGTTACCAGCCTGACTAGCCAAATTGCTTGACAGCACTGCCGAAATCCTTAGAGGCCCGCCGCGATTGGCGGGCCTCTTTGGCTTTGTCGGTCATCCGTCCGAGACAGTTGGTGAAGGCAATCAGGCCTTCTTAATTTCCAGCCTAGACGGGGAAACGAGATTTTCGCGGCGCATTCGCGCCGCTTCGACATGCTTGGCGTGTCACCTCCTTCCCTTTGTCGAACGGACTCGCCCATGCCGGAGCAGGCGCTTCGTCGTGGACAAACGTAGCCGGCCGTGCGGGATCGATCCCAATCGGTCATAGTGAAGGAGTATGGCATGGATCGTTCGCAGAAAGCCGACGCGGTCGCCCAGCTCAATGCGGTCTTCAGCGAGGTCGGCGTGGTGGTTGTCACCCGCAACCTCGGCATGACGGTGGCTCAGTCCACCGACCTGCGTGCGAAGATGCGCGAAGCCGGTGCGTCCTACAAGGTTGCGAAGAACCGTCTTGCCAAGCTCGCCCTGAAGGACACCGACTACGTCGGGCTCGAGGAATTCCTCACCGGCCCGACTGCGCTGGCCTGGTCGACCGACCCGGTCGCAGCCGCCAAGGCTGCTGTCGATTTCGCCAAGTCGAACGACAAGCTGGAAATCGTCGGTGGATCGATGGGCACGCAGGTGCTCGACGAAGCAGGGGTCAAGGCACTCGCCTCGATGCCCAGCCTCGACGAACTGCGTGGCAAGCTTGTGGGTCTTATCAACGCCCCGGCGACCAAGGTCGCTCAGGTCGTCAATGCCCCGGCTGCCAAGCTGGCTCGTGTCTTTGGTGCCTATGGCGCCAAGGAAGCGGCATAAGGTTCATCGCGCACAGCGATATTTTCCGGGGCCTGCAGCAATCCCGCAGCCCCAGCCCAAATTTGGAGTGATACATCATGGCCGATATTGCCAAGCTTGTTGAAGAACTGTCGAAGCTGACCGTCCTTGAGGCGGCCGAACTCGCCAAGGCGCTGGAAGAAGAGTGGGGCGTGAGCGCCGCTGCTGCCGTCGCCGTGGCCGCTGCCCCCGCCGGTGGCGCTGCTGCTCCGGCTGCTGAAGAGCAGACCGAATTCAACGTCATCCTGACCGGTGACGGCGGCAAGAAGATCCAGGTGATCAAGGAAGTCCGCGCCATCACCGGCCTGGGCCTCACCGAAGCCAAGACCCTGGTCGAAAGCGCACCTGCCGCGATCAAGGAAGGCGTCAACAAGGCCGAAGCCGAAGACATCAAGGCGAAGATCGAAGCAGCCGGCGGCACCGTCGAACTCAAGTAAGCTTCGTTCAGCCTGTGCTGATCTGCGAAGGGCGGTGCCGCAAGGTGCCGCCCTTTTGGCATCTGTGGCGAGGATACCGCATTACCAGCCGTTCGAGGCCGCTTCGGGAAATCGCGCTTCCAAAGCGGGCCCCACCCGCCTATCCGGTCCGGCTGTCCGCCAGCTTCGGGCAGTAGCGTGAACGATGACCGACGGACATTCACTCAAGCCCCTGCCATTGAGCAGCGAAGGCTGGCGCGACGAGATCGGCGCGACCTTGCGGCTCGCGCTGCCGCTGGCGCTCGCCAACTTGCTGCAGATGCTGGTGCATGCGGTCGACGTGATTTTCGTCGCCCGGCTCGGCGAGGTCGAACTGGCCGCTTCGGCGCTCGGCATCTCGGTGTTCGGATTACTGATGTGGGCCTTTTCCGGCCTAACCGGGATGGTCGCTGCCCTGATCGCCGAAGAGCTGGGGCGGCGCGCGCATTCCGTGCGCGAGGTGCGGCGATCGGTCCGCATGGGGCTATGGGTGGCGGTCGCATCGGGCATGGTGGGCATGGCCATCTGCTGGCAGGGTGAGGCGCTAATGCTGGCGACCGGGCAGGATCCGCACCTAGCGCAGCGCGCCGGTGATTTCCTGCGCATCATCATGTGGGCCATGGTGCCGATGGTGATGGCCAATGTGCTGCGCAGCTTCGTCTCGGCTTTGGGCCGCCCGGTGTTTGCGACCGCGATCACCGCGCTGGCGCTGGGCGCCAGCCTGCTGGGCAACTACGCCTTCGTTTTCGGCAATCTCGGCGCACCCGCGCTCGGTCTCGAGGGTTCGGCCCTGTCGAGCGTCCTGACCGCGCTGTTCGTACTAGGTTGCTACTTATCTGCAATCGCTGTCGACCGACGGATGCGGCGCTACCGGATTCTCGGCAATTTCTGGCGCCCCGAATGGGATCGCCTGAAGCAGCTGGTGCGGCTGGGCTCGCCGGTGATGATGATCATTATCGCCGAGGCCGGCCTGTTCAGCGCTGCCGCGCTGCTGATGGGGCGGATCGGCGCATCCGAACTCGCAGGCCACACCGTCGCGCTGCAGATCGCCGCGCTGGCCTTCCAGATCCCGTTCGGGATCGGCCAGGCCGCGACCATCCGCGTGGGCTACCATTTCGGTGCGGGCGACCGTGCGGCAGTGGGACGCGCCGGCTGGGTCGGGATTGCGATGGGCGGCGGCTTCATGTGTTTCACCGCCGCATTGATGATCCTCGCCCCCGAATTGCTGCTGCGCATCTACGTCGACCCGGCCGATCCTGCCAATGCGGCGATGGTCGGCTTCGCCGTCAGTTACATGGTGGTAGCCGCCGCCTTTCAGCTGTTCGATGGCGTCCAAGCAGTCGCCGCCGGTGCGCTGCGCGGGGTTCAGGATACCCGCATGCCGATGGTGATCGCGGTGTTCAGCTATTGGGTGCCCGGGTTCGGCGCGGCGATCTGGCTCGGTTTCTTCACCCCGCTGGCCGGCACCGGTGTGTGGATCGGGCTGGCGACCGGATTGATCTTCGCTGCGGCACTGCTGACCTGGCGCTGGTCCCGGCGGGATTTGCTTGGGCTCTCCATCCGTACAGCCTGAGCGACGAAGCACTCTGTCCGGCGAAATTTTTTCCGACGTGACCGGTTGACTCGCTGCGTCGCCATCCCCAAATGCCGCTCGCTGGCACTCTCGAGAGGGGAGTGCCAAGGCAGATATTCACTCAATTGAGAAAGGTCATCACCATGGCATTTCGTCCGCTGCACGACCGCGTTCTGGTCCGTCGCATCGAAGCCGAAGAAAAGACGGCCGGCGGCATCATCATTCCCGACAGCGCCAAGGAAAAGCCGAGCGAAGGCGAAGTCATCGCCGTTGGCGAAGGCAATCGCGACGAGGATGGCGATCGTATCCCGCTCGACGTCAAGGCAGGCGACCGCATCCTGTTCGGAAAGTGGTCGGGTACCGAAGTGAAGATCAACGGCGAAGAGCTGCTGATCATGAAGGAAAGCGACATCATGGGCGTGATCGGCTGAACCGCCGCGCTCCCAAGCTTTCCATCAACCATCTGAATTCCAGGAGAAACAATCATGGCTGCCAAGGAAGTCAAATTCTCGCGTGACGCACGCGAAGGCATCCTGCGGGGTGTCAACACTCTCGCCAATGCGGTGAAGGTCACCCTCGGCCCCAAGGGTCGCAACGTGGTGATCGACAAGAGCTTCGGCGCACCGCGCATCACCAAGGACGGCGTTTCGGTCGCCAAGGAAATCGAACTCAAGGACAAGTTCGAGAACATGGGCGCCCAGATGCTGCGCGAAGTGGCCTCGAAGACCAACGATCTGGCCGGTGACGGCACCACCACCGCAACTGTGCTTGCCCAGGCGATCGTGACCGAAGGCATGAAGTCGGTCGCCGCCGGGATGAACCCGATGGACCTCAAGCGCGGTATCGACCTTGCGGTCGAGAAGGTGGTCGAAAACCTCAAGGGTCGCTCGAAGGAAGTCGCCAACTCGAACGAGATCGCCCAGGTGGGCATCATTTCGGCCAATGGCGACCGTGAAGTCGGCGAAAAGATCGCCGAAGCGATGGAGAAGGTCGGCAAGGAAGGCGTGATCACCGTCGAGGAAGCCAAGGGCCTCGAGTTCGAACTCGATGTGGTCGAAGGCATGCAGTTCGACCGTGGCTATCTCAGCCCCTACTTCATCACCAATCCGGAGAAGATGACGGTCGAACTCGACAATCCCTACATCCTGATCCACGAGAAGAAGCTGTCGAACCTGCAGCCGATGCTGCCGATCCTCGAAGCCGTGGTGCAGAGCGGCCGTCCGCTGCTGATCATCGCCGAGGACATCGAAGGCGAAGCACTAGCCACTCTGGTGGTCAACAAGTTGCGGGGCGGCCTCAAGGTTGCAGCGGTCAAGGCGCCGGGCTTCGGCGATCGCCGCAAGGCGATGCTGCAGGATATCGCGATCCTCACCAAGGGCGAAATGGTCAGTGAAGATCTCGGCATTAAGCTTGAGAGCGTGACCGTGGGCATGCTGGGCGAGGCCAAGCGCGTCAGCATCGACAAGGACAACACCACCATCGTCGATGGTGCCGGTGCAGCGGAAGACATCAAGGCCCGGGTCGAACAGATCCGCGCGCAGATCGAAACCACCACCAGCGACTATGACCGCGAGAAGCTGCAGGAGCGGCTGGCGAAGCTCGCCGGCGGCGTCGCCGTGATCAAGGTTGGCGGCGCGACTGAAGTCGAAGTGAAGGAGCGCAAGGACCGTGTTGACGACGCGCTCCACGCAACCCGCGCTGCAGTGGAAGAAGGCATCGTCCCGGGCGGCGGCACAGCGCTGCTCTATGCCACCCGCGCGCTCGAAGGCCTGACCGGCGCCAACGAAGACCAGACCCGCGGTGTCGACATCGTGCGCAAGGCGATCCTCGCCCCGGTACGCCAGATCGCCGAGAACGCCGGCCATGACGGCGCGGTGGTGTCGGGCAAGCTGATCGATTCGAAGGACGAGACGCTGGGCTTCAATGCCGCCACCGACACCTACGAAAACCTCGTGGAAGCGGGCGTGATCGATCCGACCAAGGTGGTGCGCACGGCGCTGCAGGACGCCGCCTCGGTGGCCGGCCTGCTGATCACCACCGAAGCGGCGATCGTGGAACGCGTCGAAGACAAGCCGGCCGCCCCCGCGATGCCCGACATGGGCGGTATGGGCGGTATGGGCTTCTAAGCCTTCAACCGAGTCCGATAGTCAAAAAGACGGCCCGGCAGGAGCGATCCTGCCGGGCCTTCTCTTTGCGACGCGTGGTGCGCCGGTCATGCAAGAACCGACCAGCGGATCAGCCGCCCGTGCGGCTCGCCTCAAGCCGGTCGAGCACATCTTTCGACCAGGTCACCTGGGTCTGCGTCTGCGGGTTGAACACATCGCCCGGATAGCTTGCCGCCTCGGCCGCCGCGATCTCCTCGGCGCTGAGGAACTCGCTCGGCTCGAGCGCAAACACATCAAGCCCGCGGGTGATTTCGGTCGCATAGATCCGGCCCTTGTACCAATAGGCCGACCAGTAACCACCGACGACCATCTGGTCCTTGTCGACCGGCCCGCGATCGAAATAGGCGATTTCGCGGATGTTCTTGGGATCGGTGAAGTCGATCACGCTGATGCCGCCCTGGTACCAAGCCTGGACGAAGATATCGCGCCCCGGCACGGGGATGATCGAACCGTTGTGGGCGACGCAGTTTTCCTTGTCAGTCTGCGGTGCAGGCAGCTTGTAGCTGCCGGCGTAGACCAGCTTGCCGTCCTTGATGGAATAGAACGCGTTGGCGCCCCAGTTCACCGGATCGCCAGCCTGGCACCGCGGACGGCCGCCGCCGCCCCATTCGTCGGTGAAGAGAACCTTGGTGCCATCATTGTTGAACGTTGCCGAGTGCCAATAGGCAAAGCCTTTGTCGGTCACGTCATCGATCCGCTGCGGTTTGAGCGGATTGGAGATGTCGAGAATGATCCCGTTGCCCGAACATGCGCCCGCCGCCAGCTTCTTCGAAGGAAACACGGTGATGTCGTGGCACTGGTCGGTTTCGCTGGTGCGCTGGGTACCATCGCCATGGTCGCCGCCGCGCCACAGACCGGCGATCTTGCCATCGCTGGCAAACACGCGCGGCCGGTCGACAATCCGCGCGCCGGCCGGATTGGCGACGGGGATCTCGATCACGTCGATGCTGAACAGTGCGGTTTCATCGCCAGCGATGTCATAACAGCCCTCGAGCTCGTCGGCATCGCGCACATAGGATGTGCCCGAATTGTAGACCACGATGCGCTGGTTGTCGGCACTCACGACCGAATGGGTGTGGCTGCCGCGGCAGGTCTGCACCTGGCCGACCTGGCGCGGGCGGGTGATATCCGAAATATCGAAGATGCGCAGGCCACGGAAACGTGCCTGATCGACTTTGCCACTGGTGCCGCCAAGGCCGCAGTCGACCCGTCCGCGTTGCTCCTCCACGCTCATGATCAGAATCTTGCCGATGATCGACACGTCGCCCTGGCCGCCGGGGCAGACGATCGAGCTTACCAGCTGCGGTCGCCCATCGTCGCCCAACCGATAGGCATTGAAGCCATGGTAATTGCCCGCGACCATCATGTCGCCGGCAAAGGCCATGTCGGTATTGGCAAAGTCGAGCAGCGAGCCGCGCTCTGCGAATTCCGGCTTTACGGCTTCCTCGGCATCACGCGGGTCGGCCGCTGCCTGCGGCTGGGGCGCAACTGCGGCAGTGGAATGGCCGGCATGCGGATCGGCGGGCACCTGAGCCTCGTCCTTCTTCTTCGGCTTCAGCGGCTGCAGCCCGGCCGGATTGGCGGGATCGAAGAAGCCGGCCGGCTTGGGCAGCGCCGCGACCAGCCGCAGATTGCTGATGGCGTGTCCGGCATCGCGGAAGCCTGCTGCCAAAGTGGCGCGAGGATCGGTCGAGAGCCCGGAAAGCAGTCGGTTCATCCGCTCGATCTCGGCTCGCTGGTCGCTTACCACATCATTGGTGAACTGGAACATCACCGGATCGTAGGCCGTACCCGGAGCGTTGTGGAGATCGTCCACCATGTCCAACGCGCCGCGATGGTGCGCAATCATCAATTGCAGGAACAGGCGATCGAAAGCGGTGCCGGAGGCAGCGGCCAGCGCTGCCATCTGCTCGGGGCTGGCCATCCCCATCATGCTGTGGTGATGCGCGTGGCCCATGCCCGCCATGGCCACTGGCTCACCGCGCGCCTCGAGCCATTCACGCATGAATTTCATTTCGTCGGCCTGGCTGGCATCGATCCGACCGGCCAGAGCCACAATGTCCGAATTGTTTGTGCGGCCCTTGACCAGCGCAGCCATGTCTACCGCTTGCTGGTGGTGCACGATCATGCCCTGCATGAAGGTGACGTCACCCGGCGCATGGGTGGTCCCTGCCAGCTTGGTGGCGTCCTCGACCGTGAGAACGCGAACCGGCTTGCCCGGCGCGCCTGGCTGCACGATCGGCGCCTGCTGCGCCAATGCAACGCCCGAAGCACCGGCAAGCAGACCGGCCACAGCCAGCGAAAGCCCGCGAATGGCGGTGCGCGATTGGTTCGAATTCATGAAAGCCCCTATCAGAAATTGCCGGGGGAATACCTGCCATGGCGCCGGTGGAGGTCAAGTCGCATAACCGTCAACAACCGCCGAAACGCGAATAGGATCGACGAACGACGCGAAAAGGACACGTCCCGCACGGTTCCCGGCGTGCGTCCAAAGTGGATTCGGTCGCAATGAGGGAACTTCTCGTCGCAGCGAGGCGGGATTTGGCTTGCTGCCGGGAATCGGCAGTCGTTAATCCTGTGCAAACCACAATGGCTTAGGGTTGGGGCATGAGAAAATCGATCGCGGCATGGATGACCCTGACGCTCGCCATTTCCGGCGCAGCACCGGCATTGGCCCAGTCGCAGGATTTCGAAGCGATATTCGATCGCACGCTTGGGACCGAACGGCGCGCTCCGCAGACCTTCGATGCCGTCTACCAGACTTCGTTCGAACGGCGCATTGCGCAATTGGCCGAGGGCAGCCGCGGCCGGATCGGGGTCGCTGCGATGGATCTGACCACGGGCGAGCGGATCGGCGTGCTCGACGATCAGATGTTCCCGATGGCATCGACCAGCAAGGTGGCGGTGGCCGCGACCTTTCTCGAACTGGTCGAACAGGGCAAATACACGCTCACCAGCGAGTTTCCACTGCTGATTCCGGTGGGTTCGGCACGCTTCTCCTCTGCCGCAGCGCCGGTCCGCGAAGGCGAATACATGCCGGCGCACCAGCTGATCGAGATCATGATCGCGCGGTCGAGCAATCCCGCAACCGATGCGCTATTGCGCGTGGTGGGTGGCCCGAGAAAGGTCAACGACTGGATGCGGCGCCACGGCTTCACCGAATTCAGCATCAATCGGGACATTGCCACGCTGGTGCGCGACGATGGTGAGTTCGATCCCGCATCGCATATCGACAAGCGGGATGCAGCGACCCCGCGCGAGATGCTCGATTTCCTCGCTGCGCTTTACCAGGGCAAGATCCTCAAGCCGCAAAGCCGGCAGGTGTTGCTCGATGCGATGGCCAAGACGCGGACCGGGAAGCGCCGGATCCCCGCGCAGATGCCGGAATTCGTACAGGTCAGCCACAAGACCGGGTCGCTCAGCAATACGTCGAGCGACATAGGCATCATCGAGGGGCCCGACGGTCGCGCCATCGCGGTAGCGATCTATGTTACCGGCCAGGGTTCACGCGCGGCGCGGGAAGACCGGATCGCGGCGATTGCCCGTGCGCTTTATGACGGCTTCGAACAGAAGGCACGCATAGCGCAACCGAACTGGACCAGTGCGGACCGCCCCGGCGGCTGAACATTCAATCCCGCTTAGGTGCGCGCGACGCCAGGCATAGGTTCAGCCAAGAAGCGAAAAGGGCGGCGCCTTGCGGCACCGCCCTTCGCAAATCGAAAAATCGATTTACCGATTGCTCGGCTGTAGCAGCTTACGAAGCAGCGGCTTCGGTGGCTTCAGCAGCAGCAGCGTCGGTCGCTTCAGCAGCAGCGTCGGTCGCTTCGGTAGCGGCTTCAGCGGTCGCTTCGGTAGCGGCTTCAGCATTGGCTTCGGCGTCAGCGGCCATCGCGTCAGCGGTTTCACCAGCTTCTTCAGCAGCCTTTTCACCGCAAGCGGCAAGGCCCAGGGTCGAAGCGGCCATAGCGGCAGCAAGAACGATCTTACGCATAGGTTCAATTCCTTGATCAGCGAGTGTTTCTGCTCGACCCGTCACCGGCGTCTCGCACAAAGCCGGCCCGTGAGCCGACTTCGGGTGGCTAAATAATGGCCGATTTGTGGCGGCGCAAGCGAATTTGCGCTTCTCCACGCCTTTTTTTCGCCGCAATTGACATTCGGCCTTCGCTATGCCGCGTATGGGACCGACCGATGGGCATAGCGCCCAAAAGCGGCTTACCAGCATGACGCTGCGCTGCTAGCACTCCGGCATGGCCCAGCAGCAGCACCTCTACCTCGTTGACGGATCGTCCTACATTTTCCGCGCCTATCACCGGTTGCCGCCGCTGACTGATCCCGAGGGCACTCCGGTGGGCGCGGTCTATGGCTATACGACCATGCTGTGGAAGCTGGCCGAGGATCTCGACAAGGCCGAGGGGCCGACGCATCTAGCGGTGATCCTCGACAAGGACTCGCAAAGCTTCCGCAACGAAATCTACGATGGCTACAAGGCCAACCGGCCCGAACCGCCCGAAGATCTGGTGCCGCAATTTCCGCTGATCCGTGACGCGACGCGGGCCTTCAGCCTGCCTTGCATCGAAATGCAGGGTTATGAAGCAGACGATCTGATCGCGACCTATGCCCGCGCTGCGCAGGCGCGCGGCTGGAACGTCACGATCGTCAGTTCTGACAAGGACCTGATGCAACTGGTCGGCGAGCAGGAAGGGCCAAATGGCCTCGCGCGGATCGACATGCTCGACACGATGAAGAACCAGCGCATCTTCCTCGACGAGGTCGAGGAGAAGTTCGGGGTGGGTCCGGAACTGGTTGGCGATGTTTTAGCCTTGATGGGCGATTCGGTCGACAATGTGCCAGGCATCTACGGGATCGGGCCGAAGACGGCCTCGAAACTGATCGCGGAGCACGGCTCGCTCACTGCCGCATTGGATGCCGCACATGAAATGAAGCCCTCGAAGCTGCGCGACCGCCTGATCGAAGGGCGCAAGGACGCCGAACTCAGCAAGATCCTGGTCACGCTCAAGGAAGATTGCGAACTGCCGGAGCCGCTGGACGACTTCAAGCTTGACGGCGTGCCGCCCGAACCGCTGGCCGCGTTTCTGGCCAAGCATGGTTTCACCTCGCTGCTGCGGCGGCTTGACGGCGGCCACGGCAGCCCGTCACGCGCCACCGATCTCAACCCGCCCAAGCCGCAGACCGCAGGAGATAAAGGCCAGGCGGAAGGCAACCGCCAGCCGCTGCCCGAAATGCCGCCAGTTGATCGCAGCGCCTATGAGACGGTGCAGACGATCGAGCGGCTCGAACACTGGGTTGAGCGTGCCTTTGCCGCGCGCCTGGTGGCGGTCGACACCGAAACCTCGGCGCTCGATTCGGTGGCCGCGGACCTCGTCGGTGTCAGCCTGGCACTCGGCCCCAACGACGCCTGTTACATCCCGCTCGATCATCTCAACGAAGGCGGGGGCGGCAGTGACATGTTTGCCCAGCGCCCGGAGCAAGTGCCACTGGCGCAGGCCATCGCCGCGCTGAAACCGCTGCTTGAAAGCGACGCGGTGCTCAAGGTCGGCCAGAACATCAAATATGACATCAATGTGCTGGCCCGCCACGGCATCGCCGTGGCGCCGGTCGATGACACGATGATCCTCAGCTTCACTCTCGACGCGGGCCGCGCGCAGGACGGGATCGGCGGCGGCCACGGGATGGACGAGTTAAGCGAACGGCACCTTGGCCACACCCCGCTGGCCTTCAAGGATATCTGCGGGACCGGCAAGAAGGCGATCACTTTCGGCGAGGTCCCGCTCGACCGGGCGACGGCCTATGCCGCCGAAGACGCCGATGTGACATGGCGCCTGCACCAGCACCTGAAGCCGCGTCTCGCGATCGAAGGCGGCACCCGGATCTACGAACGGGTCGATCGGCCGCTGATCCCGGTGGTGGCGCAGATGGAACGGCACGGGATCAAGGTCGATCGGGCGCGGCTTGTCCGGCTTTCGGAGGAGTTCGCCGCCGAAACGGGTCGGCTCGAGAAGGAAATCCACGCGCTGGCGGGCGAGGAGTTCACCGTCGGCAGCCCCAAGCAGCTGGGCGACATCCTGTTCGACAAGCTGGGCTATAAGGGCGGCAAGAAGGGCAAGAGCGGCCAGTATTCGACTGACCAGAGCGTGCTCGAAGTGCTGGCTGCGCAGGGTGCCGATATCGCGCGCAAGGTGCTGGAATGGCGTCACCTCGCCAAGCTCAAGTCGACCTATACCGATGTGCTGCAGGAACAGATCAATCCGGCCACCGGCCGGGTCCACACCAGCTACTCGCTGGTCGGCGCTCAGACCGGGCGGCTGTCGTCGACCGATCCGAACCTGCAGAATATCCCCGTGCGTACGGCGATCGGACGGCAGATCCGCGAAGCCTTCGTGCCTGAGGAAGGCCATGTGCTGCTGGCGGCGGACTATTCGCAGATCGAACTGCGGCTGGCCGCGCACATGGCCGATGTGGCCACGCTTAAGGAGGCCTTCGCGCAGGGCGAGGACATCCATGCCCGCACTGCCCGCGAAATGTTTGGCGAAGTCACGCGCGACACCCGCGCACGCGCCAAGACGATCAATTTCGCGATCCTCTACGGCATTTCGCGCTGGGGGCTGGCGACGCGGCTGGAAGTCGAGCCCGACGAAGCGCAGGCGATGATCGACACCTATTTCCAGCGTTTCCCGGGCATCCAGCGCTATATCCACGATACGCTCGAGGCCGTGCGCGAGCGGGGCTATTCGGAAACGCTGTTCGGCCGCAAAACCTGGTTTCCCCGGATCAATTCGAAGAATCAGGCCGAACGCCAGGGTAGCGAGCGCGCCGCGATCAACGCACCGATCCAGGGGACCAGCGCCGACATCATCAAACGCGCCATGGTGCGGATGATGCCGGTACTGGAAGCCGAGGGCCTGGGCCATGTCCGCATGCTGCTGCAGGTCCATGACGAACTGGTGTTCGAACTGCCCGAAGCCGACGCTGCTCGCGCCGCTCCGGTGATCGAGCGCGTCATGGCCGATGCCGCGCGGCCCGCAGTAGAGTTGTCGGTGCCGCTGGGGGTAGATATTGGCACCGGAACCAGCTGGGATGCTGCCCATTGAACAGGCCAAGGCGCTTTAGGCAGAAGTTGATACGGGAGAATCACGGCTGATGCTGGAACGGTTCAATCCTGCGAACTGGCACATCGCGTGGGACAATGTCGCGGTAAGTGCCGCAGCCGTGGCCCTCGCCGTGGTCGCGGCTTACCTGGTCTACCGCATGGTGTTCGCTGTGGCCGGTCGCCTCGCCCGGTTGTCAGAAACCGAAGTCGACGAGATGGTTCTCGACCGGGTGCGTCGGCCCGTAAAGTGGGGCTTCTTCGCGATCGGGGTGACGCTTGTGGCGCAGGTCGAGCCCGAACTCAAACAATTGTGGGAGCCGATGGCGCGCTTCGTGCGCCCGGCGCTGCTGGGCTGGATTGCCTATACGCTGGTCAAGGCCTTTACCGCCGCGCTGGAATACCGGCTCGAAATCTCGGACGATCCGGTGGCGGTGCGCAGCCGCCGCACACGCATTTCCGTGCTGTCGCGCACCGCCACGTTCGCCATCATCCTGATCACTGCGGGCCTGATGCTGATGGGGATACCGGGCGTACGCGACATCGGCACCACTCTGCTGGCTTCGGCCGGTCTGGCCGCATTGGCCGTAGGCGCGGCCGCCCAGCCAGCGCTGAAATCGCTGATCGGGGGCTTGCAGATGGCGTTTACCGAACCGCTGCGGATTGGCGACCTGGTCAAGGTCGATGGTCAGACCGGCCGGGTCGAGGAGATCCGCATGGGTTTTGTGACCGTGCGCACCTGGGACGAACGCGTGCTGATTGTGCCGACCAACCGCTTTCTCGACCAGCCGTTCGAGAATTGGTCGCGCCGCAATGAAGCGCTGACCGGCCCGGTCTTCCTGCACCTCGACCCGGCAGTCGACGTGGCCCCGATCCGCGCCGAGTTCGAACGCTATGTCGAGACCAACCCGCTGTTTGACGGGCGCAACCACCAGCTGCTGGTGACCGAGGCTTTTCGTGACAGCGTCGAACTGCGGATGTCGGTCAGCGCGCGGACCATTGCCGACCTGTTCGAACTGCGCTGCCAGCTGCGCGAACACATGCTGAAATGGTTGCGCGATAACCAGGCCGATGCCTTGATCCGGCACCGGCTCGAACCGGCCAGAGCGGCGCCGCCACCCTCCTGATCCGGATCACTCGATCCCGCTTTCCTCAGGTCCAGACGCGTGCTTGCGGCCACGGGTCGGCTCGACCATGCCTTCGTGGATGAAGCCGATCGGACGCACTTCGGCCGCGCGCTTCTTCAGCTCACCGCGCATCTTGCGGTATTCCTCTTCCATGACCTCGGTCACCGTGGCGCGCGAATCCTCCAGTGCGGTCGCGAAGTCTTGCGCCGCGACCTGGTCGACCTCGCTACCGACTCGGCGCAGGGCGTTGAGCCCGGCGCGGCGCACCAGATCCTCGAGATCCGCACCGGTAAACCGCTCGGTCTTGCCCGCGATCGCGGCTAGATCGACATCGGCGGCCAACGGCATATCCCGCGTGTGGATCTGCAGGATATGCTCGCGCCCGCCCTTGTCGGGTGTGCCGACATAGACCAGCTCATCGAACCGGCCCGGTCGCAGCAGCGCCGGATCGATCAGCGCGGGGCGGTTGGTCGCGCCGATCACCACCACCGACTGCAGTTCTTCGAGGCCATCCATTTCGGCGAGGATGGTGTTGACCACCCGGCCGGTGACTTGCGGTTCACCCTGCCCGCTGCCGCGCGCGGGAACCAGGCTGTCGATCTCGTCGATGAAGATCACGCAAGGCGCCACCGACCGTGCGCGCTGGAACATCCGCGCGATCTGTTGCTCGCTTTCACCATACCACTTGCTGAGCAGGTCCGAGCTTTTCATCGAGATGAAATTGGCTTCGGCTTCCTTGGCGACGGCCTTGGCGAGCAGGGTCTTGCCCGTGCCGGGCGGTCCATACAGCAGGAATCCCTTGGCCGGGCGGATCCCCAGCCGGTCAAAGGCGGCACGGTTCCTGAGCGGAAGCTCGATACCCTCTTTCAGCTTGTCGACCGCTTCGGACACGCCGCCAATGTCGCTCCAGCCGATGGTCGGGATCTGCACCATCACTTCGCGCATCGCAGAGGGCTGGACGCGCTTGAGTGCGGCCAGGAAATCGTCGCGTTCGACGCACAATTCGTCCAGCACTTCGGGTGGGATGGTGCGTTCGTCGAGATCGAGCTTGGGCATGATCCGGCGCACCGCCTCAATCGCCGCCTCGCGCGCCAGCGCGGCAAGATCGGCCCCGACAAAGCCGTGGGTGGTGCGTGCCAGTTCCTGCAGGTCGACCTTCTCGCCCAGCGGCATGCCGCGGGTATGGATTGCCAGGATCTCGCGCCGGCCGCTTTCGTCGGGCACGCCGATCACGATCTCGCGATCGAAGCGCCCAGGGCGGCGCAGTGCCTCGTCGATCGCGTCGGGCCGGTTGGTAGCGGCGATCACCACCAGATTGGCGCGCGCCTCCAGCCCGTCCATCAGGGTCAGCAGCTGTGCCACCAGCCGCTTTTCCGCTTCGCCCGGAACCTGCGTGCGCTTGGGCGCGATCGAATCGATTTCGTCGATGAACACGATCGACGGGGCGGAACGGGCGGCTTCCTCGAACACCTCGCGCAGGCGTTTCTCGCTTTCGCCATAGGCCGAGCCCATGATCTCGGGCCCGTTGATGGTGAAGAAGGTGGCATCGCTTTCGTTCGCAACGGCCTGCGCCAGCCGGGTCTTGCCGGTGCCCGGCGGCCCGTGCAGCAGCACGCCCTTGGGCGGATCGACCCCCAGGCGGGTGAACAGTTCGGGATAGCGCAGCGGCAATTCGACCATCTCGCGCAGCTGGCGGATGGTGTCGCCCATCCCGCCGACATCGTCGTAATTGACCACGGCCCGCCCGTCGCGCGGCTCCTCGAATTCGGCGCGCAGTTCGACCTCGGTGTTCTCGTCGATGTGGACGATGCCCTTGGGTGACGTCGATACCACCGAGAGGCGGATCTGGGTCAGCGCATAGGCGGGCGTGCGCAGCAACTGGCGCAAGTCGGGCGGCATGTTCTGCACCGGCTGCTGGCCAGTCGTCGCCACCAGGTCACCAGCCATCACCGGGCGACGGAAGAAGTTGCGCTTGAGGGCCTGGCCCGGGCCCTGCAGCCGCATCTCGCGTTGGGCTGGCGCGAATACGACTCGCGTGGCCGGACGTGACTGGGCAACAGCGATCGTCACGTGCTCGCCCGAGCCGACCCCGGCATTGCCGCGCTGCAGCCCGTCGAGCCGCACCACGTCGAGCGCTTCGTCTTCCGGATAGGCCGCCATGGCGATCGCCGGTGTGCCGCGCTTGCCGGTGATCTCGATCACATCGCCTTCGGCAATGCCCAGCGCCTTGAAGGCCGAGCGCGGGATCCGCGCGATGCCCTGACCCGATTCCTCCTGGCGGGCTGCGGCGACCTGCAGCCGGACGGTTTCGGGCTCTGGCTTGGTCTTGCTGGCGGGCGCATCGGCCATGGGATGGCTACCTTGTGCTGCTGTTTGAGCATCCAAGCTAGGAAGCCAAAGCCGAATGTGCAAATTCCGCAGCCACCACCGGCTATCGGATGCAGCCAAAGAAAAAGGCCCGACCAAGTGGCCGGGCCTGAAAGTCTTTGGGAGAGGATGCCTAAAAGGCCTGCTCTTTATGCGGAGAAGGCCTGTTTTGTGCAAGTGCGAAAAGAACATGGCTAATTGCAAAAACTGCAATTTGGAGGCGAGTCGCGCGAATCAGACTACTGAAATATCATCATAAATCTGCAACAATTCACGGCTCGAAGTCAGCGCCGCAGCGACCCCTCGGGTGCGTCATGTTGCAACGCAGCGCAGCCTGAAGCAAATGCAAAAGAAGGCCAGCATGCGCCATATCGGCGGATGACAGCCCCGCCGCAAGCCGCTATGCGCGCCGCAGATGGCCTGCCCGTGCCAGGTCAGGGACGAGGAGCCGATGCCCAAGCTTTACCCTTCTGCCTCCGCCGCGCTCGACGGCCTGCTGCGCGATAACATGCTGATCGCCTCGGGCGGGTTCGGCCTCTGCGGCATCCCCGAGCGCCTGCTGGTGGCGATCCGCGACAGTGGCGTGAAGGGACTGACCTTTGCCAGCAACAACGCCGGGATCGACAACGAAGGGATTGGCATGCTGCTGCGCAGCCGCCAAGTGAAAAAGATGATCTCCAGCTATGTCGGCGAGAACAAGGAGTTCGAGCGGCAATTCCTATCGGGCGAACTCGAGGTGGAGTTCTGCCCGCAGGGCACCCTCGCTGAGCGCATGCGCGCCGGTGGGGCGGGGATCCCCGGGTTCTACACCAAGACCGGCGTGGGCACGCAGGTCGCCGAGGGCAAGGAAGTCAAGCTGTTCGACAGCCCGAACGGACCCGAAGAATACATCCTGGAACGCGGCATTTTTGCCGACCTGTCCATCATCAAGGCCTGGAAGGCGGACGAGACGGGTAACGTCGTGTTTCGCAAGACCGCGCGCAATTTCAACGTACCCGCCGCCACTTGTGGCAAGGTGTGCGTGGCCGAGGTCGAGGAAGTGGTGCCCGCTGGCAGCCTCGATCCCGACTGCATCCACCTACCGGGCGTCTACGTGAACCGGATGATCATTGGCGCGCCCTACGACAAGAAGATCGAATTCCGCACCATACGCGAACGGGCGGCCGCATGATGACCACCCACGATGGCATTGCCGACGGCTGGAGCCGGGACCAGATGGCCGCACGCGCCGCACAGGAACTGCGCGACGGATATTATGTCAACCTCGGCATTGGCATCCCCACCCTAGTGGCGAACCACATTCCCGCGGGGATGCAAGTAACGCTGCAGAGCGAGAACGGCATGCTCGGGATCGGGCCCTTTCCCTATGAGGACGAGATTGATCCGGACCTGATCAATGCGGGCAAGCAGACCATCAGCGAATTGCCGCACAGCGCCTATTTCGACAGCGCGCAAAGCTTCGCGATGATCCGCGGCGGCCATATCGACCTGACCGTGCTGGGCGCGATGGAAGTGGCCGAAAACGGCGACATCGCCAACTGGATGATCCCGGGCAAGATGATCAAGGGCATGGGCGGCGCGATGGATCTGGTTGCCGGGGTCAAGAAGATCATCGTGGTGATGGAGCATACGGCCAAGGACGGCAGCCCCAAGTTCATCCCGGCCTGCACCTTGCCACTGACCGGCAGGAACGTGGTCGACATGATCATTACCGATCTGGCGGTGTTCCACCGTCCCGATCACGCCAGCCCGTTCCGGCTGATCGAACTGGCCCCTGGCGTGACGGCTGACGAGATCGCGGCCAAGACCACCGCGCGATACGA
The DNA here is from genome assembly GCA_964500135.1 of uncultured Porphyrobacter sp. Classification (GTDB taxonomy): domain Bacteria; phylum Pseudomonadota; class Alphaproteobacteria; order Sphingomonadales; family Sphingomonadaceae; genus Erythrobacter. The sequence continues at coordinate 74,111 of CAZCNF010000010.1, forward strand.
GACCGCGCTCTAGCGCCGTAACCCGCATGTGGCTCGACCAACCGCGCAATCCGAATAGCCCGCTGGCCGGGCTGAAAGTGGTCGAACTCGCGCGCGTACTGGCCGGCCCCTGGGCGGGCCAGATCCTTTCCGACCTTGGCGCCGACGTGATCAAGGTCGAAGGGCCGGAGGGTGATGGAACCCGCAAATGGGGCCCTCCCTGGGTCGACCGCGCAGGCCCGGATGGCACAGTGCAGCGCGAGGCCGCCTATTACCATTCGACCAATCGTGGCAAGCGCTCGATCGTGGCGGACTTTGCCGCTGCTGAGGACCTCGCCAGGGTCAAGGCGCTGATCGCCGGTGCCGATGTGGTGATCGAGAACTTCAAGACCGGCTCGCTCGCGAAGTTCGGGCTCGACTACGCCACTCTTTCAGCTGCCAACCCGCGCCTCGTCTATTGTTCGATCACCGGCTTCGGGCAGACCGGACCACGCGCGCGCGAGGCCGGCTACGATTTCGTGATCCAGGGGATGAGCGGCTTCATGGCGCTGACCGGCGAGCCCGAGGGCCAGCCGATGAAGACCGGCGTGTCGATTTCCGACCTCACCTGTGGGCTCTACTCGGTGATCGGGATTCAGGCCGCGCTGGCGATGCGCGAGCGTACAGGGCGCGGCCAGCAGGTCGACATGGCGCTGTTCGACTGCTCGGTCGGACTTCTCGCCAGCCAGGCGATGCATTATCTCGTCACCGGCGAAAATCCGCCACGCATGGGCAATCTGCATGCGCAGGTCAGTGCCTATGGGGTGTTCCCGACCAGTGACGATCCGGTGATCCTGGCGCCCGCCAATGACGGATTGTTCCGCAAGCTGCTGAGCATGCTGGGCCGCGACGACTTGCTCGACGACCCGCGCTTTGCGACCAACGAGGCGCGCCTCGCCCACCGGGTTGAGCTCGACGCGATCATCGCTGCCGAAACCGCGCACCGCGACCGCGCGGAACTGCTTAAGCAATGCGCCGAGGCGGGTATCCCGGCCGGGCCGATCCACACGGTGAGCCAGGTTCTTGCCGATCCGCAGGTGTCCGCGCGCGGAATGCGGATCGAACTCGACGGACTGCCCGGTGTACGCAGCCCGTTGCGCTTCTCGGATGCCGAACTGGCGCTCGACCGCCCCTCGCCCATGCTGGGCGAGGATAACGCGGGCTAGATCAACCCAGCGCCGCCTTCAGCCGGTCGACCAGGTCAGTCCGTTCCCACGGGAACAGATCGCCTTCGGGCGTGCGGCCGAAGTGGCCATAGGCCGCAGTCTGACGGTAGATCGGCTTGTTGAGCCCCAGATGCGTGCGGATGCCGCGCGGGGTCAGCCGCACGAGCTGCGGCAGCACCTCTTCCAGCTGCGCCTCGGTCACGCCCGCGCCGGTACCGTGCAGGTCGACATAGATCGACAGCGGCTCGGCCACGCCAATTGCATAGGACAGCTGGATCGTGCAGCGCCGCGCCAGGCCCGCCGCCACGATGTTCTTCGCCAGGTAGCGGGTAATGTAGGCGGCCGAACGGTCGACCTTGGTCGGATCCTTCCCGCTGAACGCGCCGCCGCCATGCGGGGCCGCGCCGCCATAGGTGTCGACGATGATCTTGCGCCCGGTCAGCCCCGCATCGCCATCCGGCCCGCCAATCTCGAAGCGGCCGGTTGGGTTGATGTGGTAGACGGTGTTTTCCGTGAGCAGCTCGGCCGGCAGCACATCGGCAATCACGCCCTTCACATAGTCGCGCAGCACGGCGTATTTCGCTTCGTCGCCTTCGCCGTTGTGGAAGAAATAGCCCGGCGCGTGCTGGGTCGAAACCACGATCGCGGTGGCTTCTGCGGGCCGCTCGTCACGATAGCGCAGCGTCACCTGGCTTTTGGCATCGGGCTCGAGGAAGGGCGCGGCGCCGCTCTTGCGGTCGGCCGCCATGCGCTCGAGGATCTTGTGGCTGTAATCGAGCGTCGCCGGCATCAGGTCGGGCGTCTCGTCGCTGGCATAGCCGAACATGATACCTTGGTCGCCGGCACCTTCGTCCTTGTTACCGCTGGCATCGACGCCCTGCGCAATATGCGCCGACTGGCCGTGCAGATGGTTCTCGAACACGAACTCGTTCCAGTGGAAGCCGGTCTGCTCATAGCCTATTTCGCGCACCGTGCGGCGCACGGCATTTTCGATTTCCTCCAGAGAGCCAGGCGCCCATTCGCCATTCTCGAACACGCCCTTGCAGCGGATTTCCCCCGCCAGGACAACCAGCTGGGTGGTGGTCAGCGTTTCGCAGGCCACGCGCGCTTCGGGGTCCTTCGACAGAAACAGATCGACGATCGAATCCGAAATCTGGTCCGAAACTTTGTCAGGATGCCCTTCAGAAACGCTTTCCGACGTGAACAGGAATTCGCTGCGCA
>CAZCNF010000011.1:0-33890 GCA_964500135.1 uncultured Porphyrobacter sp.
CAGCCCCGTGATCGCGTGCAGCGTCATCCCCACCAGCCCGCCCACGATCGTCCCGTTGATGCGGATGAACTGCAGGTCGCGGCCCACCGCATTCTCGATCCGGCCGGTGATGGTGACTGCATCCCAGCGCTTGACCGTTTCCGAGACCAGCTGGACGATCTGCCCGCCATAGCGGGTGGTGACCCCGGCCATGGTGCGCCGCGCCAGCCGGTTGATCTGCAGCTGCAGCCGCTGGTCCTGCTGCAGCGCATGGCCCATTTCGACCAGCAGCTTGCGCATTTCCCCGCCCAGCGCGTTTTCCGGATCGCGCGCGCGGCGGATCATCGAGCGGCGGATCCGTTCCCAAACGCCCATCCACCATTCGGCCACCGCCGGGTTCTCGATCAGGTCGCGCTTCAGGGTTTCGACCCGTTCTCGCGTGACCGGATCGTGCTGCAGATCCTGCGCCAGCTTCTCGAGGCCTTCCTCGATCTTGCTCCGCAGCGGATGCTCGGGATCGACCAGCACTTCGGCCAGCAACTTGTAGAGCCCGTCGAGCACCGAGCCTGAAATCCGCTCGTCCAGCCCGGTCCAGCGCAGCACCGCATTGGCGCGAGACTCGATGATCTGGCGCACGGTTTCCTCATTGTCCTCAAGCGTCAGCCCCGCCCAGCGGATGAAGCCATCCATCAGCGGCATGTGCCGCCCGTCAGCGATCGCGCCTTCGAGCATGCGCCCCGCCAGCGGCGAAACATCGATCTTGGCGAACTGCGCGCCAAGCCCTGCGCGCACCTGGTTGCCGAGCCGGTCGGGATCGAGCGATTCGAGCACTTCGGCCAGCAGTTCGGCGGCCCCGCCGGCCAACCGCGAGGGGCCGTCGCCTTCGGCCGCGCTGCGCGGTGCGGTGAGATATTCGCCCACGGCGCGCGCCACGTTCATCCCCGCCATGCGCCGCGCCACCACTGCGGGCGTGAGGAAGTTCTCGCGCAGGAACTGCGCCATCGTGTCGGCAATGCGGTCCTTGTTGTCGGGGATGATCGCGGTGTGCGGGATCGGCAGGCCGAGCGGATGGCGGAACAGCGCAGTCACTGCGAACCAGTCGGCCAGCCCGCCCACCATCGCCGCTTCGGCAAAAGCGTTGATATAGCCCCAGGCCGGATGCGCACCGACGAGGCTGTGGGTCGTGACAAAGAGCACCGCCATCGCCGCCAGCAGCCCGGTGGCGGTCCAGCGCATGCGGCGCGCGCGATCCGCAGTCAGCGGCTCGCCGCCGAAGCGATAGGTCAGGGGCGCGGTGCTTGCCATGGTGCAGCGCCTAGCACAGTCCGCGCGGAATTACTCCGCCGGTGTTGCGGCCGGAACCCGGCCCGGCCCGTGCTCGTCGCCGGGGCGATAGGTCAGGAACTTGCGCCGCAGCCACGGCCCCGCGCGCTTCTCGAACCCGTCTGCCAGGCTGAACCCGGCCGGCACGATCAGCAGCGTCAGCAGGGTCGACAGGATCAGCCCGCCGATCACCACTGTGCCCATCGGTGCGCGCCAGGCGCCGTCACCGGATCCGGTGAGCCCGGAAATCGCGGTCGGCACCATGCCCGCCGTCATCGCCACGGTGGTCATCACGATCGGCTGCGCACGCTTGTGCCCGGCTTCGAGGATTGCGTGCAGCTTGCGCGTGCCGCGGTCCATTTCCTCGATCGCAAAGTCGATCAGCAGGATCGAGTTCTTCGAAACGATGCCCAGCAGCAGCAGGATGCCGATATAGACCGGCATCGACTGCGACTGGCCGACCAGCCAGATCAGGAAGATGCCGCCGAGCGGCGCCAGCGCCAGCGAAGTCATGTTGACCAGCGGGCTCATCAGCCGCTTGTAGAGCAGCACCAGCACAGCGAACACCAGCAGCACGCCCGAAATGATCGCGATGATCAGGTTCTGGATCAGCTCCTGCTGCCATTCGTCCTCGCCCACCACGTCGCGGATCACGCCCACCGGCAGGTCCTTCAGGACCGGCAGGGCATCCACCTGCGCCTGCGCTTCGCCCTTGATCACGCCGCTGGCAAGGTCTGCTCCCACCAGCACGCGGCGGTTCTGGTTGTAGCGCTGGATCGTAGTCGGGCCCGAGCCGAAGCGGATCTCGGCCACTCGCGCCAACGGCACCGAGCTACCTGTGCTGGTCTGCACCGGCAGGTTTTCGATCGTGGTGAGATCGGTCCGGTCTTCGCGCGACAGCTTGACCCGGATCGGGATCTGACGGTCGGACAGCGAGAACTTGGCCGCGTTCTGCTCGATCTCGCCCATGGTGGCGATGCGGATTGTCTGGCTGATCGCGGCGGTCGTCACGCCCAGTTCGGCGGCGAGATCGGCGCGCGGCGTGATGATGATCTCTGGACGGTTGACATCCGCGCTGATGCGCGGAGCGACGAGGGTATCGAGCCCCTTCATCTGCTCGACCAGCGTGGCGGCGGTCTGCTCCAGCAGCACCGGATCGGAACCCGCCAACATTACCGTGAGGTCACGGCCCGAACCGAAGCCGCCCGATTGCGACTGGAACCGAACACGCGCATCGGGGATCTGCGCCAGCTGGGGCGCCAGGCCGCGTTCGAACTCGACCGAGGTCTTCTCGCGATCTTCCTTGAGCGTGATGTAGATGGTCGAGGCGCCTTCGCGCACGCGTTCGAGCGCCAGCTCCACTTCAGGTTGCTGGTAGAGCAGGTCGGCCACCTGGCGCGTGACGCGCTGGGTGGTAGCCAGCGTGGTGCCCGGCACCATCTCGATCTCGATCTGGCTGTTGTCGTCATTGATGGTGGGCTGGAACTGCGGCGGCACGTTCATGAACATCAGCACGGTCAACAGCAGCGAGAACCAGCCAACCCCCAGCATCCACACGCGGTGATCATAGAAACGCGCGCGCAGGTAGTGGGTTGTCTGCGAGAATCGGCCGCGGGTGACCCGCGCCAACAAAGTCAGGAGGTGGAAAACCCCGAAGGAGATCGCCAGCGTGCCCGCAATCACCGCCAGCAGCTGGATGATCTCGACCACCTTCTCGACCAGCTTGAAGAGCGTGCTGTTGACGTCGCTGGAGAAAATCCCGGCCAGTGTCTTGGGCAGGCCAAGTCCGGCGAGCGCGCCATGCCCGCCAATCATCACTGCGCCGGACACGGCCAGCAGGACCAGCGTGACCAGCAGCAGCGCCAGCATGTAGAGCCAGCGGTGCTTCGGCCCGGGCAGGCCGTCGCGGATCGCGTGCATGCGGCCGCGGTTGAGCGACCACGCCAGCACTTCCATATAACGGTCCATCCACTTGCCGCCGCCATGCTCGGCATGGCCCTTGGCCTGAAGGAAATAGGCCGCCATCATCGGCGTGATCATACGCGCCACCGCGAGGCTCATCAGCACCGCGACCACCACCGTCAAGCCGAAGTTCTTGAAGAACTGGCCCGAAATACCCGGCATCAGGCCGACCGGCAGGAACACCGCGACGATGCAGAAGCTGGTGGCGACCACCGGCAGGCCGATCTCGTCGGCGGCGTCGATCGAGGCCTGATAGGCGGATTTGCCCATGCGCATATGGCGCACGATGTTCTCGATCTCGACGATCGCGTCATCGACCAGCACACCCGCAACCAGGCCCAGCGCCAGCAGCGACAGGAAGTTGAGGTTGAAACCCAGCAGGTCCATGAACCAGAAGGTCGGGATCGCCGAAAGCGGGATTGCAACCGCCGAGATCACCGTGGCGCGCCAGTCGCGCAGGAAGAAGAACACCACGACCACGGCCAGCACCGCGCCTTCGATCATCGCGGCCATCGAGCTGTCGTACTGGCTCTCGGTATACTTCACGGTGTTGAACAGCGGGATGAACTTGACGTCGGGGTTCTCCGCCTCGATCTCGGCGATCAGGACCTTGGCTTCCTCGAACACGGTCACGTCGGACGCGCCCTTGGCGCGCGACATGAAGAAGTTCACCACTTCCTTGTCGCGCACCATGCTGATCGAGGTCCGCTCCGAATAGCCGTCGCGCACGGTGGCGACGTCGGCCAGCCGAATCGTGCGCCCGGCCCCAAGCTGGATCTGCCTTTGCGACAGCTCGTAGGCGGTATCGTTGTTGCCCAGCACGCGCACTGACTGGCGCGTGCCGCCTACCTCGGCCATGCCGCCCGCCGCGTCGATGTTCGACTGGCGCAGCACCGCGTTGATCTGGCTCGCGGTCACGCCCAGCGCCTGCATCCGCGCCGGATCGAGAATCACTTCGATCTCGCGGTCGACGCCGCCAAAGCGGCCCACTTCGGCCATGCCCTCGATCGAGAGCAGACGCTTGCCCACGGTGTCGTCGATGAACCAGCTGAGCTGCTCGATCGTCATGTCGCTGGCCTGCACGGCATAGATGCCGAGGAAGCCACCGGCGACCTCTTCCTTGCTGATCTGCGGTTCGAGGATGCCGTCGGGCAAGCTGCCGCGGACCGTGTCGACCGCGTTCTTGACTTCGGCCACCGCATCGTTGGGGTCAGTCCCGATCTCGAACTCGACGAAGGTGTTGGAGCTGCCTTCACGCGCGGTCGAACTGATCGTCTTGACCCCGTTGATCGAACGCACGGCGGATTCAACCCGCTGGGTAATCTGGTTCTCGATTTCCTTCGGGGCCGCGCCCGGCTGGGCGATCGAGATATTGACCGCAGGGAATTCCACGTCGGGATTGTTGACCACATCCATCCGCGCGAAACTGATGATCCCCGCGAACAGGAGCGCGGTGAAGATCACCAGCGGAATCACCGGGTTGCGGATCGCCCAGGCCGAGATGTTGCGGAAATGCACTGCGGGCTCTCCCTTCGCGCTAGTCGCGCTTCTGCAGGACGGGGTTGACCGTTTCGCCCGCCGTGAGGAAGCCGCCCGCGCGCAGCACGACCCGCTCGCTGCCGTTCAGCCCTTCGACGATGGTGATGCCGGATTCGGTGATCGTGCCTGTGCGCACGGCCCGGCGCTGCGCCTTGTTCTTGGCATCGACGATGTAGACGAAGCTGCCTTCGGGATCGCTCATGACCGCGCTTTCGGGCAGCACCGGCGCATTGACCACGCCCGACTTGATCGAGGCCGTGGCAAACCCACCCGGGCGCAGTTCTGGCGCATAGGGCAGCGCGATCCGCGCGGTGCCCTGGCGATCCTGCGGATCGATCGTCGGCTCGATCTGCCACACCTGGCCGGTGAAGCTCTTGTCGGTCCCGACCGGAACGACCGACGCCGGGGTTCCGACCGACAACGCCGCCAGCTGGTCTTCGCTCAGCCGGGCCTGCACTTCGATCTCGCCATCCTTGGCGATGAGGAACAGCGGGGTGGAGCCGGCGCTGACCGTCTGGCCGGGCTCGACATTGCGTTCGAGCAGCAGGCCCGAGGCGGGCGCGACGATGTTGAGACGCGCATTGCGCGCCAGCAGCTCGCCATATTGTGCTTCCGCCACGGACACCCGGGCGACCGCCGCATCGCGCGTGGCGGTTAGCCGGTCGACATCGGCCTTCGACACGAAGCCGCGTTCGACCAGCTTGAGCGCGCGGTCGAGATTGGCCTGCGCGAGCTGGGCATCGGCTTTCGCCACCGAGATCTGCGCGGCAGCGCTGCGCGCCTGCTGGGACTGGACCGAGCGATCGATCGAAGCAAGAACCTGCCCGGCGCGGACCCACTGGCCCTGCTCGACCGGGACGGATACCACGCGCCCACCTTCGCCCACCACGCCGATCGGCATGGCCCGGCGCGCGGCCAGCGTGCCGGTGGCGGTGATCGTGCCGGTGACCTGCGTGCGGCCCGGCGTGACGACCGTGATGCTGGGCGCCTGCGAGCGATCATCGCCGGCCCCCACGGTCGCCGCCTCGCCATTGCTCATGAAGTAATAGGCGGCAGCGAGGATCGCGACGATCAGCAGGGCGGCCGCGACCACCCACTTCGCGCGGGAAGCGCGCGGTTCGTCGCCCGAGAGGCTGTAATCAGACTGGATCGCGTCGGCGGACTCCGAGGTCACGCTGGTCTCATAATTCATGGCATTTGTCCTTCGCGCGAGGTGTATTAGAGTTATAACTCACCGCGCGCAAGCGTTCTTAGGCTTGGCCGATCGGGGCGGCAATGCGCCGGTCGACAAGCGACATTTAACTACGACGAGGGACATGCGCCCGAGTTCCCCCGCCTGCAAGGAAAAAAGGGGCGGATGGCAGCACCCGCCATCGCAATTTCAGTCTGTTAGCGCGGGCAGGCCCGCGCGCATCATGTCAACGTACGCGGCCACGCTGGATGAGGTTGGCGATCCCCAGCAGGATCACCGCACCAAGCACCGCCACCACCAGGCCGGTCACCGAGAACTCCTGCACGCTCGAACGGATCCCGAGCATCGGCCCCACCACCATATTGCCGATGACCGAACCGACACAGCCGACCACGATATTCCAGACAACGCCCATCGACGCATCGCGGTTCATCACCAGGCTGGCAAGCCAGCCAGCGATCCCGCCCACGATCAATGCTATGATCCAACCCATGATTTCGCTCCTCTTCCTCCGAATGGCGATTATGCGCCCGGAGCAGGAGGCAAGGCAAGGATAATGCAGTGGAGATGCCAGGACCGATAAGGCGAAGGCGCGGCCGGGCATGCCCCGCCGCGCCTCCAGCCGCCTCCATCAGGGAAGGCGAATCAGTATTTGAGCTGGCGCTCGTAAAGATCGCGATAGTGCTGGATGCGGGTCACCCGCAGGCCCTGCATGCCCGAGCGGTCCACCGCACGCTGCCACGAAGCGAATTCCTCAAGCGTGAGATTGTAGCGCTCGAGCACCTCGTCAATCGTCAGCAGGCCACCATTGACCGCCGCCACGACCTCGGCCTTGCGCCGCACGACCCAGCGCTTGGTCTCGGGCGGGGGCAGATCCGCAATCGTCAGCGGTTCTCCCAGCGGGCCGATCACCTGGGCCGGTCGAATGTCCTGATTCTCAATCATTCAGATCTCTCGGTCGCTTTCTGCCGCTTCGCCATCAGCGCGAAGGTCGATGCCATCGCAAGCTTTTAGCCTGCCTAAAGCATCAGGGTTAACGTCTGGTTTGCCGCGTTCGCCCAGCCCCAGATGGCCGCCAGCTGCATCGCTGAAACTGGCCACGAGCGCGCCGCCGTCGCTGGCCAGCACCTGCCGGAAATCGCGTGCAGCCTTGATCCGCACGGCCAGCTCGTGCCAGCCGAAGGCGCGCAGGGCCCGGCCACGGGTCGCACCGTCTGACGCCTCGGTTGTGAGTCGCGTGTCGAACATCATTCGCGCTAGATAGACCAGCGGGCGTCAAGATCGGGTAAAGCCGCGGTTTACCCTGTGTTTAGGATTGCAGGCCTGGTGCAAGCCATCTGCCTTGATGCTGGAATGATCGCACAAGGCGGTGTAGGGCGCGCCCGATCATGACCCCGGCCCTCGATCTTCCCGCCGGCCTTGCCCCGGCCACGCTGTTCGACCTGCCCAGGCCGGCAGCCGAAAGCCGCGTGGTGGTGGCCATGAGCGGCGGAGTCGATTCGTCCGTGGTGGCAGCACTGGCTGCGGCAAGCGGCGCCGAAGTGATCGGCATCACGCTGCAGCTCTATGACTATGGCGCCGCCACCGGGCGCAAGGGTGCCTGCTGCGCCGGGGACGACATCCGCGACGCGCGCGCGGTGGCTGACCGGCTGGGCATCGCGCATTACGTGTTCGACCACGAAAGCGCCTTCCGCGAAGACGTGGTCGAACGCTTCGCTGACGAGTATCTTGCGGGGCGCACTCCAGTGCCCTGCATCCGCTGCAACATGGGCCCCAAGTTTACCGACCTGTTCCGCATGGCGCGCGAGCTGGGCGCGGATTGCCTAGCCACCGGGCATTATGTGCGCCGGATGGTGGGAGCAGCGGGACCGGAACTGCATCGCGCGCTCGACCCGGCGCGCGACCAGTCCTATTTTCTGTATGGCACCACCGACAGCCAGCTTGACTATCTGCGCTTTCCGCTGGGCGGGCTCCCCAAAAGCCAGGTGCGCGAACTGGCCGAAGCTGCGGGGCTGCGCAACGCGGCCAAGCCCGACAGCCAGGATATCTGCTTCGTGCCTGACGGCGACTATGCCCGGATCGTGACCGGTCTGCGCCCGCAAGCCGCGCGACCGGGCCGGATTGTCCACGCAGCCAGCGGCGAAGTGCTGGGCGAGCACAAGGGGATCATCCATTTCACCGTCGGCCAGCGTCGCGGGCTCGAGATCGGCGGGCAGCCCGAACCGCTCTATGTCACCGCGCTCGATGCTGAAACCGCCGAAGTGCGGGTGGGGCCCAAGCGGATGCTGGCAGTGTCGGCCGCAACCCTGATCGAGACCAACCGTATCGGCCCGCTACCGCATGCCCCGCTCACAGCCAAGGTCCGCAGCCTTGCCAGGCCGGTCCCGGTCACGCTCCAAGGGCCGCTGGGCGATGGCGCAAGCACCATGATCCGCTTTGCCGCACCCGAATATGGTGTCGCGCCTGGCCAGGCGGCGGTGCTCTATGCCGGGGAACGCGTGGTAGGCGGCGGTTGGATTGCCGAAACCGAAGGCGCCGACTAAGCCGCTAGTCCTCCCACTTCTGGAGCACGCAGCCGAAGCCTTCGCGATAGCTGGCGCGATCGACCGCGATCAGCGGGAAGCGCGCCGTCACGGTCTTGGTCGCCGGATCTTCCACCAGCGTGACGAATTCCATGCCCGCCAGCTTGTCCTTGTCGCAATCCGCCAGGCTACGCCCGGCGACATAGCGGCACGAACAGGCCACGCGCGCCGAATAGGCCGCAGCAGTCTGGGCATAGGCCTGCGCCGGGGCATGGACATACCAGCCGATCCCCACCAGCGCCACGAGCGCGATCGCCCCGAGCCAACCGCCCCTGCCTGAACGCCGCGCCGCTTGCGAAACTCGTCCTTTTGCCATTGCCATTCCTGTTTGCCTGCGCGAGTGGAGCGCCATGAATCGGTTCCGGTCGCTGCTCCCTATCGCCACTCTTGCCTTCCTGCCAGTCCTCTCGGCATGCGGCGATGCTGGCGCGGCACCCGCTCCGCTGAGCGAGGCCGCGCTGGCTGCGGTCACCGATGATGCCGGCGCGCCGACCGAAGAGCTGGCCCGCGAAGTGGACGAGTTGTTCACCACCGAAGGGCTCGGCGAAACCCGCGCGCTGGTGGTGATGCAGGGCGGAAGCATCGCGGCCGAACGCTATGCCCCCGGCTATGGCCCCGACACGCGCTTCGTCAGCTGGTCGATGGCCAAGACCGTGAGCGCGGTAATGATCGGCATGCTGGTGGCTGACGGACGGCTGCGCCTCGACGAGCCGGCCCCGGTGACGCTGTGGCAGCGGCCGGGCGATCCGCGCGGCGAGATCACCCTGCGCCATCTGCTGCAGATGCGCAGCGGACTGCGCCACACCGAGGCGGGCGACCCGCCGTACGAAAGCTCGGAAGTGCGGATGCTGTTTCTCGACGGGCGCGACCACATGGCCCGCTGGGCCGAAGAGCAGCCGCTCGAAGCCGAACCCGGTGCCCGGTTCGAGTATTCCAGCAACACCAGCGTGATCCTGGCCGATATCGCGGCTCGCGCGCTGACTGCTAGCCGCGACCCCGAGCTGCGGCGACGCGCGGTTGCCGATTTTCTCGAGGCACGGCTGTTCGGGCCGCTGGGCATGACCAGCATGGTCCCCGAATTCGACGCTTCGGGCACGCTGATCGGCGGCTCGCTGATCCATGGCACCGCGCGCGACTGGGCAAAGCTGGGCGAATTCCTGCGCCGCAAGGGTGCCGGGCCGGGCGGCGAACAACTGGTCCCGCGCGCCTGGGTCGAAGCGATGGTGACGCCCAGCCCCCGCAGCCCGCACTATGGCTTCCAGACCTGGCTCAACCGCCCGCTTGATGACGGGTCGGAAGAGCATCCGCTGTTCCCCGACCGCGCGCCCGCCAGCCTGTTCTCGCTGATCGGGCACATGGGGCAGTATGTCATCGTCTCGCCGCAACAGCGTCTCACCGTGGTGCGGCTGGGCCATTCCGATCGCGAGGAACGGATCGCGATGCTCCAGCAACTGGCAGACGTGATCGAGCTCTACCCGATCAGGTAACGGCAGCCTCGGCGCAGCGCCCGCCTAGCCAGACCCGATCCCCCTCCAGCCGGCATTCGATCCATCCGCCGCACGCGCTGGCCTGGTGGGCAACCAGCGCGCCGCGTTCCAGCCGCGCGCACCAGAACGGCGCGAGCATGGCATGAGCGGAGCCGGTCGCCGCGTCCTCGCGCCCGCCGCTCGAGAACACGCGGCTGGTGATGTCGGTCGCCATGCCGCTGAGCGCACCGGCGGCGCTGGCGCTGACCTGGACATGGCCGATCCGGGCGAGGGCTGCGGGATCGGGCTTCAGCGCCTGCACTTCCTGCGGGTTCGCATAGACCGCCAGGGCATAACCCGCCGCATTCCAGCGCAGTTCACGCGGCTCTGCGCCCAGCACCGCCACCAGTTCGGGCCAGTCGCGTGGCTCGCTGGCGAGCGCGGGCAGAGCCAGTTCGTAACGCGATTCACGCCCTGCCCGGCGAAGCTCGATCAGGCGGCCATCGCCGGTCTGCAGGTTTACGCCCGGATCGCCGGTCTGCGACAGCAGGACATGGCCGGCCGCGAGCGCGCCATGGCCGCACAGCGCGATTTCGCGGGCGGGGCCGAACCAGCGCACGGCGTGGGCACCCCGATCGGGTCGTGCCGCGACAAAGGCGGTGGCAGGCTGCCCCGCCTGCGCGGCCAGCGCCTGCATCTCCCGATCGCCCAGCGGCGCTTCGAGCAGCACCACCGCGGCGCGATTGCCCCGGCAGCCCGGCCCGGTAAAGGCATCGACCAGCTGCACAGCGGTTCAGCTTCCGCGATCGGGCAGCAGTTCCTCCGCAGCCACGCCCGCTTCGTTCACCAGCCCCTGGGGATCGGGGTGGATCAGCACTTCCACGCCCGGGAACTCACGCGCGATGCGGGCTTCGACCTCGTCCATCAGCGCATGCACCTCGACAATGGTGAGATGCGGATCGACCGCCATGTGGAACTGGACGAACTCATGCGCCCCGCTGGTGCGGGTGCGCAGGTCGTGCACGCCGCGGATGTCGGGATGGCGGGCCAGCACGGCCAGGAATTCCTCGCGCCGCTCGTCGGGCCATTCCTTGTCCATCAGGTGATCGAGCGCTTCGCCGCCGGCGCGCCAGGCACCCCAGGCCAGCCAGGCGGCGATCCCAAGGCCGAACAGGGGGTCAGCTGCGCCAAACCCGAGATACTGGTCGAGCACCAGCGCCGCGATCACCGACAGGTTGAGATAGACGTCGGACTGGTAATGCAGGTGATCGGTCCGGATCGCGATCGAGCGGGTGCGGGCAATGACATGGCGCTGCCAGGCCAGCAGCGCGAGCGTCGCCACGATCGCCACGAGCGAGACGGCAATGCCCGCCTCGGCCGACGCGGTCTCCCGCCCTTCGACCAGGTGGGTGATCGCCCGCAGCGCAATCCCGCCGGCCGACAGCGTGATCAGCATCACCTGGAAGATCGCCGCCAGCGCCTCGGCCTTGCCATGGCCGAAGCGGTGGTTTTCGTCCGCCGGTTGCGCCGCCACCCACACGCCCACCAGCGTCGCCACGCTCGCCACCAGGTCGAGCGCGGTATCGGCCAGGCTGCCAAGCATCGCGGTCGAGCCGGTGCGCCAGCTGGCCCACAGCTTGATGGCGACGAGGAACACCGCCGTCACGATCGAGGCCCAGGCGGCGCTGCGGGTGAGAGCCGCCGTGTTCACCGGCAGCGCCTCACGGATAGAGCAGCGTGCTGGACCAGCCGGTGCCGGTCCGGCTGAACAGCCGCCGGTCGTGCAGCCGGTTAGGCCGGTCGAGCCAGAACTCGATCCGTTCGGGAGCCAGCGTGAAGCCGGTCCAGTGCGGCGGGCGCGGCACTTCGCCGGCGGTCTTGCAGGCCTCCTCGAGTTGTTCGACCCGGCGCACATAGGTCGCACGCGCATCGAGCGGACGCGACTGGTCGCTCGCGGCCGAGCCCACCTGGCTGACAAAGGGCCGCGAATGGAAATAGGCATCGGCCAGCTCGGCCGAGACTTCCTGCAGCGGGCCTTCGATGCGGATCTGGCGCCTCAGGCTCTTCCAGTGGAACAGCAGCGCAGCCTGCATATTGCTCAGGATTTCGCGCCCCTTGCGGCTTTCGGCATTGGTATAGAAAGTGAAGCCATCGGGCCCGTGGCCCTTCAGCAGCACCATGCGCACCGACGGCGCCCCCTGCGGGGTGGCGGTGGCCAGCGCCATGGCATTGGGGTCGTTCGGCTCGGCCGCACGGGCCTCGGCAAACCAGTCCTCGAACAGCGCCATGGGATCGCGGTCGGGAATCGCGCTCACATCGAGGCGGGCAAGTTCGTAGGCAGATGGTTCAGTCACGCGCGCATTCTCCTGAATGGTGCACCGCATGCACCACAGTCCTGGTTCGAGAATTCCATCCCTGACCATCAGTGGCAAAGGCCAACAGACCGGGAAAACGAAGGAGGGAATTGGGATGTGTCATCTCCCGTTCCCTAGGCCCAGGCAGCAAAGTAGGAAAGAGCGCAAGCTTGCACCCGGTCGCTGTTACACCTAGCTAACACGGTATGTCCGATCCGTACCAGACCCTTGGCGTCGCGCGCACCGCTACCGAAGCGGAGATCAAAAGCGCCTATCGCAAGCTGGCCAAGGAACTGCACCCCGACCGCAACACCGACAACCCCAGGGCGGCCGAGCGTTTTTCCGACGTCACCAAGGCCTATGACCTGCTGAGCGACAAGGACAAGCGCGCGCGCTTCGACCGCGGCGAGATCGATGCCGAAGGCAATCCCGCCAATCCCTTCGCCGGTATGGGCGGCGGCTTCGGTGGCGGCGGCTTTGGCGGCCAGCGGGCCGGCGGCTTCCGGCCGGAGGATTTCCAGGGCTTCGGCAATGAAGGGCTCGATCTCGGCGATCTGTTCGATGGCCTGTTCGGTGGTGGCCGGCGCGCGGGCGCAGCCGGCGGCGGCTTTGGTGGCCAGCGCCGTCCGCCCCCGCCACAGAAGGGCGCGGACATCGCCTATCGCCTGGCGGTGCCTTTCATCGATGCGGCCGTGCGCAAGGACCAGCGGATCACGCTGGCTGACGGCAAGACGATCGATCTCAAGCTGCCGGGCGGCGTGGAAGACGGCACCCAGATGCGCCTGAAGGGCAAGGGGCAGCCCGGCCCGGGCGGCGCAGGCGACGGGATCGTCACGCTATCGGTCGGTGCGCACCCCTTTTTCCGGCGCGACGGCGACCATATAAGGCTCGACCTGCCGATCACGCTCGACGAGGCGCTCAATGGCGGACAGGTGAAATGTCCCACCGTCGATGGCCCGGTCAAGCTGACCATCAAGCCGGGCACCGGCAGCGGCACGGTGATGCGATTGAAGGGCAAGGGCTGGACCGGCAAGTCGGGTGACCGGGGCGACCAACTGGTCACGCTCGAGATCCAGCTGCCCGAGGATACCGCCGAACTGGCGCGGCGGCTCGACGGCTGGCACGATACCAGCAACCCCCGCGCCAGGCTGGGGCTCTAGAGCTTGTCGCATTTCGAGCTTCCGCAACCGGAAGAGCGCGAAATCCATTCGCTTTCGCCGGAAACGCGGCGGATCGAAGCCACCACGCTGCACGGGCATGTGATCCGCCATGTCGGGCCGGGCACGCGCGTGTTCGAAGTGCTGAAACGCACCGCCATCGGCGCCTGGAACGACGGCTTCATTCATGCCGGCAACCTCGCCTATCTGGCGGTGCTGGCAATCTTCCCCTTCTTCATCCTGGGTGCCGCGCTGTTCGCGCTGCTGGGCGACCCATCGCACCAGGACGCGCTGGTGGGGATGATCGTGATCGCCATGCCCCCGGCGGTGGCGGGCACGATCGAGCCGGTCGCGCGCGACGTGATGGCGGCGCGCAGCGGGTGGCTGCTGTGGGTCGGCGCGGCGGTGGCGCTGTGGACGGTGTCGAGCCTGGTCGAGACGATTCGCGACATCCTGCGCCGCGCCTATGGCACGCAGCCGACGCGCGCCTTCTGGTGGTATCGGCTGGTCTCGACCGGCTTTACCCTGGGCACAGTGGTGCTGCTGGTGGCGGCGCTGCTGGCGCAGGTGGTGATCGGCGCGGCGGAACAGGTGATCCTGACGCGCTTCCCCGATCTCGACGATGCGCTGTCCGGCCTGCAGCTGTCGCGCTGGGTCTCCGCGCTCGGCCTCTATTTCTCGATCTACCTGCTGTTCTACACGCTGACGCCCACCGCCTATCGGGCGCGGCGCTATCCCAAATGGCCCGGCGTGGCGCTGGTCACGCTGTGGTGGATCGGGGTAACGGCGGCGCTGCCGCCGGTGCTGAGCCTGTTCTTCACCTATAGCCTCACCTATGGCAGCCTGGCCGGGATCATGATCGCCTTGTTCTTTTTCTGGCTCATCGGGCTCGGAATGGTTATCGGCGCCGAATTGAACGCGGCGCTGGCGGTAACCCCCGAAGAGGAGCGGGCCGCCGCCGAAGCGCAGGAACATCAAGAGGAGGACACGGCATGAGCGGCCAGATGCCCGGACTGATGAACGGCAAACGCGGCCTGATCATGGGCCTCGCCAACGACAAGTCGCTTGCCTGGGGCATTGCGAAGAAGCTGGCCGAACACGGGGCCGAACTGGCCTTCTCGTACCAGGGCGAAGCGCTGGAGAAGCGCGTGCGCCCGCTCGCCGCCGAACTCGGCAGCGATTTCCTGATCCCCTGCGACGTATCGGACATGGCCGCGCTCGACGCCGCCTTCGAGGCGCTCAAGGCGCGCTGGGACCGGCTCGACTTCGTGGTCCATGCGATCGGCTTTTCCGACAAGAACGAGCTGCGCGGCAAGTATGTCGACACCAGCCTCGAGAATTTCCTGCTGACCATGAACATCTCGGCCTATTCGCTGGTCGCGGTGGCGCAGCGCGCGGCCGCGATGATGCCGCCGCTGGACGAGGAAGGCAATGGCGGCGGCTCGATCCTGACGCTGACCTATTACGGCGCGGAGAAGGTGATCCCGCATTACAACGTCATGGGCGTGGCCAAGGCGGCACTGGAAACCAGCGTGAAATACCTCGCCAACGATCTTGGCCCGCAGGGGATCAGGGTGAATGCGATCAGCGCCGGGCCGATCAAGACGCTGGCAGCGAGCGGGATCGGCGATTTCCGCTATATCCTGAAGTGGAACGAGTACAATTCGCCGCTGCGCCGCAATGTCACGATCGAGGATGTCGGCGGATCGGGGCTCTATTTCCTGTCCGACCTGTCATCCGGCGTGACCGGCGAGACGCACCATGTCGATGCCGGCTATCACGTCGTGGGCATGAAGCAGGAAGACGCGCCCGACATCGCGCTGGGTTAGGCCGCGCGTGAGATGAAAGTCTTCGTCACCGGCGGCGCCGGCTACATCGGCAGCCATATCCTGGTGCAGTTGCTGGCGGCCGGGCACGAGGTCTGCGTATTCGACAATTATGCGAACAGCTCACCGGTAGCGCTGGCACGCGTGCGCGAGATCGCAGCGCGCGACCTGGAGGCGATAGAAGGCGATATCGCCGATGCGCGCGCGTTGGGCGCGGCGCTGGGCGGGTTCGCCCCCGATGCGGTGATCCACCTCGCCGGGCTCAAGGCCGTGGGCGAATCGGGCGCCGAACCGCTGCGCTATTACCGCAACAATGTGGCGGGCTCGATCAACCTGCTGGAAGCCATGCAGGCCGCTGGATGCCGCAGGATCGTTTTCTCCTCTTCGGCCACCGTTTACGGCGTGCCGCAATACCTGCCTTATGACGAAGCCCACCCGGTCGCGCCGTTCAACACCTATGGCCGCACCAAGGCGATGATCGAGGACATCATTCGCGACTGGGCGGCGGCGCAAACGGGCGCGAGCGCCGTGCTGCTGCGCTATTTCAACCCGGTAGGCGCGCATGAATCGGGTCTGATCGGCGAGGATCCGCGCGGGCTGCCGGGCAATCTCATGCCGTTCGTGGCACAGGTCGCGGTCGGGCGGCGCGAGCGCCTGTCGATATTCGGAGACGATTACGAGACCCGCGACGGCACGGGCGAGCGCGACTACATTCACGTGGTCGACCTTGCCGCCGCGCACCTTGCGGCGCTCGAATACTGTGGCAAGGCCTTGGGCTGCGAGGCGATCAACGTGGGCGCCGGACTGGGCGTGACGGTGAAGGAGCTGGTGGCGGCGTTCGAGCGAGCCAGCGGGCGCTCCATCCCGGTCGAGGTTGCCGGGCGCCGCGCGGGCGACCTGCCGAGCTATTTCGCAGCAACCGGCAAGGCCGAACGCCTGCTCGGCTGGAAGGCGCGGCTGGGCATCGATGAGATGTGCGCATCTTCATGGCGCTGGCAGCAGCAAAACCCGCAAGGCTACGGGCAGGACTGAGTGGTCAGCCTGGCTTTCTGGCCAGAGCCAGCAGATTGCTGTCGCCCGACCAGCGAGGGGTTGCCGATAACACGCAATTCGCTATCAGCATCAAGCTCGAAACGGAACCCATCTCACGATGAATGCAAACAGAACCCGTATCTTGGTTACGGGCGGCGCCGGGAATGTCGGCGGCAGCCTGACGAGGTTGCTGGCCGAAGATTCCCGCTATGACGTGCTGGTAGTGGATAATCTGCAGACCGGCTCCGTCGAGAAATTGCCGCCTCGCATAGCGAACTCGAGCTTCATCAAGGCGGATGTCAACGTCTATAACGAACTGGCACCCATCTTCGTGGCTTTCCGCCCGGACTACGTGTTTCATTATGCGGCGACGGTCGGCGTGCAACGGACCTTGGATAATCCAATGATGGTCCTGGCCGATATCGATGGCTTCAAGAATGTGCTGACTCTGGCAAAGAGCGTGGGGTGCCAGCGTGTCTTCTTCTCCAGCTCCTCCGAAGTCTACGGTGAGCCGGTCGAGATGCCGCAGCGGGAAGAGACCACTCCGCTCAACTCCAAACTGCCCTATGCGGTGGTAAAGAACCTCGGCGAAATCTTCTGCAAAACCTATCGAAGGGAGTTCGGTCTTCCTTACACGATCTTCCGCTTTTTCAATACCTACGGCCCGATGCAGAGCGCGGATTTCGTCATATCGCGTTTTATCAATCAGGCCCTAACGGGTAAGCCAATCACGATCTACGGCGACGGGCAACAGACCCGGACGTTCTGCTATGTCGACGATAGTGTCGCGTTCCAAAAGCTGTGTCTGGATGAGGGCGCCTTCGTCGATGAAACCGTCAATGTCGGTTCCGACACGGAAATCTCGATTGCCGAACTGGCGAAGGCGGTTCGCGAAATTGTGAACCCTTCGATCGAGATCATTCATCTTCCAGCTCTAACCGAAGGCGACATGCAGCGTCGTTGCCCCGACAACTCGCGCATGCGTGAAGCACTGGGGCGCAACCTTATTCCGGTGTCTGAAGGAATCGAGCGGACAGCGCAATTCATTAGAAAACAGCTTGCCTTAACGGTCTGATGTGATGCCAGACATGATGAAGCGCATTTGGAGAATCTCGCTGCGACTTTCAGTCAGTGGGCTAGTGTTGGATGCGTAACCTGGAAGCTTTGGCTATCGGGGGAGCGCTCGCCCAGTTGCCCAGATTCGAGATTGATCCCGTGCTCAATCTCGGCTCATCAACGGCTGAATTCCGCGAGACGTGGCAACCGCATATCGACCGATTCATATTCGCACCTCTGCGGCAGGCTGGCGTGCGAGTTGTCCACGCCGACATCAAGGACGGCGACGGGGTCGATATCGTCGGGGACATCTACGACAGCGGCTTTCGCCAGAGAATCGCGGCGATGCAGCCGCGCCTGCTGATCTGTTCAAACGTTCTCGAACACCTTGTCGACCGGGGCGAGTTCGTCGCTATGTGCGATGAGGTCCTTGCCGACGGCGGCTATATGCTGATCACCGTGCCTTACGATTATCCCTATCATCTCGATCCGATCGACACCTATTTCCGCCCGAGTCCGGCCGAGATCGCGGGCATGTTGCCGGATTACAGCATCGAATGGAGCGAAGTGGTCGAGGACGGTTCCTTCGCGGACGACTGGCGCAAGATGAGCCTGCGCGACAAGATGCTGCTGGTGGCCAGCCTCTGGAAGGCGCCCTATCTCTACTTCGCAGATCGCGCGCGATTTCTTGGCCGCTGCCACAGATGGTTGTGGTTGCGCCGCAGCTACAAGGTTTCCTGCGTCCTCTTACGGAAGAACCGGTTTGCCGACACCGCTGGCTGACGCCTTGTGTGACAGCTCCGGCTTTGGCGCGTCTCAGACCTCGCAATCGCTCAGCGTCGGCAGCCTGCAAGGCATTGCGAATCGGGAACAAGCTCGGCGGCGAGTAAGCCCGGGATTGAGCGTTTCTGCGCTACCGGGATAAAACCGTTGCGCGCGAATGGCGCTATTCCTAGAGCATGGCCAACTTAAGAGGATTTGGCGTGTTCGCATCACAACGGAAATTTCTGGCCGATATCCTTGTGGCGGCCGGCAGAAAAATCTCTCCTGACTACAAAGGCTTGATCTCCGAGATTCCAGAGCTTCTGGAGGCTGACGCAGCGCTGATCGAAAAGGTCAGGCCTTTCACCATGACCGACAGGATCGCTCAATGGGAATTCATCAGGTCGATCCGATATCTTGAAGCAAACAAGGTCAAGGGTGCGATTGTCGAATGCGGCGTTTGGCGCGGCGGCAACCTCGCGCTTGCAGGAATGTTGCGCAAAATTATGGGCTTTCAGCGCGACATCTGGGCATTTGATACTTTCGCCGGGATGACCGCCCCCACGGAGCATGATGCCAAGGCAAATGGCGGGGTCGATACAGTCCGCAAGTTCGAAAGTCTGCAGTCATCTGATCACAATGCGTGGTGCTATGCTTCGCTTGAGGACGTCCAGGCGAATTTCGCAGCGCTCGTCGGACCGGAGGCCCAACTGAGAACAGTGGTCGGCCCAGTACAAGATACGCTTTGTATTGAGCAAAACCTGCCAGGGGAAATCGCCCTGCTGCGCCTCGATACCGACTTCTACGACAGCACCAAGGTGGAAATGGAAGTCCTCTATCCGCGACTCGTTTCAGGCGGTGTGCTGATCATCGACGATTATGGCGAATGGGCAGGTGCCCGCAAAGCGGTTGACGAGTATTTTGATGGCCAGCATGTCTGGCTTCAGAGAGTAACATCGACCGTGCGAATGATGATCAAGCCATGAAACTTTCGGCCCATCATCAAAACCGGGCCAGCCCAGTCGAGTTGCCTGCCGAGCAGTCCGCCAACATTCCGGGGATCTTCCAATACGCGGTGCTTCTGTTCATCGTGTGCACCGGCACACTTCCCCAGCTGTTGCAGGCCTTCATCAGCGGTGTGACCGGATCGAGCGGCAGTTTCGTGGTCGCGGTGATGAGCGGGTTGATTTACGATCTGCTGCGGGTTGCCCCGCTGCTCGCGCTGGCGCGGCACCGCGCGGGGATCCTGCATCCGCTGATCATCGCGGTGATCCTGTGGCCGCTGCTGCTGCAACTGCCCAACATCATCACCGATCTGGGCGGCTATGCCGGCCTGCTAAGCGGCGAAGTGCTGCGCCCGCCGTTCTACCTCGCGCTGGCTTGGCGCAATGGCGAAAGCGGGTGGCTTGACCTTGCCCAGTACAATCTGGTCGCAATCCTTGCGCTGGTGGTGCTCTACACGGGGTACTGGCTGGCGCGCCCGCGCGAAATGGCGCCGCTGCGGGCACTGGCGCAGATCGACACGCTGCGCCTGCGGGCGATCCTGATCGGCATCATCGTGGCCAATTTCGTGGCGGTCGGCGCCTTCATCCAGTCGCGTGGCGGCTTGCTGGAACACATCGCCGAGCTTGCCTTCGGCCGGTTTCGCGCACTTGAAGGGCTGGGGCCGTTGCTGGCGCTGTTCGACATCGGCTTCTTCGCACTGCTGGCCTGGATCAGCTATCGCCCGCAGGATTCGCGCAGCCCGCTGTTCATCGCCCTGCTGCTGGGGGTGACCTTCCAGCAGTTCATCGTGATGGGCTCGCGTTCCTCCACCTTCAGCGTGCTGATCCTGTGCGGGCTGGCCTGGTCGATCGCGATGCGGCGGATTCCGTGGAAGCTGGCGCTGATGTTGCTGCCGGCCGCACTGCTGGCGGTGGGTGGGCTCAACCTCGTTCGCTCGTCCGGGTTGACTGGAGGGACCGCAGTCGAGGCCGTGCAGGATGTGTCGCTCAGCCAGCTGGTCGAAACCTCGCAGGCCGAGCTGGACAATCGCCAGATCCTGGCCGGGTCGGTGCCGGTGGTGGCTGACGGCATGCGCACCACGGGGCCGATGTGGGGCTATACCTACGCCGGCGCGGTGTTCGCGATGGTGCCTCGCGCCATCTGGCCCGACAAGCCGCGCGGCCCCGGCTCGATCTATGCCCAGCGCTTCCTTGGTGAAAGCCGCGAAGGCATGGCGGTGCCGATCTCGCCGGCTGCCGAAGCGTTCTGGAATTTCCACGTGCCCGGCGTGATCGTGATCTTTGCGCTGTATGGCTGGCTGCTGCGGCGAGTCTACGATTTCCAGCGCGCCAATCCCGCCCACGGGCTGGTGATCGTGCTGTTCCTGATCTTCACCACCCAGTTTGGCGTTTCGACGGACCAGATGGTGCAGTTCCAGCAATCGGCGATCACGCTGGCGTTGCTGTTGGGCATCCTGTTCCTGTTCTATCCCAGCGCCTTTCGCGGCGCGGGCCGCGCCCTGCCCACTCGCCCGGGCGAGGCCGTTCCCGTGCCGGCCAACCATTAGAGCCCCCCATGACAAACCTTGCCGACTCCGAAACGCGGCCGCGCGTGCTTCACCTCATCAAATGGCTGCCGCGCGGCGGCATCGAAACCTGGTTGACGCATATCCTGAGCCACAGCGCCGGAGCCGACGTGCGGCACGAACTGCTGCTGATGCAGGACGAGATCGGCCCCTATGAGGACAAGGTGCGCGCCGCCGGCATCCCGATCCACATCCTGCCAGTCCGCTCCTGGCCGCAATGGTTCGCCGCCCTGCCCGGCTTCCTGCGCCGGATCGGGCCGATCGACATCATGCATGCCCATTCGGATTCGGTGATTTCCGGGCCGGCGCTGGCGTTGGCGAAGCTGGCCGGCGTGCCGGTGCGGATCATCCATAATCATGCCGCGCGCAGCATGGGGGCAGATTACCAGGCGTTGAAATACCGCCTGCGCGAAGGGATCGGCAATGCGATCGCCATGCGGGCGGCCACCCGCAAGATCGGCATCAGCGAGATGGCGCTGATCCATCTCGCCGGGGCCGATTGGCGCAAACGCGACGACTGCACGCTGCTGCTCTATGGCTTCGACTATTCCGCATTCCATGACGCCGCACCTCGCGCGGCACAGCTGCGCGAAGAGCTGGCCATCGCACCCGGAGCCCGGGTGATCGGCCATGTCGGCCGGTTCGATCCGGTCAAGAACCACCCGTTCCTGATCCGCACTTTCGCCGAATATCTCGAACGCGATCCCGCCGCCGTGCTGGTGATGGTCGGGGTCGGGCGACTGCAGCTAGAGACCGAAGCGCTGGTGCGCGAACTGGGCATCGAGCGGCAGGTCCGCTTCGCGGGCGGGACTGACGATATCGCCGCCTATATGCGGCTGTTCGACATTTTCGTGTTTCCGTCGTTCAGCGAAGGGCTGGGGATCGTGGTGCTGGAGGCCCAGGCCGCCGGCTGCCCGGTGTTGATGCCGGACAACATGCCGCGCGAAGTGATCGTGGTCGACGAAGGCATCACGCTGCTGCCGCTCGCAGCCGGCGAGTCCGCATGGGCCGACCGGATCGGCAGCATTCTCGCCAACGGGCGCGCCAATGCAGCGGAGTGGCTTGCCAGGGTCGAGGCCAGTTCGTTTGGTCTCGCGCGCTGCGTGGCAGACCTGCACGCCATCTACCGTGACGAGCTTGGTCGCCGGCGATGAGCGCCGCGCCGCAAGGAGAGCTGCTGGACCAAGCCCGCCCGGCGGTGCTGTTCGTTGCGCTCCAAACCGGCGCCATGGCCAATGGCGGCATCGCCAGCATCGGCGAAGTGATCGCCAATTTGCGCCAGTTCCGGCCGGTGGTGCTGACCAACATGGAAAGCCCGATAACAGCCAGCTGGCGAGCCCTGGGCATCCCGGTCCACATCTGCCCGGAACAGGCGAGCCAGGGGATCAGGAACGCACCTATCGCGTCGCTGCGCACCTATGTCCGCTTCTTCGTGTCGGTGCGCAGGATCCTTGTCCGCGAAGGGGTGCGGATCGTCCACGCCAACGATCCGCTTGCCTTCCAGCTGGCCCTGGCCGCAGTACGCAGCGTTGCGGGCGCGCGGATTGTCCTCAATATCCGCGACACGCTCGATCCGGATCGTACGCCGCCGCTGGGCAAGTATCGCGTGCTGTTTGCCGCCGCGGACCGGGTGCTGATGCTGTCGCGCGATATGGTGGCCCGTTGGCATGCCTTGGTTCCGATGCAACCGGGCAAAGCTTTGCACACCTATTCAATCGTTGACCTCGACCGGTCCACGCCCTGCGCCAGTCCTCGCTCGATGGCGCGCTGCGTGCTGGTGTCTGGGATCGCCTCGCCCAAAAAGGGGCAGCTCTGGTTTCTGCGCGAGGTCGCCCCGACCCTGGCGGCGGCGGGGATCAGGACGATCCTGGCCGGCGACTTTGACCCGGCCGCCAATCCCTATGTTGCAGAGTGCCTGCGCGCCGCCGAGTCACTGGGCGACGGGGTCGAGCTGCGCGGCTATTGCAGCGACATGCCCGACCTGATGCGCCAGATCGCCTGCATCGGCATCGCGTCCACGCATGAAGGTCTGATGCGTACCATGATCGAAGCCATGGCGGTGGGGCGGCCGGTGGTGAGCACCGATGTCGCCTCGGCGCGCGAGATGCTGGAACAGCCGGGGCGCCCGGCGGGCAGGGTACATTCCCGCTCCGATCCGCGGGCATTCGCCCGCAGCATCATCGAACTGTGCGACAATCCGCCCCTGGCCGACGAACTTGGCGGCAATGGCGCGGCGATCGCGCGCGAACTGTTCGCCGCAGAACGTGTGATCGCGGCCTATGAAGGCTGCTATGCCGAGCTGGCAGCAGCGGGTGCGAGCGCCGGCGCGTGAGCGGCAAACGCGAGGAGGGCGGAATGCTGCGCCGCTTGATTGCCAATGGCCTGACGCTGCTGGGCGGGCAGGTCGGCGCTTCGCTGATCATGATGGTTGCCGTGGCGGCCAATGCCCGGGCGCTGGGCCTGGCCGATTTCGGTGCGCTGGTGATGGTGCAATCGAGCGCCTTGCTGGTAGCGGGCCTGAGCGCCTTCGCGACCCAGCAGGCCGTGATCCGGATGGGGATCGAAGCGCTGGAAAGCGGAGACCGCCAACGCTTCGCCCATATCCTGGGCCTCGGCTTCGTGGCGGATCTGATCGGTGCCGCGCTGGCCGGAGCGATCGGCCTGCTGGCGCTGCCGTGGCTGCTTCGGGCAGCGGCATTGCCTGCATCCGCGACACCACTGGCACTGGCTGCCGCGCTGTGCCTGTTCGTCCAGGGTTTTCGCACCACCGAAGCGATTTTCCGCATCTTCGACCGGTTTCGCACGCTGGCGCTGGTCCATCTGATCGCCGCACTGGTGGCGCTGGCCCTAGCCCTGTGGCTGTGGGCCGGCGGCTACGGCCTGGAGCATTATGTCGTCTATGTCGTGGTCGTGCTCAGCCTGCCGTCGCTGCTGCAGCTCGGCTTCGCCGTGGTTCTGCTGGCCCAGCGCAATGCGCGCCCTTCGCTGGCCGGGGCCAGTCGCGAAAAGGCCTTGCTGCGCGAATTCGTCGCCTATTGCTGGACCACCCATTTCTCCGGCACCGTGGACACAATCCGCCAGAACGGCGATTCGCCACTGGTCGGTGCCTTGCTCTCGGTCGAACTGGCCGGGATTTACAACGTAGCGAAGCAACTGTCGGGCATCCTGCGCAAGGGCACTGCGGTCTATGCCTCCGTGATGTTCCCGGAACTCGCCAGCATTGCTGCGCGAAAGCAGTATGATGCGGCGCGGCAGACCTTGCGCCAGGCACTGCTGGCAAGCGCGGCCATGGGTACCGCTGTGGTGCTGGGGGCTGCGGTGATGGGGGCCTTCGTGCTCGAACTGGTGTTCGGCCGAGGCTATGAGGCCGGAGCCGTGGCGCTGGTGGTGCTGTGCCTCTCGGCCGCGATCCAGCTGTCGAGCGCGACGCTGTCGATGTATGTCCAGGCCTTCATTGGCCCGACGCGGCTGGCCTTCGCCTATCTGGTGACGATCTTCGTATTCATTGCGGCTTTGCCGTCCGGGATTATCTTGGGCGGCATCGAAGGCGCGGCAGGTGCGCAGGTGCTGTTCTACCTCGTGCTTTCGGCCGCCTGCTGGCTCGAACTTCGTCGCCGCACGGGATGGCTGCGGAACTGACCAGTGACCTGACGACCCGTTCGTCAGGCTCGCCCTGCGGCGGCGCGCAAGCGGGCGAAGATCTCGCTCCGTCGCGCGCCGGTCAGCGCTTCAGTGTATCCCTCGGCGACCGAGAAACTGCGTTGCGATTCGTTTGCGATGCTTGCCGGATCGGAAGACAGTTCCAGCAGCGTATCGCTCAACCCCCGGCTGTCGCCCGGTCGGTGGAGCCATTTCGGGTCGATCAGCTCCGGCAGGCCGCCCGCGCTCGATCCGATGCAGGCGCAACCGCGGCTCATCGCTTCGATGGTGGCGCGTGGCAGCCCTTCCTGGAAACTGGGCTGCACATGGATGTCGACCGCATCAAGCCATCCCTGCACGGGCGTGCCGGAGGGAAGCACGCCATCGAAGTGGACCTGGTCCACCACGCCGGCTTGCGCTGCAAGTTCGCGCCAGCGCGCCGGATCCCCGCCGCCCAGGATGCGGTATTGGAACTGAATGCCGTGCTCGCGGCGAAGCCTCGCCAAGGCCTCGAACATCACATGAAAGCCTTTGGCCGCGGTCCGCAGCGATCCCACCGTGCCCAGCACCGGGGGCCGACCGCGCGCCAGTTCTTCCAGCCGCGCCACGCGCAGGTGCCGAATCGCGTCGCTCGTAGGGGCGATCACAACGTCCGAGACCCCGGCGGTGGCAGCCTGTGTCCCGGGCGGATAGCGGTGTTGAAGCCAACCGTTCGTGACATAAAGCGCGAAGGGCGCTCGGGCCAGCGCCGCCCGCATCCGCAGAAATGCCAGCGGAGCGTAAAGGCGCGCCTGCAGCGATCCGTGGTTGGCATAGGAATCGTAGGCGCAACCGACCGCTTCGATCAGCAATGGCTTGCCCGCCTCGTGTGCGAGCGCAGCGGCCTTGAGGCCAAGGTCGCTTGGCAGACGCGCGATCACCGCATCGGCCTCGGCGATCTGATCGCGCAGCGCGCAATGGGCCTTCCCCCGCCGCAGGCCCAGCCGCTCGATCGGGCCCGGTGCCTCGATCAGCACGAAGTCGACCCCGGCATGATCGGAGCAAGCAAGCCTGTCATCGCTGGCTATGCCGCCATCCCGCGCCAGCACGGTCACCTGGTCAAAATGTTCAAGATAACGCGGCCAGATCGATGCCGGAAACGAACCCGAGGTGAAATGCCTGCCCATGCCGTCGCTTTGGAAGCGATGGTCGTGAACGAACAGCAAACGCGCTTGCGACATGTCCCTTACCGTGCCTGCCCGCTACTCTTGGGCGCTAGTCCGCAGCCGCGACCGGCCGCAAGCGCATTCGTTCGACTGTCCATTCCTGCCCATCGGCCGCCTCCGGCACGGCAACGTTAAGGCTGACCTGTGCCCAGCGGCAAATGCCCCTGGCAAAGCTTGCAGGAAGATCCGCCACCGGTGCTTCAAGCAATGTGCCCACGGCTGCGGGATCCAGGCAATCGACGCGAGCGCGCAACATCGCGTTGCCCTGCAACGGAGCGCCCGGCCCGAGATCGGCATTCATGCCGTAGCGGGCCTGATCGAGCCGGACGATTTGCCGTGCTACCGTCCCGCGCGAACCGGGCAAGGCGCTGACCACCAGGGCTTCGCGGTCGGCAGCAATAGCGGCACCGTAATCGCCGGTTGCGTAAAGCTGCCAGTCAAACGGGACGACATCGGGCAGTCGCGCAAATTCGCCATTGCGCAATCCCGCGCCCCAGTCGAATGCGCTCACCCGCCGGGCCATGGCTTCGGCATCGTCGAACAGGCCCTGGTCGGCGAGGCCCGAGACCAGCAAGGCATCAAGCTCTGGCTCGGTCGCGATTCCGGCAGACCTGACCCGCTGCCACAGTGGCCAGGCACCCGGCAGGCCATCGGGCGTCTGCGCCAGTTGGCGCCAGAACTGCCCGGCCCACGCGGGCTTGCGCGACAGCAGCACAAGGAAATCTCCATGGGTGCTGCGGTCACGCACCAGACCCGAAAGGAAGGCCAGCAATTGCCCGTGCACGGCCGTCTGGCGCCGCAACATGCTGTCGAGAACGCCGATGGCGCCAGCGGTGTTGCCGGCGCGGCTGTGCGCGGTCAAGAGGTCGAAGCTGACTGGGGTCGAGCGGCGCGACAGCCGATAGGCGGCATCAAGCGCGTCAAGCCGCCGCGCAGCCGACATCTGCGCGTTGCCGCGCAGCAGGATGAAGGCGGCATCCAGATTAAGCGGTTCGCGCCGGTAAGCATCAAGCGCCAGTGCACGAATTGCAGTGTCGGGCAGGGCTGCCGGGTTCCGCGCCTTGCGCATCTGCGCTTCGTAGCGCCGCATGGCCCATGCGGCCGCGGCTTCGCCATTGAGCGGGAAAGCGCGCGCTGCCGCCGCGGGATTGGCCGACTTGCCGGCTGCCGAGAACGCCGCCGCGCCCGCCGCTGCCGCAAGGAGCAGTCCGGCAATCAAGACAATGAACCGTGTCATCGCTGCGCTGGGTCAGGCCGCCGCTTCGCTCGAGCGGCCGTATCCATAGCCATAGCCGTAGCCATAACCATAGCCTTCGCGGGCATGGTCGTGCTTGGTGGCAATTACGCCGAAAATTCGGGCGTTCGATGCGCGGATCCGACCCACCGACTGTTGGACCTGGCGAGCGTGGGGACCATCGACTTCCACCACATAGACAACGCCTTCGACTGCCTTGGCCACCAGCGGCACGTCCGCAATGCCAAGCACGGGCGGCATGTCCATGATCACAATGTCGAACTGCCGCGTGGCAATATCGATGAATGCATCGAGCCGCGACGAAAGCAGCAATTCACCAGGATTTGGCGGCATCGGCCCCGCGGTTACGAGAGCAAGGCCGGGAACCGACACATCCGACAGCAGGGCAGGTGAAAACTCCTCGCCCGCGAGGAAGTTGGACAGTCCCTGCCTGTTCGTCACCTCGAACAGCTTGTGCAGCGAACTGTTGCGCAGGTCGCCATCGACCAGCATGACCTTCTTGCCGGTCCGCGCGAGATTGCGCGCCAGCGCGACAGCCGAGTTGGACTTGCCTTCGTTGGGCCTCGTGCTGGTAAACAGGATCGAGCGTGGCAAACCGTGGTCGGTTGCAAGGGCCAGGCTGGCCTGGATCGACAGGAAGGCTTCGGAAATGTCCGATTTGGGGTCGGTCACGGCTTCGGCCAGTGTATCCTCGTCCACCTTCGGCACCACGCCCAGCAGCGGCAGGTCGAGGATCGACGGCAGGTCGAGCGGGTTTTTGATCCGCTGGTCGAGTTGCTCGAGGACGACCACCAGCAACAGTCCGGTCACGCCGGCCAGGAGCAGTGCCAGCGCAAGATTGAGCGGCAAGCTGGGGCTTGCGGGCCGGGTCGGCACCAGCGCCTGGTCGATGATCGACACATTGTTGCTGGCCACCCCGGCGACGCCGATTTCCTTGTAGCGCTGCAACAGCCCGTCATAGAGTTCGCGGTTAGTATCCACTTCGCGCTGGAAAATCGTGTACTGAATTGAGGCGGTCCGCTCGTCGACGAAGTTGCGTTTCAATGCATCTACCTGCGCGCGCAGTGCCAGTTCGCGTGCCCGGGCGGCTTCAAAGGCTTCACCATATTGCTGCCGGGCACGCCGCCCTTCGGCAGCGATGGCCTCGTCAAGGGCGGCGACCCGGGCGCGCAGCGCCTGGACTTCGGGATAACCGTCTTCGAACTGGGCGGTCAACCGCGCTAGGTCTGCCGCTGCCGTGGCGCGTTCGCCCCGCAAATTGACCAGCGCCTGGTTGTCTGGCTCGCGCGCGGCGCGGGCGCGCAGCGCGCTTTCAGCCGTGATCCGGGCCTCGATCGCTTCGGACAGGCCATTGTTAAGTGCTTCCAGGTCGACCGAGGCGATCGTGCGATCGGGCCGTGCCCCTTCGGAATCTTCGCCCGATAGCGTGATGATCCCCTGATCGGAGGCGTAGTTTACCAACTCGCGCTCGGATTCCTGCAGTCGCTCGCGCAATTCGGCAAGACGCCCTTCGAGAAACTCGCGGGCGTCGCGCGTCGAAGCGAAGCGCCGGTCAAGGTTGGAAGCGATGAATTCCTCGACCCAGGCGTTGGCGATCTTGGCACTCAATTCGGGGTCTGGCCCGGAAACCTGGATATCCACGAGGCTGGAGCCGCGGATCGGCAGGATTTCGACATTGTCGAGCAGGATCGAACTGGCGCGGCGGAGGCGGTCCTGCCGCGCGCCCACATCCAGCGCGGCGCCGGCTTCTTCCCCGATCTCGACTCCATAGCTGGAAAAGAAGTTCTCATCGGTAGCCATATTGAGCTTGCGCGCCACCCGTTCGGCCAGCGAGCGCGCCCTCAGGAGCGCATATTGTGTCTGGTAGAATTCCTGGTTCTCAGTGGCATCGACATCGGCGACTTCCTGGACCTCGGTGACCCGCTGGCCTTCGCGGTCGATCTGGATGCGCGCCGTCGCTTCGAAGATCGGGGTCATCAGGAAGGTTGTGGCCAGGCTCGCCAGCACAAAAGCCGCCAGCACGCCCAGCAACAGCTTGCGATGGCGCGTGAAGGCATTGAGATAGGCATAGAGCGCCGGCGTTCCGGCGGTATTGCCAGGCCCGTGCGTGCGCGCGTTCACCATGTCACTGGCCGCAATCTGTTCGGACATGTTCATCTGCTCAATCTCTCAATTGCTGCTGTTGTCGAGCAGGATGAAAAGCGGCGTTGTCAACAACGGCACGAGTTGCAGGAAGTCGAGGAACAGTCGGCGTTGGCGGCTGTCGCCGACAATCACGATATCCGAGGGATAGACAACGGGATCGGGGTAGTTGCCGCGCCGGATCGCACCCAGATTGTAGAGGCCGACATAGGTTTTGTCGCCGATCTTGCGCTGGATGATGACATCGTCAATGTCGGAAAACTCGGTGGTGCCACCCGCCACCGCCACTGCGCGCAGCAGGCTCATCCGCCCCATCGCCGGGTAGATGCCCGGGTTCTTCACAACGCCGTCAACCGTCACCAGCAGATTGCGTGTCTCTTCGATATTGACGGTGACCTGGGGGTTCTTGACGAAGGCCCCGGCCAGCCGCGTTTCGATAACATCCTCCAGTTCTGACGGGCGCAATCCGGCCGCTTCGACATTGCCGATCAGCGGGAAGGAAAGGCGCCCGGAACCGTCGACCAGTATCTCACGCTGAAGGTCCGGCACGCCGAAGACCTCGATCTTGAGCTTGTCGTTGGGGCCGATCAGGAATCCCGCGGCTTGGGGGACCAGATCGGCCATTTGTGGCGCGGGCAACTCCTCGACCTGCTGCGCCATCGGGGCTTGCGCCACCGGCTTCGGGCCACCCGCGCACGCAGCCAGCATCGCCACGCCCGCAATGACCAAGGCAAGGGCACGGACTGAGGGACCGGATCGTGTGCGAAATGGCTCGCGATACATCAAACTCTGCTCCTAATGCGGTGCGGTCGGTAGTTCATCTGGCCTGCAGGGTAAAGCCGCGAGGCCGCATTGCTGCTAACTCTGCCCACCCCATTGCCACGTCAGTGCTGCGCTGCAGAGGCTCGTTCAAGCCGGAAGTGGCGCAAGTAAGCAAGCCACACGAGCACAAGGCACGCCGCAGAAGGCGTGCGCAACGGATAGTCCACCAGTGACGCAGCAGCAAAGGACAAGGGTGGCGCGAGCATGGCGGCACGCCGGACCCATGGCAACGAGCCCAATGCAAGGATGCCAGATCCTTCGCGTATCGCCAGCACGATACCTGCCACCAACATCAAGATGCCGGCCAGGCCGTACTCGATGCCCAGTTGCAGCCAGTCATTATGGGCTTCGTTGAGGAAATAGGGCGAGAGCAAGTTGGTCGGTTCACCTATCTGGTACGCCGGTGCAAAACTGCCCGCCCCAACGCCTAACAGCCAGTGCTGCCCCAGCATCGCCAGCAATTCGGGCAGCAGCGAGACACGCAATTCGTCCGACAGGCCCGCAGGCGCCTCGGTCACGCCGCCAAGCAGGTCGGTCGACACTACCACAACACTCGCACCGGCGACCAGAAGCCCGGCAACCACCAACACGCGCCGGTTGGACAAGCGGACCACGAGCCGATCCAGCCTGTTCCGCGCGCGCGCCTTAAGGGAGGGTGCTGAGCCATCGGGCGCGAACAGGACAAGGAGTGCGAGCGCCAGATTGGGCAGCATGAGGGCCACACCTGCCCGTGACGCTGCGAGAGTGACCGCGAGGCTAAGCAGGGCTAGCCCGAAGATCGCGGGCCACAGGCGCTGCGAAGCGGTGTGCGGGTGGCGTTTTCCGCCGGTCCAACCCCTTGCCCAGAGCGCGAGGATCGGCATGGTTGCAGCCAGGAAAACCGCCTGGTGATTAGCGTTGGCGAAATGGCCAACCGGGAACCCCCGGTTCGTAACGGCGAAGGTGTAAAGTGCCGTATCCGGCCCGGTCATCAACTGGGCGAGGCCCCACAATGCGCTGGCGCCAGCCATTCCGAGCCAGGCCAGTGGCATCCGCTCGCGATCCTGCGGATCGAGGCTGCCGAACGCGAGCAGGGCCGCCAGTACCACAAGAAGTGCGAACAGCGCATTCCATGCTGCCACGGGGGACAGCGCCAAAGGGCGCCAAGCCTGATCAAGGCCCATGGCCCGGTCAAGTTCGGCCAGGGCGTCACGCTCGGGCAACGCCTGCCACAGCTCGGGCGGCAGCGGCACCAGATGAAGTCCCGCGAGCAACACGAATGCCGCGATCAGCGCGGCGAAAGGCGCAATCGCCTGCCTGCCAGAGGGCGCCAGGCAGGCGAGGGCATAGGCTCCGATCAGAATTGCCAGTGGCCGCAGGATGACCAGGGCCAGGACATCGCCCCTGCTGCCGCCTCCCAGCAACAGCAACAACACGCAAAGACTGATGGCAGCCGAGAGGCGGGCTGGACGGCTGAAGAGTGTCATCGGTTTGCTGCGCAAGAGTTGGAACCAGTCTGGCCTAGATCAGGAACCTTGCGCCCGCGGCGCGCCGCGCGACCATTTGGCCGGGCGCATGACATTGTCTCGCGCGCCGGCGCCATAGCCTGCGACCAGGCGCTCAAGGATCGGCCTGAGGCGTTCCCGGTCTCCGGCACAGGCCGCAACGCGCATCGCGTCGAGTTCGTCCTGAAGCTGGCCCCAGGGCACAAACTCCTCGCGCGCCGTGAATATCTTGGGATGGATCGTGGGCATGCTTTGCGCGTCAATCAACAGTTCCTCGTACAGTTTCTCCCCCGGCCGCAGGCCGATCTCGCAGATCTCGATATCCCCTTGCGGATTATCCGCGTCGCGCAGGGTGAGCCCCGACAGCGAAATCAGCATCTTGGCCAGTTCGACAATCCTGACCGGCTCACCCATGTCGAGCAGGTAGACCTCGCCACCTCGCGCGAGAGCGCCGGCCTGGATTACCAGGCTGGCCGCTTCCTTGATCGTCATGAAGAATCGTGTGACTTCACGGTGGGTTACGGTGACCGGGCCACCTGCGGCAATCTGCGCCTGAAACTGGGGCACAACCGAACCTGACGAGCCCAGAACATTACCGAACCGCACCATGGTGAAGACCGTGCGGTGATCGCGCTCGGCCGCCAGCGCTTGCAGCACCAGTTCGCAGATCCGTTTGGTCGCGCCCATCACATTGGTCGGCCGCACGGCCTTGTCCGTGCTGATCAGCACGAACCGCTCAACCATGTTGTCGCGCGCTGCCAGTGCGGCATTGAGCGTGCCGAACACATTGTTGCTGATGCCTGCCACCATGTTGCTTTCGACCATGGGCACATGCTTGTAGGCAGCAGCGTGGAATACGGTATGCGGCTTCCAGCGCTCGAACAGCCGTTCGACCGTGCGCGGATTCTCCAGTGTCCCGAGTTCCGCCACGACCTCCGTATCGGGCGAAAGCTGGTCCTGCATCCGCCGCAATTCGCCATCAATGGCGAACAGCGCCGCTTCGGTCATTTCGAACAGCACCAGCCGCCGTGGGCGCTGCGCCAGGATCTGGCGGCACAATTCGGTGCCGATCGAGCCGCCCGCCCCGGTCACGAGCACGTCCTTGCCAGTGATCGACTGACCGAGCAGCTGGCGGTCGGGTGCCACCGGGCTGCGCATGAGCAGGTCGCCGATGTCGACCGGCCGCAGGTCACTGATCGAGACGTCGCCGCTGATCAGGTCGCTCACGCTGGGCAGGGTCCGTACTTCGACGCGAAACTGCTGCAGATCGGCGATCAGCTCTTGCCGCTGCTTGCGGCCGAGATCGGGGTCCGCCAGCAGCACCAGCCCGATATCCCCGCGCTCAAGCCATTCGCGCGTCTGCTGCGGTGCGATCACCTTGGCCCCGTCGATGGTCTGGCCCAGAATCGCGGGATCGGCACTGACATAGGCGACCAGCCGGTATTGCCGGTCGCGACCGAGCGAAGCGGCCAGCTGGCGCGCAGCAGGGCCGGCGCCATAGATCAGCACTGCCGTGCGATCCCCCGCCAGCTCATGCAGGTCAACCAGCAGAAACTTCGCCAGCACACGATTCGTCGTCACCAGCATCAGCAGCAGGATCGGAAAGATGACGCTTACAGTGCGCGGCACGCCGGGGAAGCCGGCCAGCCCGAAGACCACGATGGTGAAGCCGCCGATCACCAGGCAGCAGACCGCCAGTTCGGCAAGGC
Source organism: uncultured Porphyrobacter sp. (assembly GCA_964500135.1). GTDB lineage: Bacteria > Pseudomonadota > Alphaproteobacteria > Sphingomonadales > Sphingomonadaceae > Erythrobacter. The sequence continues at coordinate 33,056 of CAZCNF010000011.1, forward strand.
CGCGCGGGCCAAGGAACCGGAACACCTGTTCGTAGATGCCGCGCAGATAGAACACCAGCAGCACCAGCAACACGGTGAAGCCGGCAAATCCCAGCAGCGGCGCGTCAAGGCTTGGCACGTCGCCCAGGCGCAAGGCAAAGGCCAGCCACGCTGCCAGGGCGCAGCAAGCCGCATCCACCAGCATCACCACCGCCCGTTTCTGGCGTCGCCCCGCTTTCAGCAGCGCATTCGCCGCAGAGCCGGTTTGCGCGAGCAGGCTTTCGAGAAAATTCTCAGCAGGAACAAGATCATTAGGCAATGCGATGGTCCACTGCTGCTGGAGATCGGGGGCGGCGGAGGAATAGTGGGATATTGCCGGTTCAGAAAGGAAAATTTGCCGATCTTGCTGCGCCCGCGGGGCCCGCGCGCTTGCAATTCACCGTCGCCGCTTCATTAGCGACATCAGGCGCATCACGCGCGATGGGCAAGAACTGATGGACCAATCCGACAGCCGAAGGAAGATCGCGATCAGCGGCGCCACCGGCTTTCTTGGCCGCGCGGTGGCAGCAGCTGTGGTCGCGCGGGGGCACGAGCCCGTCGTGATCCAGCAACGCGCCGGTTTCTGGCAGCAGCCTGCCGAGATGAAGGTCCTGGCCCGATGCCTGGCGGGATGCGATGCGCTGATCAACTGCGCGGGCCGGGCCCATGTCACGGCCCGGCAGAGCGCTGAAGCCGAATGGGCCGCCTTTGTCGCAGTCAACCGCGACCTGCCGCTCCAGTTGGCGCAGGCGGCGCGCGAGGCGGGCCTTGGCCGGTTTGTCCACGTCAGCTCGGTCGCGGCACTGGCCAGCTCGAC
>CAZCNF010000011.1:33990-76326 GCA_964500135.1 uncultured Porphyrobacter sp.
TCGCCAACCGCCGCAGCCTGGCCTTTGTCGGCAATGTCGCGGACGCGCTGGTCAACGCCGCCACTGGCACCAGCGTGCCAAGCGGGGCCTATGTCGTGTGCGACAGCGCGCCGTTAAGCAGCGGCGAGTTCTACGATCGCCTGTGCCGCGCGCATGGCCATCGCGGCCGGGTGTGGCGCCTGCCGCCCAGCCTGGCGAAAGGCCTTGCCCGGATTGTGCTGGCTGATAGAGCGGCAAGCCTCGTGGGCAATGCCGCGTTTGACGGTTCGCGCTTCATCGCGCGATCCGGCTGGGCACCGCCCTTCACTCTCGACCAGGCCATGACGATCACAGCGACCGGGCGCCCATGCTGAAACGCGCATTCGACATTGTGGTGGCATCGGCCGGCCTGCTCGCGCTGGCGCTGCCCATGGCACTGATCGCGCTGTGGGTGCGGCTCGATTCGCCCGGCCCGGCGCTGCACTGGTCGCAGCGCTTCGGAGCCAATGGCGTGCTGTTCGCCATGCCCAAGTTCCGCTCGATGCCGATCGACACACCGCAGGTGGCGACCCATCTGCTGGCGGACGGCGCCAGCCGAGTCACGCGCGCGGGCCGGATCCTGCGGCGCACCAGCCTCGACGAGCTGCCGCAGCTCCTGTCGGTGCTGCGTGGCGAGATGAGCCTGGTGGGCCCGCGACCGGCCCTGTTCAACCAGCACGATCTGATGGATTTGCGCCGCGCAGCCGGGGTCGACGGCCTGCGCCCCGGCATCACCGGCTGGGCGCAGGTCAATGGCCGCGACGACCTGGCGCTGGAGGAGAAAGTGGCATTCGAAGCCGAGTATCTCGCCCGCCAGTCGTTCGTTTTCGATCTGCTGATTGTCCTACGCACCTTCGCCCGCGGATCACACGGAGTGGCGCATTGAGCGGCGAGATCCGCCACATCGTGGTGCTGGGCGCCCAACCCGAATGGCTGGCGGGCCTGCGCGGCCCGATGCTGCGCGATTTTGTCGCGCGCGGTTACCGGGTGACGGCGATCGGCGCGGAAGAGATGCCTGCAGTGCGCGCCAGGCTGGAAAGCTGGGGCGTGGCTTATGAAGTGGTCCCGATCAGCCGCGCGGGGCTCAATCCACTGGCCGATCTATCGACATTGGTGGCGCTCTACCGCAAGCTGCGCGAGCTCAAGCCTGACCTGCTGTTCGCCTATACGATCAAGCCGGTGGTCTATGGCATGCCGGTGGGCTGGGCCGCTGGCGTCAAGCGCCGCTTTGCGATGATCACCGGGCGTGGCTATGCGTTTCAGGAGGGACCTGGGCTGGCACGGGCAATGGTCCGCCTTGTTGCGACCCTGCTTTATGCGTTCGGGCTGCGCTTCGCCAATGGGGTCCTGTTCCATAATGAGGCCGACCGCGCGATGTTTCGGCACAGGGGCATGATTTCGCGCCGTTTGCCCACCGCCCGCATCTGGGGGTCCGGTATCGACCTTGTGCAACATGCGCCACGACCGTTGCCGCTGCTGGGCCAAGGCCACCCGGTCCGTTTTCTGATGATCGGGCGGCTCGTGCGGGCCAAAGGCGTAGCGGAATATGCCGCGGCAGCCGCTCAGCTAAGGGCTGCCGGCCATGACGCCCGATTCCGCCTTGTCGGGCCTTACGACCCCTCGCCGGATTCCGTGTCCCAGACAGAATTGGATCGCTGGATCGGTTCGCGAGACATTGAGTACATTGGTCCACTCGATGACGTCCGCGACGAGATCACACAGGCGCATGTCGTCGTTTTGCCGTCGTATTCAGAAGGCTTGCCACGCTCCGTCCTCGAAGGCATGGCGGCCGGGCGGGCGATCGTGACTACGTCAGCGCCGGGTTGTGCCGACACGATCGAGGATGGAAGATCCGGCTATATTGTTCCGCCTCGCGACAGTGCGGGCCTCGCCGAGGCCATGCAGCGGCTGATCAGTTCGCCCGAACTGATCGAACAGTTTGGCGCCCAAGCGCTGGCTCGAGCGCGTGAGCGCTTCGATGTCGTTGCCGTGAACGCGGCGATCGCCGAGTTTATCGGCTTGCAGGCGCGGCAAGGTATTGAAAAATCATGCGCCAGTTCATAACGCGCACCATCCCCGCGTATGCCGCGCTTCAGAAGGAACCGACAGCGTGAAAAGTGATCAGGTTCTGGTTGTGGGATTGGGCTATGTCGGACTGCCCCTAGCGGTGGCACTGGCGCGCCATTTCGATGTGACGGGCTTCGATGTCGACGCACGGCGTATCGCCGAACTGAAGGACGGCCATGATCGGACAGGCGAGATCGAATCGGACCGTCTGGCTGATTGCGGGCTCGCGCTCACCCACGAGCCTGCGGCCTGCCCGCCCTGCGACTTCTATATCGTGACCGTGCCTACCCCGATCACGCCTTCGAACCAGCCCGATCTTGCCATCGTAGAGGCTGCCAGCCGAACGATCGGCGCCCTGCTGAAAGATGCACACGCCGCTGGCAAGAGGCCGGTCGTGATCTACGAGAGTACAGTTTATCCGGGGGTGACCGAAGACGTCTGCCGACCGATCCTCGAAGCGATATCGGGCCTCACCTATGGCCAGGATTTCTTCCTTGGCTACAGTCCCGAGCGGATCAATCCGGGCGACCGCGAACACACCGTTGACCGCATCACCAAGGTGGTATCGGGTGACACGCCCGAGACGCTCGAGCGGGTGGCGAACCTTTATGGCCGGATCACCACGGGTGGCGTATTCCGCGCCACCTCGATCAGGGTCGCTGAAGCCGCCAAGGTTATCGAAAACGCGCAGCGCGACATCAACATCGCCTTCATGAACGAAATTGCTCAGATCTTCGGCAAGATCGGCATTTCGGTATGGGATGTGCTGGAAGCTGCGGGCACCAAGTGGAACTTCCTGCGCTTTACTCCCGGCCTCGTCGGTGGTCACTGTATCGGCGTCGATCCCTATTACCTGTCGCACCTGGCCGAAAGTCTGGGCCATGATCCGCGCGTGATCCTCGCCGGTCGCAACGTCAATGACGGCATGGCGGAATGGTTGGCTGACCGACTGCACGAAGCGCGCGGAGGCGAGGTAGGCCGCGCCCTCGTGCTGGGCATCACCTTCAAGGAGAACGTGCCGGATTTGCGCAACTCCAAAGTTGCCCAGGTAATCTCCCGGCTCGCCGACCTTGGTCACTCTGTGACAGTGCACGATCCCCTGGCCGATCCGGGCGAGGCGGCTCACGAATATGGCGTGGCGCTCGATCCCGAGGCGCTGTCGCGCCGCTACGACCTAGTGCTGCTGGCCGTGCCGCATCGCGAGTATGCGGAGATGGGTGCGCCCCGGCTACGCGCGTTGCTTGATGAGGGCGGCACGCTGGCCGACCTCAAAGGCATCATTGGCCAGGCGGACTGGTCGCTATGAGCGCGGGCCCGCAACGCACCGTCCTCGTCACCGGATCGGCCGGTTTCATCGGCTTCCACCTCTCACAATTGCTGCTGGCCGAGGGGTTCCGGGTGGTCGGCTTCGATGGCATGACCGATTATTACGATGTCCGGCTGAAGGAGCGGCGCCACCAGATGCTGCTGCAGAGCGAGCACTTCACCGCCCATCTCGGCATGCTGGAGGAGTTCGAGGCGCTGCACGCGCTGGTGCTGCGCGAGCGGCCCGACGTGATCGTCCACCTCGCGGCGCAGGCGGGGGTGCGCTACAGCCTAGAGCACCCGCGCGCCTATCTCGAATCCAATCTCGTCGGCACCTTCAACGTGATGGAATGTGCGCGCGAGCTGCAGGTCGATCACCTGCTGATGGCCTCGACCAGTTCGGTCTATGGCGCGAACGAGGACATGCCGTTCGGCGAGCGGCAGAAGTGCGACACGCAGCTGACCTTCTACGCCGCGACCAAGAAGGCGAACGAGGCGATGGGCCATTCCTATGCCCATCTGTGGAACCTGCCCACCACCATGTTCCGCTTCTTCACGGTCTATGGCCCGTGGGGCCGGCCCGACATGGCCCTGTTCAAGTTCACCCGCGGGATCCTGGAGGGGAGCCCGATCGACATCTACAACCATGGCGAGATGTACCGCGATTTCACTTATGTGAGCGATCTGGTGCGCGGCATCCGCCTGCTGATCGATGCCGCGCCGGTGCGCCCCGCCAGCGCCGAGGCCATCGCGGAGCATGACAGCCTTTCGCCCGTCGCGCCGTTCCGCGTGGTCAACATCGGCAATAGCGAGAAGGTGAAGCTGATGGACTTCATCGAAGCGATCGAAGCCGAGTGCGGGCGCCCGGCAGTGAAGAACTTCCTGCCGATGCAGACCGGCGATGTGCCGGCCACCTGGGCAGATGCGACCTTGCTGCGCGAGCTGACCGGCTATGCGCCGCAGACCGACGTGCGCGAGGGGATCGCCCGCTTCGTGGCCTGGTATCGCGAATACTACCGGGTCTGAAGGGGCGCGCTCAGCTGCGCCCGATGCTGAGGTAGGTGAAGCCGGCGGCACGCATGTCCTCGGGCTTGTAGATGTTCCTGAGGTCGATCAACAGCGGCGCCTTGGCCAGCGCCTTGACCCGTTCAAGGTCGAGCGCGCGGAACGCATCCCATTCGGTCACGATCACCACCGCATCGGCCCCGTCGATCGCGGCATAGGGGCTATCGCACATGGCGACTTCGGGCATCAGCGGGCGCGCCTGCTCCATCCCTTCGGGATCATAGGCGGCGATGTTAACCCCGGCATCGGCCAGCGTCTGGGCAATGGCGATCGCGGGCGAATCGCGCATGTCGTCGGTGTTGGGCTTGAAGGTCAGCCCCAGCAGCGCGACCTGCTTGCCGCGCGCCGCCGCAAGGCCGCCCAGCGCATCGACCACGCGCCGGCCCATCGCGCGCTTGCGGCTTTCGTTGACCTTGGCGACCGCTTCGACGATCCGCACCGGGCTGTCATAATCCTCGGCGGTCTTGAGCAGGGCGAGCGTGTCCTTGGGAAAGCACGAGCCACCATAGCCCGGCCCGGCGTGCAGGAACTTCGCGCCGATCCGGCCATCCATCCCGATGCCGCGGCTGACATCCTGGACGTCCGCCCCGACCTTCTCGCACAGATCGGCCATTTCGTTGATGAAGGTGATCTTGGTCGCGAGGAAGGCATTGGCGGCGTATTTGATCAGTTCGCTCGAACGCCGTCCGGTGAACAGGATCGGGCTCTCGTTGAGGAACAGCGGGCGATAGACCTCGCGCATCACGTCGCGGCCGAAATCGTCCTCCGCGCCGATCACGATCCGGTCGGGCCGCTTGAAATCGCCGATCGCGGCTCCTTCGCGCAGGAACTCGGGGTTCGACACCACCGACACGCGGTGCGGCGTGCCGCTGGCGCGAATGATTCGTTCCACTTCGTCACCGGTGCCGACCGGCACGGTCGACTTGGTGACGACCACGGCATCATTGGCCAGGCTGGCGCCGATTTCCTCCGCCACCGCATAGACGAACGACAGGTCGGCATGGCCATCGCCCCGCCGGCTGGGCGTGCCGACCGCGATGAAGATCGCCGCGGCGCCCTTGATCCCCTCGGCAAGATCGGTGGTAAAGCTGAGTCGGCCGGCCTTCACATTGCTTTCGACCAGCGCGTCAAGCCCCGGCTCGTAGATCGGCATGAACCCGGCGTGCAGCCGATCGATCTTCGACTGGTCCTTATCGATGCACACGACATCATGGCCGAAATCGGCAAAGCAGGCGCCCGATACCAGGCCGACATAGCCCGAGCCAACCATCGCGATTTTCATGATCTTCCAACTCCTGGCCGGGGCACCCGCAACCTGGGCAATCCCCGCAAATCCGCGCGGCCATAGTCAATCGCGCGCGTCAGGCCAACCGTGTTCGGTCACTCGGGCTGGTTTGGGGCAGTGCGACGGACTGCGCGGAGCCATGCCTGCCAGGCATTCCGATTAGGTATTTTTACTGATATGGTGCCCGCGGGTCTGCCGGATGAACATTGAAAACCTGCGACACTGCAACCTTGGGGCGTTCCGGACGGGATCGCTCTACGCCCGCGCCAAGCGCGGGCTGGACTTGCTGGGCGTGGCCGTCATGGCTCCGTTGATCCTGCCCATGCTGGGCCTGCTGGCGCTGCTGGTAAAGCTCGATTCGCCCGGACCGGCGCTCTACTTCCAGCAGCGCAGAGGCCTTGGCGGCAAGCCCTTCCGGATCGTCAAGCTGCGGACCATGCACATGCGGGCTCCGCCGACAGGGCTCGCGGCCCGGCGCGAAGACGCCAAGACCAAGACCGATGACTGCCGGATCACCAGGGTCGGCCGGGTCCTGAGGGTGCGCCGGCTCGACGAATTGCCCCAGATCTGGAACGTGCTGGTGGGCGACATGAGCTGGATCGGGCCGCGCCCCGAAGCGGTCGAACTGGCCGATTGGCACGCCGAGGAGATATCCTTCTATTCCTGCCGCCATCTGGTGCGGCCAGGCGTGACGGGGCTGTCACAGATATGCCAGGGCCATGTCACCGAGCTGGCCCTCGTCAGGGAGCGGCTGGAACTGGAAATGCATTACCTCAGGAATCTTTCGCTGGGGCTCGATCTGCTGATCGCGTTCAAGACCCTGCGGGTCATGCTGAACGGCGCTGGCGCGAGGTAGCCTGTGGTGAGCGCGTCCCTCGCCAGGCCCATGGTGCTGACAATTGCAGGCGCGGGCTTTATAGCCCTGCGGGTTAAGCACAATACGACAGGTCCCACCGCACGTTGACCAGCGCCGCCACCTCCGCACAGGTTCCAGCCCGGCCGGTGAGCGCACGGCTGGTTGCATGGCGCCGATGGCTGGCCTTGCCCCTGGCGGCAGGGCTGTTCGTGCTCGCGGCCCCGGCCGCCGTGGCCGAGCCCGCCGCGGTGCGGATCATCAGCAATTCCGATCTCAATTTCGGCTCCTTCGCGGTCCCGACCAGCGGCTTTCGCGAGATCTCCGCCACCGGGGCCGTCACCAGTTCCGGAATCTTTGCGCTCAGTGACACCGGGACCGCGCCAGCCCGCTTCACGGTGCAATACGATCGCGGCAACAACGGGCGCCAGCGCCTGAACCTCGTCATCAATGTCACCTTCTCTGCGCCACCCGGCTTCGCCCAGGGCGGGCTGACAGCGCGGCTGAGCCGTTATCAGACCAGCCTGCCCGGCTATGGCCTGGTGCAGCCGGGCCAGGTGATCCGGATCGAGTTGCCCAACTGCGTGCAACGCGTCTGCTCGACCACGTTCACCGTCGGCGGACGGCTCGACGTCGAGCGCAGCTTCGGCGGTGGGCCGGTCGCGATCCCGATACCGGTCGACGCCACTCTGGTTTCGGTGCGTTAAACCGGGACATAGCGAGTCTTGCGTAGGGGGATGGGCTGGACTCGTCCATCCTGCTGCCGGACAATGGACGCCTTCTCGCGGGAGGCGCTTATGATCAGGCAGGCCCGGCTCTGTTGCGGCTCGACCGTGTTGCTGGCGGTGCTGGCGGCACCCCTTAGCGCGGCCCCCGGTGCCGAAGCGACGGCCCAGGGCGTCGCAACCGCCCGGGTGGTCGCGCCGCTGAAGCTCGATACCATCGCTCCGCTCGAATTCGGCACCATCGTGGCCAGCCAGGCCGGCTCCGGCACGGTCACCGTCGACCCATCGGGCGGCGCCCCGGTCTATACCGGGGCGCTCCGGGGCCTCTGCGGAGGCAGTGCAGGATGCCATGCCACGCCCGCGCGGTTCGCGGTCACCGGCGAAGCCGGACGGTTCTACCGGGTCGAGTATCCGCGCGAGGCGCTGGCCTATGCCGTCGCGGCCGCCGCCCCCGCGCTGCGCGTAACGCGGCTCGCAATCGGTACCGACAGCCTGCCGGGCGGCAGTGCGCGCGGGCAGCTTGGCTCGGGCGGAGCCGACAGCTTCCGAATCGGCGGCACGCTCGAGGTGCCCGCGGGCACCATTGCGGGCACATATCGCGCCCGGCTTGATGTGCTTGTCGCCTATGATTAACGATTGGCTAACCCGCTTCCAAGTATAAGGACTTGCGCGCTTTTTCGTGGAGAACCATTTCTTAAGGGCTACGTAGTTATACCTATGTCTGCACTGGCAATCGCCAGGCGAAAGAAGACATCAGGAGACTACCACATGAAGAAGTTCGTTCTGGCTGCCGTAGTGGCTGCCGTCGCAGTTCCGGCCGCTGCCGCGCCGGGCGATACCGATACCGAAACTGGCGTTGCTCGCGCCCAGATCGTGGCGCCGATTTCGGTAACCCACACCGGCACCGCGCTCGAATTTGGCATCATCGTGCCCGATTCGGCCTCGGCTGGTTCCGTCAGCGTGTCGACGGCCGGCGTACGGAGCGTTTCCGGGGTCGTGGGCCTCAGCGGCACCACCCCGTCGGCCGACGCTTTCCGCGTTGACGGCGAAGTCGGTCGCAGCTTCAGCTTCAGCACTACTAGCGGATTGCTGAGCAACGGCACGGACTCCATGTCGTTCACGACCACGCCCAGCGCGACTTCAGGCACGATCGCGGCAGGCGGCACGTCCTTCTCGGTCGGTGGCACGCTAGCCGTCGCCGCAGCGCAGCCTGCCGGCAACTACACCGGCAGCTACACCGCCACTGCCACCTACAACTGACAATTCGACTGGGTCAGCCGCCTGCCTCGCGGGGCGGGCGGCTGCCACCACCGGATTTCGGCCCCATGGCGCGTTCGACCATCATCAAAGGCATCACGGGGCTCGCCGCAGCGGCGGCCGCGTGCCTGGCTGGCGCCGGGCATGCTGCGCCGGGCAACAGCACCACGGTTAACGGCACCGCGCGAGCGGTGATCACCCAGCCGCCGCAGGTAACCGCGCTCGACGAGCTGCGCTTCGGCATCCTCATGTCGCCTGCCGCCAACGGCACGGTGACGGTCGCGCCCAACGGCACGGTCACCAGCACGCTCGACCTGACCGGATTTCCCAGCACAAGGGCACCCGCACGGTTCCTTGTCCATGGCGAACGCAACACGCGCTTCCTGACGGTCATTCCCAACAGCACCGTGATCCTGAACCAGAACGGCACCCCGATGGTGGTCAGCAACCTGACCTTCAATCGCCCGGCCGCGCAGGGGCAGGGGCAGGCGCAGAACAATCGCACAGACCAGAATGGCTTTTTCACCCTCTTCGTCGGGGGCACGCTCCAGGTCCGCGCCAACCAGGAAGCCGGCAATTACTCCGGCACCTTCGAGGTCACGGTCGTCTTCCTCTGAAGCCCGAGCGGCGGGTTAGGTGTTTACCCGTAATTAACCCTAACAATTCATAAACCAGGTGACACAAACCGGAGGTCACCTGACATGCCTTCTCAACTCCGATCGCTCGCGGGTCGCAATCGAGCCACCCTTCTTTCTGCAGCCGCGCTGGTGGCGCTGTTCGCACTCGGGCCAACCGGCTCGCTGGCGCAGAACAACGGCCAGAACGCGCCGCAAGCAGCTGCTGCGCAGCCCGCGCCGCCACCGCCCCCTGCCGGCTCGGTCGGCGGAATGGGCGATGTGAACCTGTTTCCCAAGCGCGTGGTACTGAACGGACGGCGTGAGATCGCCTCGATCGGGCTCTACAACAAGACCGCCAGCGACGGGGACTACGAGATCAAGATCGTCGACATGGCGATGACCCCCGACGGCCAGCTGAAATTCTTTGACAACGGGCTCGACGAGGCAACCAAGGCACAGGTCAAGACTGCCAGCGCCATGCTGCGGCATTCGCCGCGGCGGATCGTGTTGCGCGGCAGCGAATCGCAATTGGTGCGGGTAATGGCGCGCGGCGAGGCGGAACTGCCGGATGGCGAGTACCGGTCGCACTTCCTGGTCGCCTCGGTGCCGCCGGTCACCGAAGGGCTGTCGATCGATGACGCGGCGAGCAACGGGCGGGCCGAAGGCATCGACGTGACGATCCGCCCGCGCTTCGGCATCGCGATCCCGATCATCGTCCGGATCGGCCAGACCACGCTCGCAGTCGGGATCAAGGACGCCAGCCTTGTCACTCTGGACAATGGCGCGAAGGCGATCGCCTTCACGCTCACGCGGTCGGGCACGCGCTCCGCCTTTGGCGATGTGACGGTCACCGCCGCCGGAGCCAGCACCCCGGTCGCGATTTCGAAGGGGATCGGGGTCTATCCCGAAGTCGACAGCCGGCAGGTGGTCATCCCGGTGGACCCGGAAACCGACCCGCGCCTGCTCGCGCGCGGCGCGCGGCTCAAGATCCAGTTCACGGACGATGACGTCGCGCCGGGAACCAAGCTGGCCGAACACGACCTCGTGGTGCCTTGACCCGCAAACGCATCATTCGGAACGTCGGCGCCGTCAGCCTGGGGACGGTGGCGCTGGCGCTGTGCGCGCTGCCTCATGGCGAGGACGGTGCCACCAAGCGCGCGCCCATGCCGTCGCCGGAAAAGCACGGCGGCAAGCCAGCACGCGACATCGCGACCAGGCAGATCCCGGTGCCCGACTTCGGGCCGGAGCCTGGCGGAGTTCCAGCCAGTCCAGCCACGACCACCGCGCGCTTCAGCGCGGCTGCAAACGCCGCAGGCGATCGCCAGGTCAGCACCGCGCAGGAACCGCCCCTGCCGCGCCTGGCCGAGACTGTCCTGCCCGGCCTCCCGGGTTCAACGCCGCAACCGCCAGCTGTTCCTGACCTATCCGATGCGGCGCCTGACTTGCCGCAAGCAGCCGTAGTTGAGCCGTTGCCGCCCCCTGCCGACGTTCGCGCCGAAGCAGGCGACGTCTCGCCCGGCGATCCGCCGCCCGCCCAATCGAATGTCAAGGTGTGGGACTTCGCCACCGGTCGGCCGCTTCCCGATGTCTTGCCCGCAGGTGCCGGGCAGGAAGTCAACGACAACCAGCCGGTCGCGCTGGCGGACGTGACGCCAGACGTGGCCCCGCCCGAGCAGCCGCCTGCCGTGCCCCCGCCACCTATGGCGGCGGCACCAGTGGCCAACGCCGTCACTCCCGCCAAACTGGCGCAGGCGCCCGGCCCCATCCCGCCGCCTACGCTCGCAGTCGACCCGGCACCCGTCGAGCCGGAGATTTCCGCGCCAGTTCCACCGTCAGCCGCGTCGCCGACACCGGTCATGGCGCCGGCCGCGACGCCGGTCGTGGCATCGGCTACACCAGACGCGCCGGGCCTTGCCCGCGTGTGGGACTTCGCCAGTGGCCGCCCCCTCTCTCAGGTCGCGGCCGCAACCGGTGCGGTGGAAGCGGATCATGCACCAGCAGACGCTGCCCCACCGCTTGCGGGCAAGGCCGCGCCAGCACCCGAGCAGGCCGCGAAGGCCGAGCTGCCCACGGCGCCGGTTGCTCAACCGTCGGCCGTCAGCGAAGCCGTCGCAGGTCCCGCGCAAGCTGGGCCGGAAAAGGTCCGCGTATGGGATTTCGCCAGCGGGCGACCGATCGCCGCCGCAGTTACGCCCGATGTCAGGCCCGATCCGGCGCCGGACAGCGTTGCCAAACTCTCGACCGGCGCGGCCTGGCAGCCGGGCACCACGGCCCGCTTGGCAACGCTTTCACCGCAGGACGAGCTGATCCTCGAAGTGAAGGTCAAGGGCGTCGATGCTGCCGACACCATCATCGCCTACGGTACGCAAGACGGCATCTACCTGCCGCTAGGCGCCCTCGCGCGGATCCTCGATCTCGCGGTCACGGTCAGCGATGGCGGGAAGTATGCACACGGCTGGGTGTTGGAGGAAGGCCGCCCGCTGACCATCGACCTCAACCAGGCGCTGATCGAGTTCAAGGGCGAAAGGCGCGCCTTGCCGGACGCTGCCGCCGCCACGTTCGACGGCGAACTCTATCTGCGGGTTGACCAGTTTCCCGGCTTTCTGCCCATCAGAATCGCAGCCGATCTGCGGATGATGGCGGTGCAGATCGAGACGCTTGAGCCCTTCCCCTTCGAACTGCGCGCCAAGCGCGAGGCCCAGCGGCAGCGCCTGGCTTCACGCCAGGGCGAGCCCGAGGTGGCCAATTTCGAGCGCGTCGACCTGCCCTGGGTGGCGCTGTCTGTTCCCGCCGCCGACGTCGAACTGCGCGCTGTGTCGGATTCGACCTTCGGCGAACGCCTTGAAGGCGATCTACGCCTCGCCGGAGATCTCGGCTTCCTCACTGCCGAAGCCTATCTGAGCGGCGAGACGAAGAACGGCCTCACCGCGTCGCTGCTCGAACTGGGCAGGGTTGACCCCGACGGCAATCTGCTGGGCCCGCTGTCAGCCACGGCATTTTCGGTCGGAGATACCTCGACCGAGACGATGCCATTGGGGCTGAGGAGCGTGGCGGGGCGCGGCTTTGCCGTTACCAATGCGGCCACTCAGATGGCTTCGGTGTTCGACCGCGTCGATCTGCGCAGCATCCTGCCCGCTGGTTACGAGGTCGAGCTATACCGCAACGACATCCTGATCGGTTCCACCCGTGACGCGGTCAATGGCCAGTATGAATTCCTGCAGGTGCCGGTCGATTTCGGGCTCAACGTGTTCCGGCTGGTGTTCTTCGGCCCGCAGGGTCAGCGCAGCGAAACGGTGCGGCGCATTTCGGTCGGCGACGGGCGCGTGAGCAAGGGCCAGCTGGTCTACAGCTTCGGCGCGGCGCAAAAGGATCGCAATGTCCTGGGCGTCGAGCCGCCCAATTTCGCGCCTCAGTCCGACTACGGCAGCTGGCGGGCCGGCGGTCAGCTGGCCTATGGCGTGACCTCAGGGCTGACCGGTGTGCTGAGCGGGGCATTCTTCGAGCGCGAAGGCGATCGCTGGGTCTCCTCGGCCGGGCTCCGTACCAGCCTTGGCGGAGTGGCGGTAAGGGCGGATGTCGGCGCGGCCGACGGCGGCGCGTTGGCGTTCTCCGGCGGCCTTGGCGGCCGGGTCGGCGGATCGGCGATCACGCTCAGCCATGCCGAATATTCGGGGCTGTTTCCCGACGAGACCAAGGCCAGCGGCCTCGACTATCTGCGGCGGGCAACCGAGCTCGATTTCAACACGACGCTCAAGCTGGGACCGGGGCCCGCAGGCCTTGCGATACCGCTCAGCGCCAGAGTGCGGCGCTATGTCGATGCCGATGGCAATACGGATCTCCAGGCCGGTTTGCGGGCATCCACCCGCGCTGCCGGACTGCTCCTCTCGAACACGCTCGATTATTCGCGCACCAGCAGCCCCGGGGCAGGCGCGACCTCGCAACTGCTTGGCAATTTCGATCTCGCCACGCTGGGTCGCAGTGACACCCGCGCCCGGTTTTCACTCGGCTACCGGGTCTTGCCCGATGCCGATCTCACCAGCGCCGCGATCGAGGTGGATCATGTGCTCGACGAGCAGACTTCGTTGCGCGGATCGGCCAGCTATGACTTTGCCTCGAAGTCCCCGTCGTTCGGCGTCTCCGCCGCGCGCGAGTTCGATCGCTTCAGGCTGGCGCTCGACGGAAACTATTCGGTGGCGAACGACACCTATTACGTCGGGCTGCGGCTCGGCTTCAGCCTCGGCCGCGATCCGGTGAGCAAGCGGATGTTCGTGGCGCGGCCGGGCCAGGCCACCGGCGGCGGCGCTGCCCTGCGGGCGTTTCAGGACATGGACGGCGACGGGGTGTACGGCCCGACCGACAAGCCGCTGCCGGCGGTCGATTTCGTCGCATTCAACCAGACGGTCACCACCGACAAGGCCGGGGTCGCCATGCTCGGCGGGCTGGGCACCGGGCGCGAGATCGCGATCCAGATCGACAAGACCAGCCTTCCCGATATCGCGCTGGCCCCGGCCAAGCCCGGTATCGAACTGGTCCCGCGGCCGGGAAGGCTGCACGCGGTCGATTATCCGGTCGTGGCGCTGAGCGAAGTCGAAGGAACTGCCCGCTTTGTGTCGGATGGGAAGGCCAAGGGCGTGTCCGGCGTCAGGCTGAACCTTACCGAGGTTGGCGGAAAGGTGGTGGGCGTGGTGCGGACCGAGCTCGACGGATACTTCTTCTTCGAACAGGTTCCGCCCGGACGCTATCGCCTGACGATCGAGCCGGATCAGGCCACCCGCCTCAATCTCTGCGCCGCCGACGTCGGCCTGGTTACCATAGGCTACGAGGCCGAAGTGGTTGCCCGCGACATCGACATCAAGACCTGCGAGACGCCGCAGCCCGTGCTCGCTCAGGCACGTCCGGAGCCGCAGAGCCAGTTGGCAGACGCTTCCGGCGCGAGCGACTGAACGCTGTCCAAAGGGCGTCTAGTCGCCCTGCGGATCTTCGGGCGCGGGCGTGGTCGCAGCGGGATCGGGTAGCGCCTCTTCACCCGGAAGCACGCCCTGCCGTTCGCGCTCGAGCCGTTCCATATATTCGCGCTCGATCTGCTCGACGCGCGCCTGCTCGGCAGCCGCATCGGTATCGATCGTGGCGAGGCGTTCGCTGCGCGCCGCCTCGATCAACTGGCTGAAACGCACGTCCGAACCGGCGCGCTTGTCGGCATAGGCCGCATTGATCATTTGCTGGGTGCAGCCGGTAAAACCGCCAGCTCCGGCCGGATCGCACGACAGCGTCCCGAACTTGCCGACCATTTCATAGCGCTCGACCCGTTCGGTCCAGGCGACATTCTGCGGGCTTTCGCTCAGCCGCAGGTTCTCGGGAATGCGGTAGCGCTCCCCCTCTTCCTTGCGCGCGCAAACCGTGATCTCGCCTTCGGCTGGCGTGGGGCATTCATCCTCGCCATAAACGATGACCATATTGACCTTGTCACCCGCCTCATCCTGCGCGGAGAGAGGCGCAGCGGACAAGGTCGCGGCGGCGGCGATCAGGCAAGTGGCGAGGGGGCGACGGATCATGACGATACCTCAAAATGACGACGAACAGGGGCGCAATCAAAGCACGCGCCAGTTGAATAGCATATGAAACGCGAACGCGCCTGCCTTGATCGTGATCAAATCCGCTCGGCCAGCTTGATCGCCGCGCGACAGCCAAGCCGGATGGCTCCGGCCAGAAGGGGATAGGCCGGTGCCCGTTCGGCTCCCGCAGCAAGCGCAGCATCGCGATGGGCGCGTTCGTCTTCGCGGAATTCGTGGATCATTTCGGCCAGTTCCGGGTCGCTGCCCGTTTCGGCCAGCCGGTCAAGCTGCTCCGAATAGTGCCGGTCGATCTCTTCCTCGACCGCGGCGGTGCAGGCCATGGCCGCTTCGGGCCCGATCAGGGCGGTCGCCGCACCCAACGCATAGCCGGCGACCGACCAGAACGGCTGGAGCACGGTCGGGCGCACACCGCGCTGCGCCATCAGCGCATCGAACTTGGCCCGATGCCCGGCTTCCTGCTCGGCCATGTGGACGATTTCCTGCGCATGCGGGCCGCGGTTGCCCAGCACCGCGAGCTGGCCGGCATAAATCCGGGTGGCGCCATACTCGCCCGCCTGGTCGACACGGATCATCCGGTGGAGCTCGTCGCGGGTGATGCTGGCTGTACCCATTGGCATGTCCTCAGGCCTGTTTCGAAGAGCGCCGCAGCAGCGCCCCAATCGCCACTGCAACCCCGCAGGAGACCAGAAAGTTCCAGCCGGCCAGCGAGATCCCGAACAGGTCCCACGGGGCGGAATCACAGCGGATCAGCGGCGCGCTCATGATCGCGTCGAGCGGATCGCCCGTCACCGGGGCGCTGGTCGAACAGGCGGTCAGCCCTTCCCACCAGCCATATTCCACCCCGGCATGAAAACCGCCAATCACGCCCGAAACGAAGATCGCCAGCCCGGCCAGGCCGATCCAGACGCGGCGGGGCGGAGCGATGAAGGACAGCAGCGCCAGCGCGAGCGCCGCGAAGTGCGGATAGCGCTGCCACCAGCACATCTCGCACGGATAGAGGCCAAAGCCATATTGCGCGAGATAGGCCCCGCCCAGCAACAAGGCCGGAATCGAGAGCGCGAGATGCTGCGCGAGAAGATCGGCGGGGCTACCGCCCGGTGAATCGCTCATGCCGCGCGGCTAGCCGATTTACTTGCGCAGCGCCACAGTGGCGCGGGTGGTGCGCCGCAAGGTTTCCAGCGCATAATGCAGCTGGAAATCGTCGACCCCCTGCGCTTCAAGCTGCGCCGCCGTAAGCTGGAAGCGCGGATCGAGCTTCTTGTCGGCTTCGAGCGCATCGTCCTTGAGGCCCAGCTCGTTGACCAGGTGCCCGCGCAAGTCGCTTTCGCGCATCACATATTTGTTGCGCTTTTCGAGGTCCGGATCGGACAGCTGCGGCACATCGATATCGGGCTTGATCCCGCCTTCCTGGACCGATTTTCCGGCCGGCGTGTAATAGCGGGCTGTGGTCAGCTTGAGCGCGGCATCGCGGCCGAGCGGCAGCAGCGACTGCACGCTGCCCTTCCCGAAGCTGCGGTCACCCATCACCAGTGCGCGGCGATGATCCTGCAGGGCGCCCGCCACGATCTCGGACGCGGAGGCCGATCCGGCATCGATCAGCACGACCATCGGCACGCCGTCAGCAATCTGGCCCATGAACTTCTGGCCTTCCTGGCGGGTGAGGTGGCGATAATTGGCCCAGTCATCGGCGTTGTAATGGATGTTTTCGCCGCGCGCACGGCCGCGCTGGCTGACGATGCGGCCCTCGCTGAGGAACAGGTCGCTCAGGGCCACCGCTTCGTCGAGCGAGCCGCCCGGGTTCGAGCGCAAGTCGAGCACCAGGCCATTGACGCGCCCACCGGCCTGGCGCTGGAGCGCCTGCCACGCTGCGAACACATCACGGCCCACGTTGGTCGAGAATTCGTTGACGGTGATGACGCCGACCTTGCCGGCGGCAAGTTCATGCGTAACCGGCTCGAGCTCGATGATCCCGCGGGTGACGGAAAGCTCGAGCGGTTCCTCGCGCCCGGGGCGGAAAACCGTCAGCTTGATCGAGCTGCCTTCGGGCCCGCGCATCCGCGCCACGGCTTCATCGAGATCCCCGCCATAGATGAGCTGGCCGTCGAGATGCGTGATGTAATCGCCCGCCTTGATCCCCGCCTTTTCGGCCGGACTGCCCCGGAAGGGCGAGATCACCTTGACCGCGCCCTCGTCCATCACGACCGACAGGCCAAGGCCCGAGTAATTGCCGTCGATCATGGTCTCGAGGCGTTCGAGCGCGCTGCCATCGACATAGGCCGAATGCGGATCGAGCGCGGCCAGCATCCCGTCGATCGCGCCGCGGATCAGCACCTCGTCCTCGACCGGCTCGACATAATTGGCCTTGATCTGCTGGTAGGTGGCAAAGAGCTTGGCGAATTGCGGCCCGGCGCGCCCGTCGACCTGCGCCATCCCGGCCGTGGTGGCGGGGACCAGCGCGACGGCGGTGACAAGTGCGGCGCTGCGCAGAAGATCGGCGATTCGCATCGGGTGGGTCGCTCCTGTATTTATCGCGCCGTGATATAGGGCCTTGCAGCTTAACGCCAGATGAGATGGGGGCCTGTCCCGCCGCGGCGCAAGGCTAGTGATTTGGCCGCTACAGGAAATCGATCGGATTGACGGGTTCGCCGTCGCGGCGCAGCTCAAGCATGATGGCGGGCGCACGCGCCGGGGCACGGCCGATCGGGCTGCCGCCAATCACGTCGTCACCAGCCGAGACATCGGTCCGGGCAAGGCCGGTGACCAGGCTGGTGAAACCATTGCCATGCTCGATGATCACGATCGCGCCATAGCCGCGATACGGCCCGGCAAACGCTATCCGCCCGGCCGAGGGCGCGATCACCTGTGCGCCCGGAGCAGGAGCAAGCCGCAGGCCATTGACTGCCAGCCCGGCGGAATCGCGCTCGCCGAAACCAGCCAGGGTGCGGCCCTGCACCGGCAGCTGCAACGGCGCAGGCAAGGCCGTGGGGCGCGGCGTCGGCAGCGCCTGCGGCACGGCCATGACGCGCGAGGCGCCCGGCCGGGGCGGGCGCAGCAGCGGGCCGGGTAGCGAGGCCAGTTCGGCCCGCAAGGCTCCGGCCCGGCTGAGTTCGTCGACCAGCGAATCTAGGTCGCGCGCATTTTCGGTCAAAGCCAGCGCGCGGGCGCCTTCGCGCTGGGCGATCTGGCGCGCCTCGCGTGAGGCAAACCGCTGCTGCGCGGCCAGAACTTCGAGTTCGCGCCGGCGCTCGACCAGGCGTGCCTCGCCTGCGCGCAGCCCCGCCAGCGTCTCCATCGCCTCGCGTTCGAGCGCTCGCCCTTGCGCCAGTCTGCCGCGCAGGCCAATGGTTCGGGCGTGCACCTTGGGCAGGGTAGTTTCGAGCACCGCGCGAACATAGACCGCTTCCTTTAGCGAGCCAGGCTGCAAGGCCGACAGCACGATCGGGCGGCGCGCCATATTCTGCAGAGCGGCGGTCAGTCCCACAACCGGCTGCTGCTGGCGCGCCAGGCGCGCGGCCAGCACGCGGCGCTGGTCGGTGATCAGGGCAAAGCGGGCCCGCGCCGCGAGTATATCCGCTTCAGCCTGCTGGATCCGGGCCGCGAGCGCGGCAGCTTCGCGCGCCGATCGGGTGGCGGCAGCCCGTGCGCTTTCGGCCTGCCGGTCGAGCTGTTTGGCGCGGCGCGACGCATCCACCGCGGCGGCACGCGCACGATCATAGGCTTCGCGCGCCGACGCCGGATCTCCCACGCGCGCGGCCACCGCAATCAGGTCGCTTGCCTGCGCCTCGCCTGTCGCCCAGATCAGTGGCAGTGCCACCACCACGGGCGCGGCCAGGGCGGCGGCGAGAGCGAAGAGACGAAGCCGGTGCATCGCTGCTACCCTGCCCGATGGTAGGGGTGCCCGGCAAGGATCGTGGTGGCGCGATAAAGCTGTTCCATCAGCATCGCCCGCGCCAGCAGGTGTGGCCAGGTCGCCGAACCAAAGGCCAGCAGCAGGTCGGCGGCGGCGCGCTCCTCCTCGCTGTGGCCATCGGCGGCACCCAGCACGAAACGCGCCTCGCGCACCCCGTCGTCACGCCATCGCCCGAGCAATTGCGCCAGTTCGTCAGAGGAGAGATTGCGCCCGCGCTCGTCGAGCAGCACGGTGCGGCAGGATCCCTGTGGCTCGGGGACGCGCCCCCCCGTATCGGGCAGCTCGGTGAGCTTCACCGGCCAGGCGAGTCGTTTCTCGTAGCGCGCGACAAGCTCGGCCTCGGGCGTGCGGGCGATCTTGCCGCGTGCGATGACGTGAAGCTGCATCCAGTTCGGCCTCAAACACCCGCAATCGCGGGGTGGAGCGCCCTATGCGCTTCCGGCCAGTTTGTCGGGTGCTTCGCCAAAGCCCCACATCTTCTCGAGATTGTAGAAACTGCGAACTTCGGGCCGGAACAGGTGTACCACCACGTCGCCCGCGTCGATCAGCACCCAATCGGCGGCCGGCAGGCCTTCGATCCGGGCCGAGCCATAGCCTTCCTGCTTGATCCGTTCGGCCAGCTTCTGCGCCATAGCGGCGACCTGCCTGGTCGAACGCCCGCTGGCGATCACCATGTGGTCGGCAATCGAGCTCTTGCCTTGCAGCGGAATGGAGACGACTTCCTGTGCCTGGTCGTCGTCGAGCTGGCTCAGCACCAGTTCGTGCAGCGCGTCAGCGGTTTTGCCCGCCTTAGCCATGAGCGGCTGGGCGGAGCTCGCGAGATCGGCCGAAGCCGAGAGGGTTTGCGCCTGATTCATAGGCGGTTTCAGTTCTCCTGTGGCTGGGTAAGTAACTAACGACGAGCAATCGGTTGGTCGCAACTGGACAGGAAACGCGGAAACTGCGTTTCATGCGCCCTCCTCTTCGCAGACGAGCTGGCGGGTCAACCGGTCTCTGGGTGGGTGGCCGGAACTGCGCGTGGCCCAATCCGGATCGGCGCGGCGAAGCGCCGTGGCCGAACGTGGATCGGGATCAAACCGCATGAACACCAGGGCCGGTGCGCTCCATCTACCCCCATCGGTCAAACTGGTTGCAGGCACGCGATGCCGCCGCAGCCAGGCCATGGCGGGGCTCGCCAGGGCCAACGCATCATAGCCCGGCCTCGCGACAACCGCAATCGGCATGATGCGGGCGATCGCGCGCCAGTCGCGCCAGCGATGGAACTGCGCCAGATTGTCGGAGCCCATCAGCCACACGAACTTCCGTTTGGGATAGCGCCGAACCAGCGCCCGCAAGGTGGCGATGGTGTAGCTCGTGCCCAGTTCGCGCTCGATCGCGGTGGGCACGATTCGCGCGCGCCGCGCGTGCTGCTGCGCCGAGCGCAGCCTTGCGCCAAGCGGCGCCATGTCGGTCCTCGGCTTGAGCGGATTGCCCGGAGACACCAGCCACCACGCCTCGTCGAGGTGCAGCGCCTCGATCGCGAACCGCGTAACCGCGCGGTGCCCGCCGTGTGCGGGGTTGAAGCTGCCGCCCAGCAACCCGGTTCGCACCGGCACCATCGCGCGCAAGTTCAGGCGCCCTGCTTGCCGTGCGTCATGGCCGGGTCTGGCCGCTGCCACGCACCTGCCATTTGTAGGTCGTCAGTCCTTCGAGCGCGACCGGCCCGCGCGCGTGGAGCCGCCCGGTGGCGATCCCGATTTCCGCCCCGAGGCCGAATTCGCCGCCATCGGCAAATTGCGACGAGGCGTTGTGCATCACGATCGCGCTGTCGACCTCGGAAAGGAACCGTTCGGCAGCAGCCGGATCGGCGGTGATGATCGCATCGGTATGGGCCGAGGAATGGCGGGCGATGTGCGCCAGCGCCTGGTCCAGCCCGTCAACCATCGCGACCGACGCCACGGCGGCCAGATATTCGGTATCCCAGTCATTGTCGCTGGCGGGGAGTACCCGCGGGTCAAGCGCCTGGATGCGGGCATCGCCGCGCACCTCGCAGCCCGCATCGGCGAGGGCCGTCACCAGTTCCTTCGCCGCGCCGAAGCCGCTGTCGACGAGCAGCGTTTCGAGCGCGCCGCAGATGCCGGTGCGGCGCAGCTTGGCGTTGAGCACCACGTCGCGTGCCATCGCCGGATCGGCGGCGGCATGGACATAGGTGTGGCAAATCCCGTCGAGGTGAGCGAGCACCGGCACTCTGGCATCGGCCTGGACCCGCGCAACCAGCCCCTTGCCGCCGCGCGGCACGATCATGTCGATCAGCCCGGCCGCCTTCAGCATTGCGCCAACTGCCGCGCGATCCTGTGTCGGGATCAGTTGCACCGCTTCGGGTGAAACCCCGCCCGCGCCCAGCCCGCGCACCAGCGCGGCGTGGATGGCACGGTTCGAGTTCACCGCCTCGCTTCCGCCACGCAGCAGGGCCGCATTGCCCGCCATGACACACAGGGCTGCCGCATCCGCCGTGACGTTGGGGCGGCTCTCATAAATGATCCCGATGGTACCGATCGGCACCCGAATTCGGCTGAGCCGCAGGCCATTGGGCCGTTCGACCACATCGATCACCTGCCCGACCGGATCGGGCAGCCGGGCAACCGCCTCGACCCCGGCGGCAACCGCTCCGAGCCGCGCTTCGTCAAGCCGCAGCCGGTCGAGCATCGCCGGGGAGAGCCCGTTGGCCTCGCCGGCCACCAGATCGCTCGCATTGGCCTCGATGATCTTCGGCGCATCCTCGCGCAGCGCGGCAGCGGCCTGCTCCAGCGCAGCGGCTTTCACCGCGCTTGGCAGCGCAGCCAACATGCGCTGGGCCGCGCGGGCCTTGCGCGCCAGGCGCTCGACCAGGGCGGCGGGATCTTCGGTGCGGGTCTCTGCAAGCGTGGCCATGCGCGCGGCTTTAGCACCGCAGCGCCGGACTGTCAGGGGGGGTGCGAAAGGGCGAGGGATTCAGAGGCGATTCGCGCGGTCCAAGCCCGGCCCGGGGCCGATCGGAACGATTCATCGCGGATTGGCTTCGACTCGGCCCTTGCGCGCCGGACTCGATTCGACCTCTCCCCACTGCTTTGCTAGCGGCCGAGTCGGGTCACAAAAGTGCAAAGCCACAAAAGGGGTCGCATTGTTCAACGACATTCCGGCAAGCGGATGGGGCGATCGCTTGCGGCGTTGGTTTCCGGATCGCGAATTCTTCATGCGATCGCAGGGGCAAGTCCGCTTTATCAGAATTTCCTCGCGTGTGCAGATGGCTGCCGCGGCATTGGCGCTTGCCCTGCTGGTAGGCTGGGGCGTGTCGATGGGCGCGATGGCCTGGGCGCAGTACCGCGCGCAGGCTGATCGCCTCTCGCTGCTTGAGCGTGAAGCGCGGGTAACCAAGTCGGAAGAGCGGCTCGACGCCTACGGCAACGATCTTGAGGGCGTGAAGGACGACTTGGTCAAGCGCCAGGAATTCCTTGAAGCCATGGTTCCGATGCTGCCTGATGACGTGCGCGCGGACGAAACCGTCTCCAATTCCTCGGATGAAGCGGCGAAGACGATCGAGAAGGTCGGCGCGCTGCTGCCCGAAGCGCGTGGCCTTGCCGAGATCGAAGCCCGCCAGCTGGCTTTTGCCGAACGCCTGACCCGCTATGCCGACCGCCGCGCCAAGCGCGCCGAGCAGGCGATCCGCACCCTCGGGCTTGATCCGCGGGCGATGCTGCGCCGCGCTGACCGGCAGGCGATGGGTGGTCCGCTCGAGATCCTCGCGACTTCGGCCAATGGCGACATCGATCCGCGCTTCGAGCGGCTGGGGCTGAGCCTGGCCCGCATGGCCGCGCTCGAGCAGGGGCTCGATGGAATTCCGCAAGTCAGCCCGGCGAGCCGGGTGCAGACGCAGCTGTCATCGGGCTTCGGCTACCGCCGCGACCCCTTCACTGGCCGCGCCGCGATGCATTCCGGGCTCGACTTCAAGGGCCCGACCGGCGCGCCGATCTTTGCTGCCGCCGAAGGCCGGATCAGCTTCGTGGGGCGCAAGCAGGGCTATGGCAATGTCGTGGAAATCGATCACGGCAATGGCGTGATGACCCGTTATGCGCACCTGTCGCGCTTCGCCACGAAGGTCGGCACGCGAGTCGAAGCAGGCGATGTGATCGCGGCGCTGGGCAACACCGGCCGTTCGACCGGCCCGCACCTGCATTTCGAAGTGCGCATCAACGACCGCGCGGTCAATCCGCGTCCCTTCCTGGAGAAAGCGCAACATGTTCTCAAGAAAGCCCGCGGACGAGACGCGGCCGACCGGACCAGCTAGGACCATGGGCGGCAATTCGACCTTTTCGGTGATCGGCAGCGATGTCACGATCAAGGGTGACATCCAGGCTTCAGCCGATCTCCACATCGACGGAGCGGTGGAAGGCGACATCGCCTGCGCTTCGCTGGTGCAAGG
Organism: uncultured Porphyrobacter sp.; assembly: GCA_964500135.1. GTDB lineage: Bacteria > Pseudomonadota > Alphaproteobacteria > Sphingomonadales > Sphingomonadaceae > Erythrobacter. The sequence continues at coordinate 57,104 of CAZCNF010000011.1, forward strand.
CGAGACCAGCCGGATTGCCGGCGCGATCACCGCCGAAACCGCCCGCCTCGCAGGCAAGGTGACCGGCTCTATCCGCGCGCGCGAACTCGTCATCCTGCGCAGCGCGCAGATCGAAGGCGATGTCCATTACGAGGCGCTCACGATCGAGCAGGGTGCACAGGTCGATGGTCGCTTTGCCCATGGCGCGCGCGGCCGGGTGACCGATGCGGCCGCGCTCAAAGCGGCCGGCGATGGCGATGAACCGAAGCTCGGCCTAGTCAGCTGACTCCCGCTTAAGGGTCGCAAACGAGGGGCGCCTGGCAACGGGCGCCCTTTTCGTGTCGGCATCAAGGGTGCGTCAGTCGCGCAGCACTTCGGCCCGCAAGGCCTTGCGGTCGAGCTTGCCGATGATGGTGCGGGGCAGGCTTTCCCGCAACACCACCTGGTCAACCCGCTCGTGCTTGCCGACCCGGGCGTTGAGCCAGTCGCGCAGTTCTTCGGCAGTGGCACGCTCGCCGCTAGCCAGCGTGGCAAAGGCGCGCGGCGCTTCGCCGCGGTAATCGTCGGGCACGCCGATCACCAGAACCTCCTTGATCGCCGGGTGTTCAAGCAGCACGTCCTCGACCTGGCTGGGGAAGACCTTGAACCCGCCCACCGCGATCATGTCCTTGATCCGGTCGACGATCTTCAGGAAGCCGTCCTCGTCCACTACCGCCACATCGCCGGTGCGCAGCCACACCTTGCCGTCACGCTCGATGAGGACTTCGGCCGAGGCCTCGGGTCGGTTCCAGTAGCCGCGCATTACCTGCGGGCCGGATACCGCCAGCTCGCCCGGCTCGCCCGGGGGCGCCAGCCGCGCGGAGTCTTCCTTGTCGAGCAGGATCACTTCGGTGCCAGGGACCACCTGGCCGATCGTGCCGCGCTTGCGCAGCCCCTCATAGGGATTGACCGAAACTACCCCCGAGCTTTCGGTCAGGCCATAGCCTTCGACGAGCCGCACGCCGGTCGCATCCTCGAACCGCGCGTGAACCGGGGCGGGCATCGGCGCCCCACCCGAGATGCAGACCTTGAGCGAAGCGAGATCGGTGCGGGCGAAGTCGTTGTGGTCGAGCAGCGCCTGGAACATCGTGGGTACACCGGGAAAGCCCGTGGTCCGCTGGCCAGCGATGGTCGCCAGCACCTGCCCGGCATCGAAGCGCGGGACCATCGCGATCGCAGCGCCGCTCGCCACCGCGTGGTTGAGGAGCGCGGTGTTGGCAAAGACATGGAAGAACGGCAACGCCCCCATGAAGACTTCGTTCTCTGGGTCGGGGAAGGGATTGATCGAAGCGACCTGCCGCGCATTGGTCGAAAGATTGGCATGGGTCAGCATCGCGCCCTTGGGCCGGCCCGTGGTGCCACCGGTATACTGCAGCAGCGCAAGGTCCGATGGGTCCAGCGGCACCACCGGTGGAGAACCGCCGCTGACGTCGCGCCAGCGCCGCACGTCGGCCCCGTAATCGACCGCCGCGATCTTGCTGCGGCCGAGCAGCTTCAACGCCAGGCCCTTGTACCAGGGCAGCATCTCGGCCAGCGCGCCGACGACCAGCGTCTCGAGGTCGGACGACTGCAGCACTGCCTGTGCCGTGCCATAGAGTTCGGGCACGTCGAGCGTAACCAGCAGGCGTGTGCCCGAATCCGCAACCTGGTGGCTCAGCTCGTCGACGGTGTAGAGCGGCGAGAAATTGACCACGACCGCGCCCGCCATCATCGCGCCGTAATAGGCCGCGGCATAGATCGGGACATTGGGCAGGAACAGCCCGACCCGGTCACCCGGCGCAATCCCCGACCGCGCGAGCCCGGCGGCAAAACCCTGTGCCGCCCGGTGGACCTCGCGATAGCTGTAGCTCCGCCCGAGAAAATGGAGAAACGGGGCCGGACCGCGCCACGCCACGGTGCGTGCGAACATTTCGGGCAGCGTCAGCGGCTCGAACTGCGTCTCCCACGGCGTGGGGTGATGATAGCCCGGCTTGCTGACATTCATGTCAGCATGGATGGACCATCACCTGCTGGCGCACAAGCGAAAAGCGGTGCGCGGGCAGCGGCTTAGTCGTCGCTGACCGGCTCACCCGCTTCGGCGGCGCGCTTGGCGGCAAGCCAGGCTTCGGCCTCGGCTTCCTGCGCGGCTTCATGGGCAGCCACTTCGGCGGCCTGGCGTTCGGCACGCAGTTCCTCGATCAGCCGCTCCTTGTCGCTGCGGGTATCGCCATCGGCAGCCGCACCGGCATCGATCCCGGCGCGCTTGGCGGCCTTGGCGACCAGGGCATCGAGTTCGCGCTGCGAGCACAGGCCGAGGGTGACCGGGTCCTTGGGCTGGATGTTCTGGATGTTCCAGTGGGTCCGCTCGCGGATCGCGGTAATGGTGTTGCGGGTCGTGCCGATCAGCTTCGAGATTTGTGCATCCGACACTTCGGGGTGATTGCGCAGGATCCAGGCGATGCCGTCGGGCTTGTCCTGGCGCTTCGACACCGGGGTGTAGCGCGGACCCTTGGTACGGGTTACCTCGACCGGCGCCTGCTGCATCTTGAGGCGATATTCGGGATCGGCCTGGCCGCGCTCGATCTCGGCCTGGGTCAGTTCGCCCGAATGCACCGGATCGCGCCCGGTGTACTTGCTGCCGGCAAGATCGTCGGCCATGGCCTGGACTTCGAGGATATGGATGCCGCAGAACTCGGCAATCTGTTCGAAGCTCAGAGCGGTGTTGTCGACCAGCCACGTGGCGGTGGCATGCGGCATCAGCGGAGTGGGCTGGGTTGACCCTTGGGCCATGGTGGTGCTCCCTTGCGGATATAGGGCGTAAAAATAGAAGGGCCGCCCCTCGCGGAGCGGCCGTCTTGGCGGGTTAGATAGGGGAGTGCGGCGGATTCGGCAAGCACAATGGCCGGATCGGCCGATCCGGCCGGTTCAGGCGGGCGAGAGTGGTGCTGACCCTTCATCCAGCGCCACCAGCCCTTCGAGGAACTGTTCGGTCGCAACGTCCCAGCTGAAGCGCGCGCCATAGGCCGCGCAGTCCCTGCGGCTGCAATAGCGCGCTGCGTCGATCGCGCGGTAAAGCTCTTCCGACAAGGCGCCCACCTGGTCGGTCACGATGTCGCGCGGCCCCGGCACCGGAAAGGCCGCCACCGGCGTGCCGCAGGCCAGCGCCTCGATGATCACCAGCCCGAAGGTGTCGGTGCGGCTGGGAAACACGAAGACATCGGCCCCGGCATAGCAGCCGGCCAGGTCGCGCCCGCTTTGCTTGCCGAGGAAAACGGCATCGGGGAAACGCGCCTCGAGTTCGGCGCGGGCCGGCCCGTCGCCCACCACCACCTTGGTGCCCGGGTAGTCGCAGGCGAGAAAGGCTTCGATGTTCTTCTCTACCGCGACCCGCCCGACATAGAGCAGGATCGGCTTGGGTAGATCGGCAAACCGGGCAGGCGGCGGCGCATCGGGCGAGAAGCAATCGAGATCGACCCCGCGACCCCACCGATGCAGCCGGTTCACGCCATGGTCGGCCAGCTCGCGGCTGATGCTGTCGGTTGCGACCATCACCCTGCGGGCGGGACGGTGGAACCAGCGGATATAGGGCCAGAACAGATCCGGCGAGAGCCGCGTGCGCCGCGCCAGATACTCCGGAAACTGGGTGTGATAGGCAGTCGAAAAGGGCACACCGCGCCTTTGGCAATAGTTCCGCGCGGCCAAGCCCAACGGCCCCTCGGTGGCGATATGCACCGCATCGGGGCGCAATTGCGCCAGCCGCCGCCCGACCGCGCCCGGCCAGGCCAGCGCGAGGCGGATCTCGGGATAGGTCGGGCATGGCAGCGACCGGTAGTTGTCGGGCGAGATCACCTCCACCCGGTGCCCCTGTCGACGCAGGATCTCGCAGGTGGTGGCAAGCGTGCGGACCACGCCATTGGTCTGCGGGTGCCAGGCGTCGGTAACGATCGCGATGCAAGCGGGCGTCAGGCGCGGCGCGGGCGGGCGATCTGCCGGGCTGCTGGCGAGATGCGCGCGGACCGATTGCATCATGTTCATGCGGCCTTCCTGCGCAGCGGCCGGGGGGCAGAAGCCGGCTGGGCACTGGCTTCGCGGCGGGCCACTTCGTCCGGCCAGTGCAGGATCTCCATCCGGCCATCGAAATGTTCGACCAGCGCGTTGCAGCCTTCGACCCAGTCGCCATCGTTCCAGTATTCGATCGGCTTGCCGGCATGGACAAAGGTGCGGAACTCGGCGGTGTGGATATGGCCGCACACTACCCCGTCGACCCCGCGCTCGGCAGCTGCCCTGGCCACCACCTCTTCGTAACGGCCGATGAATTCGACCGCGTTCTTGACCTTGTGCTTGGCCATTTTTGACAGCGACCAATAGGGCAGCTCGAGCCGGCGGCGCACCGCATTGACCCAATTGTTGAGCCCCATCATGAAGTGGTAAAGTGCGTCGCCCACGAAGGCGAGCCAGCGATGCGCCAGCATCACGGCATCGAACTCGTCGCCATGCAGCACCATCAGCCTGCGCCCGTCGGCGGTGCGGTGGAAGGCGGCGCGTCGGATCTCGACCCCGCCGAAGTTCAGCCCGGTGAACTGGCGGAACATCTCGTCGTGGTTGCCGGGAATGTAGACGATCCGCGTGCCGCGCTTGGCCCGCTTCAGGATGCGCCAGACGATGTCGTTGTGTTCGGCCGGCCAGTAGAACTTTTTCTTGAGCCGCCAGCCGTCGATGATGTCGCCGACGAGATACATCGTCTCACTGTCGGTGTGGTCGAGGAAATCGATCAGCAGTTCGGCATTGCAGCCCTTGGTGCCGAGATGCACGTCGCTGATCCAGATCGTGCGGAAGCGGCGGCGCCGGTTGCCTTCGGGTTCGGGGCGGCTCAGCGGCCGAAGCGGGAAACTCGCGACCGGCGAGGACGGCTCGTCCATGAATGGTGCTCCTGCGACATGGATCTCACGCCGGGCACCAATGGCAGCAATTTGTTACAGGGGTTGCGCAGTTCGGTGACGCTTCACGGTCACTAAGTCAGAACCGCGTCAATCCATCGGCACGAAGCCGGGCAGCGCGCGCACCCGATCGATCCAACCATGCACATGGGGATATTGCGCCAGGTCGAAGCCGCCATGCTCTGCGACATGGGTATAGGCGAACAGCACGATATCGGCGAGCGAGGGCACCCCACCCGCCATCCACTCGGTTGCTGCCAGATGCCCGTTCATCACCATCAGCGCGTCATGGCCGGCCGCGCGCTTGCCCGCCAGCTGCGCCCGCTGCGGCTCCGACAAATTGGCTTCGCCGATATAGTGCAGCCAGAAGCGCAAGGTCGCGACGTTGGGCTCGTGATTGTACTGCTCGAAGAACATCCAGCGCAGCATGTCGGCCTGGGCAAAGCGTTCGGCGGGGATCAGGTGGCTGCCACTGGCGAGATACCAGCAGGCGGCATTGCTTTCGGGCAGGAACCGCGCCGTCGCGCCGGCTCCGATCTGCAGCACCGGAATGCGGCCATTGGCGTTGATCTGCGACAGGAATTCGGGCGTGCGGGTCTCGCCCCGCATGATGTCATACTGCCGCGTCTCCAGCGGCAGGTCGAGCAGCGCCGCGGTCAGCTTGATCTTGTAGCAATTGCCGCTGCGCGGGTCTTCGTGAAGGATCAGGGTCTCAGCCATGCCGCACCTCCAGTACGATCTTGCCGATGTGTTCGCCCGCTTCCATCCGGCGATGCGCTTCGGCCGCCTCGGCCAGCGGGAAGATGCGGTCCATCACCGGCTGCAGCTCGCGCGCGCTGAACAGCGGCCAGGCATGCTGCGCAATCTCGTCCGCGAGCGCCGCCTTGAACGCGTCGGAGCGCGGACGCAGGGTCGATCCGGTCAGGGTCAGCCGCCGGCTCATTACTAGCGCCATGTTGATGGTCGCCTCCATCCCGCCCAGCACTGCGATCGTGACATGGCGCCCGTCTTCGGCGAGGCATTTGAGGTTGCGCGGCACATAGGCGCCCGACACCATGTCGAGCACCACATTCACGCCCTTGCCGCCAGTAAAATCCTTCACCGCCTCGACGAAATCCTGCGTCCGGTAATTGATCGCCAGGTCGGCGCCAAAGCCGCGCGCGGCGGCGCATTTGCCGTCGTCGCCGCAAGTCGCGATCACTTCCAGCCCGAAGGCCTTGCCCAGCATGATCGCCATCGTGCCGATGCCCGAGGTACCACCATGCACCAGCAGCCGGTCGCCATCGGCAGCCATCCCGCGCTCAAACACATTGTGCCACACCGTGAACAGGGTTTCGGGCAGCGCCGCCGCCTCGGGCAGCGGCAGGGCGTCGGGCACTGGCAGGCAATGACGCCATGGCGCGGCGCAGAATTCGGCATAGCCGCCGCCGGGTGTCAGCGCCGCGACGGTCTGGCCCAGCATCTCGCGCGGGACCTCCGCTCCGATCGCCACGACCTCGCCGGCGACTTCCAGCCCGGGCAGCGGCGAAGCACCGGGAGGCGCAGGGTAGAGCCCGGCCCGCTGGATGCAGTCCGGCCGGTTTACCCCAGCATAGGCGACGCGGATAAGGATGTCGGCGGGTTTGAGCTCCGGCAAGGGAGAATCGCGCAGCGTCAGCACCTCGGGCCCGCCGGGTGCATCGAAGCCCACTGCCCGCATGCTGGCCGGCAAGTGCAGCGATTGCGATCCTATCATGCGAATTGCGCCCCTTTCGCACCCAATTTGTGGCTAGCGGGCGACAGTTTCGCCCGTGCATGACCGATTGGCACCGCCAGTAGCTGTGCTATCCATTGACAGCAAGCCGCCCCTGTGGCGAAGTTGGGGCCTCGATGATCGAAGATGATCTTCCGCGCCCCAAGGGCGATGCCGCGAGCAAGCTCGCAGCGGAGGATCTTTCACCCTATTCGCTGGAAGAACTCGAACAGCGGATCGTGCTGCTCGAGGCTGAAATCGCGCGGGTCGAAAGCCACCGGCTGAAGGCCGCCGCGCATATCTCGGCCGCCGATGCGCTGTTCAAGAAGCCGGGATCATGAAGGCGGCTGGCGCATTGAGGATTCGCAATAGCCGGCACAGGTCCCATATCGGCATCGTTCGGACGCCGTCCGCGCTTAACCATCTGCCTTCACTCTCTCCCGCAAGGGAGAGCTTTCGCCCCCCGCTGTAGAGTGATCCCATGCCAAGTTTTGCCCAGAACCTTGAACGAACCCTGCACAATGCGCTCGGCAATGCCTCGGAGCGACGGCACGAATATGCCACGCTCGAGCATCTGCTGCTGGCGCTGATCGATGACGAGGATGCGGCGCAGGTCATGGCTGCCTGCGGCGTGGACCTGGCCGAGCTGGGCGAAGTAGTGAAGCAGTACCTTGATCAAGAGTACCAGTCACTCAAGACCGAGGACGGGGCCGATCCGCAGCCCACCGCCGGTTTCCAGCGGGTGATCCAGCGCGCAATCCTGCACGTCCAGTCCTCGGGCAAGGACACGGTGACGGGGGCCAATGTGCTGGTGGCATTGTTCAGCGAGCGCGACAGCTATGCGGTCTATTTCCTGCAGCAGCAGGACATGAGCCGGCTCGATGCGGTAAGCTACATAAGCCACGGCATCGGCAAGGGCGGGCGCCAGCTCGAATCGAAAACTCCGCAGGGCTCGGAGAGCGGCCAGGCGGAAGGCAACGAGCAGGCCAAGGAGAGCGGCAACAAGAAGGAAACCGCGCTCGACCAGTTCACCGTCAATCTCAATCTCAAGGCCAAGGCCGGCAAGGTTGACCCGCTGATCGGCCGCGGTCCGGAGGTGGACCGCACGATCCAGATCCTGTGCCGCCGCAGCAAGAACAACCCGCTTTACGTCGGCGATCCGGGCGTGGGCAAAACCGCCATCGCCGAGGGGCTGGCGCGCAAGATCGTGGAAGGCGATGTGCCCGAAGTGTTGCGCGATGCGGTGATCTACTCGCTCGACATGGGCGCGCTGCTGGCCGGCACGCGCTATCGCGGCGATTTCGAGGAACGTTTGAAGCAGGTCGTGAACGAACTCGAGCAGATGCCCGAGGCGATCCTGTTCATCGACGAGATCCACACCGTGATCGGGGCAGGCGCCACCAGCGGCGGCGCGATGGACGCGTCGAACCTGCTCAAGCCGGCGCTCTCATCGGGGGCGATCCGCTGCATCGGTTCGACCACCTACAAGGAATTCCGCAACCATTTCGAGAAGGACCGCGCGCTATTGCGGCGGTTCCAGAAGATCGATGTGAACGAGCCGACGATCGAGGATACGATCAAGATTCTCAAGGGGCTGCGCAGCGCCTTCGAGGAACACCACAAGGTCACCTATACCCCCGACGCGATCAAGACCGCGGTGGAGCTGTCGGCGCGCTACATCAACGACCGCAAGTTGCCCGACAAGGCCATCGACGTGATCGACGAAGTGGGCGCGATGCAGATGCTGGTGCCGCCCAGCCGCCGCAAGAAGAAGATCACCGCCAAGGAGATCGAAGCGGTGATCGCCACCATGGCGCGGATTCCGCCCAAGTCGGTCAGCAGCGACGACAAGAAGGCGCTCGAGAATCTCGAGCGCGATCTCAAGCATGTCGTGTTCGGCCAGGACGAGGCGATCCAGCGGCTCGCAACCGCGATGAAGCTTTCGCGCGCGGGCCTGCGCGATCCGGACAAGCCGATCGGCAGCTTCCTGTTCAGCGGCCCGACCGGCGTCGGCAAGACCGAAGTTGCGCGCCAGCTGGCCAGCATCATGGGGATCGAGCTCAAGCGCTTCGACATGTCCGAATATATGGAGCGGCACAGCGTTTCGCGGCTGATTGGCGCACCTCCTGGCTATGTCGGCTATGACCAGGGCGGGCTTTTGACCGATGCGGTCGACCAGAACCCGCATTGCGTGCTGCTGCTCGACGAGATCGAGAAGGCCCATCCCGACCTGTTCAACATCCTGCTGCAGGTGATGGATAATGGCCGGTTGACCGACCATCACGGCAAGACGGTCGACTTCCGCAACGTCGTGCTGATCATGACCACCAATGCCGGGGCGGCCGACATGGCGCGCCAGGGTATCGGCTTTGGCGACGTGTCGAAGGAGGATGCCGGCGACGAGGCGGTGAAGAAGATGTTCACTCCCGAATTCCGCAACCGGCTGGATGCGATCGTGCCCTTCTCCTACCTGGGCAAGGGCACGGTGGGCCGCGTGGTCGACAAGTTCATCCTCCAGCTCGAACTGCAGCTGGCCGAGCAGAACGTGCATATCCAATTCGACAAGGATGCGCGCGAATGGCTGGCCGACAAGGGCTATGACAAGCTTTATGGCGCGCGCCCGATGGCACGGCTGATCCAGGAGCGGGTCAAGCAGCCGCTGGCGGAAGAGCTGCTGTTCGGCAAGCTGGCCGATGGCGGCGAGGTGCATGTCGGGATCAAGGACGGCAAGCCCAGTTTCGAGATCACCCCGGCTCCGCCCAAGGCGCAGAAGAAGGCGAGCGCCAAGGCCAAGGCCGGCGAGAAGAAGAGGCCGGTGGCAAAGAAGGCGGATCCCAAGCCTGAAGCATAGGCTGGCCAAGCGCCACGCCGGTCGAGCGATGTCCGCCCTTCGTCGAGGGCGGGCCGTTTGCTCGGTGCAGATGGCCCCCTGCCCCTAGCAATCGCCGCCGCAATGTGATTGATCGGCGAACCAATGATTGAAGGGGGCTATCCATGACTGCATTCCGCCTGACCGCGCTGGCGCTTGTCCTCGCCAGCCCGGCATTTCTTGCCGCGCCCGCGGCGGCGGCCGATGGCCAGCAGGACGCGAAGGCGGCAGCGCCAAGTCCCTATTTCACCGGCGAAGATCTGTTTGGCCTGTCGGTCGCGGCGGATCCACAGATCAGCCCCGACGGGTCGAGGGTGGCCTATGTCCGGCAAACCAACGATGTCATGTCGGACGCGGCGGTATCCTCGATCTGGATGATTGACGTGGCGAGCGGTGCGGAGACCCCGCTGGTGACGGGCGCAGGCTATCATGGCTCGCCGCGCTGGTCGCCCGATGGAACGCGCCTCGCGTATGTCTCGACCCAGAGCGGGGGCGGGCCGGAACTGCATGTGATGTGGCTGGGCTCACGGGCGAGCGCCAATATCAGCGCCCTGCCCGAGGGGCCGGGGGGCATTTCCTGGTCGCCGGATGGCAAGCAGATTGCCTTTACCGCCAGGGTTCCCGGCGAGACGCTGTCGCTCGGCAAGCCCCTTTCGCCGCCTGAAGGCGCGGAATGGAAGAAGGGCCCGACCATTATCGACAAGGTGACCTATCGCTTCGATGGCGCAGGCTACCTCAAGTCCGGCTTTACCCAGGTGTTCCTGGTCTCGGCGACGGGCGGGGCTCCGCGTCAGCTGACTTTCGGCGACCGGCACCACGATGGGGCGCTCGAATGGGCCCCGGATGGCCGGACGATCCTGATCAGCGGGAACCGCGATGCCGATTGGGAGCTGGCCGGAGTCGACAGCGAAATCTACGCGATTGATGTCTCGTCGGGGAACATTGCCGCGCTGACCGATCGCGACGGGCCAGATAGCCACCCGGAAATCTCACCCGACGGCAAGACCATCGCCTATCTCGGCTATGACGACCGCAAGATGGCTTACCAGCAGAGTGGGCTCTACCTGATGAATGCCGACGGGTCGAACAAGCGCCGGATCGCAACCGGGTTCGACCGCGACATCACCAGCATGGAATGGACCGCGGCCGGCCTGTTCGTTGGCTATGAGGACGAAGGCGAATACCGGATCGCCAGGGTGTCTCCGGCGGGCGAGGTCGCCCCGCTCGCCGCGTCGCTGGTCGATACCTATTACTCGCGGCCTTATGCAGGCGGCCAGTGGAGCGTTTCAGGCAATGGCGCGCTGGCCTTTACCAGCGGCAGTTCGACCAGCCCCTCGGACATCTCGGTGTTGCGCGGCGGCAAGGCCGTGCGGCTGACGGCGCTCAACGATCTCAAGCTTGCGGGCAAGCGGCTCGGAAAGACGATCGAGTTGAGCGTGACTACCGCTGACGGGACCAGGATCCCGAGCTGGATCACGCTGCCGCCCGATTACAAGGCGGGTGACCGGGTGCCGGTTATCCTGGAGATCCACGGGGGCCCCTATGCCTCTTATGGGCCGCATTTTGCGTCCGAGTATCAGATGTTTGCGAGCGCTGGATACGCGACGCTGTTCACCAATCCGGGCGGGTCGACCGGCTATGGCCAGGCCTTTGCCGACCGGATCGAAGGCAATTACCCGATCTCCAACCATGACGAGCTGATGGCGGCGGTCGATGCTGCGATCGCCGCGGGCTATGCCGATCCCGACAACCTGTTCGTCACCGGCGGTTCGGGCGGCGGCATCCTGACTGCGTGGATCGTGGGCCAGACCCAGCGGTTCGCCGCTGCAGCCTCGTACAAGCCGGTGATCAACTGGACCAGCATGGCGCTGATGAGCGACGGCTATGCCTTTTTCGGCAAATACTGGATGAAGGGGCAGCCGTGGGAGCGCCCGGACGACTACTGGCGGCGTTCACCGCTGGCGGCTGCGGGCAATATCAAGACCCCCACGCTGGTGCTGGTGGGCGAGGAGGATTACCGCACGCCACGCAGCGAGGCCGAGCAGTTCTATGGCGCGCTGAAGGTGCAAGGCATCGATACCGCATTGGTGGTCACGCCGGGCGCGAGCCACTCGGACATGTCGATGAGCCCGAGCCAGCAGGCGGCCAAAACCGCAGCGGTTCTCGCCTGGTTTGAAAAGTACCGAAAAGGTACAAAGGCGAACTGACGGGAACCGAAGCGGGCACAGCGGGCTTGAGAGCCATGTGAGCGCCCCCTTCGCCTGGATCCGGCCCGAACCCTGGGGCATCCATGTGGTGCCGGCCGATGCCTGGATCGATCCGGGCCGGGCAGTCGAACGCGCGCTGGTCACCCATGGCCATGCCGATCACGCGCGCGGCGGCCATGGCCAGACCTTCGCCACGCCCGGAACGCTCGCCATCATGGCGCTGCGCTATGGCACCGGCGCGGGCGCGGTGCCCGTCCCTTATGGCGAGCGCGTGCGCCTGCCGGGCGAAGTGGAAGCGACTTTCCTGCCGGCGGGTCACGTGCTGGGCAGTGCGCAGATCCTGCTCGAACATGCGGGCGAGCGGGTGATCGTCACCGGCGACTACAAGCGCCGCCCCGATCCCACCTGCCCGCCCTTTGCCGTCACGCCGTGCGACCTGTTCATCACCGAGGCGACCTTCGGCCTGCCGGTCTTCATCCACCCGCCGATCGCCGACGAGATCGGCAAACTGCTGAAGGCGTTAGCGGCCGATCCCGACCGCTGCGTGCTGGTGGGCGCCTATGCGCTGGGCAAGGCACAACGGGTGATCGCCGAGCTGCGCGCGGCCGGGCATCACGACCCGATCTACTTGCACGGCGCGATCGAGCCGATGTGCCGGCTGTACCGCGAGCACGGGGTGGAACTCGGCGAGCTACGCCCGGTCGCCGCCCACGCCAGGGACGAGATGCGCGGCGCCATCGTGATAGCCCCGCCTGCGGCGCTAAACGACCGCTGGAGCCGACGCTTGCCCGAGCCGATCACCGCGATGGCAAGCGGCTGGATGCGCATCCGCCAGCGCGCCCGCCAGCGCAATGTCGAATTGCCGCTGGTAATCTCCGATCACGCCGACTGGAACGAGCTGACCGACACCATCGCCGCGGTCGACGCCGCAGAGAACTGGATCACCCACGGCCGCGAAGAGGCGCTGCTGCGCTGGTGCGAGCTCGGCCAGCGGCGCGCCCGCGCGCTGGCGCTGGTCGGCCGCGAGGACGAGGATGATTGAGTTCGCCGCCCTGCTGGACGCGCTGGTCTACACCACCAGCCGCAACCGCAAGCTGCAGCTGATCGCGGACTATCTGCGCCGCACGCCCGATCCCGATCGCGGCTGGGCGCTGGCGGGGCTGACCGGCGCGCTCGACTTCCCGGCGGTCAAGAGCGCGACGGTCCGCAAGTTGATGGAACAACGGATCGATCCGGTGCTGTGGACGCTCAGCCGCGATTTCGTGGGCGACACTGCCGAAACCGCCAGCCTGCTGTGGCCGGAACCAGCGCCGCCGCCCGATGGTGACGTCACGCCGCCGCCAGGGTTAAGCGAAGTGGTTGTTTTGCTTGGCACGATGTCCCGCGCCGACGTGGCACGGCGATTGCCGCAACTGCTCGACCGGCTTGACGCGTCGGGCCGTTTCGCGCTGATCAAGCTCGCCACCGGCGGCATGCGTATCGGCGTGTCGGCCCGGCTGGCCAAGATGGCCTTTGCCCAGGCCTTCGCGGTCGAACTGGAGCAGGTCGAGGAATATTGGCACGGGATCGCCCCGCCCTATGCCGAACTCTTCGCCTGGGCGGCTGAAGGTGCTGCGCCGCCCGACCTGGCCGGCCGGGCACTTTTCCGGCCCTTCATGCTGGCACATCCGCTGGAAGCCGGCACGCTCGATCTGGCCGATTACGCCGCCGAATGGAAATGGGACGGGATCCGGGTGCAACTGGTCCATGCCGGGGGCGAAACCCGGCTGTTCTCGCGCGGGGGCGAGGACATCGGCCACAGTTTCCCCGAACTGACCGGCGCGCTCGCCATTCCTGCCGTGCTCGATGGCGAACTGCTGGTCCGCGGCGCGCACCAGGGGGGCACGTCGGGGGGCGCGGCCAGCTTCAACGCGCTGCAGCAGCGGCTCGGCCGCAAGAGCGTGTCGAAGCGGATGCTGGCCGACTATCCGGCCTTCGTGCGGCTGTACGATGCGTTGATCGTGGACGGCGAGGATTTGCGCGAACACCCGTGGCACCACCGCAGGGCCAGGCTCGAGCGCCTGCTGGCTCGCCTGCCGCCTTCGCATTTCGACCTGTCGCAGCTGGTCGAAGCGCGCGATTTCGACCACCTGGCCGAGATCCGCGCCGGCGCGCGCGACGAAGCGATCGAAGGGCTGATGCTCAAGCGCCGCGACAGCCCCTATGTCGCCGGGCGCAAGGTCGGGCTGTGGTACAAGTGGAAGCGCGACCCGCTACTGGTCGATTGCGTGCTTATGTATGCCCAGCGCGGCAGCGGCAAGCGCTCGAGCTTCTATTCGGACTACACATTCGGTTGCTGGGCCGGTGAGCCCGATGCCAATGGCCTGGGCGGGGCCGAACTGCTGCCGGTGGGCAAGGCCTATTCGGGCTTCACCGACGAGGAGCTGAAGCGGATCGACCGGCACGTGCGGCAGAACACCGTCAATCGCTTCGGGCCGGTGCGCGAGACCAACCGCAGCCTTGTGTTCGAAGTCGCCTTCGACAGCGTACATCGCTCGAAGCGGCACAAATCGGGCCTCGCGATGCGCTTTCCCCGGATCCACCGCATCCGCTGGGACAAGCCCGCGCACGAGGCCGACCGGATCGAGAGTCTCTTTGCGCTAATCAGGGATTAGCGTTCCTCGGCGCTATTGCCTGCCCCGGCCTGCGTCCGGGTCTGGCGCGCCTACGGGCGGGCCGTCGCCCTTGCGGCCCTGCGGGCCGAGGCTTGCGCTAATCAGGGATTAGCCAATCGAAGCCCCCACCGCGTCGGCATGCGCGCGGGCGTTCTCGACATAATGCGCCACGCCCAGCCGCATCCCGGCAATCGCGGCGTCGGACAGTTCGCGCAGCGGCTTGGCCGGGCGCCCCGCCCACAGCATGCGCGGTTCCATCACCTTGCCCTCGGTCAGCATGGCGCCCGCCGCCAGCATTGCGTCGGAGCCGATCACCGCCTTGTTCATGGCAATCGCGCCCAGCCCCACGAAGCCGCGATCATGGATGGTGCAGCCATGCAGCATCACCATGTGGCCGACCAGCACGTCATCGCCGATGATCAGCGGGCTGCCATCGGGATCGCCCGGGCGCGGCGGATCGCAATGGAGCACACTGCCATCCTGGATATTGCTGCGTTGGCCGATCACGATCCGGCTGACATCGGCGCGCAGCACGCAATTGTACCACACCGAGCTGTCCGCCCCGATCGTGACATCGCCGATCAGGGTGCAGCCCGGCGCGATGAAGGCACTGTCATGGATCTGCGGCACCTTGCCGTGGATCGGGATGATGTTGACACCGGGCCTCGCGGTCATGGCTGGCTCTCCCATCGTTCGCGTGTGAGTAGATACTGGATCGTCGGGTTGTCGCGCGGATCGAAGGCCGGGTCGACGAAATCGAGGTCGGGCCGCCGCTCCATGCCCAGCTTCTCCATGAAGCGCCAGCTGGGCACGTTGCGCTCGCAAGTCAGCGCCACCAGATGCGGCGCGCCGATCGAGGTGAACGCCCAGTCGATCACTGCGCGCATCGCTTCATGGGCATAGCCGTGGCGCCAGCGATCCTCGCGCACCAGCCAGCCCACCTCGTGATCGCCCTGGTTGGGGGCCAGCGGATTGTCGACCAGCTTGAGCCCGCAATGGCCGACCAGCTCGCCGCCTGGCAGCCCACCGTGAGCCTTCTCGATCATCATCATGAAGCCGAAACCGCGCTGCGCGAACCACGCCATCGACTTGGCATGCTTCGCTTCGATCTCGTGCAGTTCCTTCACCCCGCCCAGATGCTCCATCACCGTGGGCGTATTGAGGACGCCATACTGCTGCAGCGCATCGCCTTCGTCGATCCGCCGGAGCACCAGCCGCTCGGTTTCCAGCACGATGTCACCCATGCGCCGCGTCCCAGCCGGCGCGGTCGATCGAATAGACGATGGTGTCGCGCCAGGGGGGCTCGTAGCGCGGATCCGGATAGTCGAGCTCTTCGCGGCGGCGCATGCCGAGCCGCAGCATCAGCCCCCAGCTGGCGGTGTTCCCGTCAACCGTGAGCGCCACCACCTGTTCCGCCCCGAACCGGTTGAAAGCGAGATCGAGCGCCGCGGCGGCCGCTTCCCTGGCATAGCCCCGGCCCCAGGCATCCTCGCGCAGGCGCCAGCCCGCTTCGATGGCATCGGTGACGGTGGAGCCGGGCGCGTCGGCACGCTTGAGCCCGCAGAAACCCAGCAACGCGCCATCGGCCTTGCGCTCGACCACCCAGAAGCAGAAACCGTTGCGCGCGGCGCAGCCGGTCACCCGGTCGCGGGTCGCGGCCTTGCCCGCCTCGTCGAGCAGGCCGCCCAGCCAGCGCATCACCGCCGGGGTATTGGTCACGCGGAAAAATTCGGGCCAGTCTTCCTCGCGCCAGTCGCGCAGCACCAGCCGCTCGGTCTCGTGGCGAAAGTCGCCCATCGCGCTCAGGCTCCGAGCAGGCGGGCCGCCACCGGCGCGTGATAGGTCAGCACGCCCGAACAGCCGGCGCGCTTGAATGCCAGCAGCGTTTCCAGCACCAGCGCATCGCGATCGCCTGCGCCCGCCGCGGCGGTCGCTTCGATCATCGCATATTCGCCGCTCACCTGATAGGCGAACACCGGCACTTCGAAGCGGTCCTTCACCCGGCGCACGATATCGAGATAGGCGAGGCCCGGCTTCACCATCACGCTGTCCGCCCCTTCGGCGATATCGAGCGCCACTTCGCGCAGCGCCTCTTCGCCATTGGCCGGGTCCATCTGGTAGGTCTTCTTGTCGCCCTTGAGCAGCCCGCGCGAGCCCACTGCGTCGCGGAACGGGCCATAGAAGGCGCTGGCGTATTTCGCGGCATAGCTCATGATCTGGACATTGGGGTGTCCGTTCATCTCCAGCGCCATGCGGATCGCCCGCACGCGGCCGTCCATCATGTCGGAGGGGGCGATGATGTCGGCCCCGGCCCGGGCCTGGTTGAGCGCCTGGTCCACCAGCACTGCAACCGTATCGTCGTTCACGACATAGCCGGCATCGTCGACCAGCCCGTCCTGCCCGTGGCTGGTATAGGGATCGAGCGCGACATCGGTGAGGATGCCGACACCTTCGCCGCAGGCATCGCGGATCGCCTTTATCGCGCGGCACATCAGATTGTCGGGGTTGAGCGCTTCGGCGCCGTCGTCGCTGCGCCGGTCGGCCGGCGTATTGGGGAACAGCGCGATGCAGGGGATGCCCAGCGCGGTGGCTTCGCGGGCACGCCGCGCGATGAGGTCGACCGACCAGCGCGACACGCCGGGCAGGCTGGCGATCGGCTCTTCCGCCGCATTGCCGGCCGTGACGAACAAAGGCCAGATCAGATCGGCCGGGGTCAGCACATTCTCGCGATGGAGCGCGCGGCTCCACTGGCTGGCACGGGTGCGGCGCAGCCGCAGATTGGGATAGGATCCGCTCATGTGCCCCGTGTTGCCGGATATTGCGCGCGCGCGCAATCGCCACCGCACCATCAGGGGCGATCAGGGCAGCGGGCGCTTGCTGTCGAGCTTCTCGATCTCGCGGACCGGCTCCGCCAGTTCCTCGGGCCGCTGCTCGAGGTCGGCCAGCGCGGCGCCGGGCTGGATCGCCTTGAGTTCGGCCAGCGCCGAGCGGAAGCTCATCAGCTCGCGCCCTTCGAGCTGCGCCCGCATCACGAAGTTCACGCTGCGCGGATCGACCGCCCGGCCGTTGCGGTACATCTCGTAATGCAGATGCGCCCCGGTCGACAGCCCGGTCGAGCCGACATAGCCAATCACCTGCCCGCCGCGCACCGATTGGCCGGCGTTCACCGCCATCCGGCTCATGTGGCAATAGCGGGTCGACAGGCCGTTGCCGTGCTCGATCCGCACCCCGATGCCGCAGCCGCCCATGCGCCCGGCGGCGGAAATGCGGCCATCAGTGACCGAAACGATCGGCGTGCCATAGCCCGCGCTGAAATCGATCCCGGAATGCATCCGGCGATAGCCGAGGATGGGGTGGCGGCGCATGCCGAAGCTCGAGGTGATCCGCCCCGGCACCGGCGAGATCAGCCCGCCGCGCTGTTCGCCGACCCCTGAAGCCTCGTAGAACAGGCCGTCGGGGCCCCAGCGCATCAGCTGGGTCTTGGGCTTCCCGCCGCGATCGATCCCGGCATAAAGCAGCTTGCCGGCCTGGCGCTCGCCGGTTGCGGCGCGGCGATAGGCCAGGATGATGTCGAACTCGTCGGTGGCCCGCACGCTGCGTTCGAGATCGAGCTGGTCGTCGAGTGCGCGGATGAATTCCTGGATCGCGCTGGCAGGTGCACCGGCTGCCCGGGCCGAGCGATAGAGGCTTTGGCCCACCACGCCGCGGATTCGCAGCGGGGTGTCATCGACCCGGATCACCTTGCGGCGCAGCGCCAAATTGCCGTTGGTGTTGAGCACTTCGAGCTCGAGGTCGAAGCGCGCGCGGAAGGCCAGCGCATCGAGCGGGCGCGAGGCGCCCGGCTCGGGGCGGCGGCCGAGCGTGATGTCGACCCGGGTGCCGGGCTCGATCTCGGCCAGCGGGATCTCGTTCGCAACCAGCTGCTGGATCCGCGCGGCATCGGCCCCCGCCACGCCGGCGCGCTGGAGCATGCGTTCGAAGCTGTCTCCGCGCGACAAGGTGGCGACCAGCTCGATCTGCGGGCGTTCGGGCGCCGAAGCGAGCGGGATCACGCGAGCGCTCGCGCCCATCTGGCGACCGCTGTCGGCGCCGAGCGCCAGCGGCAGGATCATGTGGCTGCGGAATTCGTCGCGCGCGACCGGATCGATCGCCATCGCAGGGCGCGCTTCGAGCGGGGCGAAATCGGGCCACAGCGCCAGCGCCACCGCGCTCAGCCCCAGCATGGTGCCAAGGCCCCGGAACCAGCGGCGGCTGCCGATATCCTGCGCCAGATCGGGAGCCAGGTCGACCTTGTCGAAAGCGCGCGAGGTCTCCTCGCGCCACACGTGGAACCGCGTACGCCAGTCATGCACCCGCTTGAGCACGATGCGGCCAGGCGCAGCGCCGGCGCGATCGGGCTGCCCTTGCGCCGCGGGCGGATCGCCGAAATCGAGGAATGGCTCCTCGATCTCAGGGTCCCGATCGCCCTGCATCTCGCGCAATTGCTCCAACGCCCCAAACTCCCACGCGTCGCGCCCGCCCCCGGGCCCAGCGCGACCATTGGCCGATTTCCCTGCCCGATCAAAGTAAATGTCGCGTTAACTCACGACCAACCGACTCGGCCAAGCGACGAGATGTTGAGAAGCTGCGGCAGCCCGGCGCGGCGCGGTTGCCGCGTGCGGCGCGCGGTGCCACAACCGCCGGTGTGAGCGACGGTACGATCAAGGCGGTTCTGGGGCCGACCAATACCGGCAAGACGCACCTCGCGATCGAGCGCATGTGCGGCCATTCGAGCGGGATGATGGGCTTCCCGCTGCGGCTGCTGGCGCGCGAGGTCTATGACCGGGT
>CAZCNF010000012.1:0-52441 GCA_964500135.1 uncultured Porphyrobacter sp.
GTGACCAAGGGCTATGCCATCGGTTCGGCCGGCCTTGCCGCGCTGGTGCTGTTCGCAGCCTATACCACCGACCTCAGGGAGTTCTTCCCGGCGCTGTCGGACGGCGACCTGGCCAATGGCGAAGTCAGCTTCAGCCTCGAGAACCCCTATGTCATCGTCGGCCTGCTGCTGGGCGCACTGCTGCCCTATCTGTTCGGGGCGATGGGCATGACCGCGGTCGGCCGCGCTGCGGGTGACGTGGTGGTGGACGTGCGCGAGCAGTTCAAGAACAACCCCGGCATCATGACCTACGAGTCCAAGCCTGATTATGCGCGGACCGTGGACCTCGTGACCAAGGCGGCGATCAAGGAAATGATCGTTCCTTCGTTGCTGCCGGTGCTGGCGCCGATCGTGGTCTATTTCGCGATTGCCGCGATCGCGGGCGAGGCCAATGGCTTCGCCGCGCTGGGAGCCCTGCTGTTGGGCGTGATCGTGGGCGGCCTGTTCGTCGCGCTGTCGATGACGGCCGGTGGCGGCGCCTGGGACAACGCCAAGAAGTACATCGAAGACGGCAACCACGGCGGCAAGGGCAGCGAAGCCCACAAGGCTGCCGTGACTGGCGATACCGTGGGTGACCCCTACAAGGACACCGCCGGCCCGGCCGTCAACCCGATGATCAAGATCACCAACATCGTGGCTCTGCTGCTGCTGGCGGCGCTTGCCGGCGGCCATGCGGCGATCTAGGTAATCGAACCCCGCAAGGGACTGGAGAGCCCCGCTCGGCCGCGTGCCGGGCGGGGCTTTTCGCTGGTCGATTTCCGCATCCTGGCCAATTTGCCGCGTTGACCCGGGCAAAGTGGCACAGCAAGGGGTGCGCATGACCGACATGCCCGATCAAGCCCCTTCGCCCGAACAGCTCGTCGCCGGGCTGGTCAAGCTGCTCACCGTCGAGACCGGCGAGGACATGCAGTTCACCGGGCGCCCGCAGAAGGGCGGAGTTGGCCGGGTCTTCGGCGGGCAGGTCATCGCCCAGGCACTGCAGGCCGCGCAGCTGACGGTTGGCGGCGACAAGCAGGCGCATTCGCTCCACGCCTATTTCCTGCGCGGCGGCAAGGAAGGCCCGCCGATCCGCTACCAGGTGACGGCGGATTTCGACGGGCGCAGCTTCGCCAATCGCCGCGTGGTCGCCAGCCAGGTCGAGGACGATGGCACCAGCCGCCCGATCCTCAACCTCACCGCCAGTTTCCAGCTGCCCGAACCAGGCCTCGAGCATGACGACTACGCCATGCCCGATGTGCTCCCGCCCGAGGCGTTGCGCTGCGACATGGAGTTGCGCCGCGAGCACGCAGACAAGGCGGGGATTACCGGCATGGCGCGCGACATCATGCTGCGGCCCCGCGCGATCGAGATGCGCACCTCGGGCAAGCTGCACTGGATGAACGACGCCCCGCGCGAGCCGCGTGCGCACAGCTGGTTCAAGGCCGCGGCCCCGCTGCCCGATGATCCCGCGCTGCACCGCGCGGTGATCGCCTATGCCAGCGATTTCACCCTGCTCGGCACCAGCGCGCTACCGCACGGCCTTAGCTGGATGCGTGGCGAACTGGTGGGAGCCAGCCTCGACCACGCGATCTGGTTCCACCGCCCGGCGCGGGCCGACGAATGGCTGCTCTACGCGACCGATTCGCCGTGGAGCGGCGGCGGGCGCGGCTTCAACCGCGGCCGAATCTTCAACCGCGCCGGCCAACTGGTCGCCAGCGTGGCGCAGGAGGGCATGATCCGGAAGCGCGGGTAAACGCGCCCCGCAGTCGGCTGCCAACTCGCGTCCTCAGGTAGAACAGTTTAATGCGCCAGCAGCACCGGCAGCTGCGGATCGGTCAACGCCCGGCGCGTCACCCCGCCGAGCAGGAATTCCGCGAGGCGCGAATGGCCATAGGCACCCATCACCATGTAGGCGCAGCCGCGCACTCCGGCCGCCGCCAGCAGGGTATCGGCCACGTTGTCTTCGCCCTGTGGCAGTTCGACCATCTCTGCATGGATGCCGTGACGGCTGAGATACTCCGCCCCTTCGACCGGCGGCAGGTCATGCTTCACCCGCGGCTTCTTCTCGGCCACGCTGGCCAGATGGACCTTGCTCGCCTTCTGCAGCAGCGGCACCGCCGCGCGCAGCGCAGCGCAGGCCTCGGTCGAGCCGTTCCAGGCCACCAGCGCCGGCCCGCCCCAGTCGACCCGCTGCTGATCCTTGGGCACCACCAGCACCGGCGTGCGCGAATGCAGCAGCAGATCGCCCACCATGCGCGAGGGGCGGGGCCCGTCGACCCCGATGTCGTTGGGGCCAAGCACGATCACATCGTTGATTGCCGATTGTTCAAGCAGGCGGCTTTCGGCCATGCCAAACTGGAAGCGATAGCTCCAAGAAACGTCTTCATTGGCAAGATCGTCCTCCACCTGCGTGCGCAGCGCTTCGGCGTTCTCGCGCAGGATCGGCATCGCGGCGGCAATCGCCGAGCCGTAGAAGTCGCCCGGTGCGAACACTTCGTAGGTCAGCGCCTGCAGGCAGGTGATGTGCCCGTCAAAGGCGCGTGCCAGATCGAGCGCCGCCTGCGTGCGGGCCTCAAGCCCGGCGTCGTCATTGATGTGCAGCAGGATCGATTTCATATGCCCCTCCTTTGCTTCGACTCGCCTTCTCTCACACGATTAAGGCTAGATTGGTGCAGCCAAGCCTCATTGATCTCAATCAAGTTTCGCGCGGACTTACCGCCACCCCTTGCATCCCCGCCTCCCCCGGCGCATCCTCGGCGCGGGAGAGGAACGTCATGCAGATCACCCGCGAACCGCCACTCAGATACTCGCTAGAGCCAAGCAACCACCCCTATCTGTCAGGCGCCTGGACCCCTCTCCACGAGGAAGTGACGGTTGACCAGCTCGAACTGATCGAAGGCGAAGTGCCGCAAGACATCGATGGCATCTACCTGCGCAACACGGAAAACCCGGTGCACCAGCCGCTGGGCCGCCATCACCCGTTCGATGGCGACGCGATGGTGCACCAGGTCGATATACGCAACGGCAAGGTCAGCTATCGCAACCGCTTCGTGCGCACGCATTGCTTCATCGAAGAGCAACTGGCCGGCCGCGCGCTGTGGGGCGGGCTGATGGATCCGCCGGGCACCTCGCTGCGCCCCGGCTTCGGCGCGCATGGCGGCCTGAAGGACACCGGCAGCACCGACATCGTGGTGCATGGCGGGGTAGCCTATGCCACCTTCTACCAGTGCGGCGAGGCCTGGATGCTTGACCCCGTCACGCTGGAGAACCTCGGCAAAGCGCCGTGGGCGCCGCTCGACGGGGTTTCCGCCCACCCCAAGGTGGACGAGCGCACCGGCGAGATGATGTTCTTCAACTATGGCGTGCATGCCCCCTACATGCATTACGGCGTGGTCGATCGCGCCGGGCGGCTGGTGCACTACGTGCCGATCCCGCTTCCCGGCCCGCGCCTGCCGCATGACATGGCGATCACGAAGAACTGGTCGATCCTCAACGACATGCCGCTGTTCTGGGACGGGGAAGCGCTGAAGCGCGACATTCATGCCGCGCGGCTGCATGAAGGCCTGCCCACCCGCTTCGCGCTGATCCCGCGCCACGGCCAGCCGCACGAGATCCGCTGGTTCGAGGCCGCGCCAACCTATGTTCTGCACTGGACCAACGCCTGGGAGGATGGCGATGAGGTGGTGCTCGAAGGCTATCACCAGGCCTGCCCCATGCCTGCCCCGCTGGCCGAGCACGGCCGCTATGCGCATATGATGGCCTATGTCGATGAACACAGCTTCCAGTGCCGGCTGCACCGCTGGCGGTTCAATCTGGCGACGGGCGAAACGCGCGAGGAACGGCTGAGCGAGCGGATCGTGGAATTCGGGATGATCAATCCCGATTATGCGATGCGCAAGAGCCGCTATGTCTGGTCCACCACCAGCAAACCGGGCTGGTTCCTGTTCAACGGTTACTGCCGGCATGACACCGAAACCGGCGAGGAACAGGTCTATACCCTGCCCGATGGGGTCTATGCCAGCGAGAGCCCGGTGGTGCCGCGCAAGGGTGCGACGTCAGAGAATCAGGCTTACCTCGTGACCTTCCTGATTGATGAGAACCGGGGCGCCAGCGAGTTCGCGATCCTCGATGCCAGCGATATCACCAAGGGGCCAATCGCGCGGCTGGCGCTGCCACACAAGATCAGCAGCGGTGTGCATTCGACCTGGGTCGAACGGCCGATGCTGGCGGGATAGCGCAAGGCTAGGATGGTCCGTCACGGGGTCCCAGGTGAACCGTCCGGACCCTCCAACTCCAAACCGACCAGCCGGCAAACCGATCAACCGGCCCGCTCCCCTTCGCACTTGCAAAATAAAGCAAGCCAAAGCGCGATTTTGCCGCTATGGGCCTGCGCCATGGCGCTGCCGGTGCAAGCCGTCGCCCCGCTGACTTGAGCGCCGCAAGCGCGCATTTCTCCCGATCCGTTCCTGCCCCCGCCGTGATCCGGCGCGGCCATTGCTGCGAGTTTGCATGTCCTTCGAAAACCTGCCGCCAATCCTTGGCGAAGCCCTGGCCGAACGCGGCTATGCGGCCCCCACCCCGGTCCAGGCCGCCGTGATCGCTCCCGATGCGACCGGGCGCGACCTGATCGTGTCAGCACAGACCGGCAGCGGCAAGACCGTGGCCTTCGGCCTTGCGCTGGCGGGCGAACTGCTGGGTGAAATCCGCGGCACGCCGCTGATGGAAAAGCCGCTGGCGCTGGTCATCGCGCCCACCCGCGAACTGGCGCTGCAGGTAAGCCGCGAGCTCGGTTGGCTTTATGCCAAGGCCGGGCTGCGGATAGCCACTTGCGTCGGCGGGATGGATGCGAGCAAGGAACGAAGGGCGCTGCGCGCCGGGCCCGCGATCGTGGTGGGCACGCCGGGGCGTCTGCGCGACCATCTGGAACGTGGGGCGCTCGACCTGTCGGGCCTGGTCGGCGTGGTGCTCGACGAAGCCGACGAAATGCTCGACATGGGCTTCCGCGACGATCTGGAAGAGATCCTCGATGCAACGCCCGACCAGCGCCGGACGTTGCTGTTTTCGGCCACCATGCCGCGCCCGATCGTGGCGCTGGCGCAGCGTTACCAGACCGATGCGCTGCGGCTGTCGCTGGTGGGCGAGGATCGCGGGCACGGCGACATCAGCTATCAGGCGATCGCCGTCAGCCCGTCCGAAGTCGAACATGCGGTGGTGAACCTTTTGCGGTTCCACGAGGCCGAGACCGCGATCCTGTTTTGCGCCACCCGCGACAATGTCCGCCATCTCCACGCGACGCTGCAGGAACGCGGCTTTGGCGTGGTGGCGCTGTCGGGTGAGCATTCGCAGTCCGAACGCAACCAGGCGTTGCAAGCGCTGCGCGACCGCCGGGTGCGCGTGTGCGTGGCGACCGATGTGGCCGCACGCGGGATCGACCTGCCGACGCTGAGCCTCGTAATCCATGTCGAAATCCCGCGCGATGCCGAAACGCTGCAGCACCGTTCGGGCCGGACCGGGCGGGCAGGCAAAAAGGGGATTGCCGCGATCATCGTGCCGTTCAACCGCCGCAAGCGGGTCGAAAGCATGCTGCGCGGGGCAGGGATCGCCGCCGAATGGATGGACCCGCCCACGCCCGAGGCGATCCGTGCCAAGGATCGCACCCGGCTGATGGAAAAGCTCACCGAACCGCGCGAATTCGACGAGGGGGACCGCGAGCTGGCAGCCGACCTGATGTCGCGCCTGCCGCCCGAAGACATCGCAGCCGCTCTGGTGCACGTCCATCGTGCGCGCCTGCCGCAGCCGGAAGAACTGCTCGCCAACACCCCCGAAGCGCGCGAAAAGGCCAGGGCAGATCGCCATCGGCCCGGATTCGAGGACGTGGTGTGGTTCAGGATCGGCGTGGGCCGCCGTCAAAATGCCGAGCCGCGCTGGGTGCTGCCCTTACTGTGCCGGCGCGGCCATATCACCCGCAACGAGATCGGGGCGATCCGCATCGGCCAGCACGAAAGCTGGTTCCAGGTGCCCCGCGCCGTCGCGGGCAAGTTTGCCAATGCGCTAAAACGCACCGCCTCGGGTGAGGACGAGCAGGATGCTATCGTGATCGAGGAAGCGGCCGAGGGGCCACGCATCGAGGCGCGGCAGAACCGGCGCGAGAATCCGCGTGGCGAGCGTCGCCCTGCGCAATCGGAGCGCCCCGCTGGTCGGGCCGAAGCCAGGCGTGACCGCAAGCCGCACGGCGCACCGAGTGGCAAGCCGCCGTACAAGCGGGGCCCCGGCGGCGGCAAGCCCCTCGCCGGCAAGCGCAAACCCGGCGGAAAACCGGGTGGCAGGCCACCGCGCGGCTAACCCGCTTCAACCTCCGGCGTGGTAGAAATCGTAGATCTTGCGCGCCACCGCTTCGCTCACCCCCGGGGCGCGCTGCAGGTCCTCCAGTGCGGCCGCGCGGACCTTGCTCGCCGTGCCGAAATGCAGCAGCAGCGCGCGCTTTCGCGCCGGGCCGATGCCGGGGATCTCGTCGAGCGGTGAGGCCGAAATCGCGCGGCTGCGCTTCGCCCGATGCGCCCCGATCACATAGCGGTGCACCTCGTCACGCAGGTTCTGGAGATAGAACAGCAGCGGCGAATTGGTCGGCAGCGTCTTCTCGCGCCCGTCGGGGAAATGGAACACCTCGCGCCCCTCGCGCCCGTGATGCGGCCCCTTGGCAATCGCGATCAGCGGCACATCCTCGATCCCCAGTTCCTCCAGCGTGTCGCGCACGGCCGACATCTGGCCCTTGCCGCCGTCGATCAGCACCAGGTCGGGCCAGGTTCCACCGTCGCGTTCGGGATCCTCTTCGATCGCACGGCTGAAGCGCCGCTGCATCACTTCGCGCATCATCGCGAAGTCGTCATTGCTCTGCGCCTCGCGGATGTTGAACTTGCGGTACTGGTTCTTGAGCAGGCCTTCGGGCCCTGCCACCACCATGGCCCCCACCGCCTTCGCGCCCTGGATGTGGCTGTTGTCATAGACCTCGATCCGTTGCGGCACGCCGTCAAGTTCGAGGAACTCGGCGAGATCGCGCAGCAACTTGGCCTTGGTGCCGCTTTCCGCCAGCCGCCGGTCGAGCGCCTCACACGCGTTGCGGCTGGCCTGTTGCATCAACCGGCGCCGCTCGCCGCGCTGCGGGACCGACAGCGTGACCTTGCGGCCGGCCAGTTCCGAAAGCGCCTGCTCGATCAGCCCGGCTTCCGCCAGTTCGCGATCGACCAGCACCGTTGGCGGCGGCGGCACCTCATCGTAGAACTGCAGCAACATATCGGCCAGCACCTGCGCCTCGTCCACTTCCTTGGTATGGCTGGGAAAGAACGCGCGGTGGCCCCAGTTCTGCCCGCCGCGGATGAAGAACGCCTGGATGCCCATCTGCCCGCCCTTCGCGGCCAGCGCGAAGACATCAGCATCGCCCAGCCCCTGCGCGTTGATCGCCTGGCTGCCCTGGATGAAGGTGGCCGCGCGCAACCGGTCGCGCAGGATTGCGGCGGTCTCGAAATCGAGTGCCTCGGCCGCTTCGGCCATCTGCCGCTCGAGATCGGCCTGCACCGCCGACGACTTGCCGGACAGGAAGCTTTTCGCCTGATCGACCAACGCAGCATAATCGTCCTGCCCGATCCGCCCTACGCAGGGCGCGCTGCAACGCTTGATCTGGTAGAGCAGGCATGGCCGGTCGCGGCGGCTGAAGAAGCTGTCGGTGCAGCTTCTGAGCAGGAACAGCTTCTGCAGTGCATTGATGGTGGTGTTGACGCTGCCTGCGCTGGCGAAGGGCCCATAGTAATCGCCCTTGGCCTTGCGCGCACCGCGATGCTTCATGATGCGCGGGAAATCATGCTCGGCGCGCAGCAGGATGAAGGGGAAGCTCTTGTCGTCGCGCAGATGAACGTTGAACGGCGGGCGGAAACGCTTGACCAGTTGCGCTTCGAGCAGCAACGCCTCGGCTTCGGAATTGGTGGTGACGATTTCCATCGCCCGCGTCTGGCTGACCATGCGCAACAGGCGATTGGTCAGGCCTTGAACCTGGGTGTAGTTCGCCACCCGGTTCTTCAGCGCGCGAGCCTTGCCGACATAAAGCACATCGCCGCGCGCATCGAGCATGCGATAGACACCGGGCACGGGCCGCAGCGTTTTCACAGTGGCACGGATCGCCGCAATCCCGGCTTCCAGATCCGGCTGCGCCGAGGCGACAGTATAGGTCGCCCGCTCCTCGTTGAAGCGGGCCGCACCTCGCGGATCGTGCGGAGAACCGGCCTTGCTGCGCGACATTCCGGGCAGATAGAAACCTTGCGCGCAAATGGCAAAGCCGCGATGGGGCAGGCGTGGACAATCACTTCGACGCGATCATCCTGGGCGCAGGCGCAGCGGGCCTGATGTGTGCCGCGCGCGCCGGGCAGCGCGGCCGGCGGGTAATGGTGCTCGAGAAAAGCGAGAAACCCGGCAAGAAGATCCTGATTTCGGGCGGCGGGCGCTGCAATTTCACCAACATCGGAGCCGGCCCGGCCAATTACCTTTCGGCCAACCCGCATTTCGCCAAAAGCGCACTGGCCCGCTACACACCGCGCGATTTCCTCGAACTGGTCGAGAGCCATGGCATTGCCTGGCACGAGAAGACGCTAGGCCAGCTGTTCTGCGACGGGTCAGCGCAGCAGATTGTCGACTTGTTGATCGCAGAATGCACGAAAGGCGACGTGGCGCTACGTTGCGGTGAGACGATTGTGCAGGTGAGCCATGCCGACGGCGTGTTCACGGTGTACACACAAAGCGCCACCTTCACCGCCCGGGCGCTGGTGATCGCCACGGGCGGCCCCTCGATCCCGAAGATGGGCGCGACCGGATATGCCTATGATCTCGCGCGTCAGTTCGGCCTCAAGGTGGTTGAGCCGCGCCCTGCGCTCGTGCCGCTGACGCTGGGTGGGGATGAGGTTCTGTTCCGCGAGATTGCCGGCGTATCGGCGCCGGTCTTGGCCGAAGCAAACAAGGCCCGCTTTGCCGAGGCGGCGCTGTTCACTCATCGCGGCCTTAGCGGCCCCGCGATCCTCCAGGCCAGTTCCTACTGGCGGCCCGGAGATCCGGTGACGATCGACTTCCTGCCGGGATGCAGCCCCGGCTGGTTGCTCGAGCGCAAGCGCGTGGCGCCGCGTAGCACCCTGAAATCAGTGCTGCGCGAAGCGTTGCCCGACCGACTGGCGGATATACTTGCGGAAAAGATCGGGCTGGCAGCGGAACTTGGCAACACGCCCGACCGGGTTCTGCGCGAGGTTGAAGCCCGCCTGGCGCGCTGGACATTCCACCCGAATGGCAGCGAGGGTTTTGCCAAAGCGGAAGTGACCGTAGGCGGCATATCGACCGCCGAGCTCTCGTCCAGAACGATGGAATCCAGTCGGATTCCGGGGCTTTATGCGATTGGCGAGGCGGTTGATGTGACCGGCTGGCTGGGCGGCTACAATTTCCAGTGGGCCTGGGCCAGCGGCGTGGCTGCGGGCGACGCGCTTTAGGCCAGCCTGCCCGCGGCCTATCCTGCCGCTAAGGAAGGGTTTGACGGGCGCGGCAAGTTGACCGGCGGCCGCACTCTGTTAGCGTCTGCAGCACAAGACCGCGAAGACTGCGGCACCAGCAGGAGAGCCCGTTTGCGACAATTGCAGGGCATGGATGCCAGCTTCGTTGCGCTGGAAACGCGCAATTCCCCGATGCACATCGGATCGATCCTGATCTACAATCCGGCGACCGCGCCAGGTGGCTTCGTCCGTTTCAAGGATATCCTGGCCTTCTTCGAAAGCCGGATGCAGCTGTCACGCACGATCCGCCAGCGGCTGGTACGAGTGCCGTTCGATCTCGATTACCCCTACTGGGTGGAGGACCCCGATTTCGATCTGGAGTTCCATGTCCGCCACGTTGCGCTGCCCAAACCGGGCGATTGGCGCCAATTGTGTATCCAGGCAGCGCGGATCTTTGCCCGGCCGCTCGACCTTGATCGTCCGCCGTGGGAATTCACCGTGGTCGAGGGGCTCGAAAACGTCCCCGGCGTGGCCAAGGGCAGCTTTGCCATGGTCACCAAGGTGCACCATGCGGCGATCGACGGAATGAGCGGAATCGACCTGATGGAGGCGATGCACACGCTCAAGCCGGACGATCCGCCACCGTCCAAACCCGACACATGGAAGCCGGGCAAGATCCCGAACGCGGTCGAGTTGCTCGGCAAGAGCTATTTCAACGCGGTCACCAATCCATTCAAGCAACTCGAGGTGGCAGCCAGGGCCGCGCCGGGCCTTGCCAAGGCGATCAAGGGCCTGGTGGCGAAGGAATTCAACCTGTCGGGCGAGATGCTGGCGCCCAAGACCCGGTTCAACCGGGTGATCTCGCCGCATCGCGTGGTCGAAGGGCGCAGTTTCAAACTGGCCGACATCAAGGCGATCCGCGCGCTGGCACCGGGCAGCAAGGTCAATGACGTGTTCCTCGCCATCATCGGTGGCGCAATGCGCAAATACCTGCTCGCTAAGGACGACTTGCCAGCCAAGACGCTAACGGCGATGGCGCCGATCTCGGTCCGCTCGGGCGAGGAAAAGGGCGACATGGGCAACCAGGTCGCGGCAATGATCGCCCCGCTTGGCACGCATCTGGCCGATCCGGTCGAGCGGCTGCGTTACGTCCATTCGCAGACCACCAACAGCAAGGCGATGTCCGACGCACTTGGTGCGCGCAACATGACCGAGATGAGCAAGGTCAGCCCGGCGTTGTTCATGGCACTGGGTGCACAACTCTACACCAGGCTAGGGCTCGCCAATCGCGGGGTCGGCCCGCCGTTCTCGACGGTGGTGACCAATGTTCCCGGCCCGCCGGTGCCGATCTATTCGAGCGGCGCGCGGCTCGAGAGCATGATGGGCCTGTTGTGCCTGACCGACGGCCTCGGCCTTGGCCACGTCGTGCAAAGCTATTGCGACGAGGCCACGATCAGCTTCACCGCCTGCCGCGAATTGCTGCCCGATCCTGAGGTCTATATCCGCTGCATCGAGGAGAGCTTTGCCGAGCTGCTTGCAGCAGCCAACGCACTCGAAGCGCAGCCTGCCAAGGCGGAACCGAAGGCCAGGGCCAAGCCCGCGCCGCGCAAAGCTGCAGCGAAATCAGCGAGTGCCAAGGCGAAACGCCCTCGAACCACCACCCGCAAGCGCGCCGCGAGCAAGCGCGGAAAACCGGCCTGATGGGCCGCAACAACGACAAGACGAGAGGAACGCGAATGGCCATATTGGCAATGGCGGAGGCCGAACTGGATCGGGCGGCGCGCCCGCCCAGCACCTTCTGGGCCCTCGCAGAAGGCCGCGCGCTGTTCGAGTTGGGCGCTTTCTACATGCTGCGACCCTGGCTGGCACAGCTGCCGCGCGGTGACGGGCATGCGGTCAAGGTGCTGCCCGGCTTCATGGCGTCAAACAATTCCACCGTGCCGCTCCGCAACCTGCTGCGTGAACTGGGCTATGACGCGCACGGCTGGGCCAGCGGGCGCAATGTCCGGGTCGACAATGCGCTGATCCACCGGCTCGAGGACCAGCTGAAGCACCTCAACGACAGCAGCGGGCGCAAGGTTTCGCTCGTCGGCTGGAGCCTTGGCGGAGTGCTGGCGCGCGAACTGGCCAAGCTGCATCCGGAACGGGTGCGGCTGGTCATCTCGCTCGGCAGCCCGATTTCGGACGATCGCGGGCACACCAATGTGGCGCGGCTGTTCGAAATGCTCAACGGCAAGGAGCCCGAACCGATGCGCGACGGCCGCTTCCGAGGCCTCGGAGAGGCACCACCCGTGCCCACC
The DNA here is from genome assembly GCA_964500135.1 of uncultured Porphyrobacter sp. GTDB lineage: Bacteria > Pseudomonadota > Alphaproteobacteria > Sphingomonadales > Sphingomonadaceae > Erythrobacter. Next base: position 11,837 of record CAZCNF010000012.1, read on the forward strand.
ACCTCTATCCTCAGCAAGACCGATGGCGTCGTCCACTGGCGCGGGTCGGTGCAGCATCCGACCCGCACGCCGAGCGAGAACATCGAAGTATATGCCAGCCATCTAGGCCTCGGCGTGAACCCCAGCGTCATGATCGCAATCGCCGATCGCCTGGCTCAGCCGGAAGGCGAATGGGCGCCGTTCGAGCCCTCGCTGGCACAAAAGTGGATGTATCCGACGACCGGCTTTGGCTGAGCCCTTCGTTCAGAACATCTTGCGCAAGTCGATCCCGAAGTAGCGACCGGTAGGGTCAAGCAGGAACCGCTGATACCGCAGCGGCGTGTTGCCATCGGCATCACGCACCCTGCGCTGGGCATCGAACACATTGTCCGCCACCAGCGAGAGCGACACGCCCTTGAGCAGGCCAGTCTCGCTGCCGGTCAGCCGCCCGACATCAGTGAACAGCCGCAGGTCGATCCGCAGGATATCGCCGAACAGCAGCGGGCTGGTTCCGGCGACTAGGTCACCGTCAATCCGTGCTTTGCCGGTATAGGTGCCTGATACCCGCAGCCCGGCCTTGCCATCGAGGAATATCCCTGCCTCGAGGCGCGAGGAATGCCGCGCCTGGCCGAAATCGCCCTGTGAGTCGCCATCGAGCAAGTCGAGCAGTGGCCCGCCCTGGGCAATCAGTATGCGGTTATCGAGTTCGAACGTGTGGGTGAGGTTCACGAAATAGCGTCCGCCGCCGCGACCACCGAAGCCCGGCATGCCGCCACCGGGACCACCACGCCCCGCTCCCGGAGGCGGACCGCCGCCAGGAGCGCCGCTGCGCGCCCCGCGTTCGCCCCCACCCTGCGGACCCAGCGTACCGCGCGTCGTGAGGCCGAACACCAGCCGCTCGTTTCGTGTATTGACATAGGTAATCGGGCGGCGGTCGAGCGAAATGAGCGTTCCATCGGCATCGCGTATGACGCGCTCGGGGAATGCGGCCTCGATCTCTGCCGATAGCGCCGGAAACTCGCCGGTCACATTGCGCGAGCGGTTGCGGATGTACTCGGCCGAAAGCTGCGTATCGTCGATGAAGGGCAGTTCCCAGGTCGCACTGAAGCGCCAGTCGCGCTGGGTTTCCGCCACGAGGTCAGGGTTCCCGCCCGAAATCACCGTCGCCAGCACGCTTTCGCCGTTGACGAAATCGAACACTGGCACATTCAAGGTCTCGACCCGGGGATTGCCCAGATTGCCCAATGTGGGCGCGACCTCGCGCCAGACATAGGTCGCCTGCAGGTCGAGATTGTCCCACGGGGACCAGTTCAACCCTCCGCTCCAGTCCTTGAGAGTGCCGAAGTCCGAGAGATGGTTGATGCCGACCTGAGCGTTCAACGCGAAGCTGCCCAGCGCATCCCACACTCCGTCGCGGCGGCTCGTAAGCGGGATCACCAAGTTCAGACCTGCTTCCAGATCGCCGCGTGTCAGCCGTGCGTCGGACGCGCTTCGCGTGTCGTTGCTTGCGATGCGGTCCCACTCGTAGCCAAGATCGACCGTCGTCGCCAGCTCGCCAGCCGGTAGATAAAGCGGCGCTCCGCTGGCGGTGAGCTTGCCCCGCCCGGCCCAGGTCCTGGTCCGCGCGGTGTCGAAGCCGTTGTCCGCCACGTCCGCCAGCGGAGCGTCGAGCGCCAGAGTGCCGGCTGCCGCCGCATCGACGAGCGGCTGCGTATCCGCGCGGCGATCGATCTCGACCGTGCTCAAGGCGTGGCTGGCATCCAGCGTGGCGGTGAACTGGAATCCGCCCAAGCGCCGCGTCCAGCTGGCGGCGGTCGAAAAGGTATCGCTGGCACCGCGCCGTTCGAGCGGATCATCCTCGCCGAAACTGCGGAGCGCGCTTGCCCCGCCCGGCGCAGTGAGAAGCACGGTGTTGAGGCCCGACAGGCTGCGGCTCTCGTCGCGTTCATAGGTGGCGTTGAGGCTGACCGACGAGCCGCTTTCGAAATAGGCTTTGGCCCAGTTGGCGGTGGCTTCGAACTGGCGGCTGTCAGGCACGAGGCTGCGGAACTGCGCGGGATCGGGATCGCCGCTGATGTCTGGCACCGATCCCGGCGTCTGGATCACATCTCGCTCGGCCTCGGTCAGCAGCGAGACATCGTTAGCCTCGAGGTTGAGGTTGAGCCGCCCGCCGTCGCGGATCTGCAGCAGGGTGAACTGCTGCTCGGTGCGCGTGTAACCGCCGCGCTCGGGCGCTTCGAGCTCGAATTCGATCTCGCGACTTGAGTAGTTTTCCTTGAGGATCATGTTGACCACCCGCCGGTCAGGCGGGAAGCCGAACCGCTGGGCCACTTCCTCAGGCAGCACTTCAACCTTGGCGATCGCTTCGGGCGGATAGCTGCGCATCTCGCGGAAGCTGCCAATACGGATGCCGTTGACCAGGAAAACGGGTTGGCCGCCGCCGCGCCCGCGCGAAGATCCGGTCTGCGGGCCGATGGCCGCGATCAGGTCCGCGACTGAGGTCGCGCCGATCGCCAGAATATCCTGTTCGTTGAGTTCGAGCACGGGGGCCTGCTCGACCTGCAGCTGGCCGCGCAGTCGCTGTGCAGAGACCACGATCCCGTCTTCGGGTCCGATCCCGGCCTCCTCCACGATCGTGTCCTGACCCTCGGCATCGGCCGACGCAGAAGGCTCGGCGTCGGCGCTTGCGGGCGTGGCAAGACTCCAGACGAGGCAGCCGCCAAGCATGAGGATATGTTTCGGGTTCATCGCGAAGGGCCATTCCCTGTTTCGACAGCCGACACAAGCGGCTGAAATGTATTGGTTTGCATCAACCGGGGTGAAGCGTGATGCGTTTGCGACGCATCGGAGAACGCGCGCATAACGCACGAGGCTTCCATTTTGCTCCCGGCACGGCTAAAGCGCGCGCTCATTTGCCGACCTGATCAATTGCAAGGACATACATGGCCAAGGAAGAACTCCTCGAAATGCGCGGCAAGGTGGTCGAACTGCTGCCAAACGCGATGTTCCGGGTGGAGCTCGAAAACGGTCACGAAGTTCTGGGCCACACGGCCGGCAAGATGCGCAAGAACCGCATCCGCGTGCTGGTGGGTGACGAGGTGCTGTGCGAACTGACACCCTATGACCTCACCAAGGCGCGCATCACTTATCGCTTCATGCCCGGCCGGGGCGGTCCCGGCCCGCAATAAGCGCGCCGCTCGCTGATCAGCGTGCCCACCCCCAACCCGCGTCTCATTCTTGCTTCCGCCAGCCCCAGGCGGCGCGAACTGATCGCGCGGCTGGGCATTGCCCCCGACGCGATTGCCCCGGCCGAGATCGACGAGGCTCCGCACAAGGGCGAGCTGCCCCGCGAATACGCCTCCCGGGTCGCGCGCGAAAAGGCACTGGCTGTCAAGGCTGATGGCTACGTGCTTTCCGGTGACACCGTGGTTGCAGTGGGGCAGCGCATCCTGCCCAAGGCCGAGGACGAAGCGACTGCGCGGCAATGCCTTGAGCTCCTGTCGGGCAGACGCCATCGGGTGCTGTCAGCCATTGCCCTGAAACTTCCCGACGGATCGCTGCGCGAGCGGCTGAGCGAGACCACAGTGCGCTTCAAGCGGCTCGATCAGGCGGAAATCGATGCCTATCTTGCCAGTGGCGAATGGCACGGCAAGGCAGGCGGCTATGCCATCCAGGGCACAGCCGAAGGGCTGATCGTGTGGATCGAAGGCAGCCATTCAGGCGTGGTCGGACTGCCGCTCTACGAAACTCGGACGCTACTCAAATCGGCGGGCTTTCCCATTGGCTGACTGGTTGGTCGAGGAGGGGATCGGCGAACATCGCGCGATCCGCCTGAACTGTGACGGAATCGAGCAGGCGCGCGTTCAATGGCCCGGTGATCAGCTGGTCGCAGGCGAAGTGGCTGATGCCATATTGCGCCAGCGCCTTGGCGAAGGTTCGGCCGGGCTGGTCGAGTTTCCGGGTCACCAGCAGGCATTCGCGACGCTCGTCCCCAAACGTGTCAGCGTGGGTGCGCCGGTGCGCGTGAAGGTCACCCGTGAAGCGATTGCCGAGCGCGGGCGACTGAAGTTGGCGCAGGCGCGCCATTGCGAAACAGATCTGCGCCCTCCTCCCACTTTGGCCGAGGCACTGCGCGAGGATGGCCACGACGTCGAAGTGGTCGGCCGGTTTCCCGACCTCCACGATTGGGACGACCTCTGGATAGATGCAGCACGCCAACAGGTCGATTTCAATGGCGGCACGCTGCTGTTTGCAGAAACGCCCGCGATGACGCTGATTGATGTCGATGGCGGCCCAGATCGGGCGATCTGGTTCAATGCCATTCCCGTACTCGCCCGGGCGCTGCAGCGGTTTGACCTCGGTGGCAACATCGGGATCGATTTTCCGACAGTCCGGGACAAGGAAGACCGCAAGTCGCTCGATGCAAGGCTTGGCGAATGCCTGCGGGACTGGCCGCACGAACGCACCGCCATGAACGGGTTCGGCTTCGTGCAGATCGTCGCCAGGCTCGAGCGGCCGTCATTGCTGCATCGCATTGCACGGGATCGTGCCGGCGCTGCGGCGCGATGGTTGCTGCGCCGCGCCGAGGCGGTGCCACTGCCGGGTGCGATCCTGCTGGGTTGCCATCCGCAGGTGGCCTCGGCGCTGCGGCCGGGATGGCTCGAGGAACTGGGTCGGCGTACCGGTCGTGAGGTACGCGTTGCCAGCGATCCATGCCTTGCGCTGGAGGCCGGTTTCGCTCAATCGATCGCCCGATGACCAAAGCAAAACCCTGCCCGATCTGCCGCAAGCCGCGCAGCGAGGCGCATGCTCCGTTCTGTTCAAGCCGCTGCCGCGACCGCGACCTCGCGCAATGGTTTGGCGAAGGCTATGTTGTGCCGGGGCGCGCGGCCAGCCCGGAAGAAATCGCGGCCGAAGTCATCCGCGAGGATCGCGACTGACCGGATTTCGGGCAATTCCCCCTTGCCAAGCAGGCACGCCTTCGCCATAGGCCCGCTCTCATTCGCTCGCCGGCGCCTCGCGCGCCGCCGCCGCAGCAATGCCTCGGTAGCTCAGTTGGTAGAGCATACGACTGAAAATCGTAGTGTCGGTGGTTCGATCCCGCCCCGAGGCACCACTGCGCCCGGGCGGCCAGTGCGTGTTTGCCAATCATGGCGCTTCACTGTATGGCGTTGATCCTCGCCCCGGCCTCAGCGTTGCATCGCCGCAGCGCCTGCCGGGGCCGCGTGTTTTTGCAGCAGGAAGATCCTCCGATGTCGCGTCGCCGCCAGCTCTACGAAGGCAAGGCCAAGATTCTCTACGAAGGCCCCGAACCGGGCACGCTGATCCAGTATTTCAAGGACGATGCGACCGCGTTCAACGCCCAGAAGAAGGGCACGATTAACGGCAAGGGCGTGATCAACAACCGCATCAGCGAGTATGTCTTCACGCGCCTTGCGCATATCGGGATCCCCACGCACTTCATCCGCCGCCTCAACATGCGCGAGCAGCTGATCCGCCAGGTTGAGATCATCCCGATCGAAGTGGTGGTGCGCAATGTCGCGGCCGGCTCGATCTCGCAGCGCCTCGGCATTCCCGAAGGTGAGCCGCTGCCGCACACGCTGATCGAGTACTACTACAAGGACGATTCGCTGGGTGACCCGCTGATCGCCGAAGAACACATCGCCTGCTTCAACTGGGCCGGGCCTGAGGAAATGCAGGACATCGCCAGCATGGCAATCCGCATCAACGATTTCCTGTGCGGAATGTTTGCCGCGATCGACATCCGGCTGATCGACTTCAAGCTCGAATTCGGGCGGATCTACGATGGTGATTTCAGCCGCGTGATCCTGGCTGACGAAATCAGTCCTGATGGCTGCCGCCTGTGGGACATGAAGACCGGCGAGAAGTTAGACAAGGACCGGTTCCGGCGCGACCTGGGCGGCGAGAGCGAGGCCTACCAGGAAGTCGCGCGGCGGCTGGGCGTGCTCCAGGCCGAAGACAGCGGCCCGGGCGAAGTGTTCGACATGTCGGTCCACCGCGGGCGGCTGCGTGGCGCCCCGCCCAAGCCCAAGAAGTAGGCCAGGCAAAACAGCCTCTTGCCAGCACGGCACGGGCGGCTAAGCAGGAGCGATGCGTTTTCCTGTCACGCTCGCGGCACTGGCCGCGCTTGCCCTGTGCCCCGCCGCCGCCTTCGCCAACCAGGCGACGCCAGCACGTGAAACACCAGATCCGGTCTGGGCTTTCGAAGCCAGCGACATCCCGGTCGATCCCGAATTCCGCTTCGGCGTGCTCGACAATGGCATGCGCTATGTCCTGCGCCAGAATGCCACACCGGCAGGAACGGCAGTGGTGCGACTGCATATCGGCTCCGGCTCGCTCGACGAGAACGAGACCGAGCGCGGCCTCGCGCACTTTCTCGAACATATGGCGTTCAATGGCTCGAAGCGTATTCCCGAAGGCGAGATGGTGAAATTGCTCGAACGCGAAGGGCTGGCGTTCGGTGCGGATACCAACGCCTCGACCGGGCTCGAGCAGACTGTCTATCGACTCGATCTGCCGCGCAACGACCCGAATCTGCTCGAAACCGTGTTGATGCTGATGCGCGAGACGGCAAGCGAGCTGCTGATCGAACAGGATGCCGTGGTGCGCGAACGCGGGATCATCCTGGCCGAACGGCGCGATCGGACCAACTTCGCCTATAAGGCGCTGGTCGACCAGCTTGATTTCGCGGCACCCGGTGCCCGCTTCACTGCGCGACTGCCGATCGGCGACCTGGCGGTGCTCGAGCAGGCCAGCGCGAGTGAACTGCGGGAATTCTACCGTCGCAACTATGTGCCGGCCAATGCCACCCTGGTGATCGTGGGCGATTTTCCATTGGCGCTTCTGGAAGAGCGGGTGCGGCACTGGTTTGCCGACTGGCAGCCGGCGAACGATCCGGCCGAACCCGAGACCGGCCCGGTCAACCTCGCCCGCAGCGGCGAGACCGATATCTATGTCGACCCGGCGCTGTCCGAAGGCGTCAGCATTTCGCGTTACGGGCCGTGGCAAGATCGGCCCGACACCGTCGCCAATCGCCAGCAGAGCATCCTGCGTCAGGTCGGCTATGGCGTGATCAATCGCCGCCTGCAGGCGCTGGCGCGCGCGGCAGATGCGCCTTTTCGCGGGGCGAGCTTTGGTACGGGCGACCTGTTCGAGGATGCACGCCAGACCACGCTGAGCGTGAGCAGCGAAGACGGCCAATGGCGCAAGGGGCTTGTTGCCGCTGCGGTCGAGGTCAGGCGCGCGCTGGCCTATGGTTTCAGCGATGCCGAAGTGGCGGAGCAGGTCGCCCAGCTGCGTAATGCACTTGAGGAGGACATGCGCGGGTCCAACACGCGCACGCACAACACGCTGGCCGGAGCGGCACTGGCGTTGGTCGACGAGAAGCGCATTCCCTCGACCCCGCAGAGTGCGCTCGAGCGGTTCGAGGGTTTCGCGAGCCGCATCACGCCCGCTGCGGCACTGGAGGCCGTGCTGGCAGACGTCGTGGCGCTCAATGACCCGCTGATCCGCTATCAGGGCCGGACCGAACCCCAAGGCGGCGCAGAAGCCTTGCGCGCGGCATGGAATGAAGCGGCAATCGCGCAGGTCGATCCTCCGAAGCCGGGCGCCCAGGTCGCCTTCGCCTATACCGATTTCGGTGCGCCCGGCGCGGTCGTATCGGACACTCGCGATGCCCGTCTGGGGATCAGGCTGATCCGCTTTGCCAACGGCCTGCGGCTCAATCTCAAGCAGACCGATATCCGCAAGGATCGAGTGAGCTTCCGCCTCCGGCTCGATGGCGGCGAATTACTCAATACGGAGGACGATCCGCTGCGCACGGCGCTGGTTTCCTCGCTGCCTGGCGGCGGGCTCGGCGCACATAGCCAGGACGAGCTGGCCACCATCCTGGCCGGGCGCAGTGTCGGCTTTGCGATCAGCGCCGGGGCCGATTCCTTCAGCCTGGGCGGCGGCACGACACCACGCGACCTTGAGCTGCAATTGCAGCTGCTCGCCGCCGGGTTGACCGATCCGGGCTATCGCAGCGAGGGCGAGGAACGCTATCGGCGCAATATCACGCAGTTCTTTGCCAGTCTCGATGCAACCCCGGGCCAAGCGCTGGGGAACCAGATCGGCGGCATACTATCGGACGGCGATCCGCGCTTCACGCTGCAATCGCGCGAAGCATATCTTGCACGCAGCTTCGCAAAGCTGGCGCAGGATATCGGCGATCGGCTGGCGCAGGGGGCGTTGGAGCTCGCACTGGTCGGCGATCTCGACGAACAGCTTGCGATCGATGCCGTGGCAAAGACGCTGGGCGCCCTGCCCGCGCGCGAGCCCGATTTCCTCCCGCGCAAGGACTCGCGCCAGCGCGGATTCACGGCACAGCGTGGCCCCCGCACTATCACCCACAGCGGCGAGGCGGACCAGGCGCTGGTGCAGCTGGTCTGGCCGACTACGGACGATAGCGATCTGGGCGAGGTCTTGCGCCTCGAAGTGCTGGGCCGGGTCGTGCAACTCCGCCTGCAAGAGGTGCTGCGCGAAGAATTGGGCCAGGCCTATTCTCCATCGGCCGACAGCTCCCCGTCGCGCGTCTGGCGCGGCTATGGCACCTTCAGCTTGACCGTGGCGGTCGACCGCGCCCAGATCGACGCGGCCCGTGCGGCAATTGCCGCTATGCTGGATCGTTTGCGGGCGGGCGAACTCGATGTCGACACGGTCAATCGAGCCCGCCAGCCATTGCTTGAGGGATATGACAACCTGTTGAAGTCACTTGGCGGCTGGATGACCTTGGCCGAGCGCGCCCAAAGCGAGCCCGACCGGATCGAACGTTACTTTGCCGCGCCGGCACTGATACGGGGCATGACACCGGCCGAACTCGTCGAGGCTGCAAGGCAGTATCTGCCCTCTGCGGGCGCGGTCGAGCTGCTCGTCGTGCCGGACGGTAACTGACAGGCTGCATCGGTGGGGAATTGCCCCGCCCCGATTGCGCTCGACGCAGAGCACGCTATAGGCTCGCCGACGAATGCCGCGCTGGCGCCGAATACACCCTTGCGAGGAGCAGCCCATGAAAGTCCGCGTTCTGGTCCGGCTCAAACCCGGGGTGCTCGATCCGCAAGGGCGCGCAGTGCACCACGCGCTTGAAGGTCTCGGCTTCAGCGGGGTGGAGGATGTACGCATCGGCCGCGTTATCGAACTCGATCTGGCTGACGGCACCAGCGATGCCGCGCTTGACGAGATGTGCCGCAAGCTGCTCGCCAACATGGTAATCGAGGATTATTCGGTCGAAAAGCTCGGCCAGACGGAGCACGCCTGATGGCTTTCCGCGCCGCAGTGATCACCTTCCCGGGTTCGAACTGCGACCGTGACATGGCGGTAGCGATTGAAGCCGTATCAGGAGGGCCTGCAATCCGCGTCTGGCATGGCGAGGCGGAGTTGCCCGAAAAACTCGATTTCGTCGCGCTGCCCGGCGGATTTTCCTATGGTGACTACCTCCGTTCCGGGGCAATGGCGGCGCGCAGCCCGATCATGCGGTCGGTGGTCGAAGCGGCCGAACGCGGCGTGCCCGTTCTGGGCGTGTGCAACGGCTTCCAGGTACTGACCGAGGCTGGCCTTTTGCCGGGGGCGCTGATGCGCAATGCAGGCCAGAATTTCATCTGCCGCACCGTGCCGCTGAAGGTCGAGAACAATCAGACGCTGTTCACTGGCGGATATGCCGCAGGCGAGACCATCCGCATTCCGATCGCGCACCATGACGGCAATTTCTTTGCCGATGAGGCGACACTCGACCGGCTGGAAGGCGAGGGTCGCGTGGCGTTTCGCTATGCCGAGCCGTGCAACGGGTCGCGCCGCGACATTGCCGGCATTCTCAACGCACAAGGCAATGTGCTGGGCATGATGCCGCATCCGGAACGCGCGATCGAGGATGTGCTGGGCAGCAGTGATGGGCGGCGTCTGTTCGAAAGCGCGGTGGCCGCCCTCGTCGCGACCTGACGGGGTTCTGCCTCGGACTCAGGCGCGCTGCCTGTCCTGCCTCCTGAACAGCGCGAGCGCGTCCTCCGCCGACATCGGCCGGCCGAAGTAATACCCCTGGATCTTGTCGCAGCCGAGCGAGCGGATCAATTCGACTTCCTCGATCGTCTCGACCCCCTCGGCGGTTGTGGTCATGTCCAGGCTTTGCGCCATGGCGACCACTGCCCGGATGATCGCGAGGCTTTCGGCGCTCTTCTGTTCGGCGCCCTTCACAAAGGTGCGATCGACCTTGATGGTCGAGAACCGGAGTTTGCGAATATAGCCCAGCGAGGAATAGCCTGTCCCGAAGTCATCGAGCGCCACACTGCAGCCCAGCGCCATGATCTGCTCCAGCGCATTGCGAGCCATGCTCGGATCACGCAGGAAGATGCTCTCCGTAACTTCGATCTCAAGCCGCTGCGGATGCAGACCTGTATCGGCGAGCGCGGTCACGACATCGTCGGTGAAGTCCGGATCGAGCAATTGCTCGGGCGAGACGTTGACGTTGACCTTGATGTGATCGGGCCAGGCGCAAGCCTCGCGGCAGGCCTGGCGCAAGACCCATTTGCCGATGGGCACGATCAACCGTGTATCTTCGGCCACCGGAATGAACTTGGCCGGGCTGACAAAGCCATGTTCGGGGCTGTGCCAGCGCACCAGCGCTTCGAAACTGACGGGTTGCTCGGTCTTGGCGTCAACGACCGGCTGATACTGGAGTACCAGTTCGTTGCGGTCGAGCGCGCCGCGCAGCGATAGCTCAAGCTTGCGCCGCTCTTCTGCCGAGGCATGCAGAATCGGTTCGAACTGGCAATGGAGACCACCGCCTTCGTCCTTCGCCCGGTAAAGCGCCAGGTCGGCATTGCGCATCAATTCCTCGACCGTGCTCCCGTCGCGCGGACCAATCGCCGAACCGACGCTGGCACCAACAAACAGGGTGTGATTGTCAACCACATAGGGTTCCGACAGGTTCTCGATGATCCGCTGGGCCACCTGGTCAATAACGCGTTGATCGGTCGCGTCCCGGATCACCACCGCGAACTCGTCGCCACCCAGCCGGCCGCACAGCTGGTTCTCGCCAATCAGGGCCTTGAGCCTGGCGGAAACCTGCGCAAGCAAGCGATCGCCTACCTGGTGGCCCAGCGAATCGTTGACCGATTTGAAACGGTCGAGGTCGATCATGAGGAATGCACAGCGGGTCCGCCATTGCACAGCGTACTGCATCGCGGCACCGAGGGCCTCAGTCAGCTGCAACCGGTTGGGCAACGACGTCAGCGTGTCAAAGCGCGCGAGATAAGCAATCTTCTCGGACGATTCGCGCTGGGTGGTCACATCGGAACCCACCCCGCGAAAGCCGAGGAATTTTCCACGCTCGTCCAGCATGGGCGTGCCCGACAGTTCCCACCAGCGGCGTTGCCCCTTGATGGTGACTTCGACCAGCAGGTTCGAGAAGTTCTGCCGGTTCTGCAAGCGCATGGCCAGTTCGTGCAGGCTGGGCGGCATCCGTCCCGCTTCCCAGCCGGGGCCGGCAATCAATTCGAGCAGCAATTGACCTTCGGCTTCTTCCTTGTCGCGCGAAAGGGCAAAGGCAAAGCGCGGCGAAATCCCCCTGATGCGGCGGGCCGGGTCCACTTCCCACAGCCAGTCGGCTTCGTTCTCCTCGAATTCGCGCAGCAGCAATGACACCACCGCGTCCTTCTCAGCTGCGCTGATTTCCGTTAGCCGAGCCCTTAGAAAATTCTGCCCGCCACGGATGGTGCCAAAGACTGCCTGGCCAAGGAACGCCAACGATGCGACAGCAAGCGACCATTGCTGGGCCATCGCGAACTGCACGAGGCTGGCCAAACCTACAATCCCGATGAAAGCGAGCACACCGGGGGGAACCGCGCTAAAGAAGAAGACTGATCCGGCCATCAGGGTGGCCAAGATCATCCACACTGCAGCCGCATCGGACGCTGGTGCTGCCGGTACGAATGCCAGCAACAGTATTGCCCACAGCACGCCCGTCAGTGCGGGGGCCGCCATGTGCCGTTGCATCTCGGGTCGATTGAGCCGCCGCCGATCGGCATTAAGAAGGCTGCGGTCGATAATGGCCCCGCGCACCTGCACTGCAATATGAGCAATGCCCCACAAGGCCATCCACAAGGCGCTTACGCTGCCCAGCAGAACCAATGTCGCACAAATGGCCAACGCCACCTGCGATGCTGCCCTGATATGGGCCAGCCGGGCAACTTCCGCATACTGGAACCCGCGAAGGCGCGACCAATCGTGCTGTCCCGGATCTTTCAGACCGAGGACAGCCGCGACCGGCAGGGCAGCCGGTGCATGCGGAAAGGCGGCGTCTTGATCGCTCACGCCCTGGCGCATAGCGGCCAAAGGTTATTCGCCAGTAAAGCAATTCCGGAAAGCTTGGTAAATTTGGGCCTAATGCGGACAGTTTAGCACCAAATTCAATGCCGCTCGACCACTCCACCGAGCGCTCCAGTTTACTATACGGCGCCCGTTTCGCTATTCGACAGTGACAGACTTGGCGAGGTTGCGCGGCTGATCGACATCGGTGCCTTTAACCACGGCAACATGGTAGGCCAGCAATTGCACCGGAACCGCATAGACCAGCGGTGCAATCAGCGGATGCACATCGGGCATCTCGATTGTGGCGAGGCACCCCTCTCCGGCATTGGCGAGTCCTTCGGCGTCGGAGATCAGCACCACTTTTCCACCGCGCGCACGCACCTCTTCCATGTTCGAGACCGTCTTCTCGAACAGGGGGCCCGACGGCGCGATCACGATCACTGGCACATGCTCGTCGATCAGTGCGATCGGCCCGTGCTTCATTTCTCCCGATGCGTAGCCCTCGGCGTGTATATAGCTGATTTCCTTCAATTTTAGTGCGCCCTCCAGCGCCAGCGGGTAATCCTGGCCACGGCCCAGATAGAGCACGTCGCGCGCTGGCGCGATCAGATGTGCCATCGCCGCAATGTCGTCGTCGCGGTCGAGTGCAGCGTTGAGCGCGGCAGGAGCTTCGATCAGGTGCCGCACCACCTCCTGCTCTTCCTCTCGGCTCATCCGCCCCTTGGCCACAGCCATATGCGCTGCAAGCGCGGCCAGAACGGCAAGCTGGCAGGTAAAGGCCTTGGTCGAAGCCACGCCGATCTCGGGCCCCGCGTGCGTCGGCAGCAGCAAGTCCGCTTCCCGTGCCATCGTGCTGGTCGGCACATTCACCACCACCGCGATCTTCTGCCCGGCCTGGCGGCAATGACGCAGCGCCGCCAGCGTATCGGCGGTTTCCCCGCTCTGCGAAATGAACAGCGCCAGCCCGCCCTCTTGGAGCACCGGATCGCGATAGCGGAATTCGCTAGCCACATCGATGTCGACTGGCAGGCGCGCAAAACGCTCGAACCAGTACTTGGCCACCATCCCGGCGTAGAACGACGTGCCGCACGCGACGATCGTCAAGCGCCGGATCGCCGAGAGATCGACATCGAACTGCGGCAGCGCGACCGAATTGTCCGAGCGCCGGAGATAGGACGCCAGTGTCTGCGCCACCACGGTCGGCTGCTCGTAGATTTCCTTCTGCATGAAGTGGCGGTAATTGCCCCTCTCCACCGCCGCTGCCGATGCGCCCGATTGCCGCACCTCGCGGTTAACGGGGTTATGCTCGGTGTCGTAAACTTGGGCCCGATCGCGACCGATCACGACCCAGTCGCCCTCTTCAAGATAGGCAATGCGCTGCGTCAGTGGCGCTAGCGCCAGCGCGTCCGACCCGAGATACATCTCATCGTCACCATAGCCGACGACAAGGGGCGAGCCGAGCCGCGCACCCACCAACACATCGGGAAAGTCTCGAAAGGTCACCGCCAGTCCGAAGGCGCCGCGCAATCTCGGCAGCACATCGCGCATCGCGGCTTCGGGCGCATCCCCTGCCTCGATCCGGCGGGAGATCATGTGGGCAATCACTTCGCTGTCGGTCTCGCTTTCGAAGATCCGTCCATCCGCTTTAAGTTCGTCCCGCAATTCCTTGAAATTTTCAATAATTCCGTTGTGGACAATGGCCACGCGATCGGTCGCGTGCGGATGCGCGTTGATCGAGGTAGGGGCGCCATGCGTGGCCCAGCGGGTGTGTGCGATTCCGACATGGCCCGGTGCCGGATCGGCTGCTAGCACCCGCTCGAGATTGGCCAGCTTTCCTTCCGCCCGGCGGCGGACCAGTTCCCCTTCGTGGATCGTGCAAAGCCCGGCGCTATCATATCCCCGGTACTCCATCCGCCTGAGACCGTCGACCAGCCGGTCTGCCACTGGCCCGGTGCCGACGATACCGATGATTCCGCACATATATGTTCCGCCGAATTGCTGTGTGTGATGGCGCGCGGCTAGCGCGCGAATGCTGAACGCGCGATTGCCTCTAGCGCTTCGTCGGCAGCGATCAAAGCGCTATCGCGCGTCGGGCCTGCGCAGGCTGTCGCGCCACAGGAACACGCCGGCGCCGATGATTATGCCCGCTCCGCCCAAGGTCAGCGCGTCGGGAACATCGCCGAACCACCACCAGCCCAGCACGGTTGCCACCAGCATCTGGACATAGGACGCGGGTGCCACCTGTGCTGCCCCTGCCCGCAGGGTGCCAAGATAGACCAGCCAGTGCGCACAGGTTGCCGTGAAAGCGACGAGCGCGCAGCGCGCCGCCACGTCCCAGGATGGCCAGCCGAATTCGACACCTGCGATGCCCAGGCCTCTCGCCCCGAAAGCAGCGACTGTGAGGATCGGGGCTGCGATCAGCGCAAGGTAAGCTTGCATCGCCAGCAGGCTGCCCTGCCCGGCCGAAGCGCGGTTGGCAAGGATCATCAGCGAGAAGAACGCGGCCGCTACCAGTGGCAGCAAGGCCGGCCAGCCGAGTTCGGCCAGATTGGGACGCAAGATCAGCATGACCCCACTCAGGGCAGCCAGCGAGGCCCACCAGACGGCGCGACGCACCCTTTCGCCAAGCAGCGGACCGCTCAGGATCGCGGTCAGCACTGGCGAGAGAAAGGTGATCGCCATGGCCTCGGCCAAGGGCATGATGTAGATCGCCGAGAAGAACGCCAGCGAGGAAATCGCCAGGCTGCCGCCCCGGGCGAGTTGCAGCCAGGGCCGTTCTGGCTTGAGCGCGCTCCGCCCTTCCCTTACCAACAGCAGGCTGCCAAGCACCGCCGCGCCGATCGAGAAGCGGAGCGCCGCCACTGCCACCACAGGCCATTCACCCGCCATGGTCTTGATCACCGCATCGCCCACGGAAAGGGTCGCGAATCCGGCCACTGCAAACAGCAGGCCGCCCCGGTTGTCGCTCATCCCTCTCAATCCTTCATCCCGTCCTGCGAACGCGTCGGCGCATCGCGCTGCCACCCATAGTGCCAGCGATGGCACAGGCAAGCAGCCTGTTGGCGCGTCTCGGGAGCGGTCAGGCGCGAACCCAGACCGCCGCGCTTTAGGAAAAAAACAACCTTTCCCAATTATTCACCACTTTTCGAGAGAGCATCTTCGCCCTGGTCGGCGAAGGCTTCGACACAAGTAACAAGCCGCTTGGGGACCCTGGAATGAGTGCATTCGGAAGGAAGACCGGACCTGGTGCCATGACCCCGGGGGCGCGTCCTGCCTTTGGCGTCGCGCGCCCGATGAAAGGCGGCGGCAAGCCCGTGCAAGGCGACGAGCTTGCGCGCGGCGGCGATCAGTTTCCACCGCTTCCGGGCGGTTCAGCCGATCCTGCACCCGCTGCCTCCCCGCCGAGCGGCAATGCCCGCCCTGCCAGCACCGAAGAGGCGATGAGCCGGCTCGCCGAGCGCGCCAACATGGTCCACGAAGAAGGCCAGGTGGGCGGGTTCGAAGCGAGCATCCACAAGATCAAGGAGCAAGTGTTGCCGCGCCTGCTCGAACGGGTCGACCCGGAAGCTGCCGCCACACTGACCAAGGACGAGTTGTCGGAGGAGTTCCGGCCGATCATCATGGAGGTGCTGGCCGAGCTCAAGGTCACGCTCAACCGTCGTGAGCAATTTGCGCTCGAAAAGGTGCTGATCGACGAGTTGCTCGGCTTCGGGCCGCTCGAAGAACTGCTCAACGATCCCGACATTTCGGACATCATGGTCAATGGCCCCAACCAGACCTATGTCGAAAAGAAGGGCAAGCTGCAGCTCGCGCCGATCCAGTTCCGCGACGAACAGCATCTGTTCCAGATTGCCCAGCGCATTGTAAACCAGGTCGGACGACGCGTCGACCAGACCACGCCACTGGCTGACGCGCGCCTCAAGGACGGCAGCCGCGTCAACGTGATCGTGCCACCGCTTTCGCTGCGCGGCACCGCGATCTCGATCCGTAAGTTCTCCGAGAAGCCGATCACCATCGACATGCTCAAGGAATTCGGCTCGATGAGCGAGAAGATGGCGACCTGCCTGAAGATCGCCGGGGCCTGCCGCATGAACGTCGTCATCTCAGGCGGTACCGGTTCAGGTAAGACTACCATGCTCAACGCTCTGTCGAAGATGATCGACCCGGGCGAGCGCGTTCTGACGATCGAGGACGCGGCTGAATTGCGGCTGCAGCAGCCGCACTGGCTGCCGCTCGAAACCCGCCCGCCAAACCTGGAAGGCCAGGGCGCAATCACGATCGGCGACCTCGTCAAGAACGCACTGCGTATGCGGCCTGACCGGATCATCCTGGGCGAAATTCGCGGCGCAGAGTGTTTCGACCTCCTCGCGGCAATGAACACCGGCCACGACGGTTCGATGTGCACGCTGCACGCCAATAGCCCGCGCGAATGCCTGGGCCGTATGGAAAACATGATCCTGATGGGCGACATCAAGATCCCCAAGGAAGCCATCTCGCGCCAGATTGCAGAATCGGTCGACCTGATCGTCCAGGTGAAGCGCCTGCGCGACGGTTCGCGCCGCACCACCAACATCACCGAAGTGATCGGGATGGAAGGCGATGTGATCGTGACGCAGGAACTGTTCAAGTTCGAGTATCTCGACGAGACTGACGACGGCAAGATCCTCGGCGAATTCCGCTCGTCGGGCCTGCGCCCCTACACGCTAGAAAAGGCGCGCCAGTTCGGGTTCGACCAGGCCTACCTCGAGGCGTGTCTGTGATACTCCTCAAGGCGGTGCGAGAAGTTCCCGGCGGCGCCTAACCTCCGAACAGCGCCTGGGGCAATGACAAGGCGATCAGCCCGCCGCCGATGATCGCGCTGGCGAGAAAGATCCCGGTCCAGGGTACCCAGCCCACCCGGTCAAGCTGCTCCGTCCGCTGCCGCCGGGCCCGCAGGCGATCGGCCAGCGCGGCCACCCCCGCCAGCAAAAGGAAGCCTGCCCCGGCCATGGCCATCAGGTCGGCTTCGCTGGCGAACAGCAGGAAGTCAGGGGTCTTGAGCATCGATCGACAGATGGGGGCAGAAGCCGCGCCGCGCAATGTCGGTGATCGCTTGCTTGCGCACAGCGCTCAAGGCCCTAGAGCGAAGCGGTGAGTCCGCCAGCCCGCCAACGCCCCTTGCTTGCCTTGCTGATCCGGCTGGCGGCTGCAGCGACGCTGTCTTTGATGGTGGCGATCGTCAAGCTGGCCAGCGAAAGCGGCCTGTCGCTCACCGAAATCCTGTTCTGGCGGCAATTGCCCTCAATCCCGCTGATCCTGCTGCTGTTCTGGGCGACAGGGAAACTCGGGCGGCTACGGACAACACGCATGCCGCAGCATGGCATGCGTGCCTTGCTTGGACTTGGGGCCATGTTCCTGAACTTTGGCGCTGCGACATTGCTGCCACTGGCCGAAGCGACCACTTTCAATTTCACCGCAGCAATCTGGGCAGTCATCCTTTCGGCATTGATCCTGCGCGAAAGGATCGGGGTCTGGCGGTGGAGCGCGGTGGCGCTGGGCTTTGCCGGGGTACTGGTCATCGCGCAGCCTGGCGATGGCCATATCCCGGCGTTCGGAGCTGCGGTGGCGCTAGGCGCCGCCTTCATGATCGCGCTGATCTCGATCTATATCCGAGACCTCACACAGACCGAGGACTCGCTCACGATAGTGTTCTATTTCTCGCTGCTGTCGCTGCCCCCGCTGCTGCTGGCCTTGCCGTTTGTTTGGCATGACAAGACCGCAGAGCAATGGGCACTTCTGACCGCCCTGGGAGTTGCAGGTCTGCTTGGCCAGTATCTCCTGACCAGCGCTTTACGCTATGGCAGTGTCGCCAGCGTGGTGGTGATGGACTACTCGGCGCTTATTTGGGCCACATTGCTGGGCTGGTGGTTGTTCGACAATCTTCCGAGTGCGGCAACCTGGTTTGGCGCGCCGCTGGTGATCGGTGCTGGCATTCTGATCGCCTGGCGCGAACATCGGCTTGCCGCACCTCGTGAACAATCCACCACTGTGTTGTAGCAAAGGCTAGGAACCGGTCGCCATTTGCGACATTATCTTCGTTGACGCTCCGGCAAAGGGAGAATCCAGTTCATGCTACGCAAGACTTTCATCGCCGCCACCCTCGCCGCGATGGCCTTGTCGACAGCCGCTTGCAACACGGTGCGCGGCGTCGGCGACGACCTCAAATCCGCGGCTGACGCGGTTGACGAAGAGACCTGAACTAAAGGTCCACTGCATCCGTCCCTTCGAGGTCGCGCTCTGAACGGATACCTTGCGCCCACCAAGCAATTGGCGGGCGTTTGTTCGGACCTCTGGAGAGGTTCCGCGGCGCTGTTCAATTCACTTGCCGCTCGCGCCCTTCCCAATAGGGCTTGCGCAATTCACGCCGCAGGATTTTCCCTGAGGCGTTGCGCGGCATCAGCGGGATCACATCGACGCTCTTGGGCGCCTTGAACGCCGCCACCCGTTCGCGTGCCCAGGCGATCACATCGGCCTCGTCAATCGCCATCCCTGGCTTGCACACCACGCAGGCCTTGACCTCTTCGCCCCATTTTTCGCTCGGCACGCCGATCACCGCCACCTCGGCAATGGCTGGATGGCCATAGATCGCGCTTTCGACTTCGGCCGGATAGACGTTTTCACCGCCCGAGATGATCATGTCCTTGATCCGGTCCTGGATGTAGATGTAGCCATCCTCGTCCATCACGGCGGCATCCCCGGTGTGCATCCAGCCCCCACGAAGGGCCTCCGCCGTTGCGTCGGGCAGGTGCCAGTATTCGAGCAGGTTCGAGGGGCTTTGGATCGCCACTTCGCCGATCTCTCCTCGAGGCACTTCGTTGCCTTGTGGATCGACGACGCGGATCTTGACTCCCGGCACGGCCTTGCCGGCCGAGCGCATCCGCCGGTTGCCTTCGAGCGAGTGATCCTCTGGCGGCAGGATCGAGATCGTGCCCGAGGTTTCGGTCATGCCATAGGCCTGGAGAAAGCTTGCATTGGGCATGGTGCGCACTGCTTCCTTGAGCAACTCCAGCGGCATGGGTGCGGCCCCATACATGAGATACTTCAAATGGCTGAAGTCGGTCTCTTTCGCGCGCGGGTGCTGCACCACCATCTGCAGTGCGGCCGGAACGATGAACATGTGCGTGGCACCACCTTCAATCGCTTCAAGCACGCCGACCGGCGTGAACTCGGCCTGCACGAGCGAGCGAATGCCACTCGAGACTGCGATGTTGATCAAGCCCGTGCCGCCGATGTGCGCGCACGGCATGGCCACCAGCATGCAATCACCTGGCTCGTAGAAGGTCCAGGGTAGTTCGGCCTCGAGCGCATGGTTGCGCAGCCCCAGCAGATTGGCACTGCACAGCACCGCGCCTTTGGGGTTGCCGGTAGTACCGGAAGTGTAAAGTTGCAGCACGGGATCGTTCGCGCCGGCTGGTCCGTAAACGGCCGGGGCCTGCTCAGGGATCCTTCCTCGCATCTCGCTTTCCGAGAATACCAGCGGCCTTGCAGGAATTTCCGGTACAAGCGCGCGCGCCACATCGGCAAATTCGTCGCCAGTGAACACCAGCTTGGCGCCCGTGTCCTTCAAGATATAGCCTACCTCGGGCGGGGCCAGCCGCCATCCGATGGGCACCATCACCACGCCGCAGCGTGCCGCAGCCATGTAGAGCAGGCAATAAAGGTCCGAATTCTTCCCTAGCCAGGCAATCCGGTCACCAGGCTGTAGACCCTGGTCCCAGTAGAAGCCGATGATCCGCTGCGTCAGCCGGTCCGTTTCGCCAAAGGTGGTAACCCGACCGTCCTGCTCGAACGCAGGCCCATCCGGGCGCTCCCTCGCCCAGAAGTCGAGGATTTCATCGAAAGTGATGAATGTGTGGTAGCCGTTCATGTCCTCTCCACCTGGCTTTGCGCCAATCGCATCTTTTCAAGCCCTAAAGGCGCGGTGCGTCAACCGTTGCCCGCGCAACAGGCTAACGCCAGCGCCCGCCGGCTCTGGCGCGCGGTTCGCGCAGAACGAGCCAGACCAGCAAGCCCAGTGGCCCCGCCATGAATGTCGCGAGCAGTACCGGCGCTTGGACCAACCGCGAGATTCCCTTCGCGTCGGCATCGCGCGCGATCCAAATCCCGATGAAGAGGTCGAACGCGAGGTAATGCACCCAGCCAAGCGTCAACCCGCCCTTGGTTGCGAACAGCGCCTGCACGCCGGCGATTGAACTGAAATTGCCGCCCGCCATGCTGCCGCCCGGGTCCATCCAGCCACTCATCAACCCGACAAGGATCGTCGCGTAAAGCAGGCTCAGCAGCCCCACCACCACGTAGAGCAGCGCACTGAGCAGTGCGGGCCAACGCGGCAGCAGGATCAGGGCCGCCCAGCTGATCAGCACCAGCAGATTGGCCCCGCCGAAGATCGCATCCCAATTCATTGGCCAGTTCATGGCGTCTCTCCTTCACCCCTGCGCCGCCACCATGCTGCCAGCAGACTGCCGATCACGACATGGTAAACCGCTGATACCGCGCTAGGAACCGGGGCCAGCGCAGCCTGCATCGGCGAAGCAAATTGCGCGGCAAAGCTGGGCGCGGATGCGAGCGTCGAACCAAGCCCGCTGTTCTGCATGCCCACTTCGATCGAACAGGTCCGGCGCACGTTTTCATCCAGGCCCAGCAAGGCACTGAGCAGATAGCCCAGTACAAAGCCGGTGGCATGGAGCGCGAACAGCGCCAGCAACAACACGCCGCCATGTTCGACGATGAGTGGCCTCGACTGTGCGATGATCCCGCCAACGATCAGCACCACGCCGATCACCGATGCGACCGGCGAAATGGTGGCAATCCGCGCCGTCGCGGCCGGAAACAGGCGATTGAGCGCCACGCCTACCAACACCGGGAGCAGCACCACGGCCAACATTCCTTCAAACAGCGCCCAGCGATCGATCTCGACATAGACGCCCGCCAGCCAGCCGGTCAGCAGCGGGGTTGCAATCACCGCGAGCATGGTCGAGGCAAAAGTGAGCGTCACCGACAGCGCCACATTGGCGCGCGCCAGAAAGGTTACCACATTCGACGCCGTGCCGCCGGGGCAGCAGGCAACCAGGATCAGCCCGACGGCTAGCCCCGCCTCAAGCCCGAACAGCGTGGCAAAGGCAAGACCCGATAACGGCATCACAGTGTATTGCAGCGCAACCCCGGCCACCACCGCGCGCGGCATGGCGAGAACGCGCCGAAAGTCCTGCAGCGACAGGGTCAGCCCCATCCCGAGCATGATGATGCCCAGGAGCACGCTCACCAGCGACTGGCCGAACGGGCGGAACGAGCCGTCCACCACCCACAGGAAATGCTCGGGAACGAACCAGGCCCAGGCAGTGCCGAGCACCGTCCACACCGCAAACAGATTGGTTGCCCAACGGATCATCGCGCCCCTTGCCCTTTGCCCCGAGATGAGCGGGGCTTAGCGGGTGCGCCGAGCCATGGCTAGCCGCCGAGCTTTTCCCACTCGCGTGCCGCGCGCCGGATCGCATCATTTTCATGAATGAAGCGCCCGCCCGCCTTGCGCATTGCCAGCCCGATCGCGCCTTCAGCGACTTCGCGCGCGTAAATCGAACGATATCGGCGCCACTTGCCATTGAGCAAGGGATCGACCAGCGGGCTGGCGAGGACCCCAAGCCGTTCGCCGAGGCGATAGTCCGCTTCGCGTGGCCCCTTGAGCAGGCCGGGTCGCAGCAGATCAAGCCGCTTGAAGCCGACCTTTGACAGTTCGGATTCGACTTCGCCCTTGACCCTCAGATAGAGGTTTCTCGACAACGGGTCCGCTCCTACCGAGCTGACCGCCACCATCCGCTGGACGCCGGCCACCTGCGCCGCACGGGCGGTCGCAATGACCAGGCGCTGGTCCACCGCCCGAAAGGCCTCTTCGCTCGATCCGGACTTTTTCCATGTCGTGCCCAGCGCAGAAATCAGCACGGTGGGACGCAATGCCTCGAACACTTCGCCCCACTTGTCGGGCTCGGCCACAAACAGTTCCATCCGCGCGCCTTTAGGCAGCTTCATCTCGCGACGCGCGATCGCCACCAGCCGCACGTCGCGGCGGTCGAGGCAGGCTTCGATGACTGCTCGACCGACCAGGCCGCTGGCGCCGACAAGCGCAAGACGCAAAGGCTCAGACATTGGTCAGCCCCTGTGGCCGCTCGCCATAGATTGCCGCGCATCGCTCGATCGCAAAACGGTCGCTCATCCCGGCAATGAAATCGGCAATCACTCGCGCGCGGTACGGGTTGTGTTCGGGCAGGCGTGCCTGCCATTCCTCGGGCATCAGTCGAGCGTCCTGCGAGTAAGCGGCGAATAGCTGCTCAACCACTTCGTGGGCGCGGCGGGCGGCGGCGATCTGGTCGGAATGGAAGTAAAGTCGATCGTACATGAAGCGCTTCAGCCCGCGCTCAGCTTCGGCCATTGCTGGCGAAAAGCCGCCCAGCTGGCGACCTGCGGATCGGACCTCGCCAACCGAGGCAAAATCCTGCACCTGTTCGCGCGTGTGCGTAATCACATCGTTGACCATCCGCCCGATCTGGTCGCGCACCAGTTCGCGCAGCAAGCGGTCCCGCGGCTCGCGCGGGTGACGCCGCTCCACCTCGCGCCATTGATCGGCGAGGAAATCCAGTTCGAGTAGTTCATCGAGCGTCAGGAACCCGGCCCGCAGCCCATCGTCGATATCGTGATTGTCATAGGCGATATCGTCCGCCACTGCGGCGACTTGCGCCTCAAGCGAAGCCCATTGCCCCAGTTCGAGCGGAAAATCGGCATCGAGTTCAGCCAGCGCCCAATTCGGTTCGCTAACGGGCCCGTTGTGCTTGGCCAGGCCTTCGAGCAGGTCCCACGTCAGATTAAGTCCTTCATGGCCCGGATAAGGGCTTTCGAGCCGCATCACCGTGCGCAAGGCATGGGCATTGTGATCGAACCCGCCGTGCGGGCGCATGGCCTCTTCTAAGGCATCCTCGCCCGCATGGCCGAACGGAGGATGCCCAAGATCGTGCGACAGGCACAGCGCCTCGGTCAGATCCTCGTCAAGCCCGAGCGCACGGGCGATCACCCGCCCGATCTGGGCCACTTCGAGGCTATGGGTCATCCGCGTGCGATAATGATCGCCCTCGGGCGCGATGAAGACCTGCGTCTTCGAGCGCAGGCGACGAAAGCTCATCGAATGGATGATCCGGTCGCGATCGCGCTGGAACTCGCTGCGTGGGCCGCGCGCGCCGGCGCGTTCAAGCGGGAATTCGCGCCCGCGGCTGGTGGCAGGATCGGCGGCATAGGGAGCGCGGGTCATGGGTGGCCGCCGATTAGGTCAGCGCTGCCGCGCCGACAACGGGAACAATCAGGCAACACCGCCTAACCGGGCGGAATTCGCCGCCGAATGACGTCCCCGCAATTCCGGAGGGATGGCTGGCATTACCTGCCCAAGCCAGGTCTGAAGATCCGACAGGCTCTGCCCGGCCGCTTCCTCGTGCGGCAGGTGCCCGACGCCCTGATACTCGATCAGGGTGCTGGCCGGTAGCACGCGGTCAAACCACCGCCCGGCCTCGACCGGGATGATCGCGTCCTCGGCGCCCCAGAGCACCAGCGCCGGAATGTCGAGCGACGCCATTTGCTGCTCACTGAATGGTACACGGGGCTGTCCGAAGCGCGCTACGGTGGCCGCGCGATTGCCAGGATATCGCAGCAATTCCCAATAGCGGTCGATCACCTGCGGGGTCGCGATTTGCTGGTTCGTGACGCTCTGGCGGAACGAGCTTTCCACCATCGAACGCGGCGTCACGTGCTCGGCCAATCGGTTGATGAACGGGAGCCGGGCTATGGTGAAACCGATGTTGCCCCCACTCTTGCGCTGCACCGGGGCGCCGCCGGCATCGACCAGTACCATACCATCGAGGCGGTCAGGATGGGCCAGCGCATAGGCCACAGTCAGCCCGCCGCCCATCGAATTGCCGCCCAGCACGAAGCGCCCGACCCCCAGCGCCCCGGCCACAGCCTCAATATCGCTGACGAAGGCAGCGTTGGAATAGTCCCCATCGGGCGCGGGTCCGGTCAAGCCATGGCCACGCTGGTCAAAGCGGATCACGCGGTATTCGGCTTTCAGCGCGTCGACCCAGGGCTGCCAGGTATGGAGGTCGGCATTGGAACCATGCAGCAGGATGATCACAGGCGCATTGCGTGGGCCCTCGTCGCGCAGGTGCACCGTCAAGCCGTTGCCGAGCTTCACGAACTGGGACGGCGCACCACCATATTTGGCACGCATTTCGGCGGGGTTGGTATCCGGCGTGCGCAGGATCAGGAAAGCGATGACCAGTAGCGCCAGCAGCCCGCCAGCAATCCGCAGCAGCCATTTCATCGCACATGCTCCATGTTGGCGATCCATTGCCGCACAGCTGCGACACCTTCTGGGTCGACCGTGGCCTTGCCCAGTTCGGGCATGGCAACCCCGGGCTCGACCGACTCCATGCGGTACAGCAGGATCGAAGCGTCGGGCTGGCCCGGTACGATGCCGAATTCGTGCCCGCCCGCTCCGCGACCGGCCGCCACCGGCCGTTTGAAGATGCCGATCGCATGGACTTCATCCTGCTCCCAGCGTAGGTCCAGCCCCGAATTCGAAGCCGTCGCCCCCGGCTGGTGGCAATGCGCGCAATTGACGTCGAGATAGGCTCGCGCCGCTGTCGCCACGCTCACCTTTTCGCGCGCTTCCCACAGCGGCAGGCGATCGGCCCCAGCTGGAACGGTGTCTAGGTGGCCGGCTGCGACGAAGCTGGCCAGCCAGTCGTGCGAGAGGTTTCGCGCCTTAGGTCCGATCGGCGTCACCGCGTCATCCAGGCCATGGCATTCCTTGCATTGGTTCCTGTTAGGGATGCGATAGCTGAAGCTTTCTCCCGCAGCTGATGTCAGTTCCAGCCGCGCGCCAGCCAGCACCAGCCGGGCTTCGGTCTGTTCCTCATTCCAGCGATAGGGCAGGGCTACCCAGCCATCGGCGCGGTGGAGCAGCACGCGGGTCTCGATCAGCCGGCGCTGAGCGCCCGAGCCAAAGGCGAAGGTCTTGATCAGCGCACTGCCGACCGGAAACTGCAGCAGCGCCTCCCCATCCGCCCGCGCCCTCATACCGCCCGGCACAAAGGCAAAACGCAATTTCTCCGCACCATCTGAATAGAGCGGCGTGTTGAGGCGGTAGGGGATCACGCCGGGCGCGGGAACTTGCCTTGGTGCGTCGATGAAGAAGCCGAATTCGGCCAGCGACTGCGGCATCCGGTCCTCAAGGATTGCCGCTTGCGAAACCTCGGGCGTAGCGCGCCGTGCCTGCGCTGCCGCCCCTGCGAGGGCGAGCGCGCCAGCGAGGCACCAGATCAGCGGCAGCTTCACTTCAGCCGCGCCGCCAGTTCTGCCGGAGCACCAATTTCGCCGAAATCCCATGGCTCAGGCGGAGGGGGAAGCGTGGCGAGCCCCGGCCTGGCATCAGCCAGCGACTGGCCCTGGCGCTCCAGATTGAGGGTCCACGCAGCGATCTCGGGGATCGCGCGCAAGGCCGGGCGATCTGCGCTTTCGCTCAAGCCATCCCACATGATCGGTGGCAAGGCGCCGCCGAATGCGGCCGCGACTTGCTGCCCCCCTTCGAAAGCGGGATCGGTGCCGCCCTCGCCCACCATGTTTTCGGTGATCACCACGTCGCGCGGATAGGGATTGTAGCGGGCATCGTCGAACGGCTGGATATAGGCCGCGACCATAAGAGGTGCAGTTGGGTTCTCGCTTAGAAGATTGCCTTCTATCCAGACCTTCTCGTTGGCCATCACCATGATGCCCGTGCCGCGCAGCACGCTGGCAACGATATTGCCCGGCGGTGCGAAGTTGGGGGTGACATTGGCCACCACCAGATTGTTGCGCACCACCACATTGCCGCCGCCCATCACCGGCAGGCCCGGCAGGTCGAACACCAGGATACCGCCGGTATTGCGCGTGACGAGGTTCTCCTCGACCACTGCGTCACGGCTGTTTTCGATCTCGATCCCGGCCACGTTTTCGCTCGCCAGCGAATTGCGCACTGTGATGCGACGCGACTGGCCGACATAGATCCCGGCATCGGACGCACCCGATACTTCCGAACTGTCGATCAGCACACCTGTGCTTTCGACCGGATAGATACCATAAGCGCCGTTGGTCGATTTGGGGCCGCCGGTCCAAGTGACGCGGATGCGATGATACACGATGTTGTCCGCCCCCTTGGACTTGATGCCATCGCCCTTGGGATTCTCGACGGCGAAGTCGCGCAAGGTGACATTGTCCGAGGTGACCAGCAGGCCCTCGCCCGCATCGCGCTGCGCCGTGAAATCGAGTACGCTCGCATCGCTGCCGGCGCCGCGCACCGTCACTCCCGCGACATCGAGGCTGAGCCCATCGGTCAGCACGAAGCGCCCCGGCTCAAGCACGATTTCGTCACCCGGTTGCGCCAGGATCAAGGCTTCCTGCAGCCGCTCCTGCGCGCCTTCCCCGGGGGCGACACGATGCGTTTCGGCGGTAAGCGGGGCAGCCATCGCCGCAAGGGCAATGGTGCAGAACAGTTGAAACCTTGGCATGGCAATTGCTCTCCCTTGTCGGCATATTGCGCGAATTCGGAAGCGAAACCAAGGGGTCGAAAGCGCAGCCCGCGCTCGCCCCCCGTTACAGTGAGGACGTGCCATGCAGTTTTCCGGGCGCCTGTGTGTATCGGCCGCTGCCTTTGCTGCCGTGTTGGCTGCCCCGGCGCTGGCGCGACCCGCGTCGATCGACGGCAACTGGCGCGCTGACGACGGCAAGTCGGTGATCGAGTTCTACCCCTGCGGCGAGGCGATGTGCGGCCGGATTGCGCGGTTCCTGGTGCAGGAGCCAGCGGGCGGCGCACGCGACGGCAAGAACCCCGACAAGGCGCTGCGCGACCGCAAGCTGCTGGGCCTGCGGGTGTTCTGGAGCCTGGTTCCCGGCAAGGAACGCTTCAAAGGCAAGGGCTACAGCCCCGAGGACGGGCGCAATTTCAACGCCGAGATCTGGCGCGAAGGCAACCGGTTGAAGGTCAAGGGCTGCGTGCTGGTGCTATGCCGCACGGCGGGCTTCACCAGAACCTGAACGGTACTCAACCGAGCCCAGCGGCACACAGCGCGGCCGAACTGGTCGTCACCGCGAGCACTTCGGCATCTCCGACCCGCCTCACCCGTTCGACGAACTGGCTAACCGTGCGGGGCCGGATCGGCTCGCCGTCCTTGCCTCGCAGCGCTTCGAGCTTGCGCAGCTGGTCGATGGTCAAGCGGTCCACCATGCGTTCGGCCATGCAGGTCGCTGTCGGCTCCGACAGGCCGGCGCGGACCAAGGCGCGTTCGACCCGGCTTTCAGCGATCGCCTCGACACAGCCGGCCAACAACAGCACGCAAACTGCCGCCAGCACGCGCTGCATCAGTCCAGCGCCTTGACGATTTCCTCGACCATCTTCTTGGCGTCGGCCAGCAGCATCACGGTCTGGTTCATATAGAACACGTCGTTGTCGACCCCGGCATAGCCTACGCCGCCCATGCTGCGCTTGATGAAGAACACCTGCTTGGCCTTGTCGACATCGAACACCGGCATGCCGTAGATCGGGCTGGACTTGTCGGTCTTGGCCGCAGGGTTCACCACGTCGTTCGCACCGATGATGAACGCCACATCGCATTGTGCGAATTCGCTGTTGATGTCTTCCAGCTCGAACACCTTGTCATAGGGCACGCTGGCTTCGGCGAGCAGCACGTTCATGTGCCCCGGCATGCGGCCCGCGACCGGGTGGATCGCGAACTTCACCTCGACGCCCTTCTCTTCGAGAATGTCGCACATTTCGCGCAGCGCGTGCTGCGCCTGCGCCACCGCCATGCCGTAGCCGGGGATGACGATCACCTTCTCGGCCTGCTCGAGCATGAAAGCCGCATCTTCAGCGCTGCCGGTCTTGTAGGGGCGCTGCTCGCCCCCGCCCGCCGCTGTCGCGCCCGATTCGGCGCCGAACCCGCCCGCAATCACCGAAATGAAGCTGCGGTTCATCGCGCGGCACATGATGTAGCTCAGGATCGCCCCCGAACTGCCCACCAGCGCACCGGTGATGATCATCGCGGTGTTGCCAAGGGTGAAGCCCATCGCCGCCGCGGCCCAGCCCGAATAGGAATTGAGCATCGAGACCACGACCGGCATGTCCGCCCCGCCGATCGGGATGATCAGCAGGAAGCCGATCGCAAAGGACAGCACCGTCAGCGCCACGATCAGCGTCATGGTATCGGCCGGCCCTGCCATGGCGAAGAGCGCGGTCAGCACGATGATCGCGACGAGCGTGCCGAGGTTGATCACATGGCGAGCAGGCAACAGGATCGGCGCGCCGCTCATCTTGCCCGACAGCTTGGCAAAGGCGATGACCGACCCTGAGAAGGTGATCGCGCCGATCGCGATGCCAAGGCCCATCTCGATCTTGCTGACCGGGGCAATGCCGCCATCAGGCAGCAGCAGGCCAAAGGCGCCCGGATTGAGATAGGCCGCCCAGCCAACCAGCACGGCGGCGAGGCCGACCAGCGAATGGAACGCCGCGACCAGTTCGGGCATCTGCGTCATCGCAATGCGCCGGGCGATGACGAAGCCGGCGATCCCGCCGATCGCGATGGCGATCCCGATCTCGGCGATATTGGCGATCGAATGAGTGACCAGCGTGGTTACCACCGCGATCAGCATGCCGACCATGCCGAAGCGGTTGCCCGCCCGGCTGCTGGCCGGGCTGGAAAGCCCGCGCAGCGCGAGGATGAAGAACACGCCCGAGACGAGATAGGCCAGCATCGCCCAGGCCGGGGTACCGGCCTCGCCAGCGGCACCGGCCGAAAGGAAGGAGAGCATCACTTCTTCTCCTTCTTCTTGTACATCGCCAGCATGCGCTCGGTCACGGCAAAGCCGCCAAAGATGTTCACGCTGGCCAGCACCACGCCCGCCAGGCCGAGCCATTTGGCCAGGGCACTACCCGCTTCAGCACTGGCAATCAGCGCGCCCACGATGATCACCGAGCTGATCGCATTGGTCACCGCCATCAGTGGCGTATGTAACGCCGGGGTGACCGACCAGACCACGTAATAGCCCACGAAGCAGGCCAGCACGAAGATCGACAGGATTGAAATGAAATCCATGGCTTACCCCTTCAGCCTTTCGTGCACCACGGCCCCGCCCTGCGTCAGCCGCACGGCATCGCCGATTTCTGCGTCGAGCACGGGCTTGCCCTGTTCCTTGTCCCAGAAAGCGGACAGGAAGTTGTAGAGGTTGCGCGCGAACAGCGCTGAGGTGTCGGGTGCCAGCGCGGCAGGCGTGTTCGAATAACCCATGATGGTGACGCCATGACGCACCACCAGTTCATCCGGCTTCGAGCCTTCGACATTGCCGCCTTGCGCCACCGCCAAGTCGAAAATGACGCTGCCCGGCTTCATGGTGGCGATCTGCTCGTCGGTGATCAGGCGCGGTGCGGCCCGCCCCGGGATCAGCGCGGTGGTGATCACGATATCCTGCTTGGCGATATGGCCAGACACCAGTTCGGCCTGCGCCTTCTGGTATTCCTCGCTCATTTCGGTGGCATAGCCGCCACTGCCTTCGCCCTCGATCCCGGCCACGCTTTCGACGAAGATCGGCTTCGCGCCCAGCGACTGGATCTGTTCCTTCGTGGCGCTGCGCACATCAGTGGCGGAAACCTGCGCACCCAGCCGCTTGGCAGTGGCGATCGCCTGCAGCCCCGCCACGCCCACGCCCATGATGAAGACACGCGCGGCCTGCACCGTGCCGGCCGCCGTCATCATCATCGGAAAGGCGCGGCCATACTGGTCGGCCGCTGCGATCACTGCCTTGTAGCCAGCCAGGTTCGACTGGCTAGAGAGCACGTCCATGCTCTGCGCACGGGTAATGCGCGGCATGAACTCCATCGACAACGCTTCGAGCCCGGCCTTGGCATAGGCCTCGACCCGGTCTTTGCGAGCAAAGGGATCAAAGGTTGCCGCGACCCATGCACCGGGCTTTGCCCCGGCCAAAAGGTCAACATCGGGAGCCTGCACGCCCAGCACGATGTCGGCATCCTTCACCACTGCTGCGGCCGCCGCGACAGTTGCTCCGGCCGCGGCATAGTCGGCATCGGCAATCGCGGCGAGTTCGCCCGCTCCGCTCTCGATTGCGATCTCGGCGCCAAGCGCGGCAAACTTCTTCGCCGTTTCGGGGGTGATCGCCACGCGCCGCTCGCCGGCGGCGCGCTCTTTCAGAACCGCGATGCGCAAACTCACGGGCCTATTCGGCAATCAGCGAAATGACGATCAGCGCGATCACCGCTATGATCGGAACGGACCACTTGAGCAGATTGATGAATCCGCCATAGGTCCTCTCGGCCGATTTCATGTCCTGCGAAGCCATCTGATGCATCCCCTGCGTTAGATATGGAACTGCCCGCCCTCTATCGCGCAATCGGCCCTATCACAAGCGCTCCGGGATGCCCGCTATCAGCCTTAATAGGGTCTTTACCCGTGCGCGCTAAGCAGGTTCCCTGTTTCACGACGGGACGGTTTGAACCCATGGCAACCGCCGAGCAGCGCGTGCTGATGCTGATTGACGACGAACCGGCGCAATGCCGGTTGATCGGCGCGCTTGCAGCGCGCGAGGGCTGGCGCACGATCGTGGCGGCCGATCCCGACACGGCCATCGCCATGCTGGGCACGCGCGACGGCATGCAGCTTTCCGCGATCATCCTTGACCAGTGGGTACCCGGCGATGACGCGTGCCAGTTGATCGAGGAACTAAAGCGCCGCCGCCCGGCGCTGCCGATCCTGATGCTCACTACCAGCGCCTCGCCGCTGCTGGCGGTCGAAGCAATGCGCGCAGGCGCCGCCGATTACCTGATCAAGCCGGTTGCGCCCGACCGGCTGCTCGAGGCGCTGCGGGCCGCAACCGAGCGCGAACGTGCACAGGACGAGCTGCAACCGCTGACCGAGAAGATACCGGGCCGGCTCGATTTCGACGCGATGGTCGGCACCGAACCCAAGTTCCGCACCGCCCTGGCACAAGCTGCCAAGGCGGCGCGCGGCCATGGGCATGTGCTGATCGAAGGCGAAAGCGGCACCGGCAAGGAAATGCTGATGCGTGCGATCCACGCCGCCAGCCCCCGGGCCAAGGCACCGTTCCGCATCATCAACCTGGCCGGCGTTCCCGCCAATTCGGTCGATTCGGTGCTGTTCGGGCACGAGCCCGGCGCCTTTGCCGGGGCGTTCGACCGCCAGATCGGCGCGCTCCAGCAATGCGACGGGGGCACGCTGGTGCTCGACGAAGTTGACCGGCTGAGTGAACATCTGCAGGCCAAGCTGCTGGAAATGCTCCAAACGGGCATCGTGCGTCCGCTCGGCGCTAGCCACGGATTCCGTATCGATATCCGCCTGCTCAGCGCGGGGAACCTGCCGCTGGAACGGCTCGCCCAGGCCGGCAAGTTCAATCCGGCACTGCTCGAACGGCTGGCCCAAACCGCAATCAAGCTGCCACCGCTGCGCGAGCGACCGGGCGATATCGCCGCGCTGACGCGCCATTTCCTGGCCCGCATCGGCGAACAGCCCGGGCTCAGGCATCTCTCGATCGCCGATTCGGCGCTGGCACTGCTCAAAGCCTATGACTGGCCGGGCAATGTCCGCCAGCTGCAGGCGGTGCTGTTCCGCGCCGCCGTGTTCTGCGATGGCGAAGCGCTGACTGCCGACAGCTTCCCGCAATTGAGCGAGTTGCTGGGCCATCCGCAGCTCAGCGAGGGTTCGCTACACGATGGCGCGGGGGTAATGCTCTACACCGCAGACGGGAACCTGCGCCCGCTCGAAGAGATCGAGGCCGATGTCATCCGCTTGGCCATCGGCCATTATCGCGGGCGTATGACCGAAGTGGCCCGGCGGCTGGGGATCGGGCGCTCCACGCTTTACCGCAAGCTGGCCGATCTCGGGATCGACAACGCCGCCTGAGCGAGCTATCCGGAACTCCTGTTTGGGAGTCCCGCAATTGGTCCAGTGACACCGCCCCGGCGGACATCATCCTGCTGCGCCGCACTGAGTGCCGCGCCCAAGAACCATTTGCACAAAGGAATTCCATATGCCCCGTCTTGAGGGAAAAATTGCCATTGTCACCGGTGGCGCGCGCGGCATCGGGCGCGCGATCTGCGAAGCGTTTGCCCGCGAGGGCGCGCAAGTCATCCTGACCGATATCGATGTCGAAGAAGGCCTGGCGGCCACCCAGGCCATCGGCTGCTCGTTCCACGAGCTTGACGTGCGCGATGAAGCACAATGGGAGCGGCTGGAAACGGCGCATCCGCAAATCGACGTGCTGGTCAACAATGCCGGCATCACCGGCTTCGAGAACTCGCCCGGGCCGCATGATCCCGAACACGCCAGCCTGGCTGAATGGCACGCGGTCCACGCCGTCAACACCGACGGCACGTTTCTCGGTTGCCGCTACGCGCTGCGGGCGATGAAGGCGAAGGGCACCGGTTCGATCATCAACATGTCCTCGCGCTCGGGCGTGGTCGGAATTCCCGGTGCGGCAGCCTATGCCGCCTCCAAAGCCGCGATCCGCAACCATTCGAAGTCGGTCGCGCTCTATGCCGCGCAGAACGGCTGGGCGATCCGCTGCAATTCGGTCCAGCCGGCCGCGATCCTCACGCCGATGTGGGACGCACTGCTGGGCGACGAGCCGGGCCGCGAGGAGCGGCTGAAGGCGATGGTCGCCGACACGCCCTTGAAGCGCTTCGGCACGGTCGAGGAAGTCGCCGCCCTGTGCGTCTACCTCGCCAGCGACGAGAGCGGCTACATGACCGGCAGCGAACTGACGCTCGACGGCGGGCTGCTGGCAGGCAGCGCCGCCTCGCCCGGCGACTGAGCGCGACTAGCCGGGCAGGTCGCCGAACTCCGTCAGCGCCGCATCGCGCAGGCCGCGCCACACATTGCGCGCCTGCACGGTCGGTGCGACGTCGTGCACCCTCAGCAGTTGCACCCCGGCGTTCATGCCCGCCACGGCCAGCGCGATGCTGCCACCCAGCCGCTCGCCGACCGGCGCCTCGTGCGAGAGCGCGCCGATCATCCGCTTGCGGCTTGCCCCCAGCAGAAGCGGCTGGCCCAGCGCGTGGAACAGCGGCAGCGCGTTGAGCAGCGCGAGATTGTCCGCCAGCGACTTGCCGAAGCCGATGCCCGGATCGAGGATGATGTTCGCGCGCGAGATGCCGGCCGCAACCGCTGCGTCGCGGCGTACCTTCAGCCAGTCGAACACGTCGAACACCACATTGCCGTATACGCCGTTCGCATGGAGGTCCTCGCCGTCGCCGGGCGCGTGCATCAGCACCACCGGGCACCCGGCCGAGGCGGCCAGCGGCAGGCTGCGCGGATCGTGCCGCATGGCCGAGACGTCGTTGGCGATGTGCGCGCCCGCCGCCAGTGCCGCTTCGAGCACGCCGGCGCGGCGCGTGTCCACGCTGATCGCGGCGCCCATCGCGGCGCAATACTCGATCGCGGGCAGCACGCGGTCCTTTTCGTCGCCTTCCCAGGTGGCCGGCGCCCCTGGGCGCGTGCTCTCGCCGCCGATGTCGATGATTGCCGCGCCCGCTTCGAGCATGGCGGCGGCATGCGCCCGCCCGGCCTCGGGCCGATCGAGGAACTCGCCCCCATCGGAGAAACTGTCAGGCGTGACGTTGAGTATGCCCATCACTTGCGGCTGGTCGAGCCGCACCGTGCGCGACCCGCATTGGAGCGGGGGATGCGCCAGCGCCAGATTGCGCCACTGCGCCTGTGCCTCTTCCGCCACGCTGGCAGGCAGCGCTGCAAGGATCGCCGGCAGGTCGCGCGGATCGCTGAGCCAGCGCTCCACCACTTCGCCATTGCGCCGCAGGATGACCGCGAATTCGCGGGCATAGACCATGCCCCCCGCCAGGCGCACCGCCTGGCCCTCGACCGCCTGCGGGCCGGGCGCAAGGGTGATCGGGCGGATGTAGACGGTATCGGTCAAGCGGTCCTCACGGGTTCAGCCGGCGGGAAGGCACGCACCGCATGCACCACTGTGCTGAAGCAGAAAAGCGCCGCATCCGCTTTGCCCACAGCGACTGGCGGATCGGGCAAACGGCGGCACGACATGGGGCAGGTCTACCAGACGCAGCGCGTGTAGGACAGCCGCCTCAATCCTCGGTCGCCAGGAGGTAAAGCTGGCGCGCGGCGTCGATCGGCTTCACATCTCCGTCCGCTTCATAATGCCAGAAGCTCCAGCCGTTGCAGCTCGGCGCGCCCTGCAAGTCCTTGCCCAGGCTGTGGATGCTGCCGGTCTGTTTGCCATATACCAGCGAACCATCGGCGCGCACGGTGGCGATCCAGCGCCGCTTCTTGTCGAACACTTCGGTCCCGGGCTTGAGGAAGCCTGCCTCGACCAGCGCGCCGAACGCCACCTTGGGCGCCGAGCGAGCGCTCTGCATGGTGGTGAGCGCGCTTTCATCGAGCGGCAGTTCCTTCTCGATCCGCTTCAGCGCGGCCTCGCGATAGACATCCTCGCGCTCGCAGCCGATCCAGTGCCGGCCAAGGCGCTTTGCCACCGCCCCGGTGGTGCCGGTGCCGAAAAAGGGATCGAGCACCACGTCGCCCTGCTCGGTGGTGGCCAGCAGCACGCGATAGAGCAGCGCCTCGGGCTTCTGCGTGGGGTGGACCTTGTGCCCGCCTTCCTTCAGCCGTTCCGGACCCGAACAGATCGGCAGCAACCAGTCGCTGCGCATCTGCAACTCGTCGTTGAGCGTCTTCATGGCGCGGTAGTTGAAGTGGTATTTCGCCTTCTCGCCCATGCTTGCCCACAGCAGCGTTTCATGCGCATTGGTGAAGCGCGTGCCCTTGAAATTGGGCATGGGGTTGGTCTTGCGCCAGACGATGTCGTTGAGGATCCAGAAGCCCAGGTCCTGCAGGATCGCACCGACCCGGTAGATGTTGTGATAGCTGCCGATCACCCACAGCGAACCGTCGGGCTTGAGCACGCGCCGCGCCTCGGCCAGCCACGCCCGCGTGAAGTCGTCATAGGCCTTGAAGCTTTCGAACTGGTCCCAGTGGTCGGTCACCGCGTCCACCGCGCTGCCATCCGGCCGGGCCAGATCACCGCCCAGCTGGAGATTATAGGGCGGATCGGCGAACACGCAGTCGACCGAGGCCGACGGCAGCGAACGCATCGCTTCGATGCAATCGCCCGACAGGATCTGCCCCAACGGCAGGCCCGGCACGGCCGCGGGCGCGGCGGCAACAGCAGTGCGGGCGCGCAGATCGCGCGCCTTAGCGGTCTCGAGGACCCCCATGATGCATTCCCCTCAGATAGTTATCCACAGGGTGAGTCCTCGCGGACTCCGGGTCAAGCACCAAATGATCGGCGAATATGGTTAACACCGCGTTAGCTGAGGGAGAACGAAAAGAGTCCCCCACAAGATATTGAGTCCGATAGGTTTCGCGAGACTCGATATGCTGCGGTGTTGCGCGAAGGACTCTATAGCAGCGCCAATTGCGCCACTGGCGCAAAGCTTTTGCGGTGGAGCGGGCTGGGCCCGTGGCGGCGCAGCGCCTCGAGGTGTTCGGCGGTGCCGTAGCCCTTGTTGCGATCCCATCCATAGTGCGGATGCGCGGCAGCAGCCTGGCACATCAACCGGTCGCGCCATTCCTTGGCCACGATCGATGCGGCGGAGATTGCCGCTTCGCTGGCATCACCGCCCACGATCGCACGAGCGCCGTGCCAGCGCCAGCCATCGCAGCGCCCGCGTGGGGTCAGGTTGCCGTCGATCAGCACCGCATCGGGCTCGCGGCCGAGCCGTTCGACCAGCTGCGCCACTGCGCGGGTCATGGCATGCATGGTGGCCACCAGGATGTTGAGCCGATCGATCTCGTCGGGCTCGACCACGCCGAGGCCGAAGTTGCAGCTCGCCCGAATGCATTCGTCGAGCGCGGCGCGCCGCTTGGCGGAAAGCTGCTTGGAATCCGCCAGACCTTGCGGCACTGGCTCGCCCAGCACCACCGCGGCGGCCACCACCGGCCCGGCCAGCGGGCCGCGACCGGCCTCGTCGACCCCCACGATCAGCGGCCGGGCACCGAAATCGATTTGCGGAGTTGATGCCAGCATGACCATGATCTCGAAATCCTCTCCCGCCCTATTCCCCGCCGCGATCCTGCTCGCAAGCTGCGGGGCCAACGCCAATGTGGACACTCCCGCCGAGAGCGGTCTGGAGGTCGCCGAAGTCGCCCGCTACGAACGCCCTTGGGCGGCCGCCTTCGTGCCGGGCACCGAGGTGCTGGTGGTGACGCTCAAGGCCGGCGAACTGCGCGGGATCGATACCGCCACTGGCCGCCAGTTCGCCATCACCGGCGCGCCGCAGGTCGATTTCGGCGGCCAGGGCGGCCTGGGCGATATCGCGTTTCTCGCCAGCGAAGCGGCTGAAAGCCTGGGCAGCCGGACGATCTATCTCAGCTGGGCCGAAGCCGGCGACAACGACACACGCGGCGCCGTGGTGGGGCGCGGCACGCTGACCTGCGCCGAAGCGGGCGATTGCGCCATCGCCGGGCTTGAAGTGATCTGGCGGCAGACACCCAAGGTAACGGGGCGCGGCCATTATTCGCACCGGATCCGGTTCTCGCCCGACGAACGTTACATGTTCGTCGCCAGCGGCGACCGGCAGAAGATGCAGCCGGCGCAGGATACCGGCAACACGATCGGCTCGATCGTGCGGCTCAATCTCGACGGCACGGCGGCGGCGGGCAATCCGCTGGCCGGGCAGGGCGGCGCCAGCGCCGAGATCTGGTCGTGGGGCCATCGCAACATCCTGGGCATGGACTGGGACGCGCAGGGACGGCTGTGGGAAGTCGAACACGGCCCCGAAGGCGGCGACGAGCTCAACCTGGTCGAAGCCGGCGCCAATTACGGCTGGCCGGTGCGCTCGAACGGCGACCATTACGACGGCGAGAACATCCCTGACCACAG
Organism: uncultured Porphyrobacter sp.; assembly: GCA_964500135.1. Lineage (GTDB taxonomy): Bacteria > Pseudomonadota > Alphaproteobacteria > Sphingomonadales > Sphingomonadaceae > Erythrobacter. The sequence goes on from CAZCNF010000012.1 coordinate 49,220, forward strand.
CCCGGATGACGGCTTTGCCAAGCCGGCGATCGACTGGACCCCGGTGATCGCGCCGGGCGACATGATCGTCTATCGCGGCGACATGTTCGGTGCGTGGAAGGGCCAGGCGCTGATCGCGGGGCTCGCCGCCGAAGCGCTGGTGCGGGTCAGCATTGACGGCGCGACAGCCACGGAAGCCGCGCGCTACAAGCTCGGCGGCAGGCTGCGCTCGGTCGATGAAGGGCCGGACGGCGCACTGTGGGTGCTGGAGGATGGTCCCGATGCCCGTCTGCTCAAGGTGACCGCGAAGTAAGCCGGCCGGCGCAGCGCACGATTTGCATCGACAGGGCGGGCCACGCCGCCTAAGCGCGCCCGCGCAATGGCGACGCTGATCCCCCTGGCGAATGTCGAGCCCGACATGATCGAGGCAGTGCTTGATAGCGCCTTCGGGCCGGATCGGCATGGCCGCACCGCATATCGCATCCGCGAGGGGACGCGCTGGCTCGAAGCGCTGAGCTTTGCTGCCCTCGACGAGGCCGACCTGCTGGTGGGCACGATCCAGGTCTGGCCGGTGGCGCTGACCGATCCGGCCGGGCGCCCGCATCCGATGCTGATGGTGGGCCCGGTCGCGGTGCTGCCCGAACACCAGGGCGAAGGCTATGGCAAGGCGCTGATGCTGGCGGCGCTCGAAGCGGTGGCGCTGGCCTCTCCCCCCGGCGGGGCGCTGCCGCAAGTGCTGATCGGCGATGAGGACTATTACGGGCGCTTCTTCGGGTTCACCGCGCAGCAGACGCAGGGCTGGCACTGCCCCGGGCCGTTCGAGCGGCACCGGCTGCTGGCGCGCTGCGACAACCCCGCCGTGCTTCCGGCCGAGGGCATGCTGGGCCCCTGGCTGCCCGCCGCCGCAGCGCGGGACTTGGCGGATTAGCCGCAATCTGGCATCGCTCGCGGCGCAATGCCCTACGACCCGCCGCCCTACCTGGCCGAGATGAGCCTGGCGCAGATCGCCGCCGAGGTCGCGGCGCGCCGGCTGCCTCCGGTTGAAAGCTGGACGCCTGGCCAGATCACCGAGAGCCAAATGCGGATCGCCGCTGACGGCACCTGGTTCCACCAAGGCGAGCCGATCCGCCGCGGCGCGATGGTGCGCGCCTTTGCCGGGTTGTTGCTGCGCGACGAGGCGGGCCACCACTGGCTCGTCACCCCGTTCGAGAAGGCCGCGATCGAAGTCGAGGATGCCGCCTTCATCGCGGTCGACGTGGTGCGGCGCGAGGGCGGGCTGGCGTTCCGGCTCAACACCGACGAGCTGGTGATCGCGGGACCTGAACATCGTTTGCGCGCGGCGGGCGACCCGGCGACCCCGGCGCTGTATCTCGCAGTGCGGCGCGGTTGCGAGGCGCGGCTCAACCGCTCGACCTACCAGCAGCTGGCCGAGATTGCTCTGGCCGAGGGCGACGACTGGACGGTCGAAAGCCTGGGCCTGCGCTTTTCGCTGCTCCCCGAATAGCGGTGGCGGGGGCATGAGCGCACTGTTCGACCATCTGGCGCGGCTTTATGACGAGGGCCATCGCCGCGACATCCCCGACCTCTTGACCGATGTGCGCTTTGCCGAGGCTGGGCGCAGCGCCGATGCCGCCGTGCTGATCGCCGTGACCGACAAGCCCGAGCCGGGCGTGATCCTGACTCAGCGCCCGCGCGACATGCGCGACCATCCCGGCCAGGTCGCCTTTCCCGGCGGCAAGATCGATGCGGGCGAGGATGCGGTGGCTGCCGCGCTGCGCGAAGCCGAGGAAGAGATCGCGCTGCATCGCCGCCACGTGCGCGTGATCGGGCCGACCGACCGCTACCAGACCGGCACCGGCTTCAACGTCACTCCGGTGCTGGGCGTGGTCCCGCCCGATCTCGACTTGCGCCCCAATCCGTCCGAGGTGGAAGCGTGGTTCGAGGCCCCGCTGCAGCTGCTGCTCGAGCGCGAGCACTGGACCACCCACGAGGTGTTCTGGCGCGGCCAGATGCGGCGCTATCTCGAACTGCATTACGAGGGGTTCCGGATCTGGGGCGTGACCGCTGCCATCATCGCCAATCTGGCGCGCCGGATTGCGCCCGAGGAACTGGCCGATGTTCGCTAGCCTGGCCGATGCCGCCTGGACCCGGCGCGATGGGCTGCGCGCGCTCACAACGGCGCTGGGAGCGGACAACATCCGCTGGGTCGGCGGGGCAATCCGCGACAGCCTGCTGGGGATCGCGGTCAACGATGTCGACTGTGCGACCAGGCTGCTGCCCGAACAGGTCATCGAACTGTGCCGCACCGCAGGGATCCGCACCGTGCCGACCGGCATCGAGCACGGCACCGTGACCGCGATCCTCACAGGCGGGCCAGTCGAGATCACCACATTGCGGCGCGATGTCGCGACAGACGGGCGCCGCGCAACCGTGGCATTCGCCGAGCGCTGGGAAGAGGATGCGGCCCGGCGCGATTTCACCATCAACGCGCTCTATGCCCATCCCGAGACGCTGGAGATCTCGGACTATTTCGGCGGGCTGGACGATCTTGCGGCGCGCCGCGTGCGCTTCATCGGCGATCCGCACGACCGGATCCGCGAGGATCATTTGCGGATCCTGCGCTACTTCCGCTTCCAGGCGAGGTTCGGGTCGGAACTTGACGAAGACGCCGAAGTGGCCTGCGCCGAACTCGCCCCGACGCTCAAGGGCCTCAGCCGCGAGCGGATCGCAACCGAGCTCACCGCGCTGCTGGGCTTGCCCGATCCCCACGCCACCGTGGCGCGGATGCACCGGCTGGGCGTGCTGCAGGTGGTCCTGCCCGAAGCCACGGCGCAGCATCTCGACGCGCTGGCGCGGATGATCGCGGCCGAGTATCAGCAGGGCATCGCCCCCGAACCGATGCGGCGGATGGCCGCATTGCTGCCCCCGGTCAGCGATGTGGCCGAGAATGTCGCGGCGCGGCTGCGGCTGTCGCGGGCGCAGCGCGGGCATCTGGTCGCGGTGGCGGCGCGCAACCCTGACGACCTGCAGGATCTGCGCGCGCTTGCCTATCGCGAAGGCATCGAGGTGGCGATCGACCGGGTGTTGCTGCAGGGCGGTGACGCCCGCCAGCTGGTTGGCTGGGAAGTGCCGCAACTGCCGCTGAAGGGCGGCGAGATCGTGGCGCGCGGAATCACCGCCGGGCCGGAAGTGGCGCGGATCCTGCGGGCGATCGAGGCAGCATGGATCGCGGAGGGCTTCCCG